>NZ_JBITJS010000001.1:347692-684855 GCF_044460245.1 Streptomyces sp. NPDC050145 | reverse complement strand
TGCCACGCCCCCGGGGGCCGGGCGGCGCCCGCAGCCGGGCCCTCATCCCAACGTCCCCCCCCGGCGCGCGGCGCGGGGGGGGGGGGGGGGGGGGGGGGGGGGCCGGGGGGGGGGCCCCCCCCGCTACACAGAGGGGTCCCGCGCACGGGGCGCCCACAAACCCGCCTGTCGGCCGATCGGGGCCGGCCCGGGCGTGGCCAGGTGCTCCACCTGCCGGTATGAGGAGAGAGAGGAAGTCGTTCCGGCCGGTCATGCTGGCCGTGGCGTATGCCGCGATCCTGGCAGGCCTCATCGTCGCGTTGAGCCAATGAGCCCGGACGCCAGCGTGCCGCGATCTCTGTCGCAAACCACTCCGATTCCTGTGGCCCCACTGTCGTCTCCTCAGCCGAAGTCGAGGGTCTCCTGTACGGAATCGGCCGGAACCGGGCTGGGCAAGGGTGGCAGCGGGGCGTCGTCCTGACGCAAGGCGTTCCAGCGCTCGATCAGCTCGTCCTTCCAGCCCTTCTCCGGGGCCACTGCACACCCCATTCGTCGAGCTGAGCGCGCGTCCACGCCCCTTGGGCGTCTTGGCGGTTTCGATCTCTGCAGGCGACGGCAGGACGGGCATGTCTAGCGGCCTCCCATGAGGAACAGGGCCGACACGGGATTGGCAAGGCTCTTGACCAGCTGCTCGCTGTCGGCCGCGACAGTCCGAAGCTCTGCGGCGACGTGGGCGATAGGGCGAGTTCTGCAGCGCTGCGCGAGGCGTTTGTCGGCCCTCGGGAGACAGAGGGGCGTTGCGGTGCGTCATGGGTGATCCCCTAGCGCCAGGGATCGAGAGCGTGCTTGCCGTGGGTGGCGCCGTCCTCGAGTTGCCGCAGGACTTCCGGCCCTTCGGCCAGGGGGTGGACCTGGGGGTTGCCCGGCGGGTAGACGCCGTGGGCGATGAGCGCCTCGATCTCGGTGAGCAACGACTGGTACAGGGACGGGGCTTCGGTCGCGAGTGCACCGACGTGCAGGCCCTTGATCGCCGCGTGGTGGGTGAAGACCACGTCGTGCGTGGTCACGGTGGCATCGCCGGAGGCGGCGCCGAACACCACGACACGGCCGGTGAAGGGTTTCGCGACCGCCAGGCTGGTGGCGAAGGTGGCCTTGCCCACCGATTCCAGGACCAGGTCGACCCCGGCCCCACCGGTCAGCCGGGTGATCTCCTCGGTCAGATCGGGATGGCGGCTGTCCAGGACCTCGTCAGCACCGAGAGCTCGGACGGGGGCGTGCTTGGCCGGAGAGGCCGTGGCGATCACGCGGGCGCCGTAGTGGCGGGCGAGGCGGACCGCGGCTTGTCCCACGCCTCCGGCCGCGGCATGAATGAGCACGACCTCGCCGTTCTTGATCTCACCCAGCGGCTTCAGCGCCGCCAGCGCGGTGGCCCAGTTCAGCACCATGCCGATCGCCTCGGCGTCGCTCCAGCCGGACGGCACGGGCAGCACGCCGGCGGCCGGCATCGTCATGTACTGCGCGAAGGCTCCCGGACCGGCTCCGATGACGTGGGTGCCGAGCGGCAACGGACGCTCGACGTCCGCGCCGACACCGACAATCTCTCCAGCGGCCTCGAAGCCCGCCACGTACGGTGCCTGCGGCCCTCCCCCATAGGTGCCGTGAGTCTGCATGACGTCGGCGAAGTTGACCCCGGCGGCCCCGACACGGATCAGGTACTCACCCGGCCCTGGGGTAGGACGAGGGTGACCGGCGGCTAGCGCCAAGTCCTTCGGCCCCCGGTGAGATTGCTGGATCAGGGCTCGAATCGTCTGGTCAGCGGCCTGCTGCCGCTCGTTGATCTCCATGCATCACAACGTAGGAACCTGACACATGTGTCAAGGTCAAGCAGCTCTCAGAGACCGGTGCGACGGGCCTCCCGAAGGTACGTGTCCAGGGCCGCCTGCTGATCGCTGAGAGCGGCGATGCGTGCCGCGAGCCGATCGCGATAGTCCTGCACCTCATGCAGGAACTCCGCACAAACCGCCTCGGTCCCGGCAGCGGTCCCGTCGGTGAGGCCCGGCAGGACTTCCCTGATCAACCGCACAGGCAGCCCGGACTCCAACAGCGACCGGATGACGAGCACCCGGTCGATCGTGGACTGGCAGTAGTCACGAAACCCGTTGCTGAACCGGCCGGGGACGATCAAGCCCTCGTCCTCGTAGTGCCGCAACGACCGCGCACTCACACCGCTGACTCTGGAAGCCTCGCTGATCTTCATACCTCCAGCCAACGTCCAGCTGCACCGCAGTTCTTCCGGCATTCGCTGCGCCGAGTTGAAGACCTGCTCCGGCGCCAACAACCTCAACCTTGCCCGGGGCGACACCCCCGCTTGTTGACCTCACGGGTTGGCCATCAGCGGGACTGGTCGTCCAAGGTGGGGAAATGAGCGCGCTCCGACCCGGTGACATCACCGACGACATGATCCAGGCGATGGACACAGCCAAGCGGCAGGGACTGCAGCAGGACCTGCGGACCCTGGCGGCCAACATCCGTGCCGATACCGAAAGCCGGTACGACAGCGAGGAGCCCGGGTGGCGCTCCGGTGTCGAGTGGGCGCTGCTGTGGATCGAGAACACCGCCAGCCAGCTGACCGAGGGCAGGCCAGGGGCCGGGGCCGGCGGCCGGGGTCAGGGCGTGTCGCCGGAGTAGTAGCAGTGGCGGCCCGCCGCCAGAGCATGAACCGGCGGGCCGCGCGATCTTGGTATAGCAGAGTCTGTTCTCGCGGTCACCGATCACCTGCGACCAGAGCGTCAGGCCGTCAGCTCCGTCGACGGCTCTGCACTGTGACAGGTACCTGCTGTCAAGTGACGGCGCCCCGACGGGGTCTGCTTGCCGGCATCGCTCACACGGTGGCGGGTCAAGGTGCTGCACTGAAAGCAAACCTCAACCGTCAGGGAGCAAGCCGTGTCGCCTTCCGTGCCTGAACTACCGTCCCGCGTCGTCGACGAGCTGGGTGACCGTATCGCCTCCACTGTGGAGGTGCATCAGATGATGGTGCTCACTGCCGACGATGCCGATGCGGCAGAACAGGCGGCCGCGTCCGTGCTGAGCACTCAGGACGTCAGCCGCGTCCACGTCACCGTGCGGGCGCCGGCGAACCGAACCACGGTCATCGACGCCCTCTACGCAGCCCTCTTCCCCGGAGCCTGGCACGGAGCCCGGCCCCGCATCCTGTCCGACGCGGAGCGGGAGATCGACGCCGAACTCGCCCGCCCCGGCCGCACCGCGCTCGTGGTCCGCGACGCCCAGCAGCTGCGGACCGACGGGCTGACCTGCCCGTACGGGACCTGGCGTGCCGCCGACGACCGCAACCGTCCCCTGTCCCTGGCCCTCACCGGCACCCCTCGACTGGCCCAGGTCCTCAAGCGGCCCCTGCTCGACAGCGTCAACAGCCGCATCTACACCCGATATCACCTCAGCTCCAGCTGACCTGTCGCTATCCCGGCAGGCCGGCCGCCGCGCCTGCAGAAGGCCGCGCTTCCCCAAGAGGAGTGGTTTGACCGGCTCCCGCCCATGCCGGGTGCGGGCGGCGGAAGACTTCAGGCATGACAGAGCAGTGGTGGAGCGTGCGGGTCGAACTCCTCGGCGGCGGAACGAGCGGGGAGCTCTGGCCGCGTCCCGGAAGAGTCTTCGCTGTCCATCCCCGGCACTCCCTGCACGTCCTGGCCGAGGCCATCGATGACGCCTTCGCCCGCTGGGACCGCAGCCACCTGCACATGTTCGAGTTCCCCTCCACCGGCCTGACGGCCACCGAACACCGGCACTGGGACGTCGAGGACGAGGACCGGGAACTGGACGCCGACCACACCCGCGTCGACGAAGTCCTCACGCTCAGCGCGAGCTTCCAGTACACCTTCGACCTCGGGGACAACTGGCGTCACGCCTGCCAGATCGGACCCGCACCGATCGACCCGGCCGCCGAACTCGGCATCGTCCCCAACCGGCCACTGCCCTACTGGGGCTGGGGCACCATCCCCGACCCGTACGGGCGCATGTGGGACGGAGATGACGGCGAGCAGCCCGTCCCGGCTCCTCCCGAGCAGCCATGGCCTTGGGCCAATGCGCCGGAGGCCACCCACCTGACGATGCACTGCCCCGGCCAGTAGACACAGACCATCACCCGCACCCTGTAAAAACGCCTAACGAGCTCGTGCATGGTTGCTGGTGGCGCGTCGACACCTTGATCGTTGACCATGTTTGCGTGGTGGGGAACCGGGCTCGTGCAGCGATCATCCGTAGTCAGCGGATCACCGGGCTGTCGCCCGACGTGATCGCCGAAATCGTCGCGGAAGTTGGCCCGTTGTGGCACGAACGTCACCAGGCATCCCTCGTTGCGCGCACGAGGCGCCGCGCCGTGGGTGCGGGGGCGAAGCACAAACTGGTCTTCGTGGACTGGTTGTTGGCCACGCTCGTGCACCTGCGGCACAGCACTAATCATGACGTGCTGGCCTGCTGGTTCGGTGTCGACCGCTCCACCATTACGCGTGCGATCGGCGAAGTGAGACCGCTACTGGCCGAACGCGGCTGCACCATCGCGCCCGGCCGGCGGCTGCGCACCCTCGCCGAGGTCATCGACTACCTCGGCGCCGATGGGCGCACCGGGATCATCGACGGGACCGAGATCCGGGTCCGCCGCCCGGCCGCCGGGCGCACCGGAAGAAGTTCATCTCCGGGAAGAACAAGCAGAACGCCGTGAAGTCCATGGTCGTCACGGACGCCGAGGGGCGGCTGCTGTTCTGCAGCCCGGCCGAGCCGGCCAGCACCGCGGACATCACCCACGCCCGGAAGTTGGGCCTGGTCAACCTCCTGGCAGACGGGCCCGTCGTGGAGATCCTGGCCGATGCCGGATATCAGGGCCTGGGCGCCCAGACCGGTGGCCGCGCGGTGACGCCACCACATCGCAAGTTCAAGAAGAATCCGCCCGAGTGGTACGAGCAGATGCACGAACGCCAGCGCAAGGCCCACTCCTCACGCCGCATTCAGGTCAAGCACGGTATCGGCCATCTCAAGAACTGGCGATCCCTCGCCCGTCACCACGGCCGCCGAGAACACATGAGCGACATCATCCAAGCCGTCGCCGGACTGCTCTCCCACCGGCAGACCGCCATGGCGGCCGACGGTACGCGAATGTGAACACCACGGCCGCTTCGCGGCCTTCGACGCGCCACCAACAACCATGCACGAGCTCGTTAAGGCCGTTCGGAGTCACCGAGTCCGTCGAGCCCGTCGAGTTCTCGCCGGGCAGCGGCCGCATCGGTTCCGCGGCCGCTTCCCTCGAAGAGCGCGATCGCCTCGTGGAGGGCGGCGGCCGCTTCCTCCCGGCGGCGGAGCCGCACCAACGCGCGGGCCAGGTCACGGGTGACGACGCCCTCTCGTGCGGTGAGCCCGGCCGCGCGGAAAGCGGCACGGGCCTGCTCGTACGCCTCCACGGCCGCCACGTACCGGTTGAGCCCGCACAGGGCGGCGCCCAGGTTGCGGCCGGTGCGGCCCTCGCGGTCACGGTCGCCGGTCTCGCGCATGAGGGCGCGCGCCCGTTCGTTGGCGGGGACGGCCTCCTCGTAGCGGCGCAGGTGGATCAGGGCGACGCCCAGGGCGCCCTGGGCGACGGCCTCGCCGTGCCGGTCGCCGACGCGGACGGCGGTGCGCGCCGCGATTTGCGCCAGCGCGACCAGTTCGTCCGTGCGACCGCGCTCCCCCACCAGATAGCGGTCCAGCAGGCGCGGCAGCTCGACGGCCAGCGCCGGGCGCAGCACGCTCGCGATCCGGGCGGCGTCGAGGACCTCGCCCGTCCCCGCGTCCAGCCAGCGCAGCGCCGTCTCGCGGTCGGGGAAGCCGAGCGCCGCCGGGTCGTCCGCGTCGGGCCGCAGATGGGCGACGGCCGCGCGCACCTGGGTGTCGAAGCGGTCCAGCTGACCGTGCAGGAAATCGTCGTCGTCCACGCCGCCCAGCTTCTCGACGTCGGCGCGGCGCCAGGTCCAGCCGACGCGGGTGTGGTCCGGCGGCAGGGCGACGAGCTCGGCCAGGTTGCCCTCGAAGTGCGGCAGACGATCGGCGAGTTGCTCCCAGAACCCGTGCCCGGAGCGGCGGGACGCCTCGGTGAGGAGCTGGGCGCAGGACGACCGCCAGCTGTCCTCGTCGCGGACGCCGGGCGCCTGGTCACGCCCATAGAGCAGGGCGGTGCTCGCGGGGCGGGCCGTCGCGAGCACCTCGGCGTCGTCGAGTACGCCCGCCGAGCGGACCGTGTGGATCAGCCCGCGCGCCGGGCTGTAGTAGGCCCACGTGCGGGCGGACGCTGGGTCCGACAGGCGGGCGAGCACCAGGCGGGCGGCCTCGGGCCCCTGGGCCGCCAGGGAGTCCGGGTCGCCGAGCAGCGCCTCGCCCAGCTCCGGGGGGAAGCCGGGGCGGGAGGCGAGCGCCCACAGCACGGGCTCCGGCAGCGGTCCGGCGGTGTGTGCCGCGACGAGCCGGGGCCACGGGGTCGTTTCCGGTCCGGTGGCGTCCAGGACGCGCTGGGCCTCGACCGCGTCGCCGGCGGCGCGCAGTGCGGCGACCAGGTCCGCGGCGGGCTCGCGCTCCGGGCGGCGGCCGGCCAGGGCGCGGCGCAGATCCTGCCGGGTGTTCGCGAGGCCCCGCAGGTACGCGTCCCGATCCGGGTCCTGGCCGAACAGCCAGGCGGCGACGGCGGCTTCGGGGCCGCGCCGGCCCCGGACGGCGTGAGCCCAGTGGGCGAAGAGCGGCCGCGGGGCGACACCGGCCTGTTCGAGCCTCGCCAGGGCGTGGCAGAGGAGAACGTCTCCGGTGCGGACACTGTCGGGGCCGAGGCAGCGGGCGGCCGACCGCTCCAGGGCGCCGTCGTCCAGGGCGGCCACAAGATCGGCGAGGACGCGCGGCGGCGCCTGGACCAGGAACCGCAGATCGAGGTCGCCGGCGGCCTCGGGCTCACCGAGCCGCTCGACGAACTCGCCCAGGCCGCCCTGATGCCCGGCCGCTCGCCCGGCGGCCGCGGCCACCCGCCACGCCTCCCGGTCCTCCCCCAGGGCGTCCCGCAGCGCGGCGCCGAACGCCTCCCAGAACGCGAGGACGCGCTTACGGTGCCGGTATGCGCCGGCGTCCACGGCCTCCACCAGCCGGTCCAGGCGGTGCGTCGCGGTCACCACCTGCCGGGCCCCGTCCGGGGTCAGCAGGTAGCGCAGCAGCGCCGCCCGCAGACCGGAGACGTGCGGCAGGACCAACTGCCGCACGTTGTCAGGCAGTTCACGCAGCGGTGCGGCGGGGTCTCGGCACGGCCGGTCCCACTGGCGCGGCTCGTTCCAGTGCACGCCGCTCCCGGGCACGACCGCCGAGCGGGCTGCCAGACGATTGGCCACCTTCAGGTCGAAGGGGACGAGCAGGGCGGCGGTGAGGTCGTCGGGGCAGTCGTGCCGGGCGATCAGTGCGCGCGCCTGGACCGGGCCGAAGGGCTCGCTCGCGTGGGCGGCCGTCCAGGCGTCCCAGTCCAGGGCTACCCCCGCGATCAGCGTGTCGCACTGCCTCAGACTCGTCGCCGCACGAAAGGGGCGGATCCGCCCGGCGTCGGAGTACCGGAACGGCGCGGGCGGCGGGTCGTACACCGTCGCCGTACTGGCCGCAGCGGTGGCGTCCAACTCGGCGTCGGCGCGGGCCCGTTCCTCGGCAGGCAGCAGCGAGGCCGCCCAGCGGAGCAGGCCCAGGTGATAGGCGGCGCGCTGCCTCCTGTCGACGCCACGCGAGGATCTCGGCTGCGCAGGCACGAAGAATCCGTACCCGGTCGGGGTCTCCATCCCGGGATCGTAGAGGATGGCATCGGAGACGATGGGTGCGGCCGCACACCGCACGCGCGACGAACGGACGGGGACCCACAGCGATGAACGACAGGCACCCGCACGACGCCGAGCACGCCTGGGCCGCCTTCACGACCGGTCTGGCCAAGGAGCTGCTCGACCTGCCCGACGGGAGCGTCGTGGTGATCCAGGAGACCGCGGACAGCGGCCACAACCGCTTCGTGCAGTTCGTGCGGGAGGAGGAGCGCACCTACGCCGAGCTGGTCGGCGACTCCTATCTCGATCCCGCCGTACGCGCCGGCGAGGAGGGAGCCCGGCTGATCAGGGCCGCCGGCTGGCGGGACCCGGACGCCGACGACAACAGCCGCAACTGGCAGTTCGAACTCGTCCTGGCGACCACGGCCGAGTACCAGGCCCTGGCCGGCATGGCCGTCACCGGCCTGCGCGACGCCCTCCGCCTCCCGTCCCCCTCCGCCCTGACCTACCAGATCTGGAACGAGAAGCCGGGCGTCGGCTCCCTCGACCTGTACACCCTGGGGCTCCCGCGCACGGAGTAGCGCGGGCCGGATCCGACGTCGATCAGGCGAATTCCTTCTCAACAGCACGTGGGGCTACGACGAGAACGGGCTCGCGTCCACGATCAAGGCGGAACTCACTAGTGAGTGGCCGCTCTTGAACGCCGGCGCCTTCGGAGGGGAACTCCCACGGGCTAAAACGGCCCTCTCCGCCCTCAGCTTCTGGAGGACTCAGTACGCCCAGCGGTGGTGATCCCCCACCGGCGTCCTCAAGGTGGAGCCAGCTATGGCGCCTCACCTCACCAGGCCCGCTCCCCCTGCGCTCGAACCCGCGTGCGCGGTGTGGGTGATTCGGGACCGCAGGTCGCTGAGACGAGCGCGACCGGCCCGATGCCTGCCAGCTGCCTCGACGAGCGGGGGCCTTCGCCCTGAACCTTGGACAGGGCTTATGAGCTCGTAAAAGGATCTTACTGAGGTGCCCTGGTCAAGCGTGACTGTTGTGACGATCCGACGGTTCGAGTGGGTGTGACGACTCGGCCGTGGATCGTGGACGACGACTTGGGGACACTGAACGTTTTCAGTGTGGCCACTGATCGGGTGACGGGGGCGGTGTGACGGCGTCCAGCGTACTCTCTGCCGCCGCAGCCGTTTCCTGGCCGTCAGGCGTGGTGATGAGGATGCCCGTGATGGTCCAGCGCATGGAGTTGGCGCGTTCCAGGAGCGCGGTCACTGAGGCGGCCTCCTCCGGGGTGACGTGCACGGGAGAACTACAAACTCCACCAGCCTCGCGAGACCCGCACGGCCTCCCCACCTTGATCCGTACAACCGTGGTTGTGATCACAATCTGGATCCTTGGTTCGTCGGCGATGCCCCTTTGCTCCTGTTGATCGGGGCGACGGCGGCACGTAGACATCTGCTACCCCTCGCCAACTGACGCTGTCGGCACGGACGTTGTCTGTGTCGCGGACGTCGCTGTACCCGTAAGGAAGTCATGCGCAGAACGACAAGATCGATAGCCACGGTGGCGGCCGCTCTCCTGGCGTTATTGGCCGTGTCCGTGCCGGCCCAGGCGGCTGGAGACAACGGCCGGAAGACCAAGGTCGTGACGGTGGAGACCGTCCGTCCGGGCGGGAAGAGTGTGAGCCCGTCGGCTCAGGGCGAGACTGACCCGGCGGCGAAGGAAAGCGCGGCGGTGACCAAGGAGCGTCTCGCCTACCTCCAGAACCGGACGCAGGGGGTGTCCGCGCAGCTGGCCGTGGACCCGACGGACTGCCAGCAGCTCGAGAGCGCAAAGCGGGACATCGGTCTCGTCATCGATCACTTCACCTGGTGCAAGGTGAGCGATCACCGTGTGTGGGTGAAGGAGTGCAACTCCTGGGGGATCTGTCAGGAGACCGGCAGCGCCACCTTCCGGCTGAGTACGGTAGGTATGGGGAAGAACGGCTCCCGCGACATCGAGTTCGTGTCGCTCATGGACCAGATCTCCATCGTCGGCACCGCGGCCACGGAGCCGGTGACGCTGGACATTGCCTGTACGGCCACCAACGGGTCCGCCTGTAACGGTGACGCGCTGAACCGTCAGACCTATCCGATGGCGGAGTGGAAGGCTACGCCTTCCGCGTACTTCCACTTCTCCTCGCCCGAGGCCGGAGCCGTCGGCGCCGATCTGATCAGCTGGTACGACTTCGAAGGCAGCGTCAAGGTGCGCTCCGCATCGGACTCGTTCGGCAAAAACACCTTCCGCTGCGACTCCTCGACGTACATCGCGCAGTCCAAGGGCTGTGTCTTCGACTCGACGATCGAGCTCTGGTACGACCTCAGCGTCTCCGACTCGACCGTGAACGAGAGCGCGCAGCACATCCTGGACGCCCAGTACCGGCCGGAGTTGACCGTGCCGACGTGGTCCGGCAAGACGGTCCCCGGCGCCATCGACAGTGCGCAGCCGCTCAACCGCGCCTACCACGACACCTCGCTGCGGGACGCGAACCGGCGCAAGGCCATCAGTACGTGCAAGCTGTACTACGGCTCGGACTACGCCACCAGGGGACTGGACTGCGACGAGTACCCGTTCGCCTCGACCCTGCAGGGCGCCGCAGCCGGAGACAACCGCTACTCCGCCCGCGCACTGGACTCGGCCGACAACCAGACAGCAGGACGTCGGCTCGGCCAGTTCTACGATCGTCAGCGTGTGCTCGACAACGATCCCTTCTTCGTGATCGTGCTTCAGTAGCGGACCGGCACCCCTCCATCCGAATACTGAGGCTGCACGGCGCCCGAGACGGATGAACAACTGCGGGGCCAGGAGGCGTGTGCTCCTGGCCCCGCAATCACAGGAAGGCGAACAGCATGGCCCGAGAAAACCCCAACCCCGTGGCTGCCACCGAGGTGGCGCCGAGGATCGAGTACCGGCAGTTCCTGCTGTCCGTCTCCTCGGCCCCGATCGAACCGCCCAAGGGCTGGGCCAAGTCAGGACGCATCGCCATCGCCTGCGAGGGCGGACTGGTGCTCCGCACCGGCGGCAACGACTTCTACCCCACGGTGCGCGTGGAGGTATGGCCGGGCGAGCCGGCCGCCCTGGACACCGGATGGGATGTGCAGGAAGAGGCGGAGGCCCTCTGCGACGGGACCGTCCACGTCCGCGCCTGGGATCACAGCCCCGTCGGTACCCCGCTGGAGGCAGGCTTCACAGGCCCCTGCAACGTGCGTGCGTACTGCCGTGGCCGGGAAGCGGCAGCCGCTCTGATCGGGGAGGAACTGTTCTACAACGGCGTGGAGGAATGGCTGCTGCAACTATGGCCGCTCGACAACTGAGAGTGCGGCCGGCCAGCCAGTCGACACCGGCCCCCTCACTCAAGGCGGCGTCGGGGCGACACCCCCGCTTGCTGACCTCCCGGTATGGCCGGTATGGCCATCAGCAGGACTGGTCGTCCAAGGTGGGGAGATGAGCGCGCTCCGACCCGGTGACATCACCGTCGACATGATCCAGGCGATGGACACAGCCAAGCGGCAGGGACTGCAGCAGGACCTGCGGACCCTGGCGGCCAACATCCGTGCCGATACCGAAAGCCGGTACGACAGCGAGGAGCCCGGGTGGCGCTCCGGTGTCGAGTGGGCGCTGCTGTGGATCGAGAACACCGCCAGCCAGCTGACCGAGGGCAAGCCAGGGGCCGGGGACGGCGGCCGGGGTCAGGGCGTGTCGCCGGAGTAGTAGAAGCGGCACACCACACCCAGACCGCCCGACGGGCGCGGGTCGTGCCCAAGCTCGGTCATCAGGGCAACGCCAGCGTCTGTCTCTTCTCCGGTCCGCTGACACTGAACGTGCCCCGGCCGAACCGGACTTGCAGGGAAGCGTTACGGTGGCGAGCAGGGCCTGGTGCTGCATCCCCCGTCAGCACCAGGCCCTCACCGTTGCCATATGGCCCACGGGTGTCACGCCCGACCACACGGAGCTGGGGCGTGCGGGCATTGCGTCGCCTCGCGATGGATACCCCAGAGGTGTGAAGCGCTGCCATTGCTGCTGACGCCGAGTGTTATTTAATCAGGCACTCGACGCCTAGTACTCCAGCCGGACTTCGATGTTTTGCCTGGTCAACGGCTTGGGCTTGGGGAGTGTAGCGGGGCGGTGGCGGAGACGGGAGGGGTTCTTCCGGCTCGTCCCGCGAAGGTGTGACCACGCCGCGTGTAGTGACAACGTCGGGCTCGGGCCTGGTGTCGGCGACGCCATCGTGACCAGTTCACCGCGTGCTCTGCGCGTGCAGGAGAACGTCGGTGCGCAACTGCCAGCAGACGGCGGATCTCGGCCGGGGTGAGGTCCACGAGGTCGGGCGCGTCACCTCGGTCTCCCCCCTTTCCCGCTCACGGGCGGCGGTGACGGCCAGGAAAGCGTGGGCGAGCATCGAGAGAGCATGTGCCGGTACCAGCCGACGTAGCGGCGGACCTCGTACTGGTCCAGGCCGCACTCGTTCTTCGCGGACTGGAAGCACTCCTCGATCTTCCAACGGCATCCGGCGATCAGCGCGAGGTCGGCGACGGTGGCCTGCAGGGGTGCGGAGGCGAGGAAGTAGGCGATCTCATCAGGCTTGTTGATACTGCGGCGAGCCAGCATCCAGCGCTGGCGGGTGGGCTGGTCGCCGTCGAACTCCCACACCGCCGGCAGCCGGGCGGCGGCCCAGTCATAGAGCCGTGGCCCCTTGGCGCCGTCGCCGCAGGTAAGGCGCTGCCATGCCTCGGCGGGCGCCTGGCCGATGAGGTGATCGATGCGAGGGCCGTGCACCTGTTGGGACTTGGGCACGGCGACGACATAGGACAGACCGATGTCCTCCAGGAAGCGGCGGAAGCGGGAGTCCTGTCCGTAGGCGGCATCCGCGGTGACCCACGCGAAGGGCAGCGGGCCGGCCTGGGCCCTCAGGACCATGGCGCGGGCTAGGTCGTTCTTGGTCGCGAAGCCACGGTGTTTGGGGATGCGGGCAGCTCGGCAGCGTTCGGCATCGTCGGTCCAGTTCTTGGGGAGGTAGAGCTCGCGGTCGACCAGCGCGTGGCCTCGGACGGTGGCGTATGCGGCGAAGACGCTGATCTGGCAGTTCTCGGTGCGGCCGGCGGTGCCGGAGTACTGCCGTTGCACGCCGGCTGAGGTGATGCCCTTCTTGACGAATCCGGTGTCGTCGATGATCAAGACGCCGTCGGTGGTGCCGAGATATTCGGCGACGTATGCCTGGACGTCATCGCGGATCTCATCGGGCTCCCAGCGGCTCTTGGCCAGCAGGTGCTGAAGTCCGTCCGGGGTGGAGTGGCCGACGAACTCGGCGAGTTGCCAGGAGTTCTTGCGGCCCACCGGGCCCAGCAGGCCGCGGACGTAGTCCCGCATCCGCCGCCGCCGCTCGATCCGGGGAAAGCGGTGCCCGATCCTCAGGAAGAGTTCTTCCAGCCCTTGGTCCCACACGGTGGCGGGTACGTCATCGATCACGCACGGAGGCTGTCCGCATCGTTGTCACTACACGCGGCGTGGTCACACCTTCGCGGGACGAGCCGGAAGAACCCCTCCCGTCTCCGCCACCGCCCCGCTACACTCCCCAAGCCCAAGCCGTTGACCAGGCAAAACATCGAAGTCCGGCTGGAGTACTAGACGGGTTCTGACTCCTTGCAGTCCCATCCTCGACGGGCCGCTGCCTTCACGGGCGGCGGCCCGTCCGACGAAGTGACGTCATTCTTCGGGCCCTGGCACAACTTCCGTGCCGGCGTCGCGGCCGGCATCGCCGGGGCCCTGGATCAGACGGCCCCGAAGGTCATCCAGATCCTCCCCGGCCGGCCCGGAGTGACGGCGAACCAGAGGAGCGCGAGGGCGAGTTCGTCTGTCGGGTCGAAGGTCTGGGAACGCTCGAGTACGGACCTGCCGAACCAGCCCTTGCGACCGACGGCGATGATGCGGCCGTCCAGCGACAGCGTCGAGCGCCAGCTCCGTGTGTGCCGCACGCCGTGCCTGCGGCCGTGCAGTCCGATCGACCCGTTGTGATCGCGCCGGCGTGCCGGACGTTGTCGACGACGGCCCCACCGGCCTGGTCCTCGCCGACGAAGAGCTGCACCGGCTGTTGCTCCTTCGGCCGGAGGCGGATGACCTGCAGACGGGCCTCTGGCTCCTGCCGCCTGCAGGCCGCCCGGCGATGCCCTTGCGGATCGAGCACGGACACGGTCGTGCCCTCGGCGCCACTGGTCGCCGTCCAGCCGAATCGGGACGTCTGCGTCTTGGGCACGCACATCGCGCCTCTTTCCTCTCCATGGCCCGGCTCGTGCCGCGTCTGTGACAGCGGGCGATGCTCCCCGCTCATTCGGCTGCCGTCGCTCAGGCAGTGTCCGCCGACGAGAACTTCTGCCAGGTCCAGCGCTCGTTCGGCGGATCCTCGTCCAGGACGCGAAGGGACTGGGCGCAGATGTGCGCGAGGCGGTCGACCTCGTCGAGGCCGATCTCCATCTCGTGGTTGCTCGAACGCCCGCTGCGTCGCGGATGCGTCCTCGGGTCAGACCAGCCGAGCTCGAGCAATCGGCGCTCCTGCTCGTCACTCGTGGCGCGGTGGGCACGAGACACACACTCCGCACTGATCCCCTCGTCCCACGCGATGAACTGGACGTAGCGCCCGACCGACCGCCGGGACTTCGACCACCGCCGCCAGAGCCCGCGGCCGGCATCGGGCTCCGGATCAGGCTCGGACACCACCAGGGTCTCCCCCGCGACCATCCCGGTCAGGGCCTCCCGCAGACGCTTCTGAAACGCACCCCACTCCGCATCCATCCGGCCAACGTACCCGCCCGGACGGCGAACGAGGCGAATTCGCCCGCGGCCCCGGACCCCCGCACGAGCGCACCCCCGCACGACCGCCTGAAACCAGGTGTACTGATCACGAGCGTTGTTGACAGTAGGGCGGACACGTCCGCATTCGAAGTCGTGAGCCGTTGGCGCCGTGGCTCCCTGAGTGCTGATCGGGATCACGACAGCTCGCCGCACCCCCGGCGTCCGGGGTCGTCTCCGGTCAGCCGTCGGCGTGCCTCGCCGCCGACACTGCCGCTGTGACCTGCGCGTCTGCACCGGAGTCACCAAGAGCACCTTCTTCCGGCACTTCCCCGACAAGCGGGAGCTGCTGGCTGCCGGACAGGAGACACTGAGCCGGCTGATGACAGAGGGGAATGCTGGGGCCCGCGGCTTCCAGCCTGCTCGCGGCGGTCGGTGCCGGTCTGGTCCGTGCCTCGACATCGATGGGTTCCATGAATCGCGAACTCGGCCCTCGGCTGAGGGCGGCGGTGGCCGCCAGTGCCGAGCTGCAGGAGCCCGATGCCCTCAAGAGCGTCGGCCTCGCGGCCGCGATGACCACCGCGCTGATCGCCCGCGGTGCACCCGAGACGTCCGCAGCCTTGGCCGGCGAGCTGGGCGTGCTCGCGTTCAAGCGGGCGTTCGCCCGGTGGTCCAAGGATGGCGGCGACGCCGCGCACGAGCTCACCGGCCGCTTGCGGGCCGCGCTGGACGAACTGCGCGCGGCCAGCACATCACTTGGCTGAGAGATCGACGAGACGACCAGCGCCACTCACGTACCCGAAGGACGACCTCCGGGTACGTGGCCGACGTACTCGCCGACGCGGCGGATGTGCTCGGTCCTCGACGTCGACGCCGCAGAGTTCCTCCCGATCTACCGGACGCTCTCCTCGCTTGACGTGCCCTCCGGTGCGGCTGGCACAGGCATGTTCCCGCCGGCCAGGTCGGACAGGAGGCGCAGCTTGCCGGCCGCGTCGCTGCCGGGGGCGGCAGCGAGGACGACGATGCGCACGTCCGAGCCGTGTGCGCAGAGCACATCGCCGTCCGGCTCGATCGGCCCGATCTGCGGGTGGCTGGATCAGTCAGTACCGGTCGAGAATCAGGTCGGTCTTGAGGATGTCGCCCTTGTAGAGCCAGCCGTTCTGTTCGGCGACGGAAAGTGCGTCCTTGTGCAGGGCGGCCGCGTCCGTGAAGTCGTCGGTCTTGAAGGAGAGTTCGATGACGTACTCCGTGCCCGAGCCGGAGGCGCCGACGACCGGCAGCACCTCGATGCTCGCGTCGTCCGACGGCCCCCAGGCGCCGGAGTACACGTTCGAGGTCACGGGACCGTGGGCACGCGAGGACCCGAGAGCGTCCGCGCCCCACCCCGTGCTCCCCCAGTTCGCCAGCTTCCCGGGGATGTCGGCCGCCAGCCAGTTGCGGCCGGTGTCGCTGCTCGGCAGGGACGTGCCGGAGTAGCCGCTCGCGCTGTGCGTCTTGTCATTGCTGAAGCTCAGGGTCTGCTTCGCGTAGCCCCAGTCGACCTCGGCCTTGTAGTTCGTGTCGCTGCTGGTGAAGCCGGCCTGGTTGGCCTGGGTGAGCGCGGCGTCGATGTCACCGTTGGACACCGGGAAGCGCTTCTTGTACGTCTCCTCGAACGATGACGCCCCGTCCTTGTGCCGCAGTCGCACGCTCCAGCCCTGGCCCGCCAAGTCCTGCGGAACCGTGTCGTAGTAGGAGTAGGAGCGCTTCTTCCCAGATCCCGTGATCCCGAAGGCGGAGCGCACCGCCGCGCTGGGCGCGTGGGATGCATCGAGCGCGGCGGCGGTGAGGTTGATCTTCACCTCGTACGAGGGGACGGCGTTGGACACAGCCTGGGCGTGCGTCGCGGGCATGAAGAGGCTGAGGGAAGCCGCCATGCCGACGGTCACCGCGACGGAGCCGCGGACGTGAGAGGTCGCGAAGGTCATGGGCGGAGCGTCCCGGCCGCGAGTGTGGCTCTGGTAGCCATCGGGAGTGCGGCGCGTGAACCACAGTGGTCCGAACGGCCCTTCTCGACCACGGCGCCAGAGCCCTTGTGCGGACGGTGAGACCAGGCACCAGGCGCGACCAGATGGTGGCGGGTGCCGGGAGGCCACGTGGGTGGCGTGCCGGCACCTCACCCCGCCGGCACCCGGGCTTCGTCGCTGGAGCGCGTGCGTGGCCGGCTCGACGCACGCTCCCCATTTGTCCGCCACACGACCGTCAGCCACGCAGTCGCTCCGCAGCAATCCTCTCTGCGCTCGGATGCCTGACACTGGTACCGCTGCTGATCGTCGTGTCCGCGGCAGACCCGGCGAGTGGGCGAGGATTCCCACAGTGTCTGAGGGACGGGCACAGCGTTTCGGAGGCCGCCAGGGAGGACATCGAGTGGCTGTTCGCTCTGCCAGGGCAGACGTTGCGGACCACGACGGCGTTCTGCCTCGCTGTGCTCGCCTTGTTCGGTGTGTCGTTCGGCGCGGTGGTGCAGAGCGGCTGCGAGAAGGTCTGGGATCTGCCCCGACCCGCTGGTGGGCCAGAGGCGCCAGGTGGAGTGGCTCGCTGTCCTCATCGGAGTCCTCTGCCTGTCCGCGGTCACACCGCTGTGGCGCGCGGCTCCGGCCCGGAGCCTGGTGACGGTGCTGACCGGCACTTTGTTCTTCTGGCGGTCCCTTCCAGCGCAGTCACCTACGGCCCGATCGGAACCGTCCTGCTCATCCAGTCCTGGCTGGTCGGGGTCGGGGTCGGTGTCGTTGTGCTCGGCGGCGCGCTGGCCGGCCGTCTCCTCCACGAGGAGCTCCCCCGTGTGGCGCACGCCCTGAAACGGCGAAGATGAGTTTCCCCGGACTCGGCGCATGATGCCTGCACGCTCCGGGGGCGCGGACCAGACGCCCCCGGCCCAGCAAGGGAGATCTGCATGCTGAGCTCGCCTGTGCGGCATTACGTGGGGGGTGTCTTCGACGCCTCCGGTGATCCAATCCCGCTCGTCGACCCTGTCAACGGGCGCAGCGCCGGAGAGGTGCCCTCAGCGTCCGAGGAACTGGTCGACCGCGCAGTGGGCGCCGCCCGCGACGCACTGCGCGGGCCCTGGGCCACGTGGAGCCCCGCCGACCGTGCACAGGTGCTGCACCGGATCGCGGACGGCATCGAGAGGCGTTTCGACGCGTTCGTCGCCGCCGAGTGCGCCGACACCGGCAAGCCGCACGAGCTGGCCGCCGACGTCGACATCCCGCGCGCCGCCGCCAACTTCCGTAACTTCGCGGACCTGTTGGCCGGGCGCGGTGAGCAGTCCTGGCACACACCGACGCCGGACGGCCGCGGCGCGCTCAACTACACGGTGCGCAAGCCGCTCGGCGTGGTCGCGGTCGTCTCGCCCTGGAACCTGCCCCTGCTGCTGCTCACATGGAAGGTCGCGCCCGCCCTGGCCACGGGCAACACGGTCGTCGCCAAGCCTTCCGAGATGACGCCGAGCACAGCCTGCCTGCTCGCCGAGGTTATCGCCGAGGCGGGGCTGCCGGCCGGTGTCTTCAACCTCGTTCACGGCGGGGGCGGCGGCGCCGCGGGCCAGTGGCTGACCGAGCACCCCGGCGTCGACGCCGTCGCCTTCACCGGCGCGTCCGCCACCGGCACCACGATCATGCGCGCGGCCGCGGCCCGCCTCGCGCCCATCTCCTTCGAACTGGGCGGCAAGAACGCCGGGGTGGTCTTCGCCGACGCCGACCTGGAGAAGGCCGTGGCGGGTACGGTGCGCTCCGCCTTCACTCACAGCGGCCAAGTGTGCCTGTGTACTGAACGGTTGTACGTGGAACGGCCGATATTCGAAGCGTTCGCCGGGCGGCTCGTGGAGGAGTCCCGCAAGCTCCGCGGCTACGGGCCGATGATCTCGGCCGCCCATCGCGACAAGGTCATCGGCCACCTCACCAGGGCCGCCACCGACGGCGAAGTCCTCGCGGGCGGGGGTGTGCCTCGGTTCGGTGACGAGCGTGACGGCGGCTTCTTCGTCGAGCCGACCGTGCTGACGGGGCTGGCCGAGGACCATCCGGCAGTACGGGAGGAGATCTTCGGCCCTGTCGTCCACCTGGCGCCCTTCGACACCGAGGAGGAGGTCCTCGGGCGCGCCAACGCCGGTCCGTACGGGCTGGCCGCCACCGTGTGGACGGGCGACCTCGCCCGCGCCCACCGGGTCGCTCCCGCCCTGGACGTGGGCATTGCCTGGGTCAACACCTGGAACCTGCGTGACCTGCGCACACCCTTCGGCGGTGTGAAGGCGTCCGGCATCGGGCGCGAGGGCGGCGACCACTCCCTGGACTTCTTCTCCGAGCCGATGAATGTGTGCGTGAAGCTGTGACCACCGCCACCGACCCCGTGACCCGGGCCGCCGAGCGCCTGGAGGAGGCGCGGCACACCGGTGTCCCCTGCTCCCCCGTGCGCGACATCCTGCCCGCCGGAGACCTGGACTCGGCGTATGCCGTCCAGTCTCTGCTCACCGACCGGCGTCTCGCCGAAGGCCGCCGCATCACCGGCTGGAAGGTCGGCCTGACCTCTGCCACCGTGCAAGCCCAACTCGGCGTGAACACCCCCGACTTCGGCGCGCTGCTCGACGACACCGCGCTTCCCGACGGCGCGGACCTGCCTTGGGGTGCGGTCCTGCAGCCGAAGGCCGAGGCGGAGGTCGCCCTCGTCCTGGAGCACGGACTGGACCACGAGCGCCACACCGTCGCGGACGTCATCCGGGCGACCGCGTTCGCACTGCCCGCCATCGAGATCGTCGGCAGCCGAATCCGCGACTGGGACATCACCGCCGTCGACACTATCGCCGACAACGCCTCCAGCGGCGCGTACGTCCTGGGCAACCGGCCCGTCGCGGTGCGCGACCTCGACCTGCGCGGCGCGGGCATGGTCCTGGAGCGGCGCGGGGAGCCGGTGTCGACCGGTGCGGGCGCGGCCTGCCTGGGACATCCGCTGCACGCCGCCGTCTGGCTCGCCGACACGCTCGTACGCCTCGGACGGCCGCTCAGGGCCGGGGACACCGTGCTCACCGGCGCGCTCGGGCCCATGGCAGCAGTCGCCCCCGGAGACGTGCTCGAAGCGCGCATCGACGGGCTCGGCTCGGTCCGCGCGGCCTTCGGCGACGACACCCGGGCAAGGGAAGGAGAACGGGGATGAGTCATCCCGGCCTTGACATCGACGCGCTCGCCGGGCGGCTCGACCGTGCCGCCCTCGCCGGCCGCGCACTTCCCGGCGGAACGCCCGGGCTGACGTCCACCGTCGACGCGTACGCCGTCCAAGACGCTCTGGTGGCGCGGAAGCTGGCCCGTGGTGAGCGGGTCACCGGGTTCAAGCTCGGCTTCACCAGCCTCGCCAAGATGCGGCAGATGGGGGTGTCCGACCTGATCCACGGCCGGATCACCGACGCCATGGCCGTCGCCGACGGCGGACGCTGCGACATCGCGCGCCTGATCCACCCTCGCGTGGAGCCCGAGGTGGCCTTCCTGCTCGGGGCGACACTGAGGCCCGGCGCCGACCCGATGGCCGCGGTCGCCGCGGTGGCACCTGCCCTGGAGGTCATCGACTCACGCTACGACGGCTTCAGGTTCTCGCTGCCCGAGGTCATCGCCGACAACACCTCCGCGGCCAGGTACGCCGTCGGCCCCTGGGCCGCTCCTCGCGACCTGGACAATCTCGGCGTGCTCCTGGAACTCGACGGCCGCCCGGCGCAGGCCGGGTCGACCGCCGCGATCCTGGGGCACCCGCTGCGGGCCCTGGCCTCGGCGGCCCGGCTCGCCGGGGAGCTGCCCTCCGGAACCGTGATCCTCGCGGGCGCGGCCACCGCCGCCGTACCGCTTCCGCCGGACACCCATGTCCGCGCCGTGGTCGCGGGGCTCGGGGCCGTCCAGTTCAGCACCGGGAAGGGACGGTCGGAGCCCGCGCACCCCGGCGCCATGCGGGGGTCCGCGTGATCGTCCCGGGCGCGGCGCAGCCGCGCGGCCGTTTCCCCCATCTGCGCCACGCGGGGGACTTCGTGTTCGTCTCCGGCACCAGCTGCCGCAGGCCGGACGGTTCCTTCGCCGGCGCGAGCGTCGACCCCATGGGCGTCACCGACCTCGACATCCGGGCCCAGACCCGGGCGGTCGTCGAGAACATCTCCGGACTGCTCGGCGCGGTCGGCGGCGGGCTCGGCGACCTGGTGTCCGTCACCACGTACCTCGTGAGCATGAACGACTTCGGCGGCTACAACGAGGTCTACGCGGAGTACTTCGACGAGACGGGACCGGCCCGCACGACCGTCGCCGTCCATCAACTCCCCCATCCCCACCTGCTGATCGAGATCAGCGCCGTGGCCCACCTGCCGATCGGCCGCACGAACCAGGAGCAGCCCGCATGACCATGCCCCCGTTCAATCTCAACGCCTGGATCGAGGAGCACCGCCACCTGCTGCGGCCACCGGTCGGCAACGTACAGATCTGGCGTGACGCCGACCTCATGGTCACGATCGTGGGCGGTCCCAACCAGCGCACCGACTTCCACGACGACCCGACCGAGGAGTTCTTCTACCAGCTCCAGGGCGACATGGTGCTCCGCGTGATGGACGCGGAGGGAGAGCCGCCGCGGGACGTCCACATCCGCGAGGGCGACGTGTTCCTGCTCCCGCCGCACGTGCGCCACTCTCCGCAGCGGCCCGAGGAGGGCAGCATCGGCCTGGTCGTGGAGTTCGCCCGGCCGCAGGGCAGTCGTGACGCCTTCGAGTGGTACTGCATGGAGTGCCACCACCTGGTGCATCGCAGCGAGTTGCAGCTCGCGTCGATCGTCGAGGATCTGCCGCCCGTCTTCACGGCGTTCCACGACGACGAGTCGGCCCGCACCTGCCGGCACTGCGAGGCCGTGCACCCGGGCCGCCGGTGGCCCGACGCGCTGCGCCCGACGACGCGGCGGGGCGGGGTGACCGCGTGAGCGTCGTCGACATCCACGCGCACGTCTTCCCGGAGATCAGCCGTGCCGAGTCGCGGGCGCTGACCGGGTCCGACGAGGGGCCCTGGCTGCGGACGTCCGACGGTGCGGATACCGGGATGATGATGGCCGGCACACACGAGTACCGGCCGGTGCGCCGCTCCCTGTGGGACCCGGCCGCACGCGTCGCGGACCTGGACCGGCTCGGCGTCGACGTGCAGGTGCTGTCCAGCACGCCACTGCTGTTCGGCTACGACCTGGAGGCCGAAGCGGCTGCCGACTGGTGCCGGGTCGTCAATGCCCGCACGCTGACGCATTGTTCGTATGCTCCCGAGCGGCTCGTGCCCCTGTGCCAGGTGCCGTTGCAGGACACAGAGTCGGCCTGCGCCATGGTGTCCGAGGCGATGCGACAGGGGTTCCGAGGCGTGCACATCGGCAATCACCTCGGTGACCGTGACCTCGACGACGGCGCGCTGCTCGAATTCCTCACGCACTGCGCCCAGGAGAGCGCCGCGGTCCTGGTCCACCCGTGGGACCTGCCCACCGGGCCGCGCTCCTCCCGCTACATGCTCGGCTGGCTCGCGGGCATGGCCGCCGAGACGCACCTGACCATCCTGTCGCTCATCCTGTCCGGTGCCTTCGAGCGGCTGCCCGCCTCGCTGCGGCTGCTGTTCGCGCACGGCGGCGGGAGCTTCCCGTACCTGCTCGGGCGCGCCGACAACGCCTGGCACCGGCGCGATCTGGTGCGCGCCGACAGTGCCGCGCCGCCGTCCAGTTACACCGGCCGCTTCTCGGTGGACTCGGCCGTCTTCGACCCGGGGGCACTGCGCCTGCTCGTCGACGTGATGGGCGCGGAGCGGGTGCTGCTCGGCTCCGACCACCCCTTTCCGCTGGGCGAGGAGGCGATCGGCCGACTGGTGCGGGAGAGCGCGCTGACAGAGACCGAGAAGGCCGCCGTCCTGGGCGGCAACGCCATCCGGTTCTTCGGCCTGCACGACCTGGTGAAGGAGGCCTCGTGACGAAGGCGGCTGTCATCGGTTCCGGCAACATCGGCACCGATCTGCTCATCAAGATCATCCGTGGTGCGGGCGCGGTCTCCGCCGCCGCGATGATCGGCATCGACCCCGATTCCGAAGGCCTTGCCCGGGCCCGCCGGCTGTCCGTGCCCACCAGTGCCGACGGTGTCCAGGGGCTGATCGCGATGGACGGCTTCGCGGACGTCGACGTCGTCTTCGACGCCACCTCCGCCGCTGCCCACCACTCCAACGCCGCCGCCCTCGCGCCGTACGGCAAGACACTCATCGACCTGACCCCGGCCGCCATCGGCCCCTACGTCGTGCCGCCCGTCAACCTCGACGAGCACCTGGACGCCCCGAACCTCAACATGGTCACCTGCGGCGGCCAGGCCACCGTCCCCGTCGTCGCCGCCGTCTCGCGCGTCACCCCGGTCCACCACGCCGAGATCGTCGCCTCCATCGCCTCCCGCTCGGCCGGGCCCGGCACCCGCGCCAACATCGACGAGTTCACCGAGACCACCGCCCGCGCCCTGGAACAGGTCGGTGGCGCTCGGCGGGGCAAGGCCATCATCGTGCTCAACCCGGCCGAGCCGCCCCTGCTGATGCGCGACACCGTCCACTGCGTCACCGACGACTGCGACACGGCTCAAGTGACCGCATCCGTACAAGAGATGGCGGCATCGGTAGCCGGGTACGTACCCGGCTACCGCCTCAAGCAGGACCCCCAGTTTCGCACCCTGACCGCCGATGATCCGCTCGTCGCGCTCAGCGGCGGCGGACGGCTCCTGGTCTCCGTCTATCTGGAGGTCGAGGGTGCCGCCCACCACCTGCCCGCCTACGCCGGGAACCTCGACATCATGACGTCCGCCGCGCTGCGCACTGCCGAGCGCCTGGCCGAGCGGAGCCTGGTCCGATGACCCGCCTCTACGTCCAGGACGTCACCCTGCGCGACGGCATGCACGCCGTCTCCCACCGCTACACCACCGAGCAGGTCCGCGCCATCGCCACAGCCCTGGAGGCCGCGGGCGTCGACGCCGTCGAAGTCGCCCACGGCGACGGCCTGTCCGGCTCTTCCGTGACCTACGGCCCGGGCGCCCACACCGACGAGGAGTGGCTGGAGGCGGCCGCCGACGTCCTGGACCGGGCACGGCTCACCACCCTGCTACTGCCCGGCATCGGCACCCTGCAGGACCTGCGCCGCGCCCAGGCCCTCGGCGTCACTTCGGTCCGCGTCGCCACCCACTGCACCGAGGCCGACATCGCCGCCCAGCACATCGCCGCGGCACGGGAGTCGGGCATGGATGTCGCCGGGTTCCTGATGATGTCCCACATGGCCGAGCCCGCCCGACTTGCCGAACAGGCAAAGCTGATGGAGTCCTACGGCGCACACTGCGTGTACGTCACCGACTCCGGCGGCCGGCTCACCATGGACGGCGTCCGCGCACGGGTCCGCGCCTACCGCGACGTCCTCGACCCGGAGACCGAGATCGGCATCCACGCCCACCACAACCTGGGCCTCGGCGTCGCCAACAGCGTCGTCGCCGTCGAAGCGGGCGCCGTGCGCGTCGACGCCTCCCTCGCCGGACAGGGCGCCGGCGCGGGCAACGCACCACTGGAACCCGTCATCGCGGTGCTCGACCTGATGGGTCTGGAGCACGGCTGCGACGTGTTCGCGCTGATGGACGCCGCCGAGGCGCTCGTGCGCCCCACCCAGGACCGACCCGTGCGCGTCGACCGCGAAACGCTCACCCTCGGCTACGCCGGCGTGTACTCCAGCTTCCTGCGGCACGCCGAGACCATCGCCGCGCGCCACGGCCTCGCCGCCCGCGACCTGCTCGTCGAGGCGGGCCGCCGCCGGCTCGTCGGCGGCCAGGAGGACCTGCTCCCCGACATCGCGCTCGACCTGGGCCGCTCCCGGGCCACCGACACCAAGGACGTACCCGCATGCTGAACCAGCGCGCCGCCACGCTCGACGCCGCCGATCCCCTCGCGCACCTCCGCGAGCGATTCGTCCTGCCCAAGGGCGTCACCTACCTCGACGGGAACTCCCTGGGCGCTCTGCCCGCCGCCGTTCCCGCCGCTGTCGATGACGCCGTCCACCGGCAGTGGGGCACCGACCTGATCCGCTCCTGGAACACCAACGGCTGGTGGGAGGCGCCCGTACGCACCGGCGACGCCGTCGGACGCCTCGTCGGTGCGGCGCCCGGCCAGATCGTCGTGGGCGACTCCACCAGCGTCCAGCTGTTCAACACCCTGGTCGCCGCCGTCCGGCTTCGGCCCGGGCGCCGGCTGCTGCTCACCGACCCGGACCACTTCCCCACCGACCAGTACATCGCCGACTCCGTCGGCCGGCTGTTGGGTCTGGAGGTCCGCCGCGTGCCCGCCCGTGAGGCCGTGACCGTACTGGCCGCCGAGGGCGACCAGGCCGCCGTCGCCGCATACGCCCCGGTCGACTACCGCACCGGCGAGCTGTACGACATGGCCGCCGTCACTGCCGCCGCGCACGCCGCCGGCGCCCTGGTGCACTGGGACCTGTGCCACGCGGCGGGCGCACTACCCCTCCAACTGGACGCCATCAAGGCGGACTTCGCGGCCGGCTGCGGCTACAAGTACCTCTCGGGCGGGCCCGGCGCCCCGGCCTTCGCCTACGTGGCCCACCGGCACCAGCCCGGATTCGACCACCCGGTCACCGGCTGGCACGGGCACACGGCTCCCTTCTCCATGTCCGGTACGTACACCCCCGCGCCGGACGTCACCCGCGCCCGCATAGGTACACCGCCGCTGCTCTCGCTGGTCGCTCTGGAGGCGGCGCTCACGGCGTTCGACGGCGTGGCCATGGAGGCGGTACGCGCCAAGAGCCTGTCACTGACCGGCTTCTTCCAACACTGTGCCGACCAACTCCTCGACGGACTTGGCTTCACCATGGCCACCCCGCGCGACGCCGGGCGCCGCGGGAGCCAGGTCGCCCTGCGCCACCCGGAGGCGTTCCCGTTGGTCGCGGCGCTCGCCGTGCGCGGCGTCATCGGCGACATGCGCGCCCCCGACCTGCTGCGTTTCGGTTTCAACGCGCTGTACCTGACGCACGCGGACGTGCTGCACGCCGTCGAACAGCTGCGGGACATCGCCGCCACAGGAGCCCACCGGGCCACCGAGCTCCAGGAGCGCCCCACGGTCACCTGACCTGCGTGCCCTGCAGGAAAGCCCCCGCCCCCACATCGGGAATGTCGCACGTCCCCTTCCTCTCACCGCCGAGACTCCTAGGACTCCCATGCGATCCCTCCGTACGAGAGCGGCTCTGGTGACCGCCGTGGTCACCGCCACCGCCGCGACCCTGCTCGTGCCCGGCAGCTCGGGCGCGACCGCCACCGCCGCCACCGACCCGAACATCGTCGACGTCTGCGAGAACCGCCGCCCCGAGCCCGCCGACCCGGGCGCGTACGGCATGCAGCTCGACGGCAGCTTCCGTCATCCGGCTCTCACGCCCGTCGACGAGGAGCACGAGCACTCCTTCCCGGGCCGCAACAAGGACTACGACACCAAGTCGTACATCAAGAACATGAGGGTCGAAGCCGCTTACGAGGGTGCCGACTTCACCCCCGACTTCTTCCACACCTGGCAGAACGTCGTCGACTTCCACGGCCGCCGGTACCTGTTCCAGTACGACCGTTCCGAGGGCCGCGTCTACGACATCACCGACGTAAAGAAGGTGAAGGTCGTCGAGAAGATGACCCGCGACGACATCGGCGGCGACGAGACCAAGGGCAACGCCTCCTGGGCGCCGGGCGACTACTGGGGCGCCTCCACCGTCCAGTGGAACAAGAAGCTCAACGCCTATGTCATGGTGATGAGTTTCGAGGACAAACGGCAGATCACCGAGCTGACCGACGACCCCGCGCAGGACAAGTACCACAACCGCGAAGGCGTCAGGAAGCTGCGCGAGAAGCCCGGGCTCAAGGGCTTCAAGGTGTTCCGCCTCGACGGCCCGCTCAAGAAGGACTGGAAGCTCCTGGCCACGGTCTCCACCGACGCCACCCAGAAGGATCCGCTGAGGTCCGACCCGGCGAAGCCGCAGCAGGGTTCCGGCTCACTGGACGTGCCGTACTGGACCGGCGACCGGTACATGTTCATCGCCACCGCGCCGGACGACACCTACTCCGGCACCGAGTACCCGACCAACCTCCACTCGGCCGGCTATCAGTCCTGGGACATGTCCGACCCCGCCCACCCCCGGCTGCTCGACACCTGGCATCTGCCCGGGCAGCGCACCGGCGAGGACGCCGCCTACCGCAAGAACCCGCGCTGCGGCAACCGCACGAGCTGGATGGGCGCGCGCATGCCGCTGTTCATTCCCAAGCCCGTGGAGAAGGGCGGTCGCTACGCTTTCGCCGCCATGGGCGGCTACGGCCTGAGCGTCCTCGACATCTCGGACCCGACGCACATGAGGACCGTCGGCCACCTCGACCTGCCGGCGTCCGTATCCGGCACCGAGGGCGACAACATCGACGTCTCGCAGTTCGAGCGGACCGGGATCATCTACTACTCGGGCACCCGCTCACCGAGGACTGCTACGAGCCGCACAAGGACGTCTACCAGATCGACGTCAAGAACCCGAAGAACCCGCGCGTCGTCGGCGTCCTGCCCCGCCCGACCCCGCCCGGGTCCGCCGGCATCCAGGACTTCTGCCAGCGTCGTGGCAGCTTCGGCCCCAAGCGCACCGGCTACTACACGAACCCGGGTAAGCACGACGCGGGCGTCCTCGGCTACGGCTTCTACAACGCGGGGGTGCAGTTCTTCGACGTGTCGCATCCGGCGAAGCCCCGGATCGAGGCGTACTTCGTGCCGAAGGCGTACGGCCCGAAGACTCCGGACTACGCGTACGGCAACCAGACCCACGGCGTGTACGTGGAATGGGACCGCAACATCGCCTGGGCCCTGACCAACCACGGTATCTACGCGCTGTCCGCGCCGAAGGTGCTCGGCGCGCCGCACCTGACGCGGCCCGAAAGGCCGTTCCGCAACAGCGAGTTCTAGGACGTCAGCGAGTTCAGGTCAGGCCGGCCCTCCGGCCCAGGGGGGTGGCCTTCGAGCCGACCGCCACCCCGTCTCCCGCCGCGCACCACCGCACAGAAGGACGCCCCCCGTCATGACCTCTCCGGAAAGACCCGCACCCGCCGCGCCGCCCGCTCCCGCCGCACCGCTCACGCCCGCCGACGCTCCCGCGGGTCCGGGCCTGCTCCGCTCGCTCACCCACCGCCAGACCACCATGATCGGGCTGGGGTCGGCGCTCGGCACCGGTCTCTTCCTCGGCTCCGGCTCGGCGATATCCGTCGCCGGGCCCGCGGTGATCGTCTCCTACGCCGTCGGGGCCCTGCTGGTCGCTGTCATCGCCGTCCTGCTCGGCGAGATGTCGGCGGCCCATCCGGTCCAGGGCTCCTTCGGCACCATCGCGCGGACCTACCTCGGCCCCTGGGCCGGGTTCCTCGCCCGCTGGATGTACTGGTTCAGCGCCGTCGTCGTCATCGGCACCGAGGTCGTCGCCTCCGCGCTCTACATCCGCTGGTGGTGGCCCGGAGTCCCGATGGGCGGCGCGATCCTCGCGATCGCTGCGGTGGTCCTTGCCGTGAACGTCATCAACGTGAAGTCCTTCGGCACCACCGAGTTCTGGCTCTCGACCATCAAGGTCACCGCGCTGTGCGCGTTCATCCTGTGCGCGGCCTTCCTCGTCCTCTTCGGCCTGCCCGACACGGAGGCCGCCGGCTTCGCCCACCTCACCGACGACGGCGGGTTCGCCCCGCACGGTGGTGAGGCCGTCTGGATCGCCATGTCCGTGGTGATGTTCGCCTACGCCGGCTTCGAGGTCGTCGCCATCGCGTCCGCCGAGGCCGCCGACCCGCAGCGCTCGATCCGCACCGCGATGCGCCAACTCGCCTGGCGGCTCAGCGTGTTCTATGTCCTGTCGATCACCCTGGTGGTGGCCCTGATCCCGTGGAAGCACCTGGCCGCCGGGAACGGCAGCGTCGAGGCGAGCCCGTTCGTCCGCGTCTTCTCCGACATCGGGGTACCCGCGGCCGCGACCCTCACCAACCTCGTGGTGCTCATCGCCGCCGTCTCCGCCGCCAACGCCCACCTGTACGGCGCCTCCCGCCTCCTGCACTCCCTCGGCGACGACGGCCTAGCCCCGGCCCCGCTGGCCCGCCTCACCAGCCGCGGCGTCCCGGCCGTCGCGCTCGCCGCCTCCACCCTGGGCATCGCAGCCGCCGCGCTGCTCGCCTTCTACGACGTCGGGGGCATCTTCAGCATCCTGATGTCCATCGCGCTGTTCGCGGTCCTGCTCGTCTGGCTGCTGATCCTCGCTTCCTACGTGGCCTTCCGCCGCCACCGCGACACTCACCCGGCCGAGTTCACCGGATTCAGCATCCGCGGCGGTCCCGTCCTCGCGGTGGTGGCCGGCGTGGGGGTGCTCGCCGTCGCCGCCACCGCGATCGAGGTCCCGGACATGCGGCAGGCGGCGGCCGTGGGCCTGGCCTTCACCGCCGTACTCCTGGTCGGGTACGCGGTCATCTCGTGGCGGCGCCGGGAGAGGTGATGCCTCCGGGCAGGCCGTGCGCGCACCAGCCGTGTACCCGGGCTCGCACGCACCACAGGCTCCAACCTCGATCTACTGCCGGAGACGCCCGGCATAGGCGCCCCGGCGCCGATGCCGGAAGTTGAACCATCGTGGTCAGTCCGCCGCTGGAGCGGCCGAGGGCGTGGTCGGCCGGCTCGCCGGAAGAGGCCCTCTTTTTCCGGGCCCCGGCGGCGTGCCGGCGATCGCACGCTGAGCGAAGCCGGGCCCGAGGGCGCCGTACCGCGCCTGCGGATGCTGGGCATGCTCACGGTGGAGCAGGTCGCTCAACTGCTCCCGCCGCGACGCGTCCAACTGGCCGCGCAGCTGGTGCTCAAGCCACGCAGCAGCGCCGACCCGCTGTGCGAAGACCTCGGGGACGCCGAGCCCTGGACGCCCAGGACGCTCAGCGCCCGGCTGTGGGACCTGCGCATAGCACTCGGTACAGACCCGGACGGGGGGCCGTACGTGCCGCAGCGCCAGAGGAGAACACCCCGCGCGGTGTCGGACAGGGTGCCGGGCGACTGGCACGAGTTCGAGTGACTCGCCGAACTCGGCCTCAGCCGGGGCCCGGACGGACTGGAGCACCTCGGGCGGGCACTCGCCCTCGTCGCAGGCATGCCGCCGTGAACGAACGCCACCTCGTGGAGGAACGACGGGAGTGGCGGCCGCCACCGCACTCGCCGACGGCGTGCGGGCCCCGGGCCTCAGCGGACGCGCCGAGGCCCGCGCAGCTGGTCTGCGATGGTGAGGAAGACGAAGAAGTTGGGGATGGTGGCAACCGCGACGTTGGTCAGTGAGCGCCATTTGCCGGCCACCTTGAGCTTGAGGAAGCCCTGGACGATCTGCAGTTCCTCGATCTCGTGCCACTGCGCGGTGTCGCGGGCCGATCCCACTCCGTCCCGGGTCACCCACAGCTTGCCGAAGTCGACGCGTTGTCCCGCGTTCAGGGTCCGGATGGCTACCGGTAGCTGAGCCCGCGTCACTCCTTCCTGGACGGCATGCCCCCACTCCTCGTGCCGGGCGAACTTCCCGGTCGCCGTGCCGCCTTTGCGTCCCTCAAGGACCACCTGCACGCCATCGGTATCGGTGAGTTTGTACGTGTACTCGGTGTAGCCGCCCACACCTGTGTGGCGCAGGCTGCTCTGCAGGACATGGGTGGTGTCGTAGCGGACCGCGCGCACGCCCTTCTTCACCGCGGCGACCAGGCCCGACTCGTAGAGGTGGAGGCGAATGCGGGCGTTCTTCGCGGCCGTGGACCGCTCGGCGACCCAACAGCCGACCGCGATCACCAGAAAGAGCACGGAGAACGCTGCGCCGCCCGGCATGCCCGCGGCCACCAGCACCGTTGTGACCACGGCGAGCACCACGGCAGCGCCCAGGGAGAAGCTGATCGAGCTCTTCTCCGGCTGAGCACCTTCGTAGACGCCCCGCCTCCTCCCTAGAGCCGCCCCCCGTGCCGCCTCGTCCATCCGCCGCGCCAGCTCGGCCTGGACCTGCGCGTTCCCGTCCTGCTCAGACATCCGCCCCCCCCTGCGATGTACACAACCCGACCGGGTCCAAACTACCGGAGGGTAGGCGTCAACTAGAGCTATTTTCTAGAATGAAACTCTACTTTTGGCAACCGTGAGACTCCAAGGACGAGTACGGCCTGGACGATCACAGTGACACGGTTGGTGCCGCGGCGGGAGCTTCCGCGGGAGCCACCAAACCTTCAGGGTGGCTGCGGCCTGCTCGCCGAGGCAGCGGATCTTGGCGTGCGTGCAGTTGTGCCGTCGCTGCCACCGCTTGAGGCGACGGCCTCGAGAAGCAACCCCGAACCGGTCTGCCGGCGCCCGGATACGCCTGGTCCGCCCAGCACTTGAGGCCTGCCTCGGCGAGAGCCTCGACGATCCCGCGAATGCCGGGCAGCCGTCCGGTCGTGGGTGGAACCGGGCAGCGCGGGTGAAGCCCACGGCAGGCGGCCGAACGGATCTGCGAGGACCTGGATGTTCGCGCTGTGCGGCAAGGCGAGCGTAGGCGTCGCCGCGTCGTAGATGAGCCAGAGCGAGGAGAGCCTGACGGCCGACGGTCAGGCGCCGCCATCGGGTCCCGATCTCCCCCGGCCGGACCGAGAGCTGTCCGGTCCGGTGCCGCAAGGTGCGACCGGACAGGCCGTTAACCCGTGCGCCTGCAAAGCGACTTACTAATGAGTAATATTTCTGGACGGATGTGGCCGCACCGCTCTGCGCTCAGGCGCCAGTGGCACGGGGCCTTCCCCCAAGCCAGGAGGACACATGCCCGACGACGCTCTGACGGATTTCCAAAGGGAGACATTCGCGCACGGGGGCCGTACCCATACTGTGCTGCGTTCAGGGACGGGGCCGGCCGTGATCGTGATGGCGGAGATCCCGGGGATCACTCCGAAGGTCGCCCAGTTCGCGCGACGGGTCCGTGACATCGGCTGCACCGTCGTGATGCCCCACCTGTTCGGCGTCGCCGGACGCGACCCGGACCCGCAGGCGCACGGCTGGACCGGCGCCGCCTGGACCGGCCTGCGCGCCGCCGTCCAGATCTGCGTCAGCCGCGAGTTCACCACGCTGGCCGCAGGCCGAACCTCCCCCGTCGTCACATGGCTACGGGCCCTCGCCGCACACGAGCACGAGCGGTGCGGCGGACCGGGCGTGGGGGCCGTCGGCATGTGCTTGACCGGCGGCTTCGCCCTGGCCATGGCCGCGGACGACCACCTCCTCGCCCCGGTACTGAGCCAGCCGTCCCTCCCACTGGCCGTCACCGAGCGCAACCGTCGCTCGATCGACATATCCCCGGAGGATCTGCGCGCGGTCCAGCAACGCTGCGCGGCCGGCCTCACCGTGCTCGGCACGCGCTTCCGCGGTGATCGGCTCGTTCCCGACGCCCGGTTCGCCTTCCTGCGTGAAAAACTCGGCGACTCGTTCATCGCGGTGGAACTCGACGACAGCGCGGCAAATCCGGACGGCCTCATCCCCCCGCACTCCGTCCTGACCGAACACCTCATTGACGAACCGGGCCAACCCACCCGTCGCGCACTCGACCATGTACTCGACCTCTTCCGCCAACGACTCCTCGCTCCGGTCGTCGGCCAGAAGGATCTTGCCCCGCACATCTCCGACCCGTTCCCAGTCCGCAGCGGTGCCGACCCCGACACTTGCGAGTAGCTCCAGGCCCTCGGCGGCGCCTTGGAGCTACATCCATCGAGCGTGTCCGGCAGCACCGCTATCCTTCCCTGGTCTTGGGGAGGGCTGAGCATCATGTCTGCAAGCATCGGGCCGGGTTGGTCGCTGGGCCGTGGCCGGTACGTCATCGACGAGCTGATCGGTGAGGGCGGTATGGCAGCCGTCCATCGTGCTCGGGACACGGAACTCGACCGGGTCGTAGCGGTCAAGACGATGAACGCCGTCGTCGCGGCAGACCCGCAGAGTCGTGAACGGTTCCGGCGCGAGGCGCGGGCCGTGGCAGCCATCAACCACCCCAACGTCGTGGCCATCCACGACGTGGGCGAGGAACAGCTCGCCACGGGCAGTGTCCCGTACCTCGTCATGGAGCACCTCGACGGCAAGCCGCTGGCCGAGTGGTTGCCGCCCGCGCCGGGCGAGTTGCCCCTCTCCACGGCGCTCCGGCTCGTGTCCGGCATCCTCGCCGCGCTGGACGCCAGCCACACGCGCGGCATGGTTCACCGCGACATCAAGCCGGCCAACGTGATGGTTACGGCCGGCGGCGCCGTGAAGGTCATGGACTTCGGCATCGCCCGCGCCCTCGACCACCAGGGCACCGCACTGACCGGGACCGGCTTCACGATCGGCACCCCGCACTACATGGCGCCGGAGCAGTTCGAGCCGGGCCGCGCCGTCGATGGGCGCTGCGACCTGTACGCGACCGGTGTCGTCCTGTTCCAACTACTCACCGGTGCCGTACCGTTCGACGCCGACTCGGGCTTCCGGATCGGCTATCTGCACGTCACCACCGAGCCACCCGCCCTGGCCTCGCTGGGCGCAGACGTACCTCCGGAGATAGAGGCGCTGATCGCCCGGTCGCTGGCGAAGGCGCCGGAGGACCGCTTCCCGGACGCCGCGGCGATGCAGGCCGAGGTCGAGCGGATCCGGCAGCACCACCAGAGCACTTCGCCCACGCGGACGACGGAGGGGGCGACGGCGCCGGTCCCGGTCGGCGTTCTGGCCCCGCCTGCCCCCACCGCTCCGTCCGGCGACGGCGTCCACCACCTCGACACCGTCCCCGCCCCGCCGCGACAGCCCCCGGTTCCGCAGCGGGCCGGGTCAGCCGGCCGCCGTACGCCCGGGTCCCGGATGGTCATCGCGGCCGTTGCCATCGTCGTCCTGTGCGCCGCCGGATTCGGCGCAGCCGCCCTGCTCGACTCCCGGAGCAGTACGGCCGACACCCCGTCGGCCGGTGCGAAGACCCCCACCACCGGGGCGGCAGAGCAGTCCCCGGACGCGACGTCGCAGCCGGTCACGCCCACGACGGAGGAAGGGAACGCTGCCGACGATGAAGCCAAGAGCAAGGACGACGTCACGGTGAAGGTCACCGCCGAGGACCGCCGCGCGTGGGTCTCGGCGAAGGACAGCAAGGGAGACGCGCTGTACGCCGGAGTCTTGGAGAAGGGCGAGACCAAGACGTTCACGGACACCGACCGGATCGACGTCGTCCTGGGCGACTCGGGCGCAATGGGTCTCGTGGTCAATGGGGAAGAGGCCTCGGACGAGTTCAAGGACAACATGGTGGTGCGCCTCAGCTACACGCCCACCGACTGACCCGGCCGCTGTGCCCTGCCCCTTTGACCGTTGGTTGGTGGCTCGGCCGGAATCTGGACGCGTCGTCGGACACGGTGCACGCCCGCCCGCGGCATATTGGAAGCGAGCGACAGCCACGACGTCCTGATCGTGCGAGTCGATCAGCTGGGGCTGTTCCACTCACCGGCGTGACATTCAGGGCTGGACCTGCTCAGCGGCTTGTCAGGCCGGGGTCATGTCGGCTGGGCTCAGGAAGGTTGAGTGGGCGGGAGCTGCCAGCGGCCCGAGTGGCCGGGCGGCAGTTCCATGTCGCGACGGATCGCCGTGTAGCACTTCTCCCGAGCCATGCGCTGCTTCTCGAGCGACCTCCGGAGAGCCAAGCATCAGCAGCCCTTCTCCGGCCGCGGACCGGGCGTCAGCGGCATCGACCAGGAGAGGGGACGCGTCTGCCTGCGGCAGGGGATGAGGATGACTGTCGTGACCGAGATGTGCTGCGACACGGCGATGGAGCGTGACCGTCTTCTTCAGCGTCAGCGCGTAGTCGGTGTAGGCCGCGAGCTGCCGCTCCTGCCAGCGGGCCGCGTGCTCCCGACGGAACCTCGCCCGATCGCCCCGCATGACCACCACGTACGAGCCGAAGGCTCCGATCATCACCCCGAGCAGGGCGGGAAGTTGCTTGATGAAGTCTGACATCGCCGCATGGTCTCAGGTGCTGGCACAGACTGTGTGATCGGTGACGCTGGCCAACTGAACGCTTCAGAATCAGGCTCCCTGCTCGCCTACGGTCCGTACGCGAGCGGCATGACCGTATTTCCGAGCAGCTCGCCGAACTGGTGCGGGATCGCCACCGCTGAGCAGCGAAGACTGCTCGCGCGGCGGATCGGGGTCGTCCAGCCGGCCGCAGCTGGCCAGCGGAGTGACGCTCGGCGGCGCCCTGGTCACCGACACCGCGCGCCGCATCCTGCTCGGCGCACCCGTGCCCTCGGGCCGCTACTACACGGACCTCGAAAAGCTCGTCGGCGCCGTCGACCGCGAGCGCGTCCCGGCAGGAGCAGCCCGGTGAACCACCTGCCCGAACTCCACGGTGAACACCTGTGGCTGCGCGAACTGCGGGCCACCGACCTGCGCGACATCACTGTGGCGGACGTCCGCCGTGTCTACGACTTCACGGGGGCGACTTCGCCGAGCCCGCCGAGGACGAGCACGGCTTCACGCTGGAGTGGTGGCAGATGCAGGACCATCTGCCGGAGCATCTTCTCGCCCGCTGTGGCGACGAGCGCCGTAGACGAGACATGTACGAGCCCCCCGCCCAGTGCGGCGACTGCGACTACCAGCGTCGGGCCGGGAGGCCGGATCGGCGCTTGGCGGCGGGCGCTGTCGGACCGTCGGTGCGCACCGGGGGCTGCGGCTGCGCGTCACGGGACGCCTGCTCCTGCTCCGAAGATGTCGCGAGCGCCGCCCCGAGAGATGTCCTCGCATAGTGGACCACGCGACCTCGGCGGTATCGATCGACCAGCCCTGCCCGCAGCAGAATGCCGAGATGGTACGAGACGGTCGCGTTGCTCCAGCCGGTCCTGCGGCTCAACTCGGCCGTGGACGCGGGCACGTCGAGCGTGGTCAGCAGCGCGGCCCTGGTCACGCCCACGAGTCCCGCCAGGGCCGATTCCGCCGCGCCCGCCGGACGCTCCCCGAGGACGCCCATGCCGCGCGCCCGATAGATGAGCATCGGCGGGTGGGGACGTTCGGCAGCGAACAGCACCGGGCCGACGTGCGTCGTGGCCGGCACGAAGAGCACTCCTTCGTCAGCCCAGTCGATGATCCCCGAGTAGGTGCGTTCCAGTACGAGCTCGGTGCCTGTCCACTGCATCCGCTCACCGAGATCGTCGAGCACAGCCGCCGCACCGTGCGCAGCCATCCTGTCGGCACGGTTGCTGATGTCGGCCTCTACAATCGCCCGGACCCGTGGCCAGTCCGGTGCCAGTACGGACTCGAACAGGGTCGCCATCGCCGTGGCGGCAGCAGTCGCCACGGCGGCACCACCCTCGCGTGCCACCGTCTCGAGTGCCGGCGGCATCGGTCGCCGCCACCGCTCATAGGCGGCCTCGCTCGGATGCAGTGCAAGGACGTGCGGCCACACGCGCCGGCCGCGGATCGCGATGTCGAGCTGGTAGTCGACCTCCTCGCCCGGGGTCGCCGCGATACGGGCGGCCACCTCCCCCATCGCCTCGCCCTGGCGCGGCACAGGTGTCAGGAAGTCCGGGGCGTTCCGCGCAGCGGCGGCGCGTACTGTCCTGGCCGATTGGAGGGTCGGTCGGCGCAGGATCAGCTCCCGGCCCTTGCAGTCGAAAGTGGCCAGCAGATGGTAGAAGACCCAGGTGCCGATCATGCCGTCGTTGGTCGTGGCAGGCGCGTCGTCGGCCGACTCCTGCGCCGACCAGTTCACGGGGACGTGAGGACAGGCCCAGCCGGGAGGCGCCGGCGTAGAAGGTGAAGCGTTTCGGTGGTCCACCGTTGACCGAAGCCTCGATCTGCAGCTCCGGGTCCATCTGCTTCAACGGCACCCGGCCGATGTCACCTTGAATCTGATACGCGTCATTGGGGACTGGCGCGAACCATCTGGCCGCCATGGAGTCCTCGCAGGCCGCCTGCCAGCGCGGTGCGGCGAGGGAGAACTTGTCCTGCCTGAGGTAACAGTCGGCCAGAAGTTCGTTGGTCTGCTTGTCCTCGGGCGTCAGTCTGAGCAACGGCGTGGCCGCGGCCGCACCGGCCCCACGGCGGCGCCTCGCAGCAGCGAACGCCGGTCCCATCGTCCGTCATGAGTCACAGCCTTCTCACCTCGTCGTGCTCACTCCCCGGAGCCGGGGGCACAGGCCCTCGGCACGGACCGCTGTGGTCCATGCCTCCACAGAAGACGGAAGCGTGTTGCGGTGACGTATGCGCTTTTCGATACATCCGCGATACCCCACCCCCAAGGGGTCTTGGGGCGGACCAACAGGTTCGAGCGATGAGTTCTGCTGGGCTGGCTGGTCTTGAAGGGTGAGCCGACTACACCGAGGAGAGCACAGATGACTGAGCACAACCAGGCACGCATCACCGGCATCGGCACCGTCGCCGTGCCCGTCAGCGACCAGGACCTTGCCGTCGGGTTCTACGTCGGCGTCCTCGGACTGACGAAGCGGATGGACATCCCGCTGGAGCAAATCGGCGGGCGTTGGATCACCGTCGCTCCCGACGGGGCCGGGACCAGCATCGCGCTGGTCCCTGGTGAGCACACCGGCATCGACACTGGGATCAGGCTCAACGCCAGCGACGTTCCGGCCGTCCACGCACGACTCAAGGAGGAGGGGGTGGATGTGGACGATCTGCTTCGGTGGCCTGGAGTGCCGCCCATGTTCACCCTTCGCGACCGCGACGGCAACATTCTGGTGGTCGTCGAGTAGGAGCGCGCCATGCCAACACCGGACTCCCGGTTCGCCGGATCCGGCAGCCGCGTTCATCCACGGCAGGACGGGGTGTCCCTGTGCAAGGACAGCGCTCAGTCCGCCATGACTACCGATCGCCGCAGGCCTGCAACTGACCGCGAGGGATTTCTGTCACCCGCCTTCGAAGTGAGGGTGACCACGATCGGTTCAACGGCGCCCGCCCGGGGCAAGCGCTCTGGCCTCCTGCTGAGCTCGCGCCGCCGAGACGCCTCAGTGCGGTGTCAGGTCCCGGTGCGAGGCCGGGAAGCGATTCCCGTCATGGCCCCGGCCTCACGGCGGATGCGGTAGGCGACCGTGGCCCGAGGCCGCACACAGGCAGGCAGGCTCCGCTGAGGATCACTGCGTGCAGACCGCAGGAAGCTCGTCCGGGTCCGTCTCCGTCGTCCGCGGCCGACTCCGCCATCAGCGTTCTAGTGGTCCGGGAGGCGTCACGCAGCGTGCTGTGACTGAGCACCATGTCCCGCGCCGACGTCGCGCCCTCAGCGCCGACCACGACGGCCGGGTCGTGGTCCGCGCGGTCGGCCACATCGAAGTGGCGGGGCCAGAAGGCGACTTGGTCGAGGAAGTCGGGACCGGCCTGGACGAGCATGGCGCCGCTCGCCCAGGCCGCGTGCCGCACGGTCGTGTCGGGAGCGGCGAACACGAGCCGGGCTCCGCAAGCGCCGTCGCCTGCGGGTACTCCGTGGCGCGGCCGACTCGGATACAGCGGTACGACGATCGCGCCGGCACGCAGGGCGCCGAAGTAGAGCACCGCGTAGACGGGGCCGTAGGGCAGGCGCAGCCCGACGCGGAATCCGGGATCCACACCGTGGGCGCGCATCCCTCCGGCCGCCCTGGCGCTGAACTCGTCCAGTTCCGCATAGGTGAGGGTGATCCCCTCACCGCCCACCGCCGGTCGCTGAGGGTGCCGTTCGGCTGCTTCCACCAGAGCGGTGACCAGGTTGCTCACGTCAGATCGCTTTCATCAGGAGGGCGTGCGGACTACGACGAGCAGAACGCGCCCCTGACGTGGGGAGGTACGCAAGATCGGTAGCGCTCGCGAAGGGATACGTATGGGTGCCGGACGCGTACGTGCACGTACGTGCCCCAGACAGCGGGTGTCCGGGCCCCTCCGGACACCCGCTCGAAAGGGGCGTGCTGCTCCGCACCGCCGTACAAGGGGCGCTTCGGCATGAGAACCTCTCGGTTACGCAGAGGGAGGAAGTCGTGACGCAGTGGACATGGGCGCGGGCGGGCGCACGGAACGAGACGACGGGGTTCATCGGCCGGGCGGCCGAACTGGACGCCGTGCGGCGGGCGGTGACGCAGGCGCGCGTGGTCACGCTGACCGGTCCGGGTGGTGTCGGCAAGACGCGGGTCGCGGTGCGGGCGGCGCACCAGTTGGCGGTCGACTTTCCTGACGGTGTGTTCATCACCGAGCTGAGCGGTCTGCGTGATGCCGAGTTCCTGCCCAACACGGTGGCCTCGGCGGTCGGCCTGCCGGAGATCGCCTCGCAGGAGCCGATGGACCAGCTGATCGACCATTTCGCGGAGAAGAGGACCTTGTTGGTCCTCGACACGTGCGAGCACCTCGTCGAGGCGATGGCCGTCTTCGTCGACATCCTGCTGAGTCACTCGTCGGGTCTGGTGTTCCTGCTGACGAGCCGTCAGCCAGTGGCGTTGCCCGGCGAGTGCGTGCTGCCGATCCCGCCGATGCCCAGCCCGGACGCGGACGCGAGCGAACAGGACAGTGACGCGCTCGCGCTGTTCGTGGCCCGCGCGAAGGCCGCGCTGCCGTCGTTCGGGCTGCGCGACGACAACCGTTCCGAGGTCATCGCGCTGTGCCGGCGCCTGGACGGGATCCCACTGGCCATCGAGCTGGCCGCCGTCCGACTGAGGACGATGCCCCTGGAGCAGATTCTCGGGCGTCTGGACGACCGGTTCAAGCTCCTGTCCGGGGTGCGCACCGCGCAGGCGCGCCATCACGCCCTGCGGACCACGATCGAGTGGAGCCACGATCTGTGTTCAGCGCCGGAGCAGGAACTGTGGGCACGGCTCTCGGTGTTCGCCGGCGGGTTCACGCTCGCGGCGGTCGAAGAGGTGGGTTCCGGGGGCGAGCTGGCGGACCTGGACGTGCTCGACCTGCTCGGCGCCCTGGTGGACAAGTCGGTGCTGCAGCGGGTGGAGGGGGTCGCCGAGTACCGGTACCGGATGCTCGACACCATTCGTGAGTACGGTGCCGAGCGGCTGGAGTCGAGCGGCAGGACCGAGGAGTACGCGCGCCGCCACCAGGAGTTCTTCCTGCGGATGGCGCAGCGCGCGGGCGAGGAGTGGATGGGCGACCAGCAGGTCGAGTGGGCGGACCGGCTCGCCGCGGACTTCGACAACTTCCGTGTGGCCATGGACTTCGCCATCGCCCATCCCGGCGACGAGGCGGGACTGCGGCTGGTGAACGGCCTGTGCGGCTTCTGGCTGGGCAAGAGCAAGCTCACCGAGGGGCGGCGCTGGATCGACCGGGCGCTGGCGGCAGCCGGGCCCGAGCCGAGCCTCGAGCAGGGCATCGCACTGTGCCAGGGCTCGTACTTCGGGCTTGTCCAGGCGGATCGCGGCGTGTCCGAGACGGTGCGGCGGTGCAGGACCGTGTCGGAGGTGCTGGACGACGACTTCCTGCGCGCGCGGGCGATGTACGTCGAGGCGTGCGAGATGCTCATGTGGAGCGGGGACATCGAGGGCACCATGGCGTCGTACGACACGACGCGCCGCCGGCTCAGGGGGTCGGGCGATCTCTTCCCGCTCGCGGCCAGCTACATCAACACCTCGCTGTGTCACGCCGCCCACGGAGATCCGGCGCGGGCTCTGCGGGAGGTGGAGGAGGGGCTCGCGGCTCTGGCCCACATTCCCCACGAGCGGTGGGGGCGCAACTATCTGACGATCGCGCGGGTGCTCGCGCTGTGGGCGGTCGGCCGGCCCGCGGAGAGCCGGTCGACGGGGCGCAAGGTGCTGCCCTCGGCGCTCGCCCAGGGAGAGACGATGAGTCTCGCGGCCACGCTGGAGTTCCTGGCCTGGTCCGCCTGCGAGCTGAAGGATACGAACACGCCACGATGCTGTTCGGCGGCGCCACGACGCTCTGGCGTCAGGTCGGCACCGCGCTGTGGGGCGTGCGGGCGCTGAACAAGCGTCACACCGAGATCGAGAACACACTGATGGTCGGCCTCGGCGCCGAGCGGTTCACCCAGGTCTACACCCATGGGGCCCGGCTGCCGGTGCCCCAGCTTGTCGACATCGCCTGCGGGCACGCGCAGGACGCCGATGCTGTGCCGCCGCCGCTGGAGGACGACGGCAGCGCGATGGGCCCCCTCACGCCGCGCGAGCGTGAGGTCGCCGTCCTGATCGGTGACGGTCTCACCAACCGTCAGATCGCCGAGCGCCTTGTCATCTCCAAGCGCACCGCGGACACCCACGTCGAGCACATCCTGACCAAGCTGGGGGTCGCCTCGCGCGTGCAGATCGCCGCCGTCGTCGGCCCCCGGAAGCCCGCGGACGCCTGAGGACGCTCGTCCAAGGGCCGAGGACCTCACTGCTGAGCGTCCTCGGCTCGTACAGGGCACCGGCCATCCGCCGGACCCGTCCGGTGGGCGGCGCCCGGCGTTGGCGGCTCCGGTCAGACGGTTTCCGGCTCCAGGCGCATGACGGTGCTCTGGTGCCGGGCCCGCTCGGCGGCCCAGACCACCTGGTGGGAGCGGAGAGTCTCGTAGGGGCCGGAGGTCACCGCGGAGTGATCGCCGGTGGCGACGGTGTTCACGAACGCGCGGAGCAGTTCGTTGTCCGCGCCGCCGTGTCCGTGCTACTGCAGATGGATGCCTGGCCGGCTCGAGCGGCGCGGAGAGGCGGTCGCCCAGCGGTTCACCTGGGCTCCGGGCCGCGAACTGACCTACTCCCTGCAGGAGTTCGATCAGATCCAGGTAGAGCGCGGTGCCGCCTTCAGGCAGGAGCCGCTCCCGACTTGTACACGGCGTCGACCAGGGCCATCTTCCGGGGGTCATCCGCGATGTGTGCGCCCATGTGGTTCATGACGTAGCCGATGCTGATGCCCGCTTCGGGGTCGGCCAGCCCGAAGGAGCCGCCGAAGCCGTCGTGGCCGAAGGCGCGCGGGTTGGGGCCGTACGAGCCGTTCCGGCCACTCAGCCAGAGACCGAGACCGATCTCGGTGTCATGCTCGAAGCCTGCCCCCAGAACCAGGTCCCGGCAGCTGCCCTGGCCTTCGCGAACACGCTCCGCGGCCTGCGCCGACAGCACCTGCTTGCCGTCTGAGCGTCCCCGGCCGGTGAAGATCCCGTACAGCGCGGCGATCCCTCGAGCCGTCGCGTGGCCCCCGGCGGCGGGTATCTCGGCAGCACGCCACTCAGGCGTGTTCGCCTCGGCGGCTCCCGCGAGCGGATTGGCGAGCGCGGCGAGCGCTACCGGCTCCAACTGGCTGAAGGCGGCCTCCTGTTCGCTGCCGCCCGCAGCCGGCGGGTGTACCAGCTCTGCGGCCCGCTGGGCCTCCTTCTCCGGCAGGCGGATGGAGAAGTCGATGCCGAGCGGTCCGGTGACCTCTTGGTGCAGGAACGCGGACGGAAGCTGTCCGCTGATACGCCGTACGACCTCGCCCACCAGGAAGCCGTAGGTCAGTGCGTGGTAGCCGGAGCGGGTGCCGGGCTCCCACCAGGGTTCGGTGGCCGCGAGGCGTGTGGTGGTCAGCTCCCAGTCGTACAGCTGGACCAATGCATGCGGTTCCCGCAGACCTGCCAGGCCCGCTCGGTGCGAGAGCAGGTGCCGTACGAGAATGTTCTCCTTGCCCGCGGCGGCGAATTCGGGCCAGTAGGCGGCGACCGGCGCATCCAGGTCGAGCAGGCCTCGGTCGGCCAGCAGGTGCGCGCAGAGCGCCGTGGCCCCCTTGGTCGTCGACCACACGTTGGCGAGGGTCTCCCTCTCCCACGGTCGGCTGCGCGCAGAGTCGGCCCAGCCGCCCCACAGGTCGACGACGGGTTCCCCGTCGAGCAGGACGGTCACGGCCGCGCCCAGTTCGCCCCGCTCGCGGAAGTTGTCCGCAAAGGCGGCGCGGACGCCTTCGAAACGATCATCGCAGTGCCCGTGGATCTGCGGTGTTGCCTGCTCAGACATGGAACCTCCGGCGCTTCGGACCTGGTGTTCGACGTTGTGTACTGGGCAAGGTTCGACCATACCGACTGGTCGGACTCTCGAAGGAGGAACATACCGGGCGATCGAATCGACAGGAAGTGGGGCGGGCGGCTGTCGGGAACATTCACCGACGGGGAGACAGGTCCACGCGTCACCGCAGGGCCGTCCAGTCGGTGCGCAGCGGTTGGAATGAGGTGGTGCGATGGGTTTGCTGAAGCGGTGGGCGGCCGGTCAGCGCCGATACCTCGCGGGTGTTCAGACACCCGCCACCGCCGCAGAACCCCGCGTGTCCGCGCCAGATGTCATCGCCCATTCGCACAGGGACGGGGCCGGACTGCTCGACGCTCACTCTCACGGTCAATCGGCCACGACGGAAGAACGCCACGGACCGAGAGGCCTGGCAGTTGCCGCATTCCACCCTTGCCCTCACAGCCGTGGACGATCGGGTGCACCCTGGCACTCGGATGCGACCTGGTCGTCGCCTCCACGACCGCCCGCTTCTCGCAGATCTTCGCCCCGCGAGGACCGTCCCTGGACTTCGGAGTTTCCTGGGTGCCGCCGCGGGCCGTCGGCCTCCAGCAGGCGAAGCGTCTGGCCTTCGTCGCCGACATGATCGACGCGCGGGAGGCGCTCGAACTGGGACTCGCGACCTGGGTCAAGGAGCCGCACGAGATCGACGCGTTCGTGGACGCCCTCACGTGGCGGCTCGCCGCGGCGGCGCCGGTTGCGTTGACTCAGTCGGAAGCACTGCTGAACCAGGCCGGCAGCACGACGTTCCACGAGGCCCCCGAAACAGCGGCCCGCGCCCAGGTGATCGACTCCGCCATGGCGCGTCGGCCGCGGTACATCGACACTCGGTCGAGAACCAGTGATGGGCCCTTCGTCGATCGTGGGAAATGACCGGATCGAGAGCGAGGCGTGCCGCCCATGCCGGGGGCTCGAGGATGTGCGAGACCGCGCCCCGGCACGGGTCCGGTGAACCGGCGGCGGAGTAGGGGTGGCCGGACTCAGCCGGCGGTGTTCTGCGTGCGGCGGGCGTAGGCGCGGGCGGCGCGGGCTCGGTCGCCGCAGCGGACCGAGCACCAGTGGCGGCGCCCGGCGCGGAGCAGGTAGCGGTTGCAGGGTGCGGAGGGGCAGGCCGTCAGGCGTTCGGCGTCAGGTCCGGTGAGCAGGTCGGCGGCGTCGGCGGCGAGGATGCCGAGGGCCTGGTCGACGATCTGGTCGATGGGGTGCGGGGCGGTGCGGTGCATGCCGCGGACCGAGTCCCAGCCGAGCGGGGAGGCGGTGGGGACCCGTGTGAGGGCGTCGTTGACGGCTGCCAGCGCAGTGGTGGGAGCCGGATGCCCGCCGACCTGGGCGGCGATCAAGGCGCGTACCTGCTCGCGCAGGGAGCGCAGACGTGCCGCGCAGACCTCCTGCAGGCCGGCGCCCGCGGGAGCCAGGTTGTGGTCGACCAGCCACTGGTTGGCGCCGGAGGGCGTGCCCAACGCATCGAGGAACTGGCCGCCCGGTAGGGCGATGGCGCTGTTGGCGAGGTCAAGCGCGCGGTAGTGCTCAGCGCCCGGTGCCGGCGGCAGCCCCGGGCCGACAGAGTCAACGGTGGTGGCGGTATCGATCTCACTCACACATCTCACGCTACAGCTTGCCTCCATCCGTGACAAACGCCTATGGTCACGGATGTAAGTCAATCTATCCGTGAGGTGATTTCGTCATGGCAGCAACCGGTGCGTCCAGCGAGCAGGTCCCCATCCGTGTCTTCGGCGGTCCGACCGCCCTCATCGAGTACGACGGGCTGCGCTTCCTGACCGACCCGACCTTCGACGCCCCCGGCACCTACCCCTCCGGCCTCGCCAAGACCGCGCCCGCCTCCGCCGCACCCACCGATCTGGGCCGTATCGACGTGGTGCTTCTGTCGCACGACGAGCACGACGACAACCTCGATGCCACGGGCCGGACCCTGCTCGCCGATATCCCCCTGACACTGACCACGCCCAGTGGCGCGGGCCGACTGGGCGGCACCGCACGCACTCTGAAGGACTGGGAGTCCATCGAGCTCGACCGCCCCGGTGGCGGCACGGTCACCGTCACCGGCGTCCCGGCCCTGCACGGTCCCGGAGCACGCGCGGACCTCGAACCCGTAGTCGGCGAGGTCGTCGGTTTCGTCCTGAGCGGTGACGGCCTGCCCACTGTCTACGTCAGCGGCGACAACGCCCAGCTCTCCCTGGTCCGTGAGATCGCCGACCGTTTGGGCCCGGTGGACACCGCTGTACTGTTCGCAGGCGCGGTCCGCACTCCCGTCCTGGACCGTGCGCTGCTCACGCTCGACAGCGCTCAGGCCGCCGAAGCCGCCCGCATCCTGGACGCCCGCCGCGTCGTGCCGGTCCACTACGACAGCTGGGCCCACTTCACCGAGGGCCGCGACGAGCTCGTCGCCGCCTTCACGGACGCCGGTCTCGCCGACCGCGTCGACTTCGGCGTCCGAGGCTGACCCCACGTACGCCACACACGGCCGGGCGCCGGCCGACACAGACACTCCGCTGCTGTCGCCCGGCACCCGGCCTCATCCGCCGCACCACCGAAGGACCGCACCACCATGACCGACCCGATGCGCGGCACCCGCCACGGCTCCGCCCCCGCCCCCCTGTCCGTACTGGACTCCGCCATGACCGGCACCGGCCAGTCCGCCGCGGAGGCGCTGGCCGGCAGTATCGAACTCGCCCGGCTCGCCGACCGGCGCGGCTTCACCCGCTATTGGATGAACGAGCACCACGCCATGCCCGGCGTCTCGACCTCGAGCCCGCCGGTCCTGCTGGCCCGGCTCACCGCGGAGACCAGCAGGCTGCGGCTCGGAGCGGGCGGAATCATGCTCCCCAACCACCCGCCGCTGGTCGTCGCCGAACAGTTCGGCATGCTGAGCGCCCTCGCCCCCGGACGCATCGACCTGGGCCTGGGCCGCGCCCCGGGCACCGACCACACCACGGCCGCAGCCCTGCGCCGCGGCGCGAGCGACGCCAAGGACTTCCCCCAGCAGGTGGCCGAGCTGCTGCACTTCCTCGGCGACGACTTCCCCACCGAACACCCCTACGCCGACCGGGTGTACGCCGTCCCGGGCCCCGCCCAGGACCGGCTCAACGGCGTCACCCCGCCAACCGGCCGCCTGCCGGTGTGGCTGCTCGGCTCCTCCGGCTACTCCGCGCAGCTCGCCGCCCGGCTCGGCCTGCCGTTCGCCTTCGCCGCACACTTCAACCCGCGCGACGTCGTGGCCGCCCTGCGGCTGTACCGCGAGCAGTTCACTCCGTCCGAGAGCCTGGCCGAGCCGTACACGCTGGTCAGCTTCACCGTCATGGCATCCGACAACGAGCGTGAGGCCCGCAGCCAGGCCGGCACCCTCGCGCACGCCATGCTCCGCATGTTCCAGCGCAAGTCCTACCTCATGCCGTCCCCCGAGGAAGTGGACGCCTACGCCTACGACGCCCAGGAACGCCAAGCCGTCGACAGCTGGCTGGACCACATCCCGCACGGCACTCCCGAACAGGTCACCGCCCACCTGAACCAGGTGCAGAGGGATTCCGGCGCCGACGAGCTGATGATCGGCAGCGTCGGCCACTCCGTCCAGGCCCGGTTGCGCTCCACCGAGCTGATCGCCGATGCCTACGGCATGCCCGACCACTCACACTGACACGGGACGGGCGGCCTGACGCCGCCCACCGCTCTGCAGCGCCCATCCCCCTGCAGTTCCAGGAGCTCCCGTGGCCACCGTCCTCGCCCTGTCCGGCAGTCCCTCCCGTACCTCTCGTACCGCTCTGCCGGCCGAGCACACCGCCGCGGGCCTGCGGAGCCGCGGTCACCGCTCCCACGTACTCGCCCTGCCCGACTTGCCCGCGGCACCGCTGCTCTGCGCGGACACCCACGACACCTCGCTCGCCCGCGCCGTGAACCTGGTCGCCGAGGCCGGCGCCCTCGTCGTGGCCAGGCCCATGCGCAGGGACTCGTTCCATGCCTTGCTGTGGTCGGCATTCCGGTCGTCGACACAGCCTCGGGCGTCTCCAGCGGCCCAGAGAAGGAAGTAGTTCCACAAGACCGTTGACACCAATGCAGATGCAGCGCGCCACCGAATCGTCCAATGCCGGGGAAGCGCTGCCACGCAACGCCGTTGCAAGCATGTGGAAGGAAGCCTCCACGTAGGTGCCGGGACGCCGCCGGCGCACACCACGTGCACCAGAAAGCGCCGCGCCGGATGGCGCCCCGGACCCGGCCACCGAATCTGCCACAACGGCTCAGGCGGGGCAGGCAACGACGCGCAAAGAGATCCCCCACGCTGGTCCTGCCAGCCATCAGTGTCCGGTGCGGGGTTCCTCCCCGGGCCCGGTGCGTTGGCACCTGGGCAGCAACGCCGGACGCCCCACATCGCCGGGCACCCCGCCTCCCTCATCGGAGGCCGCCTCATCTCGGCCGAGCGACCTGCCTCCGATCCTGCCGTGGTGGGGCGCACCGCCGAGGGTGACCTCACGCTGCGCAGACGAAGTGGCCGCCAGTGGGGAGTTGAAGTGGCCGTGGTGGGGAGAAGTGGCGACGAGTGCGGAAATCCAACTGGCCGCTGACATCGACCTGCGGGTAGGGGAAGAACTGCCAGGTCCCGCAGAAGGTCGGTGGACCGGCGGCCTTGTCGACCGCCAGGCCACCGCGGTGGAGCCGACTGACCTGCGCCGCGCCTGTTGACCACCTTCCAGATCATCTGAGGCGGCAGCGTGAGCTGAAGGGTGCGGGCATTCCCACACCTCTCGGTGGGTGCCCCGCAGGTGTGAATGCCGGTCAACTCCTGCTGACGCCGGGTGTCATGGCGCACGCCACTGTCGTTGGTGGAGCATGGACGACTCAGGCAGCACCACGCACGCCCGCCTCTGCGGCACCTACTGGCTCGACTCCCCAAGCCTCCATACCCGGTGCGCGTGCCGGAGCGGGACCGGGCGAGCGGGTGCGGGAAAATCGGTCCGGCCGGTGATGGTGGCCCTGGCGTGTGCCGCAATCCTGGCAAGCCTCATCGTCGTGGTGAGCGGATGAGCCAGGACGGCCGATGCAGTCGGGCCCGCGAGCGCGGTATCGGACCTCACCGCAGCCTGGCAGGCCGCGAGGACCCCAGGGGCGGGCGGTGCAACAACTGTCGTGGTCGTGGTTGTGTGCGGCCCGCGCCAGAACATGAATCGGCGGACCGCGCTCTTGGAGCTGCTGCCTTCTCGAGGTTTCGAGTCGGTGCCGTGGATCACGTTGAGGACCTGCCAGGCGATCCTGGTGAGACCGAACCCTTCCAGCAAGTCGTTCATGTAGCGGGGTGAGGGCTTTGTCGGTGCGGTGAGCCAGTAGCCGATGGGCTTCATGAAGGTGCTCCTTCAGCGGTGAGGCTGGGTACTTGTGCGGCATCAGCCGGTCAAGGACGCAGGTGAGGTCACTGATGCGCGGGCGCGGAGGCCAGGAGCGCAGTCCAGTCCTGGCCAGCGGCCCAGTCGGTGAAGCTGTGCCAGCTGACTGCGGGGTAGTCAGGGCGCAGCCGGGCGACGTCGACATCGAGGCCCGTGGTGGCGAAGTACCCTGTCATTGCGCTTTCGTCAGCCTGCCGAGCGCGGGCCGCCCCCGCCCCGCCCCGCCACACCGGCCCTCCCGCCCCGGGCTTGGCGAGCACCAGCAGGGTCGCGGTCGCCACCGTGATCCGGTTGGTCAGGCCCCGCACGTGGGACTCCGGCCCGTCCTCCCACGGCTCGTCGAGGGCGAGGCCGTCGAGGCCGCTATGAGATCGGCTTGCGTATAGCGTCGCGTATCTTGCGGGTCTCCGCCGCTGCCAGTTCGAGCGAGTCGGCCGCTGGGGTGAACTCGATGGCGACAGCGGTGCTGTCGTCGCCCCAACCGCACACGGTTGCCGCGTCCACCGTCGTGCAGCGGAAATCGACGTCCGAGCCAGGAACACTGATCGTCTTGGGCTGCTCGATGACATTTTCGCTGCCTGTTACGGTCATGGCTTCCATCAGGCTGTCGCGCATGCCCTCCGGATATTTGAATCGACCGGAGTCGCCATACACCGACATCGTTTCGAACCCCGGCGCCTTATCGGTGCCGACATAGTCGACGGAGTGGTGCAGCACGTCTTTCTGTCGCCAGTCGTCCGGTTGCGGGTCCGTGAAGTTGTCGCGCTCGTAGTCGCGCTCGTATGCACCCCCCACCATCGTGTTGGGTGTGACGAGCTCGTGCGTGGCCTTGGGAAAGGCTGCGTCCGAAAAGCCGTAGACGACGTAGCCCCCGCCGCCGATCACGATCAGGGCCCCGACCGCACCGAAGACACGCAGCCCGGTGCGCTTCCTCCGCGGCAACACGGTCTTCGCTGCCTCACCCCAGGTCCGCTGCTGCAGGAAGACAGGCGGGACATCGGCCCGAGGGGCGGCGGCCGCCGTCGCGGCACCGGCAATCTGCCCGGCGCCCGGTGCGGGAGCGGCCCCGCAGGCCGGCGTCGGCACGAGTGGCGGAACGGGGGCGGGCAGCGTCGGCGGGTGTCCGGCCATGCTCGGCGCCGGCTCCAGAGCGAAGAGATCCAACAGTGCGCTGGAAGTGGGCCTTTGAGCCGGGTCTTTGGCCAAACAGGCGGCAATCACCGAGCACATGCCCTGGGGCACGGCGGACAGGTCCGGTGGCTCGTGCACCGCTCGGTACATCAGCCCCATCGGGGTGCCCTCCCCGAACGCGTGGCCACCAGCCGCGGCGACCAGCACCGCGCCAAGAGCGAACACATCGGCGGCACCGCTGACTTCGAGCCCCTGAGCCTGCTCGGGAGCCAGAAATCCAGGGGTACCGAAGGCTGCGCCGGTGGAGGTCAGCCGGGTCGACTCCAAGGCGCGGGCGATGCCGAAGTCGAGCACGCGTGGGCCGTCGTCGGCCATGACAATATTGCCCGGCTTGAGGTCACGGTGAATCAGGCCGCAACGGTGGATGGCCTGGAGCGCCTCGGCCAATGCCGCGCCGAGCTGCCGCAGTCGGGCCTCGTCCATCGGGCCGTGTTCGGTGAGCAGACTCGACAGCGTCGGCCCCGCGATGTAGGCGGTCGCCAGCCAGGGAGCCGCCGCGTCCGGGTCGGCGTCGACCACCTGCGCGGTGTGGAACCCTCCGACCCTGCGAGCGGCCTCGACCTCCGCGCGGAACCGGGCACGGAATTGCGGATCGGCGGCCAGCTCGGGGCGAGCCACCTTGACGGCCACGGTACGTCCGCCCCGGGACCGTGCCAGATACACCGTCCCCATGCCGCCCGCTCCCAGCTCACGCTCCACGGCGTAATCGCCGATACGCTCCGGCAGTTCCACGCTGTCCGCTCCCCACCCACGCATCGCACGCCCCCGTTGGAATGCTCCGGGTCAGTATGTCGGACCCTTCCGTTCCACGTCACCCGTGGCCTCCTACCGGCCCGGCCCCACGGCCCCGCTCCGGGACCGACACTGCATCCGTCCCGTCCCGTCCCGTGCCGGAACGGCTGGTTACGACCGAAAGCGGACGAGACACCAACCACCTCCGCAGGCAGGGCACCGAGGCCCGACTCCTGGGACCTGCCTCTCAGCCGATCGGCCCGGGCCGGGACCAGGGGATCGATCCGCCAGCACACGGAGCGCGACGAACTCGAGAAGTCCGTCGGCGCATAGCGCCGCCTGGTCACCGACGCCTCACACGAACTGCACACCCCACTGACCGCTCTGCGCACCAACGCCGAGCTGCGCACCAAGAGTTCCCGCCTGAGCGACGCCCAGCGCGAACGCGCGGCAACCGCACTCAGCCGCCAGATGCGCGAGGTGACGCTCCTGGTCACGACCTCATCATCCCGATCCCAATGCGCTCGCCATCGAGCCAGGGCTGGGAACAATGTGTGCTGCGACAGCGACGACGAGGCCGCCTTCTGGCAGGCACCCGCAGACGCCGACGTCTACGTGAGCAGCTACCTCGGCGTGGAAGCCAAGGGCGTTGACGTAGCCTCCCTGGCGGCCGCCCAGCCCGGGTTGATCATGCCCGAATACACCTGCTTGTCCGCGGACGCGACCACCAATCGGCTTGCCCGAGGCGGCACTAGCCTCGGCTCGGGAGACCGGATCGGCGGTTGACGTCGAGTGCCGTCGGGCCGTCGGTGCAGATCGCGGGCGGCGACTGCGCGGCACGGGACGCGTGCTCCTGCACCGAGGATGTGGTGAGTGCCGCCCCGAGGGCGGTCCTCGCATAGCGGACGACGCGGCCTCGGCGGGAGCGGTCGACCAGTCCAGCCCGCAGCAGAATGCCGAGGTGGTACGACACGGTCGCGTTGCTCCAGCCGGTTCTCCGGCTCAACTCGACCGTGGACGCGGGCACGTCGAGCGTGGTCAGCAGCGCGGCCCTGGTCACGCCCACGAGTCCCGCCAAGGCCGATTCCGCCGCGCCCGCCGGACGCTCCCCGAGGACGCCCATGCCGCGCGCCCGGTAGATGAGCATCGGCGGGTGGGGACGTTCGGCAGCGAACAGCACCGGGCCGACGTGCGTCGTGGCCGGCACGAAGACCACTCCCTCGTCAGCCCAGTCGATGATCCCGGAGTAGGTGCGCTCCAGTACGAGCTCGGTGCCGGTCCACTCCATCCGCTCACCGAGATCGTCGAGCACAGCCGCCGCACCGTGCGCGGCCATCCTGTCGGCACGGTTGCTGATGTCGGCGTTGGCGATCGCTCGGACCCGCGGCCAGTCCGGTGCCAGTACGGACTCGAAGAGGGCTGCCATCGCCGTGGCGGCAACGGCCGCCACGGCGGCACCGCCTTCGCGTACCAGCGTCTCGAGTACAGGGGGCATCGGTCGTCGCCAGCGCTCATAAGCCGCCTCGCTCGGATGCAGCGCGAGGACGTCGGGCCACATGCGTCGGCCGCGGATCGCGATGTCGAGCTGGTAGTCGACCTCCTCGCCCGGGGTCGCCGCGATACGGGCGGCCACCTCCCCCATCGACTCGCCCTGGCGCGGCACAGGTGTCAGGAAGTCCGGGGCATAGCTGTGATCGGCGGGCACCAGAGCCTCCAGCAGCGCCAGTTGCGCCGGCGGGAGCGTCTGCCGCGCAAGGGCGTACCACTGTCGTGCGTGAGCGGCCGGATGCCGGCCGCGGTGCCGTAGCAGGCCAAGAACCTCAACGGCCGCGGACGTGGCAAAACGTGACCTGCTCCAAGCCCGTGCGTCCAGCTGCACCCTCATCGCCATGCCGTGAGTGTCGCATCGCCGCCCGGGCCGGCCGATGGATTCGAAGGGTCTCGAATGCATGGAAGTCACCGCAGCCCCCAGCGGATGGTTATCCGCGACCGTGTCACCACGACCAAGGGAGGCGCTTTGAGCTCCGATCGAACACCTGTGAAATCCGACCGCAACCGGTCTTCCGCCGCCGTCAGTCGACGCGGCATCGTGCGCATGGGCACCGCCCTCGGCACGATGGGGCTCCTGGCCGCCACCACCCCGGCGTCGGCGTCGGCGTCGGTCGCTGCGGACAGCGATCCTGCGCTGCGCAAGCCGATCCTGGTCGGCGCCAACCCCGGCCTCCAGCTCTTCGACGCGTCAGGATCGTGCACGGCCTACCTCTCCACCTGGCAGGTGGACTGGTCCACGCACGGCGCGGGGAACGCCCTCGTGCTCTGGCGGCCGGACGGGGTGCGGGTCGTCGGGGAGGACCCGCACCTCGCGCTCTGGCTGGCCGATCACTTCGTCCGCCATTTCCCTGAACTCGACGGCCTGCCCTGGCCCGCCCCCCGCTTCCACCGGTCCGCGGTCCAGGTCCGGCTCGACCTCGCATCCGGGCTGCAGGCCCGCGGCGGAGGCATCGACGTGCACATGGCCGAGGTCCTCGACCGGCGCGCCTTCGCCACCGACCATTTCCCACTGGCCGGCGTGGAACACAGCCTGAGCCTGGTGAACGGCCCGTGCGGACAAGCCCGAGCACGCGTCGACGGCCGTGACCAGCCCGGCAAGATCCGCCGGGGAGGAACTCCGGAACGCCCGTCGTCATCGGCGTTCCTCGCCGCCGCCGAGGTGTGGCGCGCCTGACCCGGGGGCCACAGCCCGGTCGTCGCGCTGCGGTCGCGGTCGGCGTGTCAGGCGGCGCCACCGCTGTCGGTGAAGTCGACGACGCCGAAGGCGGGTGGCGGACATCGAACGACCGTGGCAGGCCGCAGCTGAAGGTCGGTGGCGTTCGTGCATCGATTCAGGCATCGGGCCTGAGGGTGAGCTCGGTGAGGGCGGTGGCGATCTGGTCGAGTCGGGCGGGGTCGAGACTGTAGAGGACGTAGTAGCCCTCGCGTCGGGTCTCGGTGAGCCCTGCCTGGGCGAGTTGGTGGAGGTGACGGGACGTCACGGAGGGAGACAGGCCGAGGAGGGTGGCAAGTTCCTGGGTGCTGCGGCTGTGGGCGGCGAGGTGCCTGATGATCTGCAGTCGCGGGGCGGCGGCCAGGGCTCGTAGTGCCGTGAGGGTGTCCTCCTGGCTGGAGGGCCGGGTGGCCGAAGCGGGCACTAGGGGCAGAGCGGGGTAGGTGATCCGCAGGGGCCAGGGGGTGTCGCAGGTGACACGGACGTGAGGCCAGACGTAGTGGCTGGCGGTGAACGTGACCGGACACTCGCGCGTGACGGCGATGTCATGGTGGTGCGGGCGGTCGAGGCGGAGTGTCCGCCTGGCGGGGTCGATGCGGATCTGAGGGACCAGGGTGCGGAGCATCGGAAACACGCCCTGGTGGGCGATGCGGGATCCCGCCCGAGCGATCGACTCGTACAGGGAGGGCTCGATGCGCTTCCACTCGTCGACGAAGGCGACGTTCCAGTACTCCTCCAGGGTGGTGAGCGCGTGCTCCAGGACGGCGTGGGGGTCGGCGAGGACGCGGCTGAGCCGTGCCGCGCGGGCGGCATCGGACTGCTGGAGCTCAGCCAGGGCCGCGTCGCGGACGGCGGGGTCTGCGACGAGGTCGTGTCCGCTGTACCGAGTGGTGTCGACGAGGGTCTGGGCGAGTTCGGCGGCCAGCAGGGCGGGCGGCAGGGCACGAACGGCGGCGAGCTGGTCCTCGAAGGTGGCGTCGTGACCGCCGGCTCGGCTTTCGAAGAAGGCCGGGATGTAGTCGGCGACGACGAAGTCGTGCTCGCGCATCCCGCGGCGCAGAGCGGCGGGGAGCCGACGGCATCGCCGCACCCAGGGCACGTGCAGGGCGTGGTGTCCGGGGTCGGTCAGCACGTGCCAGGAATGAACGGCTTCGAGCAGCGGTGAGACGGAGAAGGCGACGTCCTCCTCGGCGGATTCTGTGAAGCGCATCGTGATCACGATTGCAGGATTTCACAATCAGTTGATCAGATCTGGCCGCTTCGAGCAGGCTCGGGGCAGACCGCACCGGCTTCCCGGAGGTCGCCCCCCCCTTTCGCCCCCGTTCTTCCGCTGAGCTGAAAGCAGCAGGTCCTCCATGCCCACGTACGAACCATCCTGGCGAGCCGTGCTGGACGCGGACGGCTGCGCGTACACCGTCCACGAACACGCCGCCGCGCACAGCGTCGCCGAGCGCCAGGCGCTGCCCTTCCCCTGGGCACAGGCCGTCAAGACTCTGGCCTTCACCACCCCGGGCACCCCGCTCCTGCTCGTGGCCCTGCGGGCAGAGGACCGGGTGGACTTCGCCGGTCTCGCGGCCGCCGCCGGCACCAGCCGCTCTCGGTTGCGCACGGCGGACCCCGACCTGCTGGCCACGGAGGGCCTGGAACCGGGTGGCATCCCGCCGGTGAGCCACCGCCCAGGAGTGCCGTGCCTGATCGACACCGCGGTCGCCGAACCGGCTCGGCCCGTCTACTGCGGCGCGGGATCCGCCGACCGCACCCTCCAAGATCGACTCCGCCGTCCTGGCACGCCTCCCGCGCGCCCAGGTGGCATCCGTGTCCCGATAGCCGATCCGGCGGTCCCGGGCTCCTCCGGGCTCGCCCACGTAGAGCAAGCACACGCCGCTCCGCCCCCAGGGGCCGCGCGCCAGAGACCAGAAAGCTGTGGCCCATGGTGACCACCGGAAGCCTCCTCGCGTTCGCCGCGATGTCCCTCGTCGTGATCGCGATCCCCGGCCCGAGCGTCCTGTTCGTCGTCGGCCGCGCCCTCGCCCACGGCCGGCGCACCGCACTCGCCACCGTCCTCGGCAACCTCCTCGGCTGCTACGCCCTCGTCCTCGCCGTCGCCCTCGGCGTAGGCGCCCTCGTCCAGAGCTCGGCCGCCGTGTTCACCGTCGTGAAGCTGGCCGGCGCCGCCTACCTCCTCCACCTCGGCGTCCAGGCCTTCCGCCACCGCGACCGCCTGCGCACCGACCTGGCGGCTCAGACAGGCGAGCGGCGCAGCGATCTGCGTACCGTCCTGGACGGACTGCTCGTCGGTGCCACCAATCCCAAGGGCTTGGTCTTCTTCGCCGCGGTCCTCCCCCAGTTCGTCGACCGCGACGCCGGGCACATCCCGCTGCAGATGATGGTCCTCGGCCTGATCCCGGCCGGCATCGGACTGATCTGCGACACCGCTTGGGGTCTGGCCGCGTCGGCCGCCCGAAACTGGCTCGCAGGCTCGGACCGCCGCCTCTCGATGATCGGCGGCGCAGGCGGCATCGCCCTGATCGGCCTCGGATTCACCGTCGCCACCACTCGCCAGTGACCACCTCCGGCATCACGCCGGGCCGACCCGGCATCTCCGCGCCGGGTCGGCCCGGCGGTCATCCCTGTCGTCGGTGGGCCGGATGCCCCAGACCTGACGCGGGAGAGCACTGGCCAGACAGACGATGCCCGCAGGCGCAGGGCGGGAAGAGGACTGAGCGTGCCGGCTGCATCTGCTTCGCCAGCTCGTTGCCTTCCGGGGGCTTTCCTACCTCGTCGACCTGCCCGCCGCGCGCAGAGGATTCACCACCGGCCACGCCGGTTCGGCCGGCCGCGGCTGGAACGCCGTCGCCCCGAGCTTCGCCGAGATGTTTGCGCCGCAGGCATGGGTGCCATCTCCGCCGAGGCTCGCGAACGGCTGAGTCGGCGGGCAGGTATCCGGCGGCAACGGCGTCGCGGTGGCCGCCACCCTCGACCGCCGCTCGTCCGGTGCAGGGTGTACGCGGAGCCGGGTCTCGTGACGACCGACAGTGCCGACCGTACCTGCGGACTGACGCTCGGCGAGGCGACGGCCGTTGTTTGTGCAGACGCCGCCGAAACCTCAGGAAGCGTGGGGGCAGGCCGCCTTGACCGAGCTGGCCGCCCGACCGGGCACGGTGCCGAAGCCACCGCGCGGCCCCCGTCCATCTACGTCGCGCAGTCGCCGTGACGCGACGGTAACCGATGACGCTCGTGCGGACACGTTGTGTACAAGTGCCTGGAGTTTCTGGATGGCCGCGAAGACACTGGGTACAGACGTGTTAGACCGCCGCTTTGGAGCAAAGGCAGCGGCCCGCGAGAGGCACGCCCGCTGATGCGGCGAGCTCCTGAGGAGCCGTGCTTCTCGCGTCCAGAGGCGCACCACTCTCGAGGAGTGCATCTCATGCTCACCGACAGCTACGACGGCGTCCGGCGTCACGGGCGCTCGCGCCGCCATCACGACGATGCCCCCGAAACCGCCCGGCTGTTCGACCGGCTGGCCCAGGCAGAGCCCGGCCCCGAGCGGGATCTGCTGTGTGAACAGGCCGTTCAGGCATGGCTGCCCATGGCCCACCGCATCGCGCGCCGCTTCCGTGACAAGGGCGAGAGCCTGGAGGACCTCCAGCAGATCGCGGCACTCGGCCTGCTCAAGGCCGTGAACCGCTACGACCCCCAGGTCGGCGCGTTCGAGTCGTACGCCGTGCCGACCATCACCGGCGAACTGCGCCGGCACTTCCGCGACCACATGTGGGACGTGCACGTTCCGCGCCGGATTCAGGACCTGCGCAACACCGTGCGCGTCACCCTCCGTGCCCTCATGCAGCAGCCCGGCGGGCGGCAGCCGAGCGTGGCGGAGATCGCCGATCAGGCCGGTCTGAGCGAGGACGAGGTCCGCGAGGGACTCTCCGCCCTGGACAGCTTCCACGCCTGCTCGCTGGACGCGGAGATGTCGCACTCCGATCAACGGGGACACACACTCGCCGAGGTCCTCGGCGAGCCGGAACCCGCCTACGACCTCGTCGAGGACCGCGAAGCGGCCAAGGACGGACTCAAGCACCTCCCGGAACGCGAGCGGACCATCCTCTACCTGCGCTTCTACCGGGACATGACACAGGTGAAAATCGGCAGAGAGCTCGGCATCTCGCAGATGCACGTCTCCCGCCTCCTCCGGCAGAGCTGCGCCCGCGTTCGGCAGGAAGCAGGCGAAGCAGCCGCCTAGTCACCACCTGCAGCCGGGAAAAGTCCACGAACCGCCAACCACAGAACCAGCGATGTTGACCTTCTGGGAGTCCTCATGCTTGAGCCCATGGAGCCCGCCCCCGCAGGCCAGCAGCCCGGGGCCGGCATTCTGGAACGGGCCGTATCAGCCCTGGCGACAGCGGGACGGATGAGCACTGTCGCCGCCGCCGACCTTCTGCGCGGCGCGTCAGAACGAACCGGCATCACTCTGGAGCATGTGTCCCAGCTGCTCGTGGACTGGGAGCGAACAGGCAGACTCTGCAGCGACCTGCGCGCCGAGATACAGCCCTTCCTGCCCCCGCCCGCACCGTAGTCGGCACCGACGGCCGGCGATCCGCGGCACATTTAGGCCGGCAACCTCGCCGGTTCCCTCGGTCGCCTGCCGCTGCGAGTCGTCGAGGTACGCCGGCACGGAGTTCGCTGTCCGCCCGAGCCTGCTCACGCTCCTCACCCGATGGTGGCACCGGGCCGCCCTGGTCCACACGGACGTCGCCGTCCGCCGGCGGCTCAGGGCCGTACGTCTCCTCCACATGGGTGGGCCGGTGCACATGTGCTTCGCGCCCTGCCCGCGATCATCTGTTCGCGCGCGGTTTCGACCATCGGCAGAGCAGCCGAAGCGCCTGCGACAAGGTGAGCAGCCACACGACCGCGAAGGCGCCGATGACTCCCGGAGCGGAACTCGCGACCGCGTCGGCAGCCAACGCGGCCGACGTGATCGCAAGCAGTGCCACAGCCGTCGGCAGGCATGGCCGTGCACGCGGCGCCCTGGCATCAGGAACGTCCTTCATCGCACGCACAAGCTGCTCTTCGTGCCGGAGCTCGCTCTCGACGCGTCTGAGAATCAGCCGCTCCCGAACCGACAGCGGAGAGCCTCTGGCGGGCCTCCTCCTGGTGAGGCTCGGCTCGGGGAAGTGGGCTCGGTATGACATCAGCTCTCTCCCTCCGCAGTAGACGCTTCAGGTAATGCGCGGGTACCCCTCACACCCCCTGTTGAGGCCTGGTGCCCTCAGTGCGGTCGAGCGGCGATGGCAAGGCCTGACGTAGTCCTCCTAGGATCGACACATGACGGAGAACGAGGTCCAGCTCAAGGCGATCGCGGCACTCACGGCCCTGCGAGGCGGCGTGAGCGCGGACTACGTCTCCAATCTGCTCGAGGAGGTCATTCCCACGCGCTTCCTCGTCCCCGACACCGACGATCCGGCAGAGGTCGGTCAGGCTGTGCTGGACCAGCTCTCCGAACCGCTGAGCGCCCTGGTCAACGGCTTCATGCTGGCCTTCGGAACGGTCGCCGACGCATATGACCGGACCGAGCCGGAGGCGCCGACAGACGCGATCCTGCAAGCCCTCGCACTGGACATCGCGCGCGATTCCGACTGACCGGTCGCACACGTATGTGGTCGAGCATGAGCCGCCGTCCTTGCGCGGCGCGCCGCGAGACGTCGTCGTCCACGATCTCGTCTCCCCCCTCGCCAAGAGCCGCCTCCCCACGTGCGCCCGAGTGACCGACCGTCCGGAGCCGCTGCCGGACCCCGGTCGGCGGCTCGGCCGGCTTCCGTCGCGCGGGTCGTCCACGTCGGCTCCGGCGGTGGCAACGCCCCGTACCGGAACGGACGGGGCACGCCGGGCACCTCAGCGATCCGGCGATCCGGCGACCGTGCCCCGCGATTCACAGCCGACGAGCTGAGGATCCCCGGTCTGTCGCCTACCCGATCGTCACTGGGCGTCCCTCGGCTCGCGAGCGGGTGGCCGCCTCGGCCACCGCGAGCGCGGCACGGGCGTCCTGGCCCGTGCAGGGGCTGGGCCGATCGCCCGCCACCACTTCGGTGAACGCGTCGAGTTCGGCTCGATAGGCGTCTGCGAAGCGTTCCATGAAACCGGGGTAGGGATTTCCGGCGGGCCAGGAGCCCCCCTCTGCCGAAGCCACCGGTGTCTGCTCGGTGAGTCCCGCGACCAGCGTGCCTTTGGAGCCGCAGGCCTCCAGGCGTACGTCGTATCCGGCTCCGTTGTAGCGAGTCGCGGTGCAGGTCGCCAGGGTGCCGTCGTCGAGCGTGAGGACGGTGACCGCGGTGTCCACGTCGCCTGCGTCGGCGAAGAAGGCTTCGCCGCGGTTGGCGCCCGTCGCGTAGACCTGGACGACCTCGCGGCCGGTGACCCAGCGGACGATGTCGTAGTCGTGCACCGAGCAGTCCCGGAAGATCCCCCCGGAACGGGGGATGTAGCCGGGGGGCGGCGGTGTCGGGTCGGCGGTGCACGCGCGCAGGGTGTGCGTCCAGCCGAGACGTCCGTCGGCGACCGCCTCGCGCAGCGCCTGATAGCCCGCGTCGAAGCGGCGCTGGAACCCGATGTGCAGCGCCGCGCCGGATGGGTCCAGGGATGCGAGCACCCGGTCGGTCTCGGCGAGTGTGCCCGCGACCGGCTTCTCGCAGAAGACCGGCAGCCCTCTGTGGTGGGCGGCCAGGATGAGTTCGGCGTGGGTGCTCGTGGGTGCGGCCACGACGACGCCGTCCAGCGGTGCGGCGAACAGCGCGTCCAGGTCCCGTGCGACATCCGCTCCCACCCGGGCCGCGGCCTCGCGTGCGGAGCGTTCGACTGGATCGTGCAGCACAAGACCGGTGACGGCCGGGAGTGCGGCCAGGGTGGCGGCATGGAACGCGCCGATGCGGCCCGTTCCGATGAGACCTATGCGCATGTACACAGCCTTCCGTGCGGGCAGGGTGGACCGGATCGGGTCCCTCTGCTTTCTATCTCCCGGGGCGCGGTGAATCAAGAGGTTGTCATGACATACGGACGTACTGAGCTTGAGCGGAATGAGGCATACTGGCTGCTCGGTGCAGTAGGTGCAGGAGGGTGTCATGGAGCTGCTCGCAAGGAAGATCACCATTGACCGGAGCAGTCCTGTTCCCCTCTACTTCCAGTTCGCCCAGCAGTTGCAGCAGCTCATCGAGAACGGGGAGCTGCCGCCCGGCACCCGACTGACCAACGAGATAGACATGGCTGACCAGTTCGGGCTTTCGCGTCCGACCATGCGTCAGGCCATGCAGCACCTCGTCGACAAGGGACTACTGGCCCGCAAGCGCGGCGTCGGCACCCAGGTGGTCACGAACCGCATACGGCGCCACGTCGAGTTCTCCAGCCTCTACGAGGATCTGGAACGTGACGCGCGCAGTCCCCGCACGACGGTCCTGTCCATCGGCACGGTCTCCGCCGACGCGCAGGTCGCCGCCGCACTCCGGGTGGAGGCCGGGGAAGGCGTGCTGCGCGTCGAGCGCCTGCGCTTCGCCGACGACGAGCCGATCGCGCTCCTGACCAACCATCTCCCGGCGGGCCTCCTCGACCTGTCCGAGGAGGCGCTCGCCGAGGGCGGCCTGTATCAGCTGCTGCGCCGCTGCGGCATCGCACTGAGCACGGCGGAGCAGACCATCGGGGCACGCAAGGCCACGGCCACGGAGGCGAAGCTGCTCGGCGAGTCGCGCGGCGCCACCCTGCTCACCATGAGCCGCGTCGCCTACGACGGTGCCGGCCGACCGGTGGAGTTCGGCTCGCACGTCTACCGCGCTTCGCGCTACTCCTTCGAGATGACGGTCACCGCGCACTGATCCGTTTCAGTGCCCGCGCTTGAGGAGCGCGTCCGACAGATCCGCGGCCGCGCTGTTCAGGCGGAGCCCGATCACGTCCAGTCGGCGCAGGAGTTCGCGCCTGCTCAGGGTGTCGGTGCCCAGCTCCTGCCGGAACAGGGCGGCCAGGGAGAGCTGGTACTCGCGTCGCACACGGCCCGCCGCCTTGCGGGCCGTCATCGCACCCTCCTGCACCCGGCGCGGGTCGACGAGCAGGTCGGCGACGGCGACGCGCAAGGCGTCGAGGCCGTCGCGGACCGCCCCGAGGGCCGGGAGGTCCGCCGGATCTCCCGGCATGCCGAACAGGTCGGTCTCGCGGACGAGGTCCCGCAGGTTGTCGAGCACGTCGTCGACCGAGCGGGAGAAGCGGTACAGGTCCTCGCGGTCGATCGGCGTCGTGAGTATCACGGACAGCTCCGTGACCAACTCGGCGCGGCGGCAGTCCCCCTCGTGCTCGACGTCGCCCATCAGCGTGCGGGCCGCGGCGGGTGGGATCCGCCCCGCGGCGAGATCCACCGCGAGATCGACGCCCTTCAGCGTCGCCTCCAACTGGCCGGACAGCAGGTCGAGGGTCCTGCGGTGCGAGCGTCCCGTCAGGTCTCCGACGATGCGGCGCAGAGCCTTGGTCACCATGAGGCCACTCCTTTGAGGATCAGGCCGGCCAGGAAGCCGGCGACGAAGCCGGCCGGCAGGGTCACCAGCCAGGCGGTCACGAGGGGCATGGTGAACTGCCACCGCACCCGCCGGCTGCCCTCGCTCATGCCGGTGCCGACCAGGCCGCCCGCCACCGACTGGGTCATACTGACGGGGACCCCGAGCCCCGCGGTGGACAACACCGCTGCGGACGAGGCGAGTTCGGCGGACATGACCTGCCAGGGGCGTGCGGGCAGCAGTCGTCGCGCGGCGCCGCGGGCCACCCGCCGGGTGCCGACGAGCGCGCCGAGCGCGAACACCAGCGCCACCATGACGTCGCCGGCCTCCCACGGACTGGCCAGCAGCGTGTCACCGGCGAACGCCACGGCGACCACGGCGAACATCTTCTGCGCGTCGTTGGCCGCGTAGGCGAGGCACTGCGAGCCGAACGCCACCAGTTGCAGGCCGCGCACCAGGCGAGGCATCCCGCGCACGGCGGGCATGCGGCGTACCGCCCGGCCGATGAGCCAGCCTGCCGCCAGCCCGACCAGCGGTGCGGTGACACCGATGGCCAGCACCATGGCGAGACGGCCCCACATCGGCCGGACGCCCCATGCGAGGCCGGCCCCGGCCAGGCAGCCGAGCACGGCCAGCGTGAGCGAGGTGGGAACTCCGCGCCAGCTGAGCAGCAGGACCAGGAGCACCGAGGCGCCCGCACCCGCGAGGAACACCAACTGCGCTGTCATGGGCGGGCCTTGACCGAGGTGTCCGGTGAAGGTCCGGGCCACGGCCAGCCCAAAGAGGTCGGGCCCCAGGCCCACGGCGAGGACCAGGAGGGCGAGGACGAGGCCCGCCGAACGGCCACGCTGCCGAACGGCGAGCTCCAGCAGGGCACCTCCGTCATTAGCACCGCAGATGAAGACGAAGGCCAGGGCGGTGACACACAGTGCGACGGTGACGATCACGGGAGGCCTCTCTCGGTCCATCGGTCCGGCCTGCTCGGGTGTGCGCCGGCGCCGGGCTTCGCACGGCATCCGCAGGAGCTTACATAAGTATGTCAGGACAATTAAAGGCGTGAGGGCCGACTACCCCTGCTTGAACGGGAGATGACGCTCCGGTGACTCAACCGTTAACGGAGGGCTGCCAGTTGGTTTCATCAGAATGTCTTGACATACGGTTCGCAGCGGGTCGAAGCTGTCCGCCATCGGGTCGCCGAGCCGTACTCCCTGGCCTCGGCCCACGCCATTCCAGCCCGGTCGTCTCCGGGTCACTGCGGGAGGTCAGGCAATGCCCAGCAACACTTCTGAGCCAACACGGAACCGTCGTGCCGCACGGCGCGGCGTCGGCGCCGTCGCCCTTGTCTGCGCCCTCGGCGCCGGCGCCGCCTGCGCGCCGTCGACGAGCGAAGGCGGCGCGGCGGGAACCGGAAAGGACGCCACGTCACCGGCCAAGGCGGTGATCGACTCGGGATTCGCTCTCGACCAGGTCATCGCCGCGGCCAAGAAGGAAGGTGAGGTCACGGTCTACGACAGCACCGGTGACGTCACCAAGACGGCCGCGGCCTTCACCGCGAAGTACGGCATCAAGGCCACCGGTGTGAAGAGCAAGGTCGGCGAGACCCTGGAGAAGATGACCAGGGAGAACCAGTCGGGCAACATCACGATCGACGTCACCAATTACGAGGACGGCCCTTCCCTGGTCGGGCAGCTTCTCCCTCAGAAGGTCGTGTACACCTATCTGCCCGGCACGGTGGCTGGGGACATCCCGGCCGAGGCACAGAACCCCCTCCAGGTGCTGTCCAAGGGCAACTTGTGGGTCTACAACCCCAAGCTCTTCCCCAAGGGCTGTCCGGTGCACAACATCTGGGACCTGACCGACCCGGCCTGGAAGGGCAAGGTCGCCCTGCAGGACCCGCTCGGCAAGCCGAACATCGTCGAGTTCTTCAACCAGCTGAAGTCCGTCGGCGACGACAAGCTGCGTGCCGCGTACAAGGAGAAGTACAAGAAGGAGATCCCGGCCGGGGAATCGGCGGGTGACACCTGGGTCAAGGGACTCGCCAAGAACTCCCCCATCGTCACCTCCTCCGACGACGACGCGGCCGCCGCCGTCGCCGCGCCCAACCAGACGAAGCCACGCTTCGCGCTCGTGTCCAACGCCAAGTTCCGCGACACGAAGGACAAGGGCTACCACATGAAGGTGTGCACCGGGATGCAGCCCTGGTCCGGCTACCAGTACCCGAAGTACACGGCCATCGCCAAGAAGACGAAGCACCCGAACGCCGCGAAGCTGTTCGTGTACTTCATGCTCACCCAGGCCGGCGTGGACACGCAGATGGACACCGGCGGCGTACCCGGCAATCCGAAGCTCAAGCGGGGCGCGTTCATGCCGGCGGGCCTGACGGACTGGGACAAGCAGCTCCTCGTCTTCGACCCGGCCAGGCTCCAGAGCGACTTCGACAACCTGCAGACGATGCAGGACCTCTGGCGTCTCAACCACGGCTGACCACCCGCCGGCCGGACCCTGCGACGGGGCCGGCCGGCGCCCGGACACTCAACGGAGATCCCGCATGGCCGCCGCCACCCGCTCCCCCGCCGCCCTGCCCGACGCCCCGGGCGGCGATCCACCGAGACCACGGCTCAACCGGCTTCGCTACCGGCTCAGCGTCCTGCGGCACGAACCCACCGTGCCGCTCGGCATCCTCCTCATCGCGGTCCTCCTCTACCTGGTGGTCGCCCCGCTCGTCGCGGTGCTGTCGGACTCCAGCCAGGTGCAGGTCGGCGACGAAGGCCGCTCCGGCCAGTCCTCCGGCGCCCTCACCGGCTACTACTTCTGGCGGGTCTTCCGCTCGCCCGTGGCCGAGCTGCTGTTCTGGAAACCACTGCTGCACACGGTCGTGGTGTCCGTCGGCGTCACCGTTGTCGCCGTGGCGCTGGGAGGTTCCACGGCCTGGCTGCTGACCCGGACCGATGTGGCCGGCCGCAAGTGGCTGTCCACCGCCCTGGTCGTGCCGTACATGCTCCCGTCGTGGACCTTCGCCCTCGCCTGGCTGGCGCTGTTCAAGAACTCCTCCTCGGGCGGCCAGATCGGCATCCTCGAGGCCTGGGGCGTGCACACACCGGACTGGCTCGCCTACGGGCAGGTGCCGATCATCATCTGCCTGGGGCTGCACTACTACCCCTTCGTGCTGCTGCTGTTCGGCAACGCCCTGCGCCGCATCGACAGCCAGCTGGAGGACTCCGCCCGGATCCTCGGTGCCTCCCGTGGCACCGTCGCCCGCCGGATCACCCTGCCCCTGATGCTGCCGTCCCTGTCGTCCTCGGTCCTGCTGGTCTTCGGCCGAATCCTCGGTACCTTCGGCACCCCCTACATCCTGGGACTGCCGGTCAACTACGACCTGCTGTCCACCTCTCTGTTCCGGTCCGTCAACAGCCAACAGCGCGGTGTCACCGCCGTCCTGGCGGGCGTCATCGTGGTCGTGGGCATCCTGGCGATCATCGTCGACACCCGGCTCGCCAAGGAGGCGAAGCGGTTCGTCACCGTGGGCGGCAAGGGCGCCATGGACCGCGTGAACCCCCTGGGCCGCTGGCGCAGGCCGGCGTTCTGTGCCGCGCTCGCGGTGTTCGCCGTCGGCGTCGTCATCCCCGTGGCCAGTCTCGCCCTGACCACCGTCACCAAGACCCCCGGCGTCTTCCACAAGGACAACTTCACCCTCCGGTACTGGATCGCCGACCACCTCAGCGGCGCCCCCGGCTTCCCGCACGGCGTGCTGCGCGGCGGCCAGCTGTACGAAGCCGCCTGGAACAGCCTGCGCATCGTCGGCCTCGCCGCCCTCGTCTGCGGCGTCGTCGGCCTGCTCATCGGCTACGTGGTGGTCCGCGCCGGGGGCAGCCGCGTCGGCACCCTGCTGCGCCAGATCAGCTTCCTGCCCTACATGGTTCCGGGCATCGCCTTCGCGGCGGCGTTCCTGTCCCTGTTCGCCGTGCGCCGCGGCCCGGTCCCGGCACTGTACGGATCGATCAGCCTGCTGGTGATCGTGCTCGCCGTGACCCACCTGCCCTACGCGTCGCGCTCCGGGATCAGCGCCATGACCCAGCTCGGCCGCGAACCGGAGGAGGCCGCACAGGTCTCCGGAGCCGGCTGGTTCACCCGGCTGCGGAAGGTCATCATCCCCATTCAGCGCGGCGCCCTGGTGACCGGAGTCATCCTGCCCTTCATCTCGGGCCTGAAGGAACTGAGCATCGTCATCATGCTCACCACGTCCGGCACCGAGCTGCTCACCACCTTGTCGATCAACCTCGTCGACTACGCGTACGACCAGATGGCCAACGCGGTGGTGCTGGTCATCGCCCTGGTCTCGTTCCTCGCCACCTACCTCACCCAGCGCCTGACCAAGACGAACCTGTCGTCCGGACTCGGAGGCTGACACCCATGCCGACCATCACGCTCTCGTCGGTGCGCAAGAGCTACGGCTCCGGACCACCCGTGGTCGACGACCTCGACCTGGAGATCCCCTCCGGCTCGTTCACCTGCCTGCTCGGCCCCTCGGGCTGCGGCAAGACGACGACGCTGCGCATGATCTCGGGCCTCGAACCGCTCAACGCCGGCACCATCACCGTCGGCGGCCGGATCATGGACTCCACCCGCGACGGCGTCTTCGTACCGCCCGAGAAGCGCGACATGGGGCTGGTGTTCCAGAACTACGCGCTGTGGCCACACCTCACCGTCTCCAAGAACGTCGAGTTCGGGCTGAAGGTGCGCAAGGTCAGATCCGGTGAGCGCGCCGAGCGCACGGCCGCCGCTCTCAGGATGATGCAGATCGACTGGGCCGCCGACCGCTACCCGGCACAGCTCTCCGGTGGCCAGCAGCAGCGCGTGTCCCTCGCCCGGATGCTCGCGGTCGATCCCGAGGTGCTGCTGCTCGACGAGCCGCTGTCCAACCTCGACGCCCAGCTGCGCCTGGACATGCGCGCCGAGCTCAAGCGCATCCACGACGAGACCGGACACACCATCGTCTTCGTCACGCACGACCAGCTGGAGGCCATGACGATGGCCACGCACGTGGTCGTCATGAAGAAGGGCGTGGTGCAGCAGATGGCGCCGCCCATGGAGGTCTACTCCCGGCCCGCCAACACGTTCGTGGCCCGCTTCGTCGGCAGCCCCCCGATGAACATCTTCGACGTCGGCTCAGGGGGCGACAGCTTCGCCACGGCGGCCCGGGAGCACGTCGTCTCCGAACGGCCCTCCTTGGACCGCGAGTTGGCGACCGTCGGCGTGCGTCCCGAGGCGCTGCGCATCCTCGTTGACGGCGAGACCGATCCCGGCGCGCACTTCGTCTTCGAGGCCACGGTGCAGACCGCCCTGCCCACCGGGTCCAGTTGGACGGTCCTGGTGCGGGCCGCGGACACCGAGCTGTACCTGGTCGCCTACGGCGACGTGCGCGCCGAGCCGGGCCTGCGGGTGCGCTGCGCGGCCCGGACGGCCGACCTGCACCTGTTCGACGCCGCCGGCGACCGGCTGCCCGACGCCACAAGGATTCCCGCGCCCCCACGGTCCGACGAGAACGAGGAGAACTCCGCCACATGGGCCAGCTGACCCGCCCCACCGCCCTCCTGCTGGACTTCGGCGGAGTGGTCGTGGCCACCACCAACCGCCCCGCCTGGGCTCAGGAGTTGGCATCCGAACTGCACGAGTCGCTGACCGGGGCCGGCTGCCACGACCTGACGGCCCGGCACATCGAGGCGGACCTCCGGGCCGCGTCCGCCGCCGACGCGCACTGGAAGAACGCGATGAGCCGGCCGCTCGCCCCGCAGGAGATGACACACCTGCGCTTCTGGACGGAGTTCGTCGCCGCGGACTGGCCCGACGCCGCCCGCGCCTGGGTGACCGCCCACGCACAGCCCCTGTGCCACCGGCTCGGGCAGCTGAAGCAGGACCGCGCCGTCCGGCCCGGCATGGCCGAACTCCTGGACACCTGCGACGAACTGGGCATCCGCGTGGGCATCGTCTCCAACGCGCTGGCCGGCTCCGTGCACCGGGAGTTCATGTCGGCGCACAGCCTGGACAAGCGGGTCGCCGTGCAGGTCTACAGCGACGAGATCGGGGTACGCAAACCCAACCCGGAGCTGATCCGGACGGCGGCGCGCGCCCTGGCCGCCGAGCCCGCCCGCTGCTGGTACGTCGGCGACAACTACGACCGCGACGTTCTGTGCGGCCGGCGCGCCGGAGTCGGTGCCACCGTCCTCATGGAGGCCCGCGGCACGTACGACCGCCCCTACGTCGTCCAGGCCGAGCCCGACCGGATCGTCGCCGACCCCACGGGACTGCGCGCCCTGCTCCTGAGCGAGGCGGGCCGATGAGCCCGCGGCATCAGGAACCGGCAGGAGACCCGGTCGGGCCGGAGCCGCGTCCGCCGCGCGCCCTTCTCCTGGACCACGGCGGTGTGCTGGCGCGATCCGTCAAACACCCCGAGCGGCTGCCCGCCTTCGCCGACCGCGTCGTCGCGCTGATCGGCCCCGGCGCGGGCCTGGACCGGGACGCCGTGCTCGCCGACATCACCGCGGGACGCAGCGCCTACCGCGCCTGGAAGAACGGTCACGTCCGCACCGTCGAGCCCCGGGAGATCCGGCACCGGGAGCTGTGGGAGGACTTCATCGCCGCCGACTGGCCCCCGGCGGCGCGGGCTCTCGTCGGCGCGGAGGCCGTGCCGCTGTGCCGTGAACTGATCGTCGCCGAGGCCGACAAGAAGCTCGCTCCGGGAATGCTGGACACGCTGAAGCTGGCCCGCGCCCACGGCGTGCGCACCGGCGTGGTGTCCAACACCCTGAACGGCGCCCTCAACCGGGACCTGGCGCGCGAGTTCGGCACCGCCCCCTACCTCGACGTACAGGTGTACTCCGACGAGAGCGGGCTGCGTAAACCCGCCGCCGAGATGATCCTGCTGGCGGCACGAGCGCTGTCCGTCGACCCGGCCGACTGCTGGTACGTCGGCGACAACTACGACCGCGACGTGCTGTGCGGGCGCCGGGCCGGCGTCGGCACGACCGTCCTGATGCGCCCCGCGGACCGGTGCGACGCGGCCCTCGGGCCGCAGCCCGACGTCCAGGTCTCGGACGGCACCGAGCTGTTCGAGCTGCTGCGCACCGCGCTGACGACAAAGGAGCCCGCCGCCGTATGACCGAACTCGACGACCTTTCACAGCAGTTGATGAGGACCGCCACCGACGCCGCGCTGTCTGTCGCGCCGGACCTGCTCGCGGCGTTCCGCGACACGATGGACGTGCACTTCAAGCGCGACGAGCACGACCCCGTCACGGTCCACGACCGGCAGGCGGAGGAACGCATCCGGGAGCTGGTGCTCAAGCGCGTGCCCGACAGCACGGTCATCGGTGAGGAGGACGGCCGCCACGGCAGGGACGGCAGCATCGCCTGGTACGTCGATCCCATCGACGGCACCGCCAACTTCGCCCGCGGCCTGGCGTTCTTCTGCACGTCCGTCGGCGTCGCCGTCGACGGCGTGCCGGTGGCGGGCGCCATCGTCGACCCCGTCGCTGGGCACGTCTTCGCCGCCGACAGCCGCGGCGCCTACCTGGACGGCACACGCCTGCACCCCAGCGGCGTACGCGACGAAGGCCGGGGGCTGCTCATCACGGGGTTCCCCAACTCCCGCGAGCTGGCCCGGGGCGATGCGGAGGCCCTCCCCCGCTTCGGCGACCTGGTCGCCCGCTACGGAACCGTGCGCCGTACCGGCAGCGCCGCGCTGACGCTGGCCCATGTGGCGGCCGGCTGGTGCGACGCTGCCCTCGGCACCTCGGTCAACGCCTGGGACGTGTGCGCCGCGCAGGTGCTCGTGCGCGGCGCGGGGGCGGTCTATCGGCCGTTCGCCGGCAACGAAGGCTGGGACCAGCCCGGCTATCTCGCCCACGGGCCGGACCTGGTGCCGACCGCCGCGGAGGAGTTCGTCGACTGGTACCTGACCCGACTGCCCCGGTGGGATGCCCGATGACCGCCACCGGCGTGCATCTGCGCTACGCGTGGATCGTCACGGATCTCGACGGCACGCTCGTCGACCGGCGGCTCAGGATCGTCGAGCGCAGCGCCCGTGCCCTGCGCCGCTACCAGGAACTCGGCGGAACAGTCGTCGTCGCCACCGGCCGCAACGAGGTGTCCGCGGGCCGCTACCACCGGGAACTCGGCCTGACCACACCGCTGATCGTCTACAACGGGGCGCGCATCACCGACCCGGGAACGGGCGCACGCCTCCTCGACCTCGATCTGGGCGGTCTCTGGCCGGCGGTGCGGGACGAGTTGGTGCCCGCGCTGCCGCAGGACGTGGGCGCGGTCGCCTTCTCCGGCCAGGACGCCTATGTGCTGCGGCACTCCCCCGCGCTCGCCGCGTACGCCGCGCGGGATCGCATCGAGCTGGGCTCGGCCCCGCCCGCCGGGCCTCCGACGAAGGTGATGCTGATCTCCGAGCGGCCGGGGCTCGAGCCGCTGGCACGGCTGGTCGGCGCGACGTGTCCCGCCGCACGGCTGGTGCAGTCGGAGGACACGTATCTGGAGATCCTGCCGCCGGGCGCGGGCAAGGAGAACGCGCTGCGGCACCTGGCCTCGGCGCACGGCATGCCCCTGGCGCGGATCGCCGCGATCGGTGACAACCCGAACGACACCGCCATGGTGCGGGCCGCCGGGCTGGGCGCGGCGGTCGGCGACGGGCACGAGCAGGTGCGGGGCGCCGCCGATCTGGTCGTCGGCGCGTGTGCGCTGGGCGCGGTGGCGGATCTGGTCGAGCACGTGCTCGGCACCGGCCACCCGGCCTGACGGCACGGTACTTGACTCGCGGGCCCGGCTCCCGGACAGGGCCCGCTGACCAAGGAACCATTTCAAGACAGATTGTCAGGACATTAGGTTGACAGGCCGTCAGAGGGAAGACAGGCTCGATGCCGTGCGAACGAGCGCCGTCCAGGCACACCGCGCGGAGCAGAAGGAGGGGCCAGGAATGCGAACCGCTGCCTGCACCGCCCCTCCGGGCAGACGACGAGACCGGGCCGCCACGCCCGGTACCCAAGGAGGCATGCTGTGACCTCACCCATCGCCCAGCGGATCGCGGGAGCGCCGATCTCCTGGGGAGTCTGCGAGGTACCGGGCTGGGGGCACCAGCTCGCCCCGGACCTGGTCCTGCGTCAGATGTGCGAGATCGGCCTGGCCGCCACCGAGTTCGGGCCGGACGGGTTCCTGCCCGACGCGCCGGCCGACAAGGCCGCGACCCTCGCCTCGCACGGCCTGCGGGCCGTCGGCCAGTTCGTGCCCGCCGTGCTCCACGATCCGGGCCACGACCCGCTGCCCGAGGTCGAGCGGGCGATCACGGGCCTGCTGGCCGCCGGCGCGGGCACGGTGGTCGTCGCGGCCGCCACGGGGGCCGACGGTTACGACCAGCGCCCCGCGCTCGACGCCACAGGCTGGTCCACGCTCCTCGCCAACCTCGACCGGATCTCCGGCACGGCGGACTCCCGGGGGCTCACCGCCACCCTCCACCCGCACGTCGGCACCATGGTCGAGACCGCCGAAGAGGTCCGCCGGGTGCTCGACGGATGCGGCATCGGGCTGTGCCTGGACACCGGGCATCTGCTCGTGGGCGGCGACGACCCGGTCGCCCTCGCCGCCGCGGCCCCCGACAGGGTGGCCCACGTCCACCTCAAGGACGTCCACCGCGAGATGGCCGACCGGGTCCGCTCGGGCGCCGTCTCCTACACACGGGCCGTGGCCGACGGGATGTACGCGCCCCTCGGCGCCGGCGACGTCGACATCGCCTCGATCGTCCGCGGCCTCGAAGCGCACGGTTACACCGGCTGGTACGTACTGGAGCAGGACACCGTCCTGCACGCCCCGCCCGGCGAGGACGGCGCCCACGACCCACTGGACGACGTCCGGGCCTCCCTCGGCCACCTGCTCGGCCTCGACCTGACGGAGGTCTGACGCGGATGGCGCACGACCTCGTCTGCATCGGACGGACCGGAGTCGACATCTACCCCCTCGACCAGGGAGTCGGCCTGGAGGAGGTGCGGACGTTCGAGAAGTTCCTGGGGGGAAGCGCGACGAACGTCGCGGTCGCGGCTGCCCGGCACGGCCGCAGCACCGCCCTGATCAGTCGCGTCGGCCGCGATCCCTTCGGCCGGTACGTGCGGCGTGAGGCCGCTCGGCTGGGCGTGGACCCGGCCCACATCACGCCGCTCACGGATCCGGACGGGCCCCCCACGCCCGTCACCTTCTGCGAGGTGTTCCCGCCCGACTCCTTCCCTCTGTACTTCTACCGGTACGGCGCGGCCCCGGACCTGCTGATCGATCCCGCGACGCTGCCGCTCGCTGACATCAGGGACGCCACCGTGTTCTGGTCGACCGTCACCGGCATGTCGGCCGAGCCGAGCCGGTCCGCCCACTTCGCCGCCTGGCAGGCCCGCGACCGCCGCGGAGTGACCGTCCTCGACCTCGACTACCGGCCGATGTTCTGGGCCGGCCCCGAGGAGGCCCGCCACCAGGTGGACCGCGCGCTGGACCACGTCACGGTCGCGGTCGGCAACCGGGAGGAGTGCGAGATCGCCGTCGGCGAGACGGACCCGCACCGAGCGGCCGACGCACTCCTCGACCGGGGCCTCGAACTCGCCGTCGTCAAGCAGGGACCCAAGGGTGTCCTCGCGGCCACCGCACACGAGCGGATCGAGGTCGCGCCGCATCCCGTCGAGGTCCTCAACGGCCTGGGCGCGGGCGACGCCTTCGGCGGAGCCCTCGTGCACGGCCTGCTCAGCGACTGGCCGCTGCGCCGGACCGTCGAGTTCGCCAATGTCGCGGGGGCGATCGTGGCGTCCCGCCTGGCCTGCTCCACCGCCATGCCGACCACGGCCGAGGTCGAGTCGGCCCTCGCCGGTTCACCGCACCACGCCGAAGGGGCCATCGGATGAACTCCGCACAGCTGACCGCCATCCGGGCCCGCGAGCCGGAGCTCATCGGACGGTCCTGGCAGAAGCGTTCCCGCCGCACGCTGGGCGGGGAGGACGGCCGCCTGCTCATCGTCGCGGCCGACCATCCCGCCCGGGGCGCCCTCGGCGTGCGGGGCGACGAGGGGGCCATGGCGAGCCGCGCCGGGCTACTGGAGCGGCTGGCCGTCGCCCTGTCGCGTCCCGGTGTGGACGGTGTGCTCGGCACCCCCGACGTGCTCGACGACCTCCTTCTCATGGGAGTGCTGGAGGACCGGATCGCGATCGGTTCGATGAATCGCGGAGGGATCCAGGGCTCGGCTTTCGAACTCGACGACCGGATGACCGCGTACACCCCCGAGGCGATCGCCGCACAGGGCCTCGAAGGGGGCAAGACCCTCACCCGGATCTGTCTTGACGAGCCGGCCACGGTCGCGACGCTGGAGGCCACGGCGAAAGTGGTCGGCAGCCTCGCCGAGCACCGTCTCATGGCGATGGTCGAGCCGTTCCTCTCAGTCCGCGAGAAGGGCCGTGTCCGAAATCTCCTCGACCCCGACAGCGTCATCAGGTCGATCCACATCGCGAGCGGTCTCGGCGCCACCAGCGCCTACACATGGCTCAAGCTGCCGGTCGTCGACCAGTTGGAACGTGTCCTGGAGTCGACGACGCTGCCGACCCTCCTGCTCGGCGGCGATCCGAACGGCGACCCACAGGCGAGGTACGCCGCGTGGGACGCGGCCCTGACGCTCCCGGCCGTACGAGGCCTGGTGGTCGGCCGCGCGCTGCTCTACCCGCCCGACGACGACGTGGCAGCGGCCGTGGACATCGCCGCCGGGCTGGTCCACCGGAGCGGCACATGAGCGGCCGCGACCGATGGGTGCTGCCCCGGGGCACCGCGTCCGACCGGGAATGGGACGTCGCGGTCACCGCCCGTCGCCCCGACTGGCATCACACCGGCCTCCGGGTGACGACCCTGGCCCCCGGCCAGACACGGACGCTGCCCGGCTCGGACTGGGAGCACATCGTCGTCCCCCTGTCGGGCGGAGTCCACGTCACCGCGGTGACCGCGGACGGCCACCGCGACACGGCCCCGCTCGCGGGCAGGACGAGCGTGTTCGCGGGCCCCACCGACACCGCCTACGTGCCGGCCGGTGCCCGGATCACCGTCCGGGCCACCGCGGGCCGGGCCCGCGTCGCGGTGGCCGGAGCCCTGGTGTCCGGCGGTCCGGACGTCTCGGCGCGTGACCGGCCGCGGTTCCGGCATCTGGCCGCCGCCGAGGTCCCCGTGGAGCGACGCGGAGCGGGATCCGCCTCGCGGACGGTCCGCAACTTCGGCACTCCCGGGACCCTCGACGCCGATTCGATCATCGCGTGCGAGGTCATCACCCCGGCGGGCAACTGGAGTTCGTGGCCCCCGCACAAACATGACACCGAGCGGCCGGGCGAGGAGACGGCGCTGGAGGAGATCTACTACTTCGAGACGCGGTCGACCGACGCGCGTGGCACCGACCCCGTCGGCTACCAGCGCGTCTACGCCTCCGACGACGACCGGCCGATCGACGTGTGCGCCCAGGTGCGCTCCGGGGACGTGGTCCTGGTCCCGCACGGCTGGCACGGGCCCTCGGCGGCCGCGCCGGACGCCGACCTCTACTACCTCAACGTCATGGCCGGCCCGGGCCCCGAGCGCGCGTGGCTGATCTGCGACGACCCCGCGCACGCCTGGGTCCGTGACACCTGGCCGGACCTTCCCTTCGACGAGCGGCTGATTCCGTCCGCGGCAAACCCAACGGCCCCAGGAGGTACCGGATGAGCACGGCGCGGCACTCGACAGTGCGGCTGACAGTGGCGCAGGCGATCGTGGAGTTCCTCGCCGCCCAGTACGGCGAACGCGACGGACAGCGGCGACGGTTCTTCGCGGGAGTGCTCGGAATCTTCGGGCACGGGAACGTCGCGGGCGTCGGCCAGGCGCTGCTCCAGCATGAGCAGGAGGCGGCGGACCCCCACCGCCTCCCGTACGTCCTGGCCCGCAACGAGCAGGCGATGGTCCACACGGCGGTCGGATACGCCCGCCACGAGGACCGGCTGGCGACCTGGGCCTGCACCGCGTCCGTGGGCCCGGGTTCGACCAACATGCTCACCGGCGCGGCCCTCGCGACGATCAACCGGATCCCCGTCCTCCTCCTGCCCTCCGACACGTTCGCCACCCGGCCCAGCGCTCCGGTGCTCCAGGAGCTGGAGCAGCCCTACGCCGCCGACATCACGGTCAACGACGCGTTCCGCCCCTTGTCGCGCTTCTTCGACCGGATCACCCGGCCCGAGCAGCTGCCGTTCGCGCTCCTGGGAGCCATGAGGGTGCTCACGGACCCCGCCGAGACCGGTGCCGCGACGATCGCCCTGCCGCAGGACGTCCAGGCCGAAGCGCACGACTGGCCCGTGGAGCTGTTCGAGGACCGGTTGTGGCACATCGCCAGACCGCCCGCCGAGGCGGCGCGCATCGCCGCGGCGGCCGACCTCGTCCGGCAGGCCCGGCGCCCGCTGCTGGTCGCCGGGGGAGGCGTCCACTACTCCGGCGCGGAGGAGGCCCTGCTCGCCTTCGCGGAGGCGACCGGCATCCCCGTCGCCGAGACACAGGCCGGCAAGGGGTCGCTCCCCCATGGCCATCCGCAGGCGATGGGCGGTGTCGGCGCCACCGGGACAACCGCGGCCAACGCCCTCGCGCGCGACGCGGACGTCGTCATCGGTGTGGGCACCCGCTGGTCCGACTTCACCACGGCCTCCCGTACCGCGTTCCAGGGCGACGACGTCCGCTTCGTCAACATCAACATCACGGGCTTCGACGCGGGCAAGCACGCGGGCCTGACGGTCGTGGCGGATGCCCGCGAGGCCCTCGACGCCCTCGCCACGGCCCTGCACGGCCACCGCGTCCCGGCCGAGCACGAGAAGCGGCAGGCCGCGCTCTGGGCGGCGTGGGACGAGCAGGTCGAGCGCTCCTACCATCCTCCGGCCGAGGTGACGGACCGTCTGGCCGACGGCCTGCTCACGCAGGGCACCGTCCTCGGGTGCGTCAACGAGCACACCGACCCCCGCGACGTCGTCCTGTGCGCGGCCGGATCGATGCCCGGCGACCTGCACAAACTCTGGCGGGCCCGCGACCGCAAGGCGTACCACGTCGAGTACGGCTACTCCTGCATGGGGTACGAGATTCCGGCCGCGCTCGGGGTCCGGCTCGCCGACGACTCACGCGACGTGTTCGCCCTGGTCGGTGACGGCGGCTACCTGATGATGCCCACAGAACTGACCACCGCGGTCCAGGAGCGGATCAAGGTCATCGTCGTGCTCGTCCAGAACCACGGCTTCCACTCCATCGGCTCGCTGTCGGAGTCCGTCGGCTCCCAGCGGTACGGCACGCGCTACCGCTACCGCTCCGCCGACGGCCGCCTCGACGGTCCCGGCCTGCCCACCGACCTCGCCGCCAACGCCCGCAGCCTCGGCGCCCACGTCATCGAGGTGCGCACCCGCGGCGAACTCGTGGACGCCATCGCGCGGGCCAAGGCGTGGCCGGCCGACGGGGGGCCCGTGGTCATCCACGTCGAGACCGACCCGCTGTGCCCGGCACCCGACAGCGAGAGCTGGTGGGACGTCCCGGTCGGTGCCACCTCGACGATCCCCTCGACGCAGGAGGCCTACACGAAGTACGCGCGACACAAGAACGCTCAGCGGCCCTATCTGACACCGGCATCACGACAGCCCCGAACGTCCCCTACGGAAAGCGGTGATTGACGTCCACTCACCAGTGCTCCCCGGGCCACGGCGTGTCGCAACGCTTCATTCACCTGGCCGACACCCGCTGCCCCCTTTCCCCTCGCATGAGGACCACACGATGCTGCCCGACCACCAAGATCAAGGAGTTGCTCACGTGACCACTCGCCGTACCTCACTGCTCGTGCTCGCCACGGCCGTCGCCGCGCTCGCCGTGACGGCGACGTCCCCGGTGCAGGCCGCCGGATCGCTGCCCGCCGTGACTCCGCACGCGGAGACGGCCACCCTGCACAAGGACACGGCCGGCGGGAACGCGGACGCGGACGACCCGGCGATCTGGCGCAACCCGGCCGACCCCGACCGCAGCCTCGTCATCGCCACGGCCAAGCAGGGCGGCCTGCGGGTGTACGACCTCGACGCGCGTGAGGTCCAGTCGCTTCCGGCCCCCTCGGCCCCCGGCCCCGACGACGCCCCCGGCCGGCTCAACAACGTGGACCTCATCCACAGTTCGCGGCTCGGAGACCTCGCCGTCGCGTCGGACCGGGGTACCGACCGGCTCCGCGTCTACCGCATCGACCCGAACCGCACGGCCGGACCGCTCACCGACGTCACCGACCCGAACGCCGCACCGGTCTTCTCCTCCTCCCAGGAGGAGATCAACGACCAGCGCACCGCGTACGGCCTGGCGACCTGGACGGACAAGAACACCGGCCGTTCGTACGCGCTCGCCAGCCAGCGCGAGCGCACCCGCCTCGCCCTTCTCGAACTCACGGCCCGCACCGACGGCACCATCGGCTACACCAAGGTGCGCACGCTCGATCTGCCCAAGACCTTCTCCCTGCCCGACGGCACCTCGTGGTCGCCCTGCAACGAGCCCGACGAACTCCCGCACGTCGAGGGCATGGTCGTCGACCCGGCCAACGGCACGCTGTACGCGGGTCAGGAGGACGTGGGCATCTGGCGGCTGCCCGCCGACCTGACCGGGACCCCGCGCCTGGTCGAGAAGGTCCGCGAGTACGGCGTCCCCGGCACGTACGACCCGGCGAGCGAGGAGTGCGTCCCCGGCCGTGACCCGGGCTTCGGCGGCAAGCACCTCACCGCCGACGTCGAGGGCCTGACCCTGGTGAACGAGAAGGACGGCGACGGTCTGCTCCTCGCCTCCAGCCAGGGCGACAACACCTTCGCGGCCTACGACCGCGAGATCTCCGACAACAACGAGTACGAGGGCGGCTTCCGCGTGACGCCCACCGCCGGCGGGATCGACGGATCCGAGGAGTGCGACGGCGCGGCCGCGCTGAACGAGCCGCTGGGCCGCCGCTACCCGAACGGGCTGCTCGTCGTCCAGGACGGCCACGACGCCCCGGGCGACCCCGACCGCCCGTCGACCAACTTCAAGTTCGTCGACCTGGCCGACGTCGTCGACGCGACCGACGACTGACCGGCTCAGAGCCCCGCGGGGAAACCTGCCTGCGCGCGCCCGTCCCCCGCCTCCAGCACCGCGCGGGACGGGCGCGCGCAGGCACACTCATGTTTCGAACCCCTCGGCGTACAAGGAAGGAAGGCCTGGCGGACCAGCCTGCCCCCCCCAGGGCCGGGCCCGGCAGCCTAAAGAATCATGCAGGTGGTGGTGGCGTGGGCGACGAGCTTGCCCTGCTCGTCGTGCACCTTGCCTTCGGCGGTGGCGGTACGACGGCCGGCATGGATGACGGTGCCGGTGGCGGTGAGGGTCTGGCCGTCGGTGCGGGCGGCGCGGATGTAGTTGACCTTGAGTTCGAGGGTGGTGTAGCCGGCTCCGGCGGGGAGGGTGGTGTGGACGGCGCAGCCCATGGCGGAGTCGAGGAGCGTGGCGGCGATGCCGCCGTGGACGGTGCCGAGGGGGTTGGCGAAGTCGGGGCGGGTGTCGAGGGAGACGACGATGCGGCCGTGGTCGACCTCGTCGAAGCGCATGCCGAGCAGGCGGCCGATGGACGGGATGTCGGCGGGCCGTTCGGTCTGGATCCAGCGCATCAGTTCCAGGCCGGTCATGGCGGCGAAGTCGGTGGTGGTCACGGGTCGTTCTCCTTGCAGGGTGCCGGTGGCGCGGCCGCCGGGGACGCGGGTGCTCGTCAGGCGGGAAGAGGCTCGATGCGGGCAGGGACGTGCTTGTGCCAGGGGGTGCCGGCGATGGGGTCGCGCCAGGCGAGGTCGGTGAGGGTGTTCAGGGCGACGCCGGTGCGTTCGGTGCCGCCGCCCTCGGTGGGCAGATCGAGTCCGAAACCGTTGGGCAGGGCCGCGTGCCCGGGTTGCAGGCGGTCGTCGATCTCGACGAGTGCCTGAGCGGTGCCGCGGCTCGTGGTGATCCGGGCAGGGGCGCCGTCGGACAGTCCGAGCTGTTCGGCGTCGTGGGCGCTGACGCGGAGTGTGCCCTGGGCGTCGCGCTTGCGCCAGGCGTTGTCGCGGAAGATCGTGTTCGCGGTGAAGGCCCGGCGCTGGCCGGCGGCCAGGACGATCGGAAAGTCCTCGGTGGTGTGGACGGCCGGGGTGGAGTCCAGGTCGGCGAGGAGCCCGAGCAGTTCGGGGATGGGCAGCGGGATGCGGTGGCCGTGATGGGGGACGTAGTTCCAGGCGTCGGTGTACTCGTCCTCCGTGAACGTGATCCCGGACCGGCCGTCCAGCATCGCGTCGAACAGGGCGTCGGCGTTTCGGTGTCCGGCCCGGCGCATCGCGGCCGGGTACTCCTTGGCGATGCGTTGTGCGAGGGCCCACAGCACGGCGGCGGAGCGGGCACCTGAGGGGAGAGTGGGGCCGAGGGTCTCGTACAGCAGGTGCGGGGCCATGGCGACCGTGGACTTGTCGAGAACGGCCAGAGCGGCGAAGGCGAGCTTGTACGCGGTGCGGCCCAGGCGGGCCGCCGCGCGCAGCGCGGTGAGCCTGCCGCGGGGGACGGCGTCCAGTTCACGGACGAGGCGGGCGTAGATCTCGGGTTCGGGCAGGGTGCCGGGCAGCGGGTCGAGGACTGGGGCGCGCAGGTGGAAGGTGTTGTGGGGGAACTCGAAGGTGAAGAACGTCGCCTCCCACTTCTCGAACTGGGAGGCGGCCGGCAGGACGTAGTCGGCCTGGCGGCCGGTCTCGGTCAGGGCGATGTCGATCACGACGACCAGGTCGAGCGCGGCGAGCGCCCGGGAGAAGGCGACGGAGTCGGCCAGGGAGTGCGCCGGGTTGGACGACTCGATGATCATCGCCCGGAACCGGTCGGGATGGTCCGTGAGGATCTCCTCGGCGATGACGTTGCAGGGCACCAGCCCGCCGGGCATCCGCGCACCGGTGACGGGAGTGCGGCGCGGGCTGGTGGAGTAGCGGGCCAGCGGGGCGATCCACGAGTGCGGCTGCATGGCGCCGGGCTTGGCGAAGTTCCCGGTCAGCAACCAGGTCAGCTTGTTGAGGTAGGACACCAACGTGCTGTTGGGGCCCTGCTGCACACCCAGGTCCTCGTACGTCGAGACGCTGGACGCGGTGCCGATGGCGCGGGCGGCCCGGCGCAGCAGGTCCTCGTCCACGCCGCAGGTCCGCGCGCAGCGGGCGACGTCCACCCCCTTCAGCTGGGCGATGACGGTGTCGGCGCCGGTGGTACGGGCGGTGAGGAAGGCGTGGTCGAGGAGGTCCTCCTGGACCAGGACGCCGAGGAGACCGGCCAGGCACCAGGCGTCGGTGCCGGGCTTGACCTGGAGGTGGATGTCGGCGAGGTCTGCCGTCTCGGTGCGGACCGGGTCGACGACGATCATCGTGCGGCCGGGATCCTTGGCGATGTCCTTGAGCACGGTGCGGGCGCGCGGGACGCCGTGCGACTGCCAGGGGTTCTTGCCGAGGAAGAGCGAGACCTCGGCGCGGGTGAAGTCGCCGGTGGTGTGTCCGCCGGTGAGGTGGGCGTCGACATGCCCCTCGCCGGTCTTCTCCTGGGCGAGAGGGTTGGACCGGTAGCGGGCGCCGAGGGCGCGCAGCAGGGCGCCGCTGTAGGCGCCGCCGAGGTGGTTGCCCTGTCCCCCGCCGCCGTAGAAGAAGATCGATTCCCCACCGTGGGTGTCGCGCACGGTCTTGAGCCGGGCGGCGATCTCGCGGACGGCGGTGTCCCAGTCGACGGGGGTGAAACTGCCGTCCTGCTCCCGGCGCAAGGGTGTGGTGAGGCGGGCGCCGCCGTTCTGGTAGTGGTCCAGGCGCAGGGCCTTGTTACAGGTGTATCCGGCGGTGGCGACGTGGTCCTTGTCGCCGCGGATCTTGGCGAAACGGCGGCCTTCGGTCTGGATCTGGATGCCACAGTTGTTCTCGCACAGGATGCACGCGCTCTTGTGCCAGGTGATGTCGGTGGGCATCGGCCCTGTCTCCTCATGCGGTGGGCAGCTGGGGCGGCCCGCGCCCCGAAGGAGTGCATCCGGGGGCGCGGGGATGGGCTGGTCAGCCGAGCGGGTTGGTGGTGTCGCGCAGGGTGGCCAGGGCCGGGGCGTACATGCGGGCCTTGATGGTGCCCAGGGTGTCGCCGGCCTTGTTCACCTGTGCCTGGGCGATCTCGATCGCGGTGGAGCGTACGGCGTCCTCGGCGACGGCCTGGTCGACGATGCCGGCGGCCGCGGCGTCGGCGCCGCCGTAGCGGCGGGCGGTGAGCATGGCCGTGTGCGCGGTCTGCGGCGCCAGGCGGGACTGGATGAGGGCGGACATGCCGGGGGTGAAGGGGATGTTGATGTCCGCTTCGGGCAGGCACCAGTAGCCGCGGTCGGCCCGCATGACACGGAAGTCGTGGGCGAGCGAGAACATGGCGCCGGCGGCGAAGGTGTGCCCCTGCAGGGCGGCCACCGTGATCACCGGCAGCGACAGCATCCGCGCGAACAGCGCGTGGACGGAGACGACGTAGTCCTGGTGCTGGTCGGCGTGAGCGAACAGCCACTCCAGGTCGAGCCCGTTGGAGTAGAACTTCCCCGTGGCGGCGGTGACCAGGGCGCGAGGGCCTTCCGCCTTCTCCACCTCGTCGAGAGCGGCGATGACGGCGGTGATCCAGTCGGGGTGGAAGCGGTTCTCTCCGTCTCCGAGGTCGAGGACGAAGACGTTGTCGTGGCGGTCGAGCGAGGGCATGGCGACTCCTTCGTTAATGATCTGACGTGGGTCGAGGTCTGCGAGCTACGCCTTGGGTCGGGGCCCGGATCCGGTGCCGGGGCGGTCGCGCAGGGCGTAGAGGAGGAGGTCGTGGATCTCGGCGGCGGCGGCCTCGATCGGGGCGGTGCTCTGCTCGGCCCGGCACATGATCACCGCGCCTTCGACCGCGGCGATGATGAAGGCACCGAGCCGGCGACCGCGTTCCTCGGTCAGGCCGTGCCGTACCAAGAGGGCGGCGAGCGCTTCCTGCCAGCGGGCGAAGACGGCGGCGGCGGAACGGGCGAGCTGAGGGGCGTCGTCGTTGGTCTCGACGGCGACCGCCACGATCGGGCAGCCGGCCCGGAAACCACTCTCGACCAGCCGGTCACGCCACAGCCCGAAGAACGCGTCGACGGCCGCCACCGGATCGTCCGACTGCATCGCGGCGTCGATCAGACCCGCGATGAAGTCCCCTGCCAGCGCCACCGCCTCGTCGATGAGCTGCGCCCGCCCGCCGGGGAAATGGTGGTACACCGAGCCCCGAGGGGCTCCGCTGTGGGCGAGGACACGATCGATGCTGGTCGCGCTCGCCCCGTACTCACGCAGCAGAGCAGCCGCACTGAGGACCATCCGGTCACGGCTCTCGCTCCTGCGCGGACTCACCTGCCCCACACCTCCCGACGATGAAGTGCCCCCGAAGACGAATGGGCTACCTGTCGGTAACTTATGGGGTATGCCATAGAACATGCAAGAGCTGCGCGCAGAGCATGCAAGAGCGGCGCGGCCTGGAGGCCCCTCGACCGGGGCGAAGGATCTGTCGGGCATCGTGCGAGGTCCGGGACGTGACGGCCCCTCAGCAACCTTCCGAACCGCCGGCCGGACGCGGAAGAGGTCCGGACCTCCACAGCGCCGAGGCATCGACGAGAGCGCCCTCGAGCCGGTCAGGTCGGCGGGCATGCGAACCTGGGGAAACAAGCTTGAGGTCAGGCCTCGGGCGGCGTGATACCGCCCGGGGCGTCCGGCCAGCCGCAGCGGGGCTCCCGCACAGCGGTGTGGCATCGCTCGACCGCCACCCGGGGGTCGAGCGCGTAGGTGCCGTCACCGAAGAGCCTGGACGGGTGATCCTTGCGTCGGCGGCGGTCGACCGCGGTTCGGTCGGGCACATCCGCACCGCGCTGGACCCGGGCATCCCGATCGTCCTCGTGGACCGCGCGGTGCCCTCGCTGGAGCTGGACGCGGTGGTCATCGACAACCGAGAGGCGGCGCGTGAGGCGGTGGGGTCGCTCATCGCGGTCGGCCACCGACGCATCGGGTTCGCCTGGGCCCCCCGGTGGACGAGCCGCCGGCGACCCGCAGGGAACTGATCGCCGCCGCGTCCCGGAACCTGTGGAGCGACGGGGAAAGGCTGCGCGGGTACCTCGACGCGCTCGACGACGCGGGCATCCTCTTCGACCCGGAACGCGCGCGGCGAGTTCGAAACACCATCTCCACCGCCCTCTTCCGCTTCAAGGGGCCGTTCGGGGCGCACTGGGAGAGCATCTCCGCGGGGGCCGTCCTGGTCATCGTGCCGACGCTGCTCGTCTTCCTCTTCCTGCAGAGGTACATCTACAACGGCTTCGCTCAGGGGGCCACCAAGTAGCCAAACGGAGCGTCAGGTCTGCCGGGGTGTCCGTCGTCGAGTGCGGCCCGCTCGGCGGCGGCCCGCCGGAAGGGATCACGTCTCGATCACGGCATCGCAGTCCGGGCAGACCACGGACGCGTACTGCGCGGGAGACCAGGGCCCGTCACCGCCCTCGCTGGTCAAGGGGCCCGTTCGCATGGCGAAGGTGTCCTTACCGCACAGAGTGCGAGGCCCCGTCACCGCGGGCTCTCCCGGGGCGGTCGGCGCGGCGTGCACCTTGCGGACGCGTTCTTTCCCGTTGTCCCGCGCCCCTGGGGGCCGGCGCGCGGGCCCCTTCTTGTCGAGCTCGTACACGACGACGGTACCCATGCGGCCACCTCAGGAGATGAACGGACGTCCCCACGAGGTTCCCGGGGCCGACCACGACGTTCCTCACGCGGTTGCACCTCGAGGATGCGCGTCGCCCGGCAGACTGATCAGCGCAAGCCCGAGGTCGGGGCGGTGAACCTTCGCCAAGGCCACCGGGCTGTCCCGGATGATGACTTCCAGCGTAGGCCACACCCGGCCCTCCAGCAGATGTCCGCCGCGGGTCGTGCCGTCGGCCAGCCCGAGCACGGCGTGCAGGTGCGCCGTCGGCCCTTCCTCCCCCACGGCGATGTCCCCGAGCAGCGACAGCACCTCGCACTGCTCGTCGACCGGGATCCGCCGGTAGTTTCGGTCCAGGCGGTCGAACCAGCCCACCGTGGCCTGCGAGAACGCGCCCACCGCGGTCACCTGGGACGCTCCCAGCGACTGCTCGCGGGCGAAGCCGGTGATCTGGGCGAGGGCCTCCTCACCCGGGTCGAGGACCATGACGAACACCGCGTCCGGCGAGTCCTGCAACTGCTGCCACATCATGGGCGTGCGGGTACCCGCACAGAAGGGTGTGAACCGCCGCCGTCCCCAGAGTCGGTGAGTGCCCCACGAGGTCGGCCCGCGGCCTGAGCCATGGTTCCCCACATCCGCCTGAGCCGACGGGACCGGAGGAGCCTGCTTCGCCGGTCCGACAGTGGGCTGTTCCGCGGCAGCCGATCGGGGTCGCGCCGTCCAGGCCGCTCTCGCCCGTCGCCACGAGAGCCGCCCCCGTACGCCGCTGCCACGCCCTTGATCAGCCGGCTTCCGTCAGGGCTGTGCGGGCGGCGGTGAGGATCTCTTCGGAGAGCGGGGAGCCGCTGGTGGCCCGTGACAGGACCAGCGCACCGAACAGGGTGCAGAGGCGGACGATGCCGTCCTGGTCGTCGGTGGCGAGGAAGTCGGCGAAGTCGGCCACTCCCTCGGTGTAGACGCGACGGGCCTCGCGCCCCCCGCCCTCGCGCGCGATGTCGGAGGCGAGCGCCGCGACCGGGCAGCCGTCCGCCGGAGCGTCGCGGTGCTCGACGGAGAGGTAGGCGTCGAACAGTGCCTCCTGGGCGGCGTCGCGCCGCCCTTCGTACTGCGCGAGTCCGGCGGTGTGGCGCCGGGCGAGTTCGGCGAAGGCATGGACGGTGGCCTCGTCGACGAGCGCCTCCTTCGAGGCGAACTGTTTGTAGAAAGCGCCGTGGGTCAGGCCGGCCGCCTTCATCAGGTCGGCGACGCTCACCTGCGTGCCCTGTTCCCGGAACAGCCGGGATGCGGTGTCCACCACGCGCCTGCGATTCTCCTGCGCCTGCGCCTGCGATACGCGACCCATGACCACCCCTCGTTGGATGTCGACTGGCATCTATCGTAGCCCGGTGATTAGATTACTTCTGCAATCTAATCAGTGCGGGCAGCCGTCGGCGCCCGCCGGACCTGGAGCAGACATGGAACTGAACAACGCGGTCGCGGTCGTCACCGGCGCCAACCGGGGCCTCGGCCGGCACCTGGCAGCCCAGCTCGTGGAGCGTGGCGCGAAGATGTACGCGGCGGCCCGCCGTCCGGAGGCGATCGACCTGCCCGGCGCCACCCCGCTGCGCCTCGACGTCACGGACCACGACTCGATACGGGAGGCTGCCCGGACCGCCTCCGACGCGACGCTGCTGATCAACAACGCGGGCATCTCCACCGGCGCGACGCTGGCCGGAGGCGACCTGGACGAGGTGCGCCGGGAGATGGAGACCAACTTCTTCGGGCCGCTCGCCGCGACACAGGCCTTCGCCCCCGTCATCGAGGGCAACGGCGGTGGTGCGGTACTCAACGTCCTGTCCGTCCTGTCCTGGTACCACCCGGCCGGTCTCGGTTCCTATGCCGCCTCCAAGGCCGCAGCCTGGGCCCTCACCGGCGCGACCCGCGAGGAGCTCGCGCCGCGCGGCATCGCCGTCTCGGCACTGCACGTCGGTTACATGGACACGGACATGGCCGCCGCCGTCCCCGCCGATCAGAAGACCGCCGCCGCCCACGTCGCCGCCCAGGCGCTGCGCGGCGTCGAGACGGGAGTGTCCGAGATCCTCGCCGACGAACTCACCGAGCAGGTCAAGCAGAGCCTGGCCGCCGCGCCGCAGCCGAATGCTGCCTGAGGCACCCCCACGGCGGAATGCGGCACTGGCCGGGGCGTCGGCGTCGAGCACCCGGCTGACCGAGGAGTGCCCGGACGGGCATCGCCGAGGACAGTCCATCCGTGCTTCAGCCGACCTCACCACGCAGACATCTCGTACCGGCCAGGCCCTGAGACGAATGAACACCCCGCCCTCTCACGGACGGGAAACGGAACGGAGACGATGATGAGGGCCTTCATGGTCGAGAAGTACGGCGACCAGGCCGGAGTGCGTGCCGCCGAGGTATCCGACCCGCAGGTGGGTGCCGACGACGTCCTCGTCAGGATCCACGCGGCGGGCGTCAACCCGCTGGACCTCAGGATCCGCAACGGGGACTTCAAGGCTTTCCTGCCCTACCGTCTGCCGCTCGTCCTGGGCAACGACCTCGCCGGGACGATCGTCCGGGTCGGTCCGTCCGTCACCCGGTTCGCGGTGGGCGACGAGGTATACGCCCGGCCTGACAAAAACCGCATCGGCACCTTCGCCGAACTCATCGCGGTCCACCAGGACGACCTGGCGCCCAAACCGGCCACGCTCACCATGGCCGAGGCCGCCTCCCTTCCTCTGGTCGCCCTGACTGCATGGCAGGCGCTCGTCGAGCGGGCACAGGTGCGGCCGGGGCAGAAGGTCCTCGTCCACGCGGGCACCGGCGGCCTCGGTTCCATCGCCGTCCAGCTGGCCAAGGCCCTGGGCGCGCAGGTGGCCACCACCGCGAGTACCGCCAACGTCGACCTGGCCAAGGACCTCGGCGCCGACGAGGTCATCGACTACCGCACACAGGACTTCGCCACTGTTCTGGACGGTTACGACGTGGTCCTCGACAGCCTCGGCGGCGACAACCTCGCCAGGTCTTTGCGCGTGCTCAAGCCCGGCGGCATCGCTATCAGCGTCGCGGGCCCGCCCGACCCGGCCTTCGCTCGTGAACTCGGCGCGAACCTGGTCATCCGCCTGGCCATGACCGCCCTCAGTTTCGGAACCCGGCGCAGCGCCAAGCGTCACGGTGTGAGGTACTCGTTCCTGTTCATGAGGGCCGACGGCGACCAGTTGCGCGAACTCACCCTCCTCATCGACGCCGGAAAGATCCGCCCTGTCGTCGACCGTGTGTTCCCGTTCGAGGAGACCCTTCAGGCCATCGAGTACGTTGAGAAGGGACAGGCCAAGGCCGGCAAAGTCGTCGTCACCATGGCGTGAGCACGGGAACGAGCTACGGCCGCCGGACTCTCTCGCAACGCGAGCGCCGGTACGGGATGGCCACCGGCCGGCTTACCGAGCCACCCACCCGGCATGTTTTGATGCCCCGTCAGGGTTCGATCGTCGGCCCGGTCTCAGGAACGGGCGGGGTCTCGGGAACAACAAGGCCCTCCAGAGAACCGTGCTTGCGCTGGTGCAGAGCAGCCGGAGGGACCCGGCAAGGAAGCCTCTTCGTCCGGACTTCCGAGAAGGCGGGACGAACACACGGTGCCGGGATTCTGCTCCGAGTTCCCCCTTCGTCTCACCAGACGGCGCTTTGGTGGCCGCCGAGCTGAGCACGTTCATCCGAGCCTGGCTGAGCACCTCGATGAGTACGCGGACAGCGGGCAGCAGGCCTTCATTTGGATGAGCCGACGGACCGCAGGAAGATGCCGGCGACGTGGAGTCCGGCCAGATGGATGGTCGCCGTCTTCTCGCCGGCACCGAACATGGCAGACAGCACGACGGGCCCGTTCCTTCGACGTGCGTGACGAACACGCGCCCCCGCCACACCGTCCGCATCGTGCGAGGAATCCGAGCAACGACCGCGCGGCAGCGGGAAGGCGACGAAACGGCGACGACGCCGGGCAAGGTGGCGATTGCAAGCAGCCCGCCGACGCGGGGGGCTGCACCGGAAACTGGAGAACATCATCATGACCCGCACCCTCGCTCGCACGAGCGTCCTTGTCGCTGCGGCCGCGGTCCTGAGCCTCACCCTGACCGCCTGCAACGGCGACGACAACGCGACGGACAGCACGCAGGCCGGCCCCACCGCGTCGGCGGACAGCGCGGGCGGCACCGGCGGGGCGGACCAGGCCGACCAGAGCGCCGGCGCCAGCACCGGGGGGAGCGACCAGGGCGGTGACACCAGCACCGGTGACAACAACGCCGGCGAGGCCGACGTCTGCCGCACCGACGTGCTCGACGTCACCGCCGCCGACAACACCACGGACAAGGCGGAAGGCACCGTCACCGTCTCCTTGAAGAACATCGGCGCCGCCAGCTGCCACATCATCGGCTTCGCGGGTGTCGACCTGAAGACGTCCCTGGGCGACACCGTCTCCGTGGACCGCAACGGCGAGCAGGCCGTGCCGCAGATCCTCAAGGAGGGCGAGACCGCCGCCTTCAACGTCACGTTCCCGGTCAACAACAGCGGCGGCTCTGGCGTGAAGCTGACCGACATGGTGGTGACGCCCCCGAACGAGACCCAGCCCGTCACCCTGAAGTGGCCGGCGGGCACGCTCCCCGTCACCGACGGCGAGGACAGCGGGAAGCTGGAGATCAGCCCGGTGAGCAAGGTCAGCGACTCACCGGCAGGCTGACCCCACCCCGTCCCCGACCCGCCGGCCCCCGCTCACGCCTGCTGCAGGCCACGATGGACTTCCCCTCAGACACTTCTGAGGGAAGCCGGTGACTCCGTCCGGCCCCGCCCCTGGGGCGAGCCGGACTCGCGGGGAAGCGTTACGGTGGCGAGCAGGGCTTGGTGCTGCATCCCCAGTCAGCAGCAGGCCCTCACCGTGCCGTTGCCGTATGGGGACCACAGGTGTCACGCCCGACCACACGCGGATCCGGGGCGTGCGGGCATGCCCTCGCCTCGCGATGGATACCCACAGGCAGCACCACGCACGCGCAGCTCAGCGGCGCCTACCGGCTCCCGTTTCCCGAACCTCCACCCTACCCTCGGTGCGCGTGTCGGAGCGGTGCTGAACACCCAGGGCCAGGGGAATCGATCTGGCCTGTGATGCCGGCCGTGGCGTACGCCGCGATCCTGGCAAGCCTCATCGCCGTAGTGAGCGGATGAGCTCAGACACCGGCTGCATCGCCTATTGTCCAGGCCCGTCGTCCAGTGGAACTCCGTTGCCGGTGTTCCTGTCCATGGGCGGTTGCAGGTGTGCACGGCGACCGACCTCGTATCCTGTTCGACGCCGACCGGGAGATCGACTCTGTACTCCCCCGCCGCGGATCCTCGGTCCTCGTTGTCCGGGACGCGCAGCAACTGCGCATCAACGGGCCGGCGTGCCTGTACGGCACATGGAGTGAGGCCAGAGACCCGGATCGCTCGCTCTACGGGCTCGTCAGCCAGTCGGTGTACCAGGTGCGAAAGCCGGCGCTCACCGGTACGAAGCCGCCCCAGTCCGGATCGATCTGCCAGATCTCGCCTGTGTGCGGGCCGTTCAGGACGAGCCGGACGAAGATGCCGCAGCCCTGTTCGGCCAGCAAGAGCGTGCCCAGGGTCAGTTCGGCCGGTGCCGCGATCCGGCCGGGCAAGGGTTCGGTGAGTGGGAACGGTTCGGCGAGTCGGCCTGGGAGCCGGTCTTCCGCCCACTCGTCGTCCACGGCCCATTCCTCGTCGGCCTCTGGGCGAGGGACGGTCAACGGCATCATGCCGTGGCCGGGCCCGGTCGGCCCGTTGCCCACCTCTGCGACGAAGGACCGGTACTCCACTGGTAGAGCGATGCCGTGAGACTCCTCGAACGCGCGGATCTCCGCCTCTGGCAGCCGCGGTGTCAGAGCGTACCGATGCGTACGCGCCCCGAAACGCTCCCGCTCCGGGTCCCGTGCGGCCCTCTTCCGTATCTGTGCGCGGACGCCGTCCTCGTCCCAGTTCCCCATTCAGCGACCGTAGCAATGACGTCCCCACCCGGCCCGCCGCGTCCACACGCTACGCGGCCGTCGGCTGCGGGCTTCCATGGCATGACCTCTGACCAGCGCAATCAGTCTTCGACGCTCTCCGTCAACACTGGGCAGTCACGCGAGGACCTCAGCTAGTATCCCCAGTCGTAGATCGTGATCTTGCTGGTCGGGGCTGGTGCAGTTGCCCAGCGCGAGGACCCCGAGTTCGGCTGCCGCTTCCTCGCCGACGAGGCCCGCGAGGCAGGATCGGCCATGGGCGACCGGACTGCCTGGCGGATCTGCCGGGACAACCGGTGGTGAAGCGTCTTCGGCAAGAAGCGCGGCAGGAGTAAAAAGGCCGGTCCGCCGGTGTACGACGATCTGGTTCGCTGTGGCTTCACCGCTGGCGGCCCGAACCGCCTGTGGCTGACCGGCATCACCGAACACCACTTCCAATCGGTGTTGCGACGACTACTGGAATCCAAGCAGTGAGGGGAAGTTGTGTCTCTGCGCGGTCGAGGGCGTCTTCAGCAGGAGGATCGTGGGTTACTCCATCGATGCACGAATGAAGTCCCGTCATGCCGTTGCGGCCCTGGACGACGCTGTTGCCCGGCGTCAGGGCGTTGCCGGCTGCGTGCTGCACAGCGGTCGCGGATCTCAGTTTCGGTCCGGGAGATTCGTGCGGGCCCTGGCGCGGTATCAGATCGTCGGTTCGGTAGGCGGAGTCGGAGCGGCGGGCGACAACGCGGTCATGGAGTCGTTGTTCAGCCTGCTCCGGAAGAACGTCCTCGACCGCCGTACGTGGGCTACCCCTCAGGAGCTGTGGACCGCGATCGTGGCCTGGATCGGGAGGACCTACCATCGCCGCCGCAGACACTGCTCACTCGGCCGGCTGGCCCCCATCGAATTCGAGACCTTCATGACCACACCGGTCGTCCAGGCCGCGGGACCATACCTGTCGCCCAGCCTTGCATCAGACCCAAGGTCCGCAACTTGCAGAAGCTCATGCTGCGAAGCCGCAGCAACACGCTGATCAGCGTGAAGCGGGTGACGCAACAGAGTAGTGGTCTCATGACCGCTGGCATCGACGGGGAACGAGCCCTCACGCCCAAGGCGAGAGGCACCTTGGCGGCCGAGATCCATCGGTCGTCGAAGCCCTGGAAGGTCAAGCCGGTCAAGCCGGTCAAGCGAGTGTTCATCCCGAAGAGCAATGGGAAGCAGCGACCACTCAGCATCCCGGTCATCCGTGACCGGGTCCTCCAGGCCCGCGTGAAGAACGCACTGGAACCCGAGTGGGAAGCGCGGTTCGAGCCGAGGTCCTATGGCTTCCGGCCCGGCCGCAGCTGCCAGGACGCGATATCCGCGATCTTCTGGACGGTGAAGGGCAAGAACCCGAAACGTCTGTGTCCTGGACGCGGACCCGTCGGCCGCGTTCGACCGCATCGACCACAACCACCTCATGACCATGCTCGGCCAGTTCCCCGCCAGGGACCTGATCCGCGGCTGGCTGAAGGCGGGCGTGATCGACCACGGCCGGTTCGCACCGACCGAGGAGGGCACTCCTCAAGGCGGTGTGATCAGCCCGCTGTTGCTGAACGTTGCTCTGCACGGACTGGAACAGGCCGCAGGGTGCCAATACACGGTGCGGGCCGGGCGCGAGCCCGGCGCGATGCCAGGCACTCCGGTGCGGGTGAGGTATGCCGACGACTTCGTCGTGCTCTGTCACGACGAAGAACAGGTGCACCAGGTCAGGGCCCGGCTGGAGGACTGGTTGGCGCCGAGGGATCTTCGCTTCAACGAGGAGAAGACCACGGTCGTCCACCTCGATGAGGGGTTCGACTTCCTCGGCTTCACAGTCCGCCGGAAGAGCCAGAAGAAACTGATCATCACCCCGAGCACAGCGGCCTGCGCGAGGCTCCGAGCGCGACTGCGGACCGAGGTGAGAGCCCTGCACGGGGCCAATGCCGAGGCTGTGTTGCGCAGGCTGATCCCGATCGTTCGCGGTTGGGCGGCTTACTACCGGGCGGTGGCGTCCACGACGACGTTCTCGTCGTTGGATCACTACATGTGGCAGCTGACCTTCAAATGGGCCAGGCGTCGTCACCGCAACAAGTCGAGGTACTGGATCGTGGACCGGTACTTCGGCAGGTTCCACCCGTCCCGACGTGACCGGTGGGTGTTCGGCGACCGTGACAGCGGGGCCTTCCTCATCAAGTTCGCCTGGACGGTCATCGTCCGCCACCAGCTCGTCAAGGGCAGAGCGTCCCCGGACGACCCCGCGCTGACCGAGTACTGGCGGGATCGCCGCCGCAGGAAGGCGCCACCGCCGATGGACAAGACGAGTCTTCTCCTGGCGGTCCGGCAGCAGGGCCTCTGCCCTCTCTGCAAACAGGCGCTGATCGTCGGAGCCGAGTACGAACCAGACAGCCCACGCGAGTGGATCAACTGGTTCGCAGCCTCGAAGAAGATGCTCCACAAGCATCACTTCACCTACCGGCGAAACGGCGGCACGGACGAGCGGAACAACCTTTGCCTCGTGCACTCCGAATGCCACCGCCAACATCACGCTGGCGACAGCAAAAGGGCCACACAACCCTGCTGACCTGCGAAGCCCACGGGGCTTGCTTGAGCCGGATGCGCTGAATGGTGCACGTCCGGTTCTGAGGGGGCCGGGTCACGGCAACGTGATCCGGCTACCCGACCACAACCTGTGACCGAGCACGTTAGACGGCCCGAATGGACACCCCGATGCACAGCTTCGGCCGGGTCGGTCAGGTTGCCCATGGCAGCCGTACGGCTTCAAGCTCCGCGTCGTCGAGGAGGGCTTCGATGAGGGCGGGCGGGCCGGCCACCTTGGTAACCCATAGGTCGTAGTCGGTGCACAGGACCCATGACCGGTCCCGGGGCCAGAGGTTGGACGGGGTCCAGCCGTCCTCATCCGGGTGGTCGTACAGCACCAGGGCGTCCGCGAGCGTGCCGGTGCGTATGTGCAGGTTGTCGAAACCCTCAGCCCCGTGCAACAGCGGGCTATAGTAGGCCAGACAGGGCGCGCCGGCACGCCGCCTGTACTCGACGAAGGACCATCCCGTCGGCCCGACTTGGTGCTCGTACATGGAGTGCAGCACCCACGCCGCGTCGGGCAACGCCGGCGGCATGAACCCCGTCAACCCGTCATCGCAGGTCAGTTCCCGCAGCCAGTCGGCTTCCCGCCCCACGGCGAGAGGCCACCGCGCGGCCGCGAGAACACCGGCTGACTCATCCATCCGCCCAGGATCGCACCTCGGAATCGACGACCTCCCCTGCCGGGCACCGAAGGCCCAGCCTGCCCCGGCCAGGGACGCGGCCTGAACCGGGCGGGCGGTGCCGCAGCGGGCGCACCCACGGTCGGGGTAGCCAGCGCACCGGCGGCAGAAGGCGACCAGCGACCTTTCCGGGTGCCGCAGCCGGTAGATGCCGTGTCGGCCGCAATCTGCACACGGGCCGGTGAAGCGGTGATCGTTCACGTAGCAGGAGCGGCAAACCCCTCCTTCCTTTTCCGAGCGGTTGACGATGTGACCGTTCTCCCCGCAGCGGGAGCACGGACGGAGTACGGTCCGGGCAACGCACCAGCCGCAGGCACGGCCTTGTGGTGTGGGGCGTGAGACCTTCCGCAGGGTGCGGCCGCAGATCGGGCAGTCGAGCCGGGTGACGGCATCGCCGTGGCCGGCAGCATCCAGCGTCTGCAGCAGCCGGGGCAGGGAGCCCGGGCAGTGCAGGGACGGGGTCACACGGTGAAGACGCGTTCGACTTCGTCGCGCTGCGTGTGCAGGTCCCAGTAGAGGGGGGCGACCTCGTCGGCCGAGGCCACCGGCACTCCGGGCGGGCCGTCCGTGCCGATCCACACACCGATGGCGACGTGCGCGGCCTGGATGCCGGTGCCGGCCAGTTCCTTGTGCAGGCTGAGTACCCAGTTGCGCAGCGCGGCCTGGGCGGCGTTGAGGTTGCCGAGCATCGGAGTGGGGTCGACCGAGCCGGCGCCGTTGGTGTAGAGCAGGGTGCCGGCGCCGGCCTCGCGCATTACGGGCAGCACGGCCCGTGTGGCGGCAATGGCCCCGTAGAGCAGGATGTCCATCGCCCACTGCACATCGGACGGGTTGGTCTCGGACGGAGCGGTGAGCGGCGTGGATTCGAGGCTCCCGCCTGGGGAGTACTCCAGGACGTCGATGCCGCCGAAGCGGGTGGCGGCGTCCTTGAGCGCCTGGGTGAGTGCGTCATGGTCGAGTACGTCCGCGGGGAACGCGGCAGCGGTGATGCCTTCGGCGTCGAGCCGGCCGACCAGGTCGTTGAGCTTGTCTCGGTTGCGGGCGATGAGAGCGACGTCGAAGCCCTTGGGAGCCGAAGGTACGGGCGATGGCCAGGCCCATACCGGGGCCGGCTCCGACGATGGCGATGCTGGGCACAGTGAATCCTTTGCTGGGAAACCATGAGGATGGGAAACCATGAGGAAAGGGGTGGAACAGGTGACAGTGAGATCACCAACACCTTGAGGACCACTGCGGACGAACTCGGCCTCCGGGCCCGGCTCGGCGGTGGCGCTCACGCGCGGGAGCAGTTCTACGACCGCATAGTGGGGTGGGCCGCTGCCGGTGCCCTCACCGCCCGTAATCGTCGACGAAATGGTTGTCGTGGGCTTCGTGAAGTCGGCTCAGGTCACGCTCGTTCACAGTGGCGAGCTGTGCGAAGTACTCCTCACGCGGTACACCTGGCGAGAGTGCCATCAGGAGGGTGGCTGGTTCGGCGCGCTCCTTCCGGAGGGCGTGGACGTCACCCACGGCGGCATGCGCGGTGTCGCCGGGCCGCAGTGTTCGCCAGTCCTGCCCATCGAAGTAGTCGACTTCACCTTCTTCAACGATGAAGGTCTCGCTGAAGGTCGTGTGAAAGTGCGGGGCAGGGCCCCGGCTGGAGGGCGACATGCGCCACCGGTAGATGCTCACGATCCCGCTGGTTTCCGCCGGACCCGCGAGGACTTCGATGGTCGATCCGCTGGCGCCCAGCCGGATCGTTCGCGTCTGTTGGGCCCGCTCAAGTTCCTTGGAACGCCGGGCAATCGACTCCGTGTCGGTCATGACCCGAGTCTCGGCGCTTCGCCGTTCTGCTCGCGCTCACTTCGGCGGTGGCCTAACAATGGTGGAGTGATCCGCTACCGATTGGGCGTGGGCGCCGCAAGCGTGCGGTGGGCGATGTCGCCGATGCACGAAGTGGTCAGTCTTGCCCAGCTCTTGACCGAACCGCAGCGTCACCCGATGTTCCACCCGTGGCTCCGCCGTCGCCACCACCGTCTCTCGCTCCCGGATCTGAGGGCGCTCACGGTCTTCATGGCCGATGGTGCGTATCGACCCGACTTCCTTGACCCATCGCCGATGTCCAGTGAACCAACGTTCGAGGAAGGCCTGGATGCCCTCCTCGCCGCGCCGGCGGACCAGACGTACGCCGAGCTGGTCGACGCTGCGAGGGGGCGCGGGGCAGAAATGGGCCGCCGATTGCTCGATGACCCCGATCGAGCCAGGTCAGCGGCCGCCGATGCGCTGCGCCGCCTCTGGAAGGCAGTTGTCGAACCGGAATGGCCGTCCATGCGGCAGGCGCTGCGTGCCGAGATGCTGGATCGGGCCATCCAGGTCAACCGCGAGGGGTTGCGTGCAGTCCTTCCGCGCCTGCACCCTTCCGCTGCCTACGAGGGCGACACCATCACCGTCGAGAAGACCGTCGACGTCGACGTCGACTGCCCTGAGGGACTCATTCTCGTTCCGTCGCTGTTCATCACCGACCGGATGCAGTGCACCACCTCGGACCACTGGACCCCGGCGATCTATTACCCGGCATCCGGGCGGTACCTCTGGGCGGCACCTCCCACACCGAGGTCACTGGACCGTCTTCTGGGGGTGACTCGATCGAGGATCCTGGCCTCCCTCGCCACTCCGCTGCAGACGACCGTGGTGGCCAAGCTGGTGAGCGTCACTCCCCCGACTGCCAGCGAACACCTGGCAATCCTGCGAGACGCCGGGTTGATCGACAGCAGCCGGGCCGGTCGCACGGCCACGCACGAGCTCACCAAGGCTGGACGTGCTCTCCTTGACGCAGCCTCGCCGCGGCCGTGACAGGTCGGGGAGCTGCTGACGGGCAGTCAAGCGCGGCGCCCACCGCAACCAACCCCCTCGGCGGCCAGCACGACGCCGTCGCCGACTGCAAGCGGCTGCTCTCGAAGCCCGAGCAGATGACCCCAGCCGTCCCCGCCGACCACTGATGATCTTCACCGAAGGCGAACCAGAGTCAGGGGTACACCCGGGGCTAATCTCACAAACGGCCCTTTGCGCGAACAAGATCAACACGCCGGCCTTGGCGATCCCGGATTCGATACCCGCACAGGCACCGGCCGGGTCCGGCGGGACAGCCGTCGACATCGGTCAGGCGTAGAAGGGGGCCCACAGCCGGGAGGGGCGGCCGTCGCACGCGTTCAGGCTGACGTGATGGATCGCCCCTGACCCCGCGACAAGACAGGTCTTCGTTGCGTTGTTGATCAGTTGGTACCCATCCTGGGCACCGATGTCGTGCACCTTCCACAAGGCAGCCGGATCGTCAGCCAAGCACTGCCGCATCGTCGGAATTCCGTTGCGGGCGACCAGACACAGCTTGTCGCCGACGTTCTGCCGGACTTCGGTCAACGTTTCCAGGCCATCGAACATCAGCCAGGTCTGATACGCGCCACCGTTGCAGCCGGTCGTGTAGGGGCCGTAGTCAGACCTGTAATCGAGGCACTCCCCCAGGCTGTAAGCCACGCTGCGCACCTGCATGTACGCCATCCCCGCAGCCTGTGCGGGCGCGGCACCGAGGCCCCAGCCCAGAGCAGCGGCCGCCACACCTACCGCGGCAATCTTCTTCAGCACGCGTCCTCCCCGTTCCTTGGCACGATGTCTGCCCGGGGCAGATTAAAGAGGAGAACCAGCAGGCGCGACAACGGGCAAACGAGCCTGATCTGCCGCCCGCCCTCGTTCGAAGTGACCACGCTCACCGGATAGTTGCCAGGCATCTCACGCCCCGGGGAGCGCTGCATGAGCAACTTCATCCCTGAATCCGCCGGCGCGCTGTGCCACAGGACGCCCGCAAAGGCAGGCGAGGCAAAGGGAAAAGTCCCGACGTCGGCCAACGGCTGGTGTCTGGAGAAGGAGGCGAACCACGCCTCCCCCGCGTGGACCCACTCCGTCGCCGGTGCCGGCCTCGGCCTGAGCGTGGATGTCCGCATCGGTGACGCGGAGACCATCATGCTGCACGTGGGCAGCAATGCCGGGTGCTGGTCGGCCCGGGCAAGGGATCCTCGGTCGTCTCCAGGACGAGGCCGGGTTGGTGAAGCAGATGAGCAGGAACGTACCGGCTAGGTTCACTCACACATGATGGGGCCAAGGCCCCGTCCGTTCCGACCAGGACCGGCCCCAACCGTGTCACTGGCCTCCGAGCGGATACCGGCGCGCAGCCCCTGAACGCTCCCTGACTGCGGCCAGGGAGGGCGGCGCAGTGAAGAGTTGATGTCACGTCAAGACGCAGGGACGCGACAACTCGTAACGGATAGGCGTTGATCTCCGGTGTGCGGCTGGTCTGGTCCTGGGCCTGACTACGATCAACAGGCACGCCACTCAACCGGCATGAACGGCCCGCCCACCACGGCGACGCGTTTCACCGCCCGTTCATTCAAGGAGCTCACGCGAAACGGACCAGCCAGACCACCGGCTTCCCCTCGTCATCGGGACCGTGATCGCCGCCGCCAGCATCACCCAGGAAAACTACGGCGGCGCAGTCTTCGCCGTACTCGTCGGTGCGGGCGCATCGCTGGTCTTGCACTTCAAGCGCAGCCGCAAGCAGGGCTGAGACCGCGACACGGCCACGTCCCTCCACCGGCCGGGACCCCGAGCCGGGATTCATACTCCGCCACGCCGCCGAACGCCACAGGGCGACGCCCTCGACCGGTGGTTCAAAGCGCAGTGCCAGGCCTTCGGCAGCTCACGATTCCACAGAGCCCGCGCATGGAAGAGCAGCTGGTCAAGCAGCCGTCTGACGTGCGGCCGAGCAGGACGAGTTAGCCGTGGCCGAGCGGGTGCGGCCACGGATGCGCGAGCAGCTCGCCGATGAGCAGGCGACGGCCGGGTTGTCGGGTGGATGACGGGCTGGACGCGCCGGGCGGCTTCCGCTACTTGCGGCTGAGGGTTTGGTCGTCCCCGTTGTCAGGATCTCCCACGCTGCGCTGCATCGTCGGATGCGCCTTCGAGCCGCCGAATTCCCACGGGTTCCCGTCGCAGACCGTGGTCCACAACTGCTCCGCTTCCTTGCCGTCGGGATACACGCCCCACTCGCCGGTACCGCTGCACTGGGACACCTTGTCGCCGTCATTATTGAACTCGGCAAGGTTGGTCACGACGACGGTGCCATCGTCCTTGAAGAGCAGGGTCCCGGTATCACCCTCGGTCCAGGTGCCCACGATGTCGGCCCGAGCCAGTGTCTGCTGCTGCCACATGCACCCCGTGGCCAGCGTCAACACCGCGACCGCCAAGACCACCCCACGCAACCCCGCAGCGACCCGCCCTCGTTCATCACGCATGACTCCCCCTTGCATACGTCCAACGCCGGTTGCATCGCGCACCAGACCGTCAAGCACACACGCTGTCACGAAAGTTGAACATGTTCAACTCGGTGCCGTGGCCATCACCGCGGCATTCGCTCGGCGTCGTGGCGCAGCGCATCAGCCGAGCGCCAGGTGGACGGCCGAACCGGGAGGGCACGATCGCCGGCTTGAGGGTCCGCGGCGAGGTTGAGGCGGGCAGCCACGGGCAAGTGGTCGCTTGTCGTCGCGGGGAGGGTCCAGGCCGAGGTGGCCTTCACGTCTTTCATGAGGATCTGGTCGACCCGGACGACGGGGAAGCTCGACGGCCAGGTGAAGCCGAAGCCCTCGCCGGCCGTGGACTGGGCCGAGGCCATGTGGCGGGTCAGCGGGCCCAGCGCGCGATCGTCGGCGGAGCCGTTCAGGTCACCCGTCACGATCACGCGCCGGACGCGTTCTGCCCGAAGGTCCGCGGCCAGGCGGCCGAGGGCCTCGTCGCGTGCGCCGATGGTGAATCCGGCCGGGGTGACGCGGACGGAGGGGAGGTGGGCGACGTAGACGGCGAGTGGCCCTTCGGGAGTGTCCACCGTGGCGCGCAGGGCCCGGGTCCACGGCATGATCGGCACGGGGCGTGTGCCGCGCAGGGGGTACCGGCTCCACAGGCCCACCGTGCCCTCGTAGAAGTGGTACGGATACGTGGCCGCGAGGGCCTTCTCGTAGGCCGGCGCCGTGTCGGGGCTCAGTTCCTGGAGTGCCAGGACGTCCGCCCGGGCGGCGATCAGGCTCTGCGCGGTGCCGTGCGGGTCCGGGTTCTCCTGCTGGACGTTGTGGCTGACGACGGTGAGGTCTCCGCCGGGCGAGGACTTGTCCGCGAACCTGCCGCCGAAGACCGCGAGCCAGACGGTGACCGGAATCAGCAGAGCCGCCGTCGCCACGCGTGATCCGCGCAGCAGCGCCGCGGCGAGCAGCACGGGAAGGGCGAGGGCTGCCCAAGGGAGCAGCGTCTCGGCCAGGCTGCCCATGTGGCCCGGGCCGTCGGGGATCCATCGGTGGCCCGCGACGATCAGTGCGAGGAGGACGGAACAGGCTGTGGTGGTCGTGCCCCTGCGCCTCGACCGCCACCACTGGGCCGGCCGCCATGGCGCCGTCCTTCGGTCTTGCCGCGGGCTTTCGGCTGCCGTCGCCGCAACGTCACGCGGCTCGTCCAGCTCCGTGTCGCAGGCAGGGGCGCCAGGCACCGTTCGTGTGGTCGTCATGGTGGTTCAGCGTCCCGTCCGTGCCGAGGACAGCCGGTCGCGGAGATCGGTGATCAGTCGGCGGCTGCTCTCCAGGGCCGCGTGGAGTCCCTCGCTGGGCGTGGTGTTCGCCCGTTGGTGCAGGACGGCGCCCAGGAGCAGACGGGTGGTGTCACCGGTGCGGACCTCGCAGGCCCACAGGAGGTTGCCGCCCGCCGGGGTGCTGGAGCCGGTCTTGAGGCCGACGACGCCCGGGATCTCCAGCAGGGAGTTGGTGTTGGTGATCGGGCCGATGCCGGGCACGGTGACGCTCCGGCTGGCCACGATCTCGCGGAAGACGGGGTCCTTCATCGTCTGCCGGGCCAGTTTCAACTGGTCCACGGCCGTGCTCGTGGTCGTGGGTTCGATACCGCTGGCTCCCGTGTACGTCGACCGGTCCATGCCCAGCTCGTCGGCGGCCCGCCGCATCTTCTTCACGAAGGCCTCCTGACTGCCGGAGTCCCAGCGGGCCAGCAGGCGGGCGGCGTTGTTCCCCGAGGGGATCAGCATCAGTTCGAGGAGCCGGCGCTGGGAGTACGTCCGGCCGGACTGGAGCGGAACGGTCGACTCGCCTCCGACCGCCACCTCGTGGACGGCCTGCCGGTCCACCTCGATCTGCGGGCCGGGCTCGTCCGGCCGCAGCGGATGCTCCTTGAGGATGACGTGGGCGGTCATCACCTTCGTCAGGCTCGCGATCGCAACGGGTCGCTGGTCGCCTCGCGCCTCCGGGGAGCCGCTGCCCAACAGCTCGACGGCACTCTGACCGTCCTGCGGCCACCGGATCGTGCTTCCGTCGAGGACCGGGCTCCGGCCGCCGGACGCGGGGGCGGCTCCGCGCTCCACGGTGACGGCCGTGACGGCCAGGGCCAGCAGGGCCAGCGCGCCGCCGGCGACGCGATGACGACGGGCGAGGGCAAGAGCAAGGGACATGGAGGCCACCTCCGGGGGCTGCCGTGCGGGTCGGGGTATGCCTGCAAGGCTGCGGGAGTGGTTTGTCTGGCCGTTGGCTGCGACTGCTCTGCTGATGCTCAGGAAGGCATCAGCCGTGTATCGTTCCGTGACCGGCCGGACAGGCGGGGTCGGCAGAGCGGCCCGCACCCGTGGTCAGTGGCTAGGACTGGAACATTGCCGCGTCGGGACCGCCCGGTCCCTGGTGATCCTCAGGCAGACGCAGCACCGCCACCGCCCCTCCGTCCTCCGGATGATTCGCGAAGTCCAGCTCCGCTCCGATCACCTGCGCCTGCCCCCGGGCGATCGTGAGGCCCAGGCCGTGCCCGCGGCCCCGCTCGACAGCACCGGTGCGGAAGCGCCGGGGGCCGTCGGCGAGGAGCTCCGCAGGGAAGCCGGGGCCGTGGTCCCGGACGGTGATCGCGGCACCGGAGACGGTGATCTCCACGGGGCCGGCACCGTGGCGGTGGGCATTGACCACGAGGTTGGCCACGATCCGGTCCAGGCGCCGGGGGTCGGTCCTGGCCACCGCCGGTGCGCCCTGGGTGGTCACCCGCGCGGTGAGGCCGGTTCTGGCCGCCGACTCCTCGACGAGCTCGGTGAGAGCCACCGGCCGCGTCATCGGCTGCTCGGCTCCCGCATCGAGGCGGGAGATCTCGAGGAGGTCCTCGACGAGGTCGCGCAGCACCTGGACACGGTCACGTACGAGGTCGGTGGCCTCGCATTCGGGGAGCAGCCCGGCCGAGGTGAGCAGGCCCATCAGCGGGGTGCGCAGTTCGTGGGCGACGTCGGCGGTGAAGCGCTGCTCGTCCGCGAGGCGTCGTTGCAGGCTGTCGGCCATCGAGTCGACGGTGGTGGCGATCTCGGTGATCTCGTCGCCGCCGCTGCCGCCCATGGCTGTACGGGCGTTCAGGTCGCCCGCCGTGATGCTGCGGGCGGTGCGGGCCACCCGGCGCAGCCGCCGGGCCGGGAGTGCGGTGGCCAGGGCCGTGGCCGGGATGACGACGGCCAGGGTGAGCAGGGAGTACTTCCACAGGTGCCGGTCGAGGGCCTGGCGGGTGAGCAGGTCGGTGGTCATGTCGACCTCGACCGCGTACAGCCGCCCGCCTTCTCTCCGCGCGGCCCAGTAGCCGGGGGCAGGCGGACCGTTCTCGTAGAGGGTGCCCTCGCCGTGGCGATCGAGCTTCCGCAGCAGGGCGTCCGGGAGCTCACCGGAGGTGACCGACGGCGGCTCCTGACCCGAGGTTTCCGCTTCGCTCATCGCGCGGTCCAGACTGCTGCGGGCCTTGGCCGCGCCGTCGTTCATCGACCTTTCGAGGGTCGACTCGTGCACGAGCAGACCGATGGTGAGTGCCATGGAGGAACACGCCACGGCCACCAGGAAAATGGTCTTCCAGCGCATCGAGCGAAGGTTCAGCAGCGTGCGGACGACCGTCATGTCCGTGACTCCGTTCAGCGCCGCAGCTTGTAGCCAAAGCCGCGGACCGTCTCGACACGGTCGGCGCCGATCTTCTTGCGCAGCCGCTGCACACACAGGTCGACGACCCTCGTGTCACCGTCCCAGCCGTAGTCCCAGACGTTGCGCAGCAGGGTCTGGCGGTCCAGCACGATTCCGGGATGAGCCGCGAACTCCAGCAGCAGCCGCAGTTCGGTCGGCGTCAGGGAGAGTCGGCGGCCGCCCCTGGACACCTCCAGCGCGGCGGAGTCGATCGTCAGGTCCCCGAAGACCAGCCGGTCGCACTCCCCTTCCCGTTCTGCCGTCTCTTCCGGCCCGGCCGCTCCGGCGGGTACCGGGGAGACGAACGTGGCCCGGCGCAGCAGCGAGCGGATCCGGGCCACCAGGACCGCAGTGTCGACGGGCTTGACCACGTAGTCGTCCGCTCCGGCCTCCAGCCCGGAGACCACGTCCAGGGCGTCGCCACGCGCGGACATCATCAGGATCGGGTCCATGCTCGTTTCCCTGATGCGGCGGCACAGCCCGATGCCGTCCAGCCCGGGCAGCATCACGTCGAGCAGAAGAAGGTCGTGGCGGCCCTCCCTGAACAGTTCGAGCCCCGTCAGCCCGTCACCGGCGACGGTCACGGCGTAGCCGTAGCGTTCCAGAGCGATCGCGACGGATCTCCGGATCACCTCGTCGTCCTCGACGAGCAGGATCATCACGGGAGTGGCTTCAGACATGCGTATCCATCGGGCGGGGTGGTCGTCGGCCCCCCATCATGCCTGTCCTCACGCTCCACCACGCACCCGGCGTCCCGGGTCCACTCATCGACCCATAGGGCTGACCTGCAGTGATGCATGACTGATACACAGCCGTGCGGTGGCGGAGGCACAGTTGAGCGTCCGCGGTGACCTGGGGCTCCTGTCGACCGTCGGTCTACGCACGCGCGAGGGCGGCGCGTTCCGCCTCGGCCTATGCCCGGCGAGGATGACTTTGCCGAGTGAGCCCATGGTGGGCGGCTTCCGGTGTCGTGCGTGCCTCGGCGATGCGGCCGAGCCGGCGGAGCGCGTGACGCTCTGCCGTACGGGAGATGAAGAGCCGGGGCGTGCCGGTGACGCGGCCGGCCGTGTGCCACCCTGTGCTGCGTCACCGGATCGGCGTGCGGGGTGACCGCCGTCGTGCACGGCGCTGCCGGTGCCATCGTCAAGGAGTTGGTGGGCGCAGGTTACTGGGCAATCCCGAACTGCTGGTCCTTCGCGCCGTTGCACGTCCAGACGCCGAGGGTCTTGTACGCCTCGTCGTACGTGAGGCAGTCCTGGCTGGAGTTGCGGATCTGGAAGGTGCCCGAACCGTTGGGGACGATCTCCCACTGCTGGGTCGAACTTCCCTTCCACGGCGCGAGGTTGGCCTGGTACGTCGTGGTGTTCGTGGTGAGGGAGAGGCCGAGGCCGTCGTCGATCCGGTAGCGGCCGTTGGACAGCGGCGTCACCACCCACAGCGCGCCCGGGGTTCCGTACTTCCCGGCCACGATCTTCGCGCCGGACTTCGCGGCGTTCGGCACGGCGGCCAGGCTCTGCTGGGTGTGGATGTAGACGGGAACGATCGTGGGCGGGGCGGCGGAGGCGGTCGTGGTGAGAGCCAGGGGCTGCTGGGGGGTCATCTCGCCCTCGGGGTAGATCCGCGGAATGTCCGGGCCCACGGGGGTACTGGGACTACGGTTCGTGATCGGGACCTCGCCACCGGGAGAGTTGGGGATGTAGGTCGGGGAGAAGTCCACGTACCCCGTGCCGCCCTCGGTCCTGCGCGTGTAGTTCCCGGAGAAGCCCCAGTTGATCCAGCCGCCGTCACCCGGGTTCTCGAATGTGCCGCCACCGGAGAACACCCAGATGCGGAAGGTCTGGTCCTCTCGGGACGTCGGGTCGTCCCAGTCGACGTCCATCGTGAAGGCGACGTCCTTGAAGTCCTCGTGGTAGTCGTGAACGAACCACGGGTCGCCGAAGGCGTTCTTGCCCTTGATGTCGAAGATCATGACGTTGTACCAGTTGCCGACCTCGGTGTCGATCAGCGTGAGCAGTTCCTGGACGAACTCGCCACGCGTCCGCTTCGTGTTCGCCTGGTCCTCCTGGGACGCCAGGATGCACGAGGTCAGCCCGGAACCGATGCCTCCGTGCCCCGGCGAGACGATCGACGCGGCATCGCAGTCCTTGTGCACCTGGTCCCGGCCGTCGTCTCCCGCGGGCGGAAGTCCGATGTCAGGCAGTGTGTACGCGGAAGCGGGAGACGTCGCTCCCAGGACGGGCGTCAGCGCGAGCGCGCCGACCATGACCGCACGCGCGATCTTTCCGAACATGACCAGCTCCAGGCAGGAATAAAGGGGAGGGACGAGTAGGGGGACGGGTCTGAGCCCCCGTCAGTCCACCACTGGAACCGTGGCCGCCACGAGGCAGTCTTACCGGCGGAAGTACGGCTCGCCCACTTCTGCCGGAACACCTGCTCCTTCACATGTGCCCTGCTCTACTCCTCTGTCCGCTCCCAGCCCCGCACCGGAGAACGCACGATGAACATCCCTGCCGGTGCCCCCGCCGACGATGCCACCGCCGGCTTCGGGCCGCTGCTGAACCGCCTGCGCACGCGCGCCGGGCTCAGTCAGGAGGCCTTGGCGCACCGGGCGGGGGTGAGTGTGCGGGCGCTGGCCGACATGGAGCGGGGGCGCACCCGAGGTCCGCAGCGTCAGACGGTCGCCGCGCTGGTGGCGGCCCTGTCGCCTGACGCGACCGACGCGGAGGCGCTGGAGCGGGCGGCGACTCTGGGACGACCGCGACCACGGACGCCGGTGCCCGCGACGCCTGCGGGGCTGGCGTTGCCGCGTGACGTACGGGACTTCACTGCCCGCGAGGCCGAGCTCGTGCGGCTTCGTGCTGTGGCGCTTGCGGCCGGTCCCGCTCATCCGGTGGCGGTGCTGGTGACGGGGCAGCCGGGGCTGGGCAAGACAGCGTTCGTCGTGCGCGGGGCGCACGACCTGGCCGGACGCTTTCCGGACGGGGCGTTCGCCGTCGATCTGCGGGGCACGCGAACGGATCCGGCCGAACCTCACGACGTGATGCGGCGCTTGCTGCGTGCGCTCGGAGTGGAGGAGTCCGCTGTGCCGCACGACCGCGAGAGCCGGGCGACGCTGTTCCAGACGACCGTCGCGGAGCGGCGGATGCTGATCGTTCTGGACAACGCGGCGGACGAAACGCAGGTCAGGCCGTTGCTGCCCGTGTCGGGGCCGGCGCTGACCCTGGTGACCAGCCGCTGTGCGCTGGCCGGGATCGAGGGGGCGCACCGGATCGCGCTCGATGTGCTGCGGCGGGAGGAGTCGATAGCGCTGCTCGGCCGGGCGATCGGTGCCGAGCGGGTGGCGGCAGAGCCGCAGGCCGCACGTGACCTGACCGACCTGTGCGGACAACTGCCCCTCGCCTTGCGGATCGCGGCGCAACGACTGGCGGCCCGGCCGGGCGAGCGGCTCGGACGCCTGGTGTCTCAACTCGAGCAGGAGGAGTCTCGGCTGGATGCTCTGCGGGCCGGTGATCTCGAGGTGCGAGCGGCGTTCGCGCTGTCGTACCGGCAACTCACCCCCGACGCACAACGGATACTGCGGCGGGCGACGCTCGCCGACGGGGTGGACTTCTCGCCGCAGACCGCGTCGCTGCTGGCCGGGTGCACGCTGCGGACGGCGCGGCTGCTCGCGGAGAGTCTTGCCGATCGTGGGCTGCTCCAGCCCGATCCGGCCGTCGAGCGCTACCGCTTCCATGATCTTCTACGGCTGTTCGCCGCCGAGCAGCTGACCGAGGACGAACCCGTCGAGATGTCGGCCGCACGGGAGCACGCGGCGCTGTGGACGCTGGCCAGGGCGCGGGCGGCCGCGCTCCACTACGACGGCGAGCGCGCGCCCGACGGTGATCCGCATCCGCCGACCGCACCCCGGAACGCGGACGAGGCGCGCGACTGGCTGGAGGCCGAACGGGCGCAGTGGACGGGTGCGCTGCGGCAGGCGCTCGCTGACGGGCACCACCGGGAGGTGCTGGACACCGTGGAGGCCATGTACTGGTTCTCGGACCGCACCCAGCACTGGGAGCAGTGGGCGGAGGTGTTCCGCTGCTCGGTGGCCGCCGCGCGGGCACTCGGCAGCCGTCGCGACGAGGCCGTGCACCTCAACTACCTGGCCTGGTCGTGCAATCTGTGCGTCCACGACTACGTGGCGGGCCTGGCGGCGGCCCGCGAGGCCCTGGCCGCCGCCCGCGCGGCCGGAGATCTCCTGCAGGCCGGCTGGGCCTTCGGCTACGGGGCGGGGGCCCTGCACCACCTCGGGCGGGCCGAGGAAGCGCTGGCGTGGCTGAAGGACTCGGCGGACTGCCACCGGGAGAGCCCCGCGCCCCAGAGCAGGCCGGCGGAGCTGTCGACACTCAACGCGCTGGGCGCCCATCTGCGGTCCATGGGGCGGCCGGAGGAGGCGCTGGCCATCCACCGGGAGAGCGAACGGCTGTGCGACACCGGCCTCTCCGGCCAGCCCGAAGCCATCGTCACGCTGTACCGGGTGCACACGCGGTACCACCTCGGCCTCGACCACCGCGCCCTGCACCGCTGGGAGCGGGCCGAGCAGTTGCTCCGGCGTGCCCTTGAAGGGTTCGAGGCCGCCCATGTGGCCGCGTGGAGCGAACAGGCTCGGCTGGACCTGGCCGTCGTGCTGCGCCGCCTCGGCCGCACCGCCGAGGCGCGTACGGCTCTGGAGGCCGCCCGCCGAGGGCTCACCCGGCAGAATCATCCGCGCCTCAGGGAGGCGGACGAGGAACTCGCGGCCTTGACGGACGCGTAGACGAATGGGTGCCCTGCTCTGCCATGCCAGTTCGCCTCGATCTTGTCGGAGGGCCGGGGGCAGTCGTCACTTCTTCCTGACGGAGCCCAGAAGGCCTCTTCCTTTCAGGACCTCTGCGGCATCAGCCTGGACGGCACGAAGGTTCTGAGCTTCTCCGAGTGGCTCGAGGAGGACCAGGCGGTCGCCCACATCGAGGCGGTGTGGGCGCCAGTGCTCAAGCAGTTCGGAGGTACGGGGAGGCTGTATCGACACTTCGGGACGTATGTACGGTGAGGCCCAAGCCGCATTCCTGGATCCGTTCACCGGGGTGCCGAGGACGATCTCCGCCCCCGTTTGTGCACCCGACGCACCAGCTCATCTGCAGCCTGCTGCCACTGTGCATACTGAAACTCGAAGCCGGCCTGAGCCAGTCGGCCCGGGACGACACGACGGCTCTTCAGCAGCAGTTCCGTGTCGGAACGCAGAGCGAACGCGCCCACCTCGGCCATCCACTTCGTCGCAGGCAGACCGACCGGCACACCGCACGCGGAGCGCAGGGCGCGCATGAACGCGCGCTGCGGCAGCGGATGGGGAGCCGCCAGGTTCACCGGCCCTACGATGTCCTCCCGGTCGATCAAGAACTCCACCGCGCGCACGAAGTCGTGTTCATGGATCCACGACACGTACTGTGCTCCACCGGCGACCGGGCCGCCCAGCCCCAGTCGGGCCAGTCCACGCAGGACGGCGAAGACCCCGCCGCGGTCCGGGCTCATCACCATGGCCGAGCGTAGAGCGACCTTGCGCGTGGCCGGCGTTTCGGCCTGCTGTTGAGCGTTCTCCCAGGCCTTGGCGATCTCGACGCTGTACCGCCAGTATCGCGGCACGCGCGGTTCGGCGCCGCCGATCAGCCCAGTGGCCTCGTCGTTGGGGGCGTCGAAGCGGTGCGCGTACACCGTCGCCGTGCTCATCTGCAGCCACACCCTGGGCGGGTGGGCGGCGCCCGCGATCGCGGCGCCCACGACCCGGGTGGAGTCGACCCTCGAGTCCATCATTTCCTGCAGGTTGGCCGCTGTGTATCGGCAGCTCACCGTACATCCGGCCAGATTGATGACGACGTCGCTGCCGTCCACCGCCTCCGTCCAGGGCCCCAGAGTCCGACCGTCCCATTGGAGCTCGCCCTCACGTTCGGGGCGCCTGGTGAGAATCACGACCTCGTGTCCGGCCGCGTCGAGTGCACGCTTCAGGATCGCGCCGACCTGCCCGGTGCCCCCTGGAATCACAATCTTCATCGGCTCCCGCTCCCTTGTCGTGGGTGAGCCTAAACCAAGAACTGAACACGTTCAAAATTAGCGTGCTCGTGATTCAGTCAGCTTCGCCGTGGCCGCGTCGGCGGTCGAGCCAGGCGCCAAACACCGGCGTGCGGGCCCTGATAGGCGCGTTCTGGGGCGTGGCAGCGAGAGTGGACAACCGGGGGCCCGCGACGCCCCGCGCCGCAGGTAAACCGGGGCAGGGCAGGGCTCCTCGCATACCGCCGGGCCGGGTAACGCGTTCGGGGCTTGATGCCGCATCCAAGAGCGGCGAAGACTGCACCACCGTAGTTGTCCTGGGTGACGCTGGCGGCGGTGATCACGGTCCCTATGACGAGAGGGAAACCGGCTGAGCCATCGAGAACGTTCACTGTGGACAGGGCCGGCATCTGCCGGGACAGCACGCCGAACCGTCTCGAGGATCTCCTACGACCGGGGTGAATCCTTTCCGGGGTTCCCCGCCTCTTATCCGTGTACCGGCCGCGTGGGCCGACGGATATCAGGAGGAAACCATGGTCGTTGGCATCATCGTGATCGGCGTTGTGCTGGTGTCCGCGTGCAGCGTGCACCTCATGAGGCGCTGGAAGAAGAGCCATGGCTGACAAGTTCCTTCACACATTGCGCCCTCGGGGCAGGAGTAGGACCCATGACACGACGCTCACCCTGGCCGGACGATCGGCTGATCAAGGCCGCCCAGGACGGCGACGTCACTTCGCTGACCGCTGTCGTCCTCGAGTCGCAGCCTCACGTGCGCAAGTTCGCCCTGTCGCTGTGCGCCTCACCGCAGGACGCGGAGGACGCGGCGCAGGAGGCGTTGATCATTCTGTACCGGAAGCTCGGCACGCTGCGCGCTACCGGCGCGCTCGCCTCGTGGATGTTCCGGATCGTGCGCAACGAATGCCTCCGCCAGGTACGGCTGCTCGTTTCACCCAGTGACCAGACGGCAGCCGAACCGGAGACGTCCGCGGAGCAGTCCGCCGAGGAAGCAGTGCTGCGCCAGATGGAAGCGGAACGGATCGCGGCCGCGGTGAGTGCACTTCCCCGTGACCAGCGCCAAGTCCTGATCATGCGAGACATCCAGGGCCTGCCCGGCAACACCGTCGCCCGATCACTCGGTCTCAGCAACGCCGCGATGAAGTCACGGCTGCACAGAGCCCGCACAGCCTTGCGTCACTCACTCACACCGACCAACCAACCAGCCTCAGGAGAGGCACGACCATGACCAACGTGAAAACCGCGAAGCACACGAACACCCCGACCGCCGTAAACCCCGCAACGCCCCAGACGAACTTCGCCAGCAAGACCGTCCCACGCCACCTGGCGCGCGGCGCCATCGGCTTCGGACTGATCGCCGGCTCGATCGCCCTCGTGCCCGCCTTCGGCCCCGCCACCCTGCTGGCAGCCCCGCTGGCCCTGATCGCCTTCCGCGGCTGCCCCACCTGCTGGATGGTCGGCCTGGCGCAGACCATCACCCGCGGCCGTCTCGAACGCAACTGTGTGAACGGCGTCTGCACCCTCTCCAAAGCGGACCCGAAGAGGACCACGGACGCGCCGACATCCGGCATCACCGTCCCGACCACACCGCAGTGACCACCCGCCCCGAGTAAACACGAACAGCAGGCGCGCGGCAGCGGCGGGAGGACCGCGGCGTCGGGCATCAGCCGAGCAACCCCGCTGGTCTGCCACACTCGGCGGGAGCGTGGCCGATCAAGTCGGAGTGAGTACCCCGAGCGTGACGCACGTCGAATTCGGGACACGGCCCCGGGGCGGCGGTGACGGCAGCGTGTACCCGCTCCCCCGGCCGCCGAGGTCAGACGAGTTGCCACAGAGCCGGGGCGTTCGGCGGCTCCCATCCGGGCTGGGCCGTGTGTCCCTGCAGGCAGCGGTAGTTACGGCCGCCGTAGGTGACCGTCGCGCCGGTCCCGTAGGTCGTCCCCACGGCCCAGGTGCCGCCGGTCGGTGGGTCGCTGGGGTCGCCGCCGCCCGGGTCCTGGGGCACGTCGAGGACGAAGTCGAACGATGCCTCGCGGCCCTCTCCCCCGTCGCGCACCGCCATCAGCAGGCGTGGGTCGTAGATCGAGTCGGTGTTGTTGCGGGGCTCGTTCGGGAAGTACAACTGCGTGGTGAGGACCGGGCGGCCCGGTGCCTGGACCTTCACGTGGATGTGCCGGGTGCGTCCGGGGTAGAGGCCCGGCACGATCGTGGTCAGGGTGAAGGAGCCGTTCGAGGCCGTGTACTGGTGGCCGCGGAAGCGGAAGCCGGTGTTGTCGTAGGCGCCGTTCGTGTCCGCTTGCCAGAAGTCCATCAGCGCGCCCGATATCGGGCGGCAGGCCAGGCCGAAGACGTATCCGGTGAGCGTGAGCCGCATGCCGGGCGTCCCGGCTTCCAACAGGCTCGTGCGCTGCGGGGAGTTCGGCTTGAAGTACGGGCCCTCGATCTGGCTCGGTGTCGGGTCATCGCCGTCGTCGCAGGCCGGGGTCACCTCGACCGGGGTGCCAGCGTCGGCGAACGTGCGGGCCAGGGCGGGGGTGCCCGTCATCGCTAGGGGCACGGCGGCGCCGGCCGCGAGGGCCGCGCGCAGCACCGTCTTGCGGCTGACGAGCGGGGAGTGCGAAGGGTGCGGTGGGTTCGTCTGGCTGTCCATGCCTGCTCCTTGTGGGGGCTGTCGGATCGCCAATGAACCTAGGGACGCCGCCGCGGTGCTTCGAGGGACTGGTGGTGGTGACTGTGGTGTTTTCGGAAGGCGCCGGGGCTCGATCCGGTCTCACGGCGGAAGAAGCGGCTGAAGTAGGCGGGGGCGGCGAACCCGGTGCGGTCGGCAATCTGTCTTACCGAGAGGCTGGTGTGTGCGAGCAGCCGTTGTGCCTGTTGGGCGCGGGCCTCGATGAGCAGGCGTCCGGGGCTGCGGCCGGTCGCCGCCCGTACGGCCTCGGTGAGGTAGCCGGGGGTGACGCCGAGGCGGCGGGCGCACTCCCGGACGATCCAGTCCCGCTCGGTGGACGCGGGCGCCTCGCGCCGGTCGGCGAGCAGCCGGGCGAACGCCTCGGCGACGGCGCCGATCCGGCCCTGCGCCGGCCGGGACCTCGCGGCGCGCTCCGGCAGACGGTCCGCCCGGGTCACCAGGACGTGCAGCAGGGAGCGCAGCACGCTCTCGTAGCCGGGGTTCCGCTCGCCGTACTCCCGGACCAGCTCGTCCGCCAACAGGCCGATGCGCGCGTCCTGTTCGGTGTCCAGGCCGAACCAGGACCGCTCGCCGAGGCGTCGCAGGACGGCCCGGTCACCGGGGTGGTCGACCAGGAAGTCCTCGGTGAACAGCACGAGGGTGCCCGTGAGGTCCCGGTCGGACTCCCAGTGGTGGACCTGGCCGGGGCAGATCACGGCGAGGTGCGGGGGGCTCAGCCTCCAGCGCGCGAGGTCGACCACATGGGTGCCGGTGCCCGCGGTGACGTGGACGATCTCGTAGAAGGTGTGCCGGTGCGGTCCGCGGTCCCTGGCCAGCGGCCCCAGCGCGTCGAAGCCGCCCGCCGCGAAGGGCGTGGCGCCGGGGCCGGCCGTCTCCAGCCGGTGCAGGGGTACGTCTCCGGGGTGCGGAGGGGCGCACGGTGTTCCAGGTAAGACAGTCGTCCTGAACATCGGCCCATCGTCCCGCCGCCGCCACAATTGGTCCATACCAGCCTCTTGCTCCTGTCCCGCCCGCCCCGCAAGCTCACTGCATGGAGCTGGAGTTGCGGCATCTGAGGACCATCCGGACGATCGCCGAGGCGGGCAGCCTCACCCGGGCGGCCACCACGCTCGGGCTCGCCCAGCCGGCGCTGAGCGCACAGCTCAGACGGATCGAACGAGCCCTGGGCGGAGCCCTGTTCGAGCGGGGCAGGTACGGCGTGCGGGCCACGGCCCTCGGCGAGCTGGTCCTCGAGCGCACCCGGGTCGTGCTGCCCGCCGTCGCCGAACTCCAGATGGAGGCGACCCGGTTCGCCCGGGCCCGCCAGGAGCCGGAGCGGCTGCGGCTCGGCGGCACCCACGGCCCGCTGCTCGGCGCACTGCTCGAGCGGCTCACGGACATGGCGCCCGGCGCCGCCGTCACCACCAGCGCCTCCTGGTCCGAGCGCGAGCTGGCCGGTCAACTGGCCGACGGACGACTGGACTTCGCCCTGACGGGAACCTGCGGATCGGCCACCCCGCCCGGCCCCGAGCAGCTCGTCTGGCGGGAGATCGCCGTGGACCCCGTCCTCGTGATGCTCGCCGACGACCACCCGCTGGCCGGCGCCGGTGAGATCGGCCTTGCGGCGCTCGCCGACCAGGAGTGGGCCTGCGTCCCCGGCGACGGCTGCTTCGCCGACTGCTTCACCGCCGCCTGCGCCCGCGCCGGATTCAGCCCGCGCCGGATGTACGAGACGGACACGGCGTCCTGCGTCCATCTGGTGCGGGTCGGCCGGACGGTCGGCCTGTGCCGGGCCTCGTTCCCGGCCACGCCCGGCATCTCCTTGCGTCCGGTCACTGGAACGCCCCTGGTCTGGCGCCATCTGCTCGGCTGGCACGCGACGGCCCAGCGGCCGGAACTTGCGGCGCAGGTCCTGGATCAGGCCCGCAGCGCGCACGCGGGCCTGATCGGCCCGGAGCAGCGCGTTCCATAACACCGGGGCAGGGGGTCGGCTGACGTCTTATGCCGCCGGCCCGGCGCTCCTACGGTTTGGGCACTCCCCGCACTCCCCGCACTTCCCGCACTTCCCCGAACCTTCCGAGGAGACCACCCCATGCTCCAACGACTCCGCAGACCCGCCCGCACCCTGTGTACGGGGGCCATGGCGGCCGGTGCGCTGCTCGTGGCCGGGCTCAGCGGCTCCGCGAACGCGACCGCGACCGCGACCGCGACCGCCGACCCGACGTCACACCGTGCGCCGTCCGCGGCGCAGACCATGAGGACCGCCGAGGCCTCGCCCGCCGTCATCCACGCCATGCAGCGGGACCTCGGCATCAGCGAGCAGCAGGCGTACGCCCGGCTGGCCAACGAGGCCGAGGCGGGCGCCACCGCCGGACGGCTACGTCTCACGCTCGGCAAGGACTTCGCGGGCGCCTGGGTGCGCGGCGCGGATTCGGGCGCCCTGACCGTGGCGACGACCGACGCCAAGGACGTCGCGGCGATCGAGGAACGCGGCGCCACCGCGGCCGTGGTCGGCCACTCCCTGGCCGACCTCGACGCCGCGAAGGCCCGCCTCGACCGGGCGGCGGCGAAGCGGGGCACCACCGACGCGCCCGCCTGGTACGTCGACGTGCGCTCCAACACGCTCGTGGTGGAGGCGGTCCGGCCGGCCGCCGCGCGGAGTCTGCTCTCCGCGGCCGGGGTGGACGCCTCCCTCGCCCGGGTCCTGAAGACCTCCGAGCGGCCCCGCCCGCTGTACGACCTGCGGGGCGGCGACGCGTACTACATGGGTGGCGGCCGCTGCTCGATCGGCTTCCCGGTCACCCGGGGCACCACGCAGGGCTTCGCCACGGCGGGCCACTGCGGCCGGGCGGGGACCAGCACCAGCGGCTACAACCAGGTCGCGCAGGGCACCTTCCAGGCGTCGATCTTCCCCGGCAACGACATGGCCTGGGTCGCGGCCAACAGCAGCTGGACGGCGACACCGGTCGTCGCGGGGAACGCGCAGCAGGTCGCCGGGTCGACGCAGGCGACGGTCGGCTCCTCGGTCTGCCGCTCCGGTTCCACGACCGGCTACCACTGCGGCACGGTCCAGCAGCTCAACACCAGCGTCGCCTACCCCGAGGGCACCATCTCCGGCGTGACCCGCACCTCGGTGTGCGCCGAGCCCGGTGACTCCGGCGGCTCGTTCATCTCCGGCAGCCAGGCCCAGGGCGTGACCTCGGGCGGCTCCGGCAACTGCACCAGCGGCGGCACCACGTACTTCCAGCCCATCAACCCGCTGCTGCAGAACTACGGCCTCACCCTGAAGACGGCCGGCAGCGACCCGGGTGAGCCCGGTGAGCCGGGCGGCACCTGGGCGGCGGGCACCGTCTACCAGCCGGGCGACACGGTGACGTACGGCGGCTCCACCTACCGCTGCCTGCAGTACCACCAGGCGCAGGGCGGCTGGGAGCCGCCGAACGTGCCCGCCCTGTGGCAGCGGGCGTGACCGCCGCCCGCTGACCGGCTCCGGCCGTGTGCCTGTCCGAACGACGCCCGTCCCGAGTCCCGGGGCGGGCGTCCGTGACGTCAGGGGTTGGCCTCCAGCGGTCAGACACCGTGATGTCCGCTGAGATCTTCTCCGTCAGCCGGGCCACGGTGTACCGCGTCCTGGAGCGCGCAACCTCGAGGTACCCGCCGCGCATCATCGCGAAGGAGTCGCCGTGGTGGAAGTACGACGCCCAGGGCGACTCGGTCACGGGGACCTTGCCCGCGTTGATGAGATCGGGGTCGATGGCGTCGCCATGGGCTTCGGGGCCCATGCCGAGCATGCCGTTCTCGATGTGCAGGGTGATTGCCGTCTGCCGGGTCTCGGTGGTTGGAGACCTTGGTCGGCTGTCCGATACCCAGGTTGACGAACGGTCCGGGCGGGATGTCGCGAGCCACGACGGCCGCGAGCGTAGCGCCTCGTTGTCGTGCCATCCGCTCCTGCCCGCACCAGCCTGTCGACGTAGATCGAGGGGGTGACTACGTGCTCGGGATCGATGCACCGACCGGCCGCAGCTGGGACACCTGGACAACGGTGGAGGCAGCGGCGCCCCTACCAGATAACGCCCCCTCGCCACACCGTCCGCATCATGCGTGGAATCCAGACAACGACCGCGCGGCAGCGGGAAGGCGACGAAACGGCGACGGCGCCGGGCAAGGTGGTGATTACAAGTAGCCCGCCGACGCGGGGGGGGCTGCACCGGAAACTGGAGAACATCATCATGACCCGCACCCTCGCTCGCACGAGCGTCCTTGTCGCTGCGGCCGCGGTCCTGAGCATCACCCTGACCGCCTGCAACGGCAACGACAACGCGTCGGGCACCACGCAGGCCAGCCCCGCCTCGTCGGCGGGCGAGGCGGACGGCACCGGCGGGAGCGACCAGGGCGCCGACACCAGCGACGGTGACACCAGCGAGGGCAAGGTCGACATGTGCCGCTCGGGCGTGCTCGACGCCGCCACCGCCGCCAACAACACCACGGACGACACGAACGGCGTCGTCACCGTCACGTTCAAGAACGTCGGCAGCGCCGAGTGCCGCATCAGCGGCTTCCCGGGTGTCGACATCAAGACGTCCCTGGGCGACACCTTCTCCGTGGACCGCAACGGCGAGCAGGCCGTGCCGCAGATCCTCAAGGAGGGCGACACCGCCGCCTTCAACATCACGTTCCCGGTCAACAACAGCGGCGGCTCCGGCGTGAAGCTGACCGACATGGTGGTGACGCCGCCGAACGAGACCGAGCCCTTCACCCTGAGGTGGCCGGCGGGCACGCTCGCCGTCACCGACGGCGAGGATGGCGGGAAGATGGAGCTCAGCCCGGTGGGCAAGGTCAGCGACTCACCGGCCGGCTGATCCCACTCTGGGATGGACGCACCCCTCACCCGAGCCGGACTCGCCGGAAAGCGTTACGGTGGCGAGCAGGGCCTGGTGCTGCATCCCCCGTCAGCACCAGGCCCTCACCGTTGCCGTACGGGGTCCACAGGTGTCACGCGGAGCCGGGGCGCGCGGGCATGCCCCTGCCTCGCGATGGATACCCCAGAGGTGTGACGGCCCCGCCGTTGCTGCTGACGCCGACTGTCACCACGCGGGCTGATGGCCGGCCCGGCCGCGCTCACACTCGTCCTGCCCTCGCCATCGTCCACGGTCGTTCCCCAGACCTCCCCCCTCCCCGTGCGCACCACAGCGGCCGCGGCGCCCGCCGACCCGACCGGCTACGGCGTCGATTTCGTCGACGCCTGGCTGCGTGCCGATGCCGACGTTCCAGAACAGAACACCTAGCTCGCACGAAAAGCGTCGATCACGCGCGCGTAGCTGTCCTTCCCGTGCCCGGCGGCCACCATCTGGCGCATCAACTCCAGGTGCAGTTCGGGCAGTCGGGGGTCGATGCCCCGGTCGGCCCCCGCGTGCAGCAGGTGGTCGATCGCGGCGACCTGCACGTCGATGGTGGCGTCGTGGCCGGGGTACTCGCCCGCGTCGATCTGTTCGGCGTACCCGGTCATGAACCAGGAGACCGTCTTGAGCCAGCGGCAGGCGATCGTCGTGAAGTCCTTCGCCGTGACCCCGTCCGCGCCGGTGAGCGCGGTGGCGTGCAGCCAGCCGCCGAAGACGGACCACATGAGGCCGAGCAGTCCGGAGTCGTACAGCGAGGCGAGCCCCGGGTCCGTCCCGAGGTCGACCGGGTCGCCGAGGGCGGCCAGGGTGTCGTGGTGTGCGGCCAGGACCTCGGGGGCGCCGCTGTAGAGGAACATGTGGGCGCTGTCGCCGACGCCGGGCGGTGTGGTCATGATGCCGCCGTCGAGGTAGGCGATCCCCCACCCGGCCGCCCACTTCGCGTGCTCTCGCGCCTGTTCGGGCGAGCCGGAGGTGAGGTTGACCAGGGCCTTGCCGTGCAGCGACTCCCCTACAGGTACGAGGAGTTCGCGTACGGACGGGTAGTCGAGGAGGCAGACCAGGACCAGGTCGCTCGCGGCGACGGCCTCGGCGACCGTCTCCGCGCGCACCGCGCCCCGGGCGACGAGGGGCCCGGCCTTGTCGGGACTGCGGTTCCAGACGGTCGTGGTGTGCCCGGCGTCCAGGAGGGCGCCGGCGAGCGCCGAGCCCATCTGTCCGAGTCCGATGACGGTGACGTTCTGCGCATTCATGGGTGGTAACTCCCTGTCTGCGGTGGCCCCTTGGACAAGATCCACGCTCGCAGGGGCGGAAGCGGGCTGACAGTGACAGGACTGACGAGGTGCGCAAAATACCTGCCACTGGGGCGGGTTAGGATCGGGGAGTGAGTACAGGTGTCGTCGCCGTGGCCGTCGTCCCCGACCCTCGCTCCGGGGTCTCTCTCTGGGAGCTGTACGAACTCTCCATCGCCTGCGCGGTGTTCGGCATCCCCCAGCCGGACCTGGCCGACCCCTGGTACGAGCTGAGGCTCTGCGGGAGCGCTCCGGCCGGGGCGATCTCCCTGCGCACGGAGTACGGCCTGGACGCGCTCGTGGGTGCCGACACGGTCATCGTGCCGTCCGTGCCCGACGCGGTCGTCGAGGACGGCCAGGAGGTCCCGGCCGAACTGGTGGCGGCCCTGCGCGCGGCCGCCGCCTCCGGGGCCCGGATGGTCTCCCTCTGCACCGGCGCCTTCGCGCTCGCCGCGGCCGGGCTTCTCGACGGCCGCCGGGCCACCGCGCACTGGAGCCACACCGCCCAGCTGGCGGCCCGCCACCCCGAGGTGGTCGTCGACGACTCGGTCCTCTACACCGACGAGGGAGGGGTCCTCACCAGCGCCGGGGCCACCGCCGCGCTCGACCTGTGCCTGCACCTGGTCCGCCGCGACCTGGGGGCCTCGGTCGCCAACCAGCTGGCGCGGCGCCTCGTCGTGCAGACCCACCGCTCGGGGGGCCAGGCACAGTTCATCGAGGCGCCGATGCCCCGCGGCGATGACGCGGGCCTGGCTCCCGTACTCCAGTGGGCGGCCGAGCGACTGCACGAGCCGCTCACCGTCGACGACCTGGCGCGCCGGGCCGGGCTGAGTCCGCGCACCTTCTACCGGCGGCTGCGGGAGGCGACCGGTACGACACCGCTGCAGTGGCTGTTGCAGCAGCGCATCGGCCGGGCGCAGAGCCTGCTGGAGTCGACCGACCTGCCGGTGGAGCAGATCGGCGACCGCAGCGGCCTGGGCACGGCGGCGAACCTGCGCCACCACTTCACCCGGACGGTGGGGGTCTCCCCCACCGACTACCGCAAGTCGTTCAGGCCACCGGGGCTACCCTCGTAATACCGGGACGGCGCTTGTACGCACGAAAGCAGGCGTGCAGAGGACGAGCCAGGAGCCTCCGCCGGGCAGTGGCGAGCAACCCGACGCCGGCCAGAGCAGTGCCGACCACCTCTGCAGCGATGTCGTTGAGACCGTCGACGACGATCGTTCCGCATCGTGGGCACACCATCATGACGGGCACCATTCCCCAGGAACATGGCGATGCCGCCTCGGCAAGAACCCTGCGACAGCACCCGGCCTCAACCCGGCGATCGCCGCGGGACGGCTCCCGGTAGCGTCACGGGGACACCCGCACTGAAGGAAGCAGCCACTCGTGGACCTGGGCATCATCGGGCAGGCCGCCGGGCTGTTCGCCGTCACCAACATCGACGACATCCTGCTCCTGGCGCTGTTCTTCGCCCAGGGCGCCGACCATCCCGGTTCCACCCGCCGCATCGTGCTGGGCCAGTACCTGGGCTTCGCCGCGATCCTCGCCGTGGCGGTGGCCGCCGCTTTCGGAGCGACCTGCCTTCCCGAGTCGGCCATCCCCTACCTCGGCCTGCTTCCTCTCGCCCTGGGCCTCAAGTCCGCATGGCAGGCCTGGAAGGACCACCGCGGCGGCGACGAAGCCGAAGGGGAGGAGCCGGCCAAGGAAGGCGGACCCGGCCCGCTGGAGGTCGCCGCGGTCACCTTCGCCAACGGCGGCGACAACATCGGCGTCTACGTGCCCGTCTTCGCCACCTCCGGCATCGGCGGCATGACCGTGTACGCCGTTGTGTTCCTCGTGCTCGTGGCCGTGTGGTGCTTCGCGGGCAAGTTCTTCGCCACCCGACCCGTCATCGCCAAGGCCCTCGCGCGCTGGGGCCACATCCTGCTGCCCCTGGCCCTGATCACGATCGGCCTGCTCATCCTCATCGAAGGCGGCGCCTTCGGCCTGTGATCTCGCCGGGCAAGCCAGTGCGGTTCAGCCACCCCGATGCCGGCCGGGTCCTCAATCCGCTCGCGCGAGCGGACCGCCAAGTCACGTTTCTACGGAGTTGCATCCTTGGCCAGGCGGACCGTTCCGTCGTCTCCGGTGCGTGCCTCGGGCTCGGACCGGTACCCCTCGCTCTGGTAGAGGGCGATGTTCTGTCGGCTGTGGGCGCCGGTGTGCAGCACGATGCGGCGATAGCTCGGCTCGGCCGCGGCTTCGGCGGTGCGCAGCAGCCAGCGGCCAAGTCCTTGGCCCCTCAGGTCGGGTACGACGCCGAGTCGGCCCACGTGCCAGTCGGTGTCGACCTGTCGGGCCCGCACCATGCCGAGCAGTCGGCCGTCCCGCCACAGTCCCATGGCGTGCCAGGTCGCCAGCCACTCGGCTGTCTGCTCCAGCGATTCGTGCAGTGCCGGGATGGCCAGGGTGTCGTTGGCGAGGGCCTCGTCCACCCAGCAGCACCGCTGCAGCACCGTGACCTCGGGAGCGTCCTCCGGGGTCAGCCGCCTCACATAGGAACCAGGCAGCGGGCCGGGAGACAGGCCGGGACGTCCCGCTTCGCGCATCGGACGCAGGGCGTGGGCGACACGGACCAGTTCGTCCAGGACACCGACGGCAGCCCCGGTCAGCGCCGCCTTCGGGCGGATCTGACCGTCTTCGACCGAGTCACTGATACGTATCGCGACTGTGCGTCCCAACGGCACCAGGCGCAGGGTGGTCACCACCTGCTTGGCGTGCTGGACGGAGCGTGTGCCGGCGGAGGTGTTCCCGTAGCTGATGAAGCCGATCGGTTTCCATGCCCACTCGTGTCCGAGGTAGTCGAGGGCGTTCTTCAGGGTCGCGGGCATTCCGTAGTTGTACTCGGGCGTCACCACGATGAAGCCGTCGGCGGCGTCCACAAGGGCGCTCCATCGTCTGGTGTGTTCGTGGGCGTAGACGCCTGAGGAGGGGTGTTCCTCTTCGTCGAGGAAGGGCAGGTCGAGGTCGCCGAGGGGTACGGGTACGAGTTCGGCGCCGAGTTCTCCTGCGCGTGGCGTGAGGGTGTCGATGAGCCAGGTGCCGATCGCCGGGCCGAGGGCGCCGGGTCGGGTGCTGCACACCAGGACGAGGACACGCACCTTTTTCGTTGACATGGAAATGAACGTAGCCGGTAGATTGGTTCCATGTCAAAGAGTTCTTCCGCTGAGAATGTGCGCTGGCTGGACGCGGACGAAGAGCGGGCGTGGCGGGCCTACCGGCGCATGGTCGTCGCCGTGCAGGCCGCCACGGCACGCGACCTGACCGCACTGGGGCTGTCCGAGCCCGACTACGAGGTGCTCAGCACGCTGTCGGAGCGGCCCGACCACACCAGCACCCTGCGGGAACAGGCCGCCAAGATGCAGTGGTCCCGCAGCCGGCTCTCCCGGCACGCCACCAGGATGGAAGCGCGCGGCCTCCTGCGACGCGCACCCGACCCGGCGGACGGCAGAGGGTGTTTTCTGGTGCTCACCGAGCACGGCCTGGACACGCTCAAGGGCGCCGCGCCCGCCCATGTCGACTCGGTGCGACGCCACTTCATCGACCGGCTCACGCCCGAGGACCTCAGCACCCTCGAACGCATCACCCGGAAGCTCGAGGACAGCGAAGGCTGACGTCGAACGCCGGTCGGCCGCACACCCACGACGACGACCGGCGCGAGGCGCCCCGATCAAGATGCCGGCGCGCCACCGCCGGCCATGCACCGCTCGCCAGTTGGTCAGGCACCGCTCGCCGCCATGAAGGACAAGATCTGTCCTACATGATGCCTAGCGTGTGCATCAGGACGTACGGACAAGCACGTGAGTCGGAGGGAATCATCATGATCCTCGTGATCGGCGCGACCGCGCACTTCGGGCGGCAGACGGTGGAGACGCTGGCGGGCGCCGGGAGGCAGGTGCGGGCCTTGTCTCGCGATCCGGAGCGGGCCGGACTGCCGGACGGTGTCGAGGTGGTGCGGGGGGACTTGACCGATCCGTCGACGCTCGGACCCGCCCTGCACGGCGTGACTGAGCTACTCCTGGTGCTGCCCTACGGCTTGGACGCGCGGCCGCTGCTGGAGCGGGCGCGTCAGGCGGGGGTGCGGCACGTGGTGTTCCTGTCCTCCGGAGCCGTCGTCGACGGCGCAGATCGGCAGCCGGACGTGATCGCCGCCTACCACGCGGAGGTGGAGCGGCAGATTCGGGCGACGGGCGTCGAGTGGACGTTCCTGCGCCTGTTCTTCCCGGCGGTCAACTCGCTTGCCTGGGCGATGCAGTTGCGGGGCGGCAATGTGGTCAGCGGCCCGTACGCGGCGGCGGACGCCTCGGTGGTGCACGAACGTGATGTCGCGGAGGCTGCCGCCGCGGCACTCGGTTCCCCCGAACACGCGGGACAGGTCTACGAGCTGACGGGCCCTCAGTCACTCACCCAGATCGAGCAGGTGGAGGCGCTCGGCCTGGCCCTGGGCCGGGAGCTGCGTTTTGAGGAGGTGGCGGACCAGGCTGTGCGGCAGCAGCTCAGTCAGTTCATGGACGCCGACTTCGTGCGGGCCCTGCTCGATCTGATGGCGGCCACGGTCGGCAAGCCGGCGGCGTTGAACGACAGCGTCGAGCGGTTGACCGGCCACCCGGCGCGCCCCTACGCGCAGTGGGCCGCAGATCACGTGGCGGACTTCCACTGACCGCGACGCGTCAGCCTGCGGTCTTGAGACGGCGTCCGCTCCAGCGGATGCCGTCTCACTGCGGATGCCGTACTCACTGCGGATGCCGTGCTCACTGCGGATGTGGGCACGTTCCTTGCGCTGCGCGACGAGCAGCAATCGCGGGGGGGCTGAAAGGCGCCATCAGGATTGCGAGTGACTCGCTCTGTCACTCATGACCCGGAAGTGGTGGGTCCGGATTGTGGCGCAGCGCGTCCAGCACGGCGCGGACTGCCGCGCGGGGTGGTGAGCCGCGGCGGATCGCCGCCGTGATTCTGCGTGTCACCGGAGTTGCGAGTTCCCTGGTGGCCACGCGGTAACGGCTGTGGTCGACGGCCAGGCCGGGGAGCAGCGCGATCGACAGCCCTGCCTCGACGTGCTGCAGGGTCATCATGTAGTTGCTGAACCGGCACACCACCCGCGGCTCGAACCTCGCTTGACGGCACAGGCGTTGGGCGAGATTGGCCATGTACGACTGTGGCATGTCGAACGCCCATGGCTCGTCCGCGTAGGCGGCGAGGTCGGCGGCGCCGCGCCCGGCCGCGGGATGCTCGGGCGGGACCACGAGCAGGATCGGGTCCTTGCCCAGCGGTACGAGGTCGAGGTCCGGCCCCAACGGCAGCTCGTCGAAGTCCGTGGTCGTGATGACGATGTCCACGTCGCCGATCCGCAGCGCGGGTACGCTCTCGTGCGGCTCCAGCTCCAGCAGCTCGATCTCAAGGTGCGGATGCTCGCGCACCAGCCGGGTCACCGTCGGCACGGCGATGGAGTGGATCGCGCTCTGGAACGCCCCCAGCCGCACCAGCCCGGCCGGTTCATCGCCGAACCCCCGCAGCTCCGTCTCGACGCTGTCCATGTGATCGAGGATGGCTCGCGCCCGCCGCGCGAGGATCAGCCCGGCCGAGGTCAGCCGCACCCGGCGTCCCGTGCGTTCAAGGAGCTGTGTGCGTGTCTCGGCCTCGAGCACGGCAAGCTGCTGAGACACACTCGACGGGCTCAGGTTGGCGGCCTGCGCGACCGCCCGGACGGTGCCCAGCGTGTCCAACTGGCTCAGCAGCCGCAGCCTCCAGGGATTCATCACGCACCCTATTGTTGTGCGGTTCTGCCGAACAGAACAGCTGGAATTGTGAGATGGACCTGTCGCTCACGCGGCCCCTACTGTCGCGGACATGGCTGCTTCGACCACCGCCCCCCTGTCCACCGAAACCTTCTGGGCCGACGCCGAGAGGCACCTCGTGCGCTACGGCGGCAAATTCACCCACGAGATCATCGAACGCGCCGCCGGCAGTTTCGTGTTCACCGCGGACGGCCGGAAGATACTCGACTTCACCTCCGGCCAGATGAGCGCGATCCTCGGACACTCGCACCCGGAGATCGTCGCGACCGTCCAGCGTCAGGTCGCGACCCTCGATCACCTCTACAGCGGCATGCTCAGCCGCCCGGTCGTCGATCTCGCCCGACGCCTCGCCGACACGTTGCCCGCGCCGCTCGAGAAGGCACTGCTCCTGACCACCGGCGCCGAGTCCAACGAAGCCGCGATCCGGATGGCCAAGCTCGTCACCGGCAAGCACGAGATCGTCTCTTTCGCGCGATCCTGGCACGGCATGACCCAGGCCGCCGCGTCCGCCACCTACAGCGCGGGCCGCAAGGGCTACGGCCCTGCCGCGCCCGGCAACTTCGCCATCCCCGTGCCGAACGCGTACCGGCCCGACTTCACCACGGCCGACGGCTCCCTCGACTGGCGCCGCCAGCTGGACTTCGCCTTCGATCTGATCGACGCCCAGTCGACCGGCAGTCTGGCCGCGTGCCTCGTCGAACCGATTCTCAGCTCGGGCGGCATCATCGAGCCGCCGGCCGGATACTTCGCGGCCCTGCAGAACAAGTGCCGGGAACGCGGCATGCTGTTGATCCTCGACGAGGCCCAGACCGGCCTGTGCCGCACCGGGACCTGGTACGCGTTCGAACGCGACGGAGTCGTTCCCGACATCCTCACGCTGTCCAAGACGCTCGGTGCGGGACTGCCCCTCGCAGCCGTGCTCACCAGCGCCGCGATCGAGCAGGAGGCGTACGAGCGCGGGTTCCTGTTCTTCACCACGCACGTCGCCGACCCGCTCGTGGCCGCGGTCGGCAACACCGTCCTCGACGTCCTGACCGGCGACAAGCTCGACGAGCGGGCGCGGTCGCTCGGCCTGTTCTTGCGCCAGGGGCTGGAGGACATCGCCGGGCGCCACGAGGTCGTCGGCGACATTCGCGGACGGGGCCTGCTCGCCGGGCTCGAACTCGTCGTCGACCGCGAGACGAAGCGGAGCTCGGACGAGCTGGGCGCGCGGGTCACCCGGCGCTGCCTCGAACTCGGTCTGCACATGAACATCGTCCAGCTTCCCGGCATGGGCGGAGTGTTCCGGATCGCACCGCCGCTGACAGCCACCGAGGACGAGCTCTCGCTCGGCCTGGCCATTCTCGATGAGGCGATCGGCGACGCCTTCGCCGTCCTCTGATCATGGTGGTGGTGCCCGGCCGGCTCTGACCAAGTCCGCTGGTATCGCGTGGAGTTCTGCCAATCCGGGCGTTGACCAGACGGATTCGGCTGCGCGCCGGGATGGGCCGGATCTTCCCGGTCCATCCCGGCGAGGACCGATCGCCGACGCCTGGTCTGCGGGCGCAGGTCCAGCACGACGGAGCCGGTGGCGAAGCTCGTGGTGCCGGCGAGGGTCCAGCTGCTTCCGGGGGCGCCCTCGGGGAAGAGGCGCTTGCCCTTGCCGCCGATGACGGGGTGGGTCCAGAGCTTGAGCTCGTCGACAAGCCCGAGTTCGATCAGGGAGTTCGTCAGGTCGCCGCTGGCGTATATCAGGATGTCACCGGCGTACTGGTCCTTGATCTCGGCGATCTCGGCCGCCAGGTCGCCGCGGATCACGGTGGCGTTCCACGTGGCCGTGTCCAGGCTGGTGGACACCACGTGCTTGGGCAGCGTGTTCATCCCCGAAGGCAAGGTCGTCAAGAACCGGGTGCATCTCGATGCGCGGGCCGGCGCCGGGCTCGTGGGTGAGGAGCGCCTGGCCACACTCGAGGCCGAATGCGCACGGCTGACGGCGATCGGCGGGAAGCACGTACTGACGCAGCGCGCCGATGGCATCAACGAATCGTGCATCACGATGCAGGACATCGAGGGCAACGAGTTCTGCCTCGCCTGATGGTCCTCCGCGACTGCGAGGTGGGGACAGCGGTCGAGAGATCTGTTCAGCCGATGGTGAAGCGCTGGTTCTGGGCACCTCGGTCGCACCGGGCAGTGCGGTAGTAGCCGTCGTCCTGCTGGTAGAGACAGCGGCCCGTGCCGACGCTCTGGATCATGATGGCGCTGCGAGCGGCGGGCTGGACGGTACGCCACTTCTGGTACGAGCCGCCGTTGCAGCGCAGGGGGTAGACGTCGCCCCGGTCGTTGCTGTCGAGGCAACGTTTCCAGAAGTTGTTCTTGAGGGTGGTGCTGGTGTTGAGGCGACCGTTCCACTGCCACTTGAGGCTGCCGCGTCCGGTGGAACAGCGGTCGCCCTCGAGGCCGGTTTCGTCGGTCTCGCGCAGGCAGTCGCCGTAGCGGTAGTTCGCGAAGCGACTGGTGACGGTGGCAGCCGAGGCGGGTGTGGGGGTGAGGAGGGTGAGGGCGAGACCGGCTGCGGCGATGAGGGCGGCGAAGGCTTTCCGGGTCGGGCGGCGCACTGGGGGCTCCTTGAAGTGGTGTTCAGAGGTCCCTCGAAATGATCCCCGGACACCACAGTCCAGGCCTGAAAAATGTGGAAAACCCCCTGATCGAGCGACTTTGGCCGGCCGATGCGGTCCGGGCCATCACTTGTCGACCAGCCGATGGCAGGTCTTACGATCGGTCCGTGATGGATACGCCCACGCATTGGACCGTGCGCCACTTCTCGCAGGCCAACCCCGCCGGCCCCGGCTGCGACAGTGTTCCGGCACTCTTGCGGCGGCTGGCCGATTCCATCGAGGCGTTGGGCCCAGCCGAGATCCAGGACGTGGTCATCGCGTCGGAGATGACCGAGCACGGCCCCTGGCGGTCGGGGACCGTCTACTTCCACCTGCCGGAGGATGAGGACTGATTCTGGTCCTCACGAACGGAGCCGGACAGCCAGAGCTGCACGGCCATGGCGGCTCCCCGTGAACCGGTGCGGGGAGCCGCCGCGCGTCCCCGGTGACTAGTGCGGCACGGGGCACACACCGGACGCGGACGCGGTGGTGATCGTGTTGTACGACGGGGCGGACAGAGTCGTCACCGTGTTGCTGCCGATCTGCTTGAGGATCTCGTCGGAGAGCAGGTCCTGCTGGCCCTTGAGCGCGTCGGCGACCACGGTGTCCTTCGGGAACACCATCTCGGCGGCGATGTTGTCCTGCACGATGCGGGCGAGATTGTCGAGCGCGGTGAAGATCGGGTCGGCCGGCGGCTCGAGGCCGGGCAGGTCGATGAGGTGCGTGGCGACCTTCGCCGCGTTCATGCAGTCCTTGATGATGATGGTGTTCTGATTGAGGACGCTGGTCGTCCACTGGGAGATCACCACGCAGTACAGATCGGCCCAGTCCTCCTCGCCGACCTTGGCACGCCAGGTCTTCATGATCTCCCGTACGCCACTGATCTGGGCCTGGGAGGCGTGCTCCATGTTGGTGCGGATGTCGGGGTAGACGCTGCCGGAGAAGTCCTCGAAGGACTTCATGTCGAAGTACTTGGCGGCGATCGACGCGTTGATGAACTTCAGGCCGCCGTCGATGATGTTGCGGCAGGACGTGGTCAGCGCGGCGGGCAGGCCGGCCGCGGAGAGGTTGTTGCGTGCGGTGGTGAGCCTGGCCGCGTACGCCTTGAGGGGCTCGATCCACGCGGTGGACGTGTCGTCGTTGAACGCCACCATCACCAGGTCGTGCGGGTCGATGCGGTCCGCGTTGGGCAGGTTCGGGATCTTGTCCGCGAGGTAGGAGGCGATCACCGAGAAGATCCCGAGCGGGACGTGAGCGATGGACTTCGCCAGCTCGAACGTCTGCGGGACGGGGTTGCTGGACTCCTGGCCGTCCTTGGTCACGAGGGTGAAGCGGCCGCCCTTGGCATCGTTCTGGACCACGACGACCGGGGCGAGGTGTTTGATCAACTCTGCTTTGAGGGTGGCGTAGTTGGCGCGCATGCCCGCGTTGACCGCGAAGAGCGACTCCCGCGCCTGTGCCTGGGTGACCGCCGGGACCGGCGCTTCCGTGTCCGCGGCGCTCGGGGTCGCCGAGTAGCCGAGCAGGGCAGCGGTGCTGATGCCGGTAGCGCCGCCTATGAATCCTCTGCGCGTAGCCATCTTCGTCTTCTCCATGTGGATCTCGGTGTGGGATTCCTGTGCATGGGGGGGATCTCGTTCATGGGGGGGGGAAACCTTTGCTTGGGGGGAATGCGGGGGGATTGAGGTAGGGGGCAGGAGGTGCGGGAACAGGCGCCCGGGCCCTGGGCGCCTTCCCTTGGTGATGCCGGTGGTGCGTGATGCGTGGTGCCGGTGATGCCGTGTGGCTACTTGATGTCGCGCTGCTTGGGCACCACGACGCCGAAGCGGTCCTGAATGGTGGCGAGCGCGGCCTCGTGCACCTGCTTCGCCGGGATGCCCCGGGGGTTGCCGTTGACGGGCAGCGGGCGGGTGGCGGAGGCGTCGCCGACGACGGTCGGGTTGTAGCCGTGGTAGACGGCGCCCTCGGTGGTAAAGAGGGTGCACATGTGCGTCATGAAGCCGGAGATGATGACGTTCTTGCGGCCGGTCTTCTTGAGCTCTTCGTCGAGGTTCGTGTCGTGGAAACCGTTGGGGACGGCCTTCTCGACGACGGCCTCGCCCTTGGCGGGCTTGAGGTCGGGGATGATCTGCCCGGCCTTCGACTTGAGGTCGTAGCCCTTCTCCACGATGTGGATGACCGGCGTGTGGGCCTTGCGGGCGCGCTCCAGGAGGGCCTTGGTGTTCTTGACGGCCTCACGCCAGCCCGTCAGCTCCATCGTGCCGTCGGTGTAGACGTTCTGGTAGTCCACAAGGATCAGCGCGGCGTTCGACAGCTTCGCCGGAGTCTCGTCCAGCTTCATCAGCTGACGCAGCGTCGTCGTGTCCTTGGCGTAGTTCTTCTCGTGACTCTTCTCGCTGCGCTGGTCACGGCTGTCGGTCCGGGTGGCGGCCGCGGAGCTGCCTCCGCAGGCGGAGACGGTGGCCGCGAGGACGGCGGCGGCGCCGAGCGCGGCGGCGGAACGGAGCAGCTTCATCAGACGATCTCCTTCTGGGACACGACGACGACCCCGTACAGGTCGGCGATGGTGGCGAGAGCTCCCTGGTGCACCTGCTCGGCGGGTACGTCGGTGCCCGCGACCGGGAGCGAACGGGTGGCGGAGGCCTCGGCGACGACGGTGGGGCGGTGGCCGCCCAGGAAAGCGCCCTGCGCCGTGAACGCGACGCACATGTGTGTCATCCAGCCCGCGATGACGACGTCCTGGCCCTCGGTGAGGTGCGTGGCGAGGTCCGTACCGACGAACGCGTTAGGGACCTGCTTGACCACGACGGGCTCGCCGTCGACGGGCGCGACCTTCGGGTGGATCTGGCCGATCTCGGCCCGGATGTCGTACGGGGTGCCCTCGCCGCCGTCGTTGATGACGTGGACGACCTTGGTGCCCGCCTCACGGGCCCGCGCGAGGAGCTGCGCGGCGGCGTCGAGGGACGCCTCCCATCCGTCGAGCTCCATCACACCCTGGGTGTAGGTGTTCTGGAAGTCGATGAGGATCAGCGTCGAGCCGTCCAGCTTCGCGGGCGTCTCGTCGAAGCCGTTGAGCTCGCGCAGCGTGGTTCGGGACATGGGTGTACCGCCTTCGGATCACAGATGGGAGGCGCGACCCAGAGTGTTCGCCGGGCCACGTCTGCAACGCTATGACCCAGCCCTGGCGTCGGCAATGACGTCTAACATGCAGATACCGACATAACATGCCGAGAGTGGGAGGGTCCGTGCCGGACACCGTCAGGCGACTCATCGTGATCGTGCTTTTCGAGGGCGTCGACCTGCTCGACGTGACCGGGCCGCCCGAGGTGTTCTCGCTGGCGCTGCGCGAGACCGAGGAGGCGGCGGGCTACCGGGTGCTGCTGGCCGCCGAGACCCTGGACCCGGTCACCACCGGCGCGGGGGTGCGCATCCTTCCGGACATCACTTTCGCGCAGGCCGCCGCGGGCACCATCGACACGCTCCTGGTGCCCGGCGCGGTGGAGCTCGACGAGGAGCGCCGCGCCCATCCGCTGGTCGACCCCGAACTCGTGGAATGGGTAAGGGTGTTGGCCGAGCGTACGCACCGGATCACCTCGGTGTGCGTGGGCGCGCACCTGCTCGCGGCCGCCGGGCTGCTCGACGGCAAGCGGGCCACCACGCACTGGTCCACCGCGCAGCAACTGGCCGCGGACCACCCGGCCGTACGGGTCGACGCCGACCCCATCTTCATCCGCGAGGGCAACGTGTGGACGGGCGCCGGCATCAGCGCCTGCCTCGATCTGTCGCTCGCGCTGATCGCCGACGACCTCGGCGAGGCGGTGGCCCTGCGCGTGGCGCGCCAGCTGGTGATGTACCTGAAGCGGCCCAGCGGCCAGAGCCAGTTCAGTGTGCCGCTCGAGCAGGTCTCGACGACGCGGCGCATCGAGGATCTGCGTCATCACATCCTCCGGCACATCGACCAGCCGCTCACGGTGGTCGATCTCGCCGCGTACGCGCACGTCAGCGACCGGCATCTGACACGCCTGTTCAAAACGGAGCTCGGGACGACCCCACACGCGTACATCGAGTCCGTCCGGGTGGAGAAGGCCCGCCACGAACTGGAGTCGTCCGACAACACCCTGGAGCGCGTCGCGACGCTCTGCGGGTTCGGTACGACAGACACGCTCGTACGAGCCTTCCGTCGACGCCTCAACACGACCCCGACGGAGTACCGACGCCGCTTCCGAGTACCGCAAGTCCCCTGACAGAAATGGAAGCGCCACATGCCCGGCCCGACAACGGCAACACCACGACCGGGCCGTCGACCTCGGTCGGGGGCAACGTAGCCGTGAAGCGAACTTCCCAGGCTCCTCGAGCCCTGACCGGCGGCTTACTCTCCTCGGCACCACCCCCGTGGCTTCCAACCATCCGCTCCGCCGTGAACCGCCCCCGCGGACACGGGGCCTGTTTCGTGCTGTCGACCGCGGTAGCAGTGCTCGCGCTCAGCCCTACTCGTAGAGGGTGGCGGCGCGGAGGGCTCGGGCCATGTAGACCCAATCGCCGGCGAGCGGAATCTGCTCTCCTGCGTTCTTGTACGCGCCCGGGGAGTCGTGCACCCATGCGGCAAGCGCTTCCAGGAAGTCGTCCAGAGTGCTGTTCTCCCACTCGTGTCCCCGGGCACGGAACTCTCCGTGCAGGTCACGCAGGAAGGCAACCAACTCTTCACGGCTGCGCGGTTCGGACGACATGGACGACAACGTACCCATCCGATCGCGCGGGGATCCAGCCCGGTCACAAGATCAGCGACCGAGTCGACGAACGTGATCGGTGCAGACTGTGCGGCTCGAACAGAGCTGGGTGAATCACCAGAGGCCGAAGAACCGCGTCCACCAGGTAGGTCTGGTTGCGAGACGTTCCATCCCGCTGGGGCCTTCGCAGTCGCTCTCCAACAGTTCTTCGGGAACGCTCACGTAGCCGAGTTCGGTCAGTGCCCGCTCCACTGCGGCGAGGTCGGCGTGATCCAGCTCCCCCTCATCACAGGGTTCCTCCGCACCGAGGAAGGCCCCCGAATTGTCGGCGCAGACCTCGGAGGCTCGACCCTGATAGGACGTCGCTAGAAAGCGAACCATGCTTGATGCGACATCAGAGGTCGCTCCCATGGGCGGGCAGGTGCCATGCATCATGGCCGTCGGCGGGAGCCCAACTTGAAAGGACGTGGGTGGCCAGTGCCTGAAAGCGTCCGAACGGTCTTGACCGCGCTGTGGCAGCAGCATTGGCCCGACTGCCCTCCGGTCGGATACCAGCTGCGCGACCCGTATCGGGAGCTCTGGGTGCGATTCCACAGCCTGCCTGAGTCCAAGCGATACCCAGAGGACGAGAGCGAGTACTCCATTGTCCTGGAGCGGTACAACACTGTCCTCGATGAGCTGTTCGGCTGCGGGGAGGTCTACGTGATCACTCCAGCTTGGGCGACCGAAGCCGAGGTTCCGGCGTTCCAGCCCGACGCCGAATACTGGCAGAGCCTGCTGGTGAAGGACGATCCTGACCCGGAGTTCCGTACCTACTGCCACCTATTCGCCGTCCGCCGGCCGTGGGTGTATGGCTGCCTCGACGAGATGCTTCGTGACATCGCGGACGACAAGGTGGCAGGAGTCCTCGTCACCGACACTCAGATTCGGCGCATCTACCACCCCTACGACGGCGGCGCCGACGTCTTCCTCACGACGCCAGGGGAACGGGATCGGACGCGAGATCGGCATGCCGACTGGCTTTCCAGCAACCCGTCGAGGCTCTGACCAGGAAGACTCACTCCCCTACCACTCCGTCGCCGGATTCGCGTAGTCAGCGGGACTCTGCAGTTGCTGGTCGGTTAGTTCTTGAGTGCGGGTGGGTCAGTGGTACGGGTCGAAACCAGCTGACTGGTCGAGGTTTACGGGTGACCCGGGGGTCTCGGGTGTCCAGCCATCGGCAAGAGCACTGCGGATGCCGTCTGCCACATCGGCGGGCAGGACCGGGTGCCCGGCTGTTCCGAACCAGTTGCTCGGGTGTGGCCGGTTGGTGGTGATCACCAGCGTGGTGCCGGGTTTCTGGGCGTGTTCGACCGCATAAGTGAGGGGTGACCTCGCCAGGCCCTGGTCATAGGTCGGTCGTCCACGGAGTCGCCACCGGTAAGTGGTGCCGTCCACGGTGATGAGCCGCGACCCCTTCTTGACCAGTGCCATCGTCCATCTCTTCCTCTGTGACCGTAATGAACGGCGGCTCATTGTGCCTGAGCCCACCAGGAGTGTCATCAGGAGTGGCAGCGGAGCCGGACAAGGATGGTGTCGCCGGGGAGCTGGGGCCCACTACCGACAACGTGACCTCCTACCTGTTCTCGATGCCGCGCAGGAAGCCAACCGGGGCCTGGCCAGAGCTCTCAACCAGCGTGGCTGAGACGCCCTGTCGGCACCGCCTCCTGCGTACGACCCGTGCGCCGAATGAGGCCACGAACGCCGACAGCAAGTGCCCAGGACAGGAGAGGAAGAGCGGCGACTCGTTCCATACCTCCCATGCCCAGACCGAGGTAGTGGTGGGAGAGGAAGAGCCCGAAGGCCGTGAGCGCGGTGACTCCCAGCAGGCTGGTGCCCCGTCGCAGGGTGGTGGGGAGGTGTTCTGCAAGGCCGAAGCCCGCCACGACGAGACCGATGTTGCCCGCCGCCATGATGAAGAGGGCGCCCAAGACATGCTGGTTCTCGTTGACATCCGCCGGTGCCAGCCCGGCCAACACGAATCCCACTCCGGCGCCGGCGAGCAGTAGACGCGCCGCGGCGGCGGCCCGTCCCCTGCGCCAAAGAACCCCACCGGTCAGGGCGGCACCGACAACGATCAACACGCCCAGGGCGACGAACGAAACATTCATCAGACCGTGCTCGGGGGAACAGATGTACCGCGGCTCAGGATCTGGCTGCAGAGCGCAGTGTGCGTTTCCGAGGTCGCTGATGTTGTTCCGCGCCCAGCTATATGGTCTGGCCCAAGCCGACTCGGCAATCCAGTGGATGGCGAAGAACTGCACCACGCCCACGATCCATGCCGAGTACCCGATCCTGGCTCTCACCTGTCTGCCTTCCGCCACGCGAATATCGTGCGGACAGCCGATCACGCGGCGCCGGACTCAGGCACTCCGAGAAGCCCCCTGGAACGGGGTGGGGCAGACCCTACTGCGGCGGGTGGCAGGAGTCCGCGCCTGAGGACCCACCCACGCCGAAGCTCAACTCGGGTAGCTGCGAGGCGATTCGTTGCGCAGCGTCCAGATCTGCTTCCACTGCCGGGCGCGGTCGGCCGCCCAGAGCGGGTCGGGCGCGTCGGCCCGCTGTACCGCGAGACTGACGCCGCATTCCCTGCACAGCTGATGGATCCTGTGGGCGCCGTCGTGCCAGGCGCTGGTGTTGTCCCGGTTTCCGCATACACGGCACGTCAGCGCAGGAGCTTCGTCCAGCGGCATTGATGAACGGAGCACTCGCTCGACCACCGCGGGCAACGGCTCGTCGGGATGCATCGTCGGCTCGGGGCAGTACGCGATGTTCCCCCACCCACGCTGCCGGCCTCGCCAGGACTCGTCTCGTTTCACCTGTCGCATGCCGCGCGCTTTGTCGGCTCGGCGGCTGTTGGCATAGGCGCGTTCGTCAGCGAGCCAGAGCTGTCGGGCGTGGTGCAACTCCTCGACGGCACGTGTGAGCGAGCTCGGATCCCTCTCCAGGTGCTTGGGGATTCCCGCGCTGAGGCAGAGATGGTGATAGGTGGCCCGGAAGCCGTAGGGCGCGAAGTGGACGAGGCACGACCGCAGATTCGTGTGCCGGACGCGCGTCTGCAGGCCCTCGTCGTGGACCCGCCTCCGGTGGGTGTTGAAGCTGCTCATCCCAGGACGCCCTGCCTTCCCTCGTACGGATCGCCCTTCAATGCAACGGTCATTGAGCGGTGGGCAGTTGAGCCGGGTTCAGTTCACCGATTGGCGCCGAGTACTGCGGCGAGGCCTTCTCGCAGGTCCTTCACGAAATACTCGGGAACCTCCAGCGACGGAAAATGTCCCCCGTTGTCGGGCAGGCCCCACCTGACGATCTTTCGGTAGCGCTCTTGCGCCCAGGGGCGTGGGCACTTCTCGACGTCGCGCGGGTACGCGGTGATGGCTGCCGGGACGTCCACCCTCAGTTCAGGATCCAGGGAGTTGTGGCTCTCGTAGTAGATGCGGGCGGCGGACGCGCCGGTTCGCGTCAGCCAGTACAGGGTGACGTTGTCGAGGATGCGGTCTCTGGAAATGGTCTCGAACGGGCTGTCGTTGGTGTCGGACCACTCGGCGAACTTGTCGAGGATCCAGGCGAGAAGACCGACCGGTGAGTCGACGAGCGAGTAGCCGATGGTCTGCGGTCGGGTCGCCTGCTGCTTCGCGTACGCCGACCGGTGGCGCCAGAAGTCGCGGGTCTCCTCGGCCCATTGACGTTCGGTCTCCGTCAGCCCGTCCGTCGTCAGTCCGGGCGGGCCCTCCGCGAAAGTGGTGTGAATGCCGAGGAGGTGCCCCGGAAACCTTCCGGCGAGGACCGTGGTGATATTGCCTCCCCAGTCGCCGCCATGGGCCGCGAACCTGCGGTAGCCGAGCCTGCCCATCAGTTCCACCCAGGCGGCCGCGATCTTTTCGGTTCCCCAGCCGGTGGTGGCCGGCTTGTCGCTGTAGCCGAAGCCCGGCAGCGACGGGACCACGACGTGAAACGCCGGCGCGTTCTCGTCCTTCGGATCCGCCAGTTCGTCCACCACGTGGCTGAACCGGGCGATGCTGTCCGGCCAGCCATGCGTGAGAAGCAGCGGAGTGGCGTCCGCCCGCGCAGATCGGCGATGCAGGAAATGGATTCCCAGGCCGTCGATGGTCGTGCGGAACTGGCCGATCCGATGGAGGCGCTCCTCGAACGCCCGCCAGTCGTACCCGGTGCGCCAGTAGTCCACGACGTCGATGAGGTCGGCGAGCGGAACGCCCTGCTCCCACCGTCGGGGGCCGGGTGGGGCGCGATGAACGGTCTCGGCCTCGGGTAGCCGCGCCGCGGCCAGCCGCGCGCGCAGATCGTCGAGGTCGGCGTCGGTCGCGCGAGCTTCAAATGCCTGCACGTTGCTGGTGGGACGGGGCATGGGGACCTCCTGGCCGTCGCGCGTCGGCTGCGGCCTGTCGTGAACCGTCTATGACGGTTCTACATTCGTTCAGGTCGGCGCGCAACCAGCTATGGTGGTTCCATGCGTTCGGGACACCCTGACTTCCGCCTCGGCACGGTGCTGGCGACCAGCTTCACAGGGACCCTGTCGGAGCGTCACGGTGATGCCGTGGAGCGCATCCCCACACCGCAGCGGCTCATCGACTGGCTGGCGGTGTACGGCCTGGCCGTGGACTCCTGCACCATCACCCAGCTCGAACTGGCCCGGGAACTGCGGGAGTCGATTCACGCCGTCGCGACGGCGGCCGCGATGCAGGAGCCGCTCCCTGCGGCCGCCGTCAAAGTCATCAACAACCGCAGCGTCCAGGGGCAGGCGGCGGCCACCCTGACGCCCGAGGGCCAACGGCAATGGCAGCTCGGCTCCGTGTCCCGCGTGGAAGATGCCCTCAGCGTGATCGCCGCCGACGCGATCAGCGTCATCGCCGGTGAACGAGACGGAAGGCTGGCCTTGTGCGCGTCACCGACATGCCGAGCCGCCTTCTTCGACACCAGCCGAAGCCGCACCCGCAGATGGTGCGACATGAACACCTGCGGAAACCGGCAGAAGAAGGCGCGCTTCAATGCCCGACTGAGCCGATAGATGCGCTGATCACGGGACGTCGGTTACGGTAGGCGCATGTCTACGCCCCGAGTTTCCTAGCCAAGGACCCGCTTCCACGTCAGAAGTGTGTCCTTTTTTGCTTTCTCGGAGCGTTACCTCATGATTACCGTTCGCGGTGTCGAGCTGCGCGCGGGCGCCCGCCTGCTGCTCTCCGACATCTCCTTCTCCGTTTCCCCCGGCGACCGTATCGGCCTGGTCGGCCGTAACGGCGCGGGTAAGACGACCCTGATGACCGCCCTCGCCGGTCAGGCCAGGCCCGCCGCCGGGACCATCACCCGGACCGGCCCGGTCGGTCTGCTGGCCCAGGACTCCCGCGCGGCCGACCCGGCCGTCAGCGTGACCGACCGGATCCTGTCCGCCCGCGGCCTGGACCGTGCCCTGCAGACCCTGCGCACGGCCGAGGCCGCGATGGCGGAGGCCACGGGGCCGGACGCGCTGGAGCGGGCGATGAATGCCTATGCCCGCGCCGAGGCCGCCTTCCAGTCCGGCGGCGGGTACGGGGCCGAGGCCGAGGCCGCCCGGGTGGCGGCCGGTCTCGGGCTGCCCGAGCGCGTGCTGGGCGAGCCGGTCGGCGCGCTGTCCGGTGGACAGAAGCGCCGCGTGGAGCTCGCACGGATCCTGTTCGCCGGACATGCCGGACCGCTGCTGCTGGACGAGCCGACCAACCACCTGGACGCCGACTCCATCGCCTGGCTGCGCACCTTCCTCCAGGGCCATCGGGGCGGTCTGGTGGTGATCAGCCACGACACCGCTCTGCTGTCCGACGTGGTCAACCGCGTCTTCCATCTCGATCCGCAGCGCGCCACCATCGACATCCACAACACCGGCTGGAAGACCTATCTCACCCAGAGCGAAGCGGACGAGCGGCGCCGGGCCCGGGAGCGGGCCAATGCCGAACGGAAGGCCGGGGCTCTGCATGCTCAGGCGGACAAGATGAAGGCGCGTTCGGCCACCGCCGTCATGGCCAGGAGCATGGCCCGCCGCGCCGACCGCATGCTCGCCGGTCTGGAGCCGGCCCGGCGCGCGGAGAAGGTCGCGAAGATCCGGCTGCCCGAGCCCGCCGCGTGCGGGCGGGTGCCGCTCGGCGCCGTCAGCCTGGCGAAGTCCTATGGCGACCACCAGGTCCTCACCGGCGTGGACCTGGCCGTGGACCGGGGCAGCCGCCTGGTCGTCCTCGGCCTCAACGGCGCGGGCAAGACCACCCTGCTGCGTCTCCTGGCCGGCCAGGAACAGCCGGACGCGGGACGGGTGGTGCGCGGGCACGGGCTGCGCGTGGGCTACTTCGCCCAGGAACACGACACCCTCCGTGCCGAGCGGACCGTACGGGAGAACCTGCGTGCCGCCGCGCCGCACCTCACCGACGGCGAAGTACGGCACGTGCTCGGCGCGTTCCTCTTCTCCGGCGACGACGCCGACAAGCCGGCCGGTGTCCTGTCCGGCGGGGAGAAGACCCGCCTGGCCCTGGCCGGTCTGGTGCACTCCGGCGCGAACGTCCTGCTGCTGGACGAGCCCACCAACAACCTCGACCCCGCCTCCCGCACCGAGGTGCTTGCCGCGGTCGGCTCCTACCCCGGCGCGATCGTGATGGTCACCCACGACGAGGGCGCCATCGACGCCCTGCGCCCGGACCGCGTCCTGCTGCTGCCGGACGCGGACGAGGACCTGTGGAACGAGGAGTACCGGGACCTGGTCTCCCTCGCCTGACACCGCTGTGTGTCTGTGAGGGCTTCGTCGTGCCGTCGTCCTACCGCCTCGTCACCCCGAGAGCCGGCAGGACCGTCTCCGCCACTCGGTACGCCTCCTCCAGAAGGGGGTTGCCGGAGAGGATGAACGTGTCGACGCCCAGTTCCCGGTACTCCTCGAGGCGGGCGACGACCTGGGACGTCGAGCCGACGACCGCCGTGCCGGGGCCGGGGCGGAAGAGGCTCATCCCGGGCCAGAGGTTCGGGTGGGTCTCCAGTTCCCGGGCGTGGGCGGGGACGCGGCCCCCGTGCTGGCGGAACTGGCGCTGCCAGCCCACTCCGTCCTCGCCGGCGCGGTCACCCAGTTGGCGCCGGTAGGTGGCCTCGGAGGTGACGTCGAGGAGCCGGTCGGCCGCCGCCCAGGCCTCGTCCTCGGTGTCGCGGACGATGAGGTGGAGTCGCAGCCCGATGCGCAGGGTGCGGCCGTGGGCGGCGGCGCGCTCGCGGACGTGGTCCAGTTTCTCCTTGAGCAGGTGCGGGGGTTCGCCCCAGGTCAGGTACACGTCCACATGTTCGGCGGCCATCTCGATGCCGGGTGCGGACGAGCCGCCGAACCAGAGCGGGACGTGCGGGTCCTGGACCGGCTTCAGGTCGCGCAGGGAGGCGCCCGCGTCCTTCAGGTCGTAGAAGCGTCCCTTGTGGTCGAAGACTTCGCCGGCCGTGAGGCGCTTCACGATCGACCAGTACTCGGCGCTCAGTTCGTAGCGCTCGTCGTGGCCGACGTGGAGGCCGTACTCCTGGAGGGACTTGGTCGAGCCGTTGACGACGTTGAAGCGCAGGCGGCCGCCGAAGAGCGTGTCGAAGGTGAGGGCCATCTTGGCGAGGAGCGTGGGTGAGATCAGGCCGGGATGGACGGCGAGGAGCGGCTTGAACGCGGTGCTCGTCGAGGCCGCGAGCGCGCTGCCGAGGGGCCACACGTCGTAGAGGTCGGTGGCGAGGAGCGCGCCGGTGAAGCCGAGCCGTTCGACGGTGCCGGCGAGGTGGCTCAGGTAGCCGAGGTCGACCTGTCGGCGGCCGGCCGGCTCCCAGGGGTAGGCGCCCTCGCGCGGAATGATGTACCAGAGGACTTCGGGGGCGGGCACGGTGATCAGGCCGCCTTCCGGGCCACGGCGTCCGCGACGGTGACGGGGCGCTCGATGAATCCGGTGCGGTGGAAGACGTCCGCGCCCTGCTGCTGCTCGGTGAGGAAGTCGTCGCCGACCGCCTCGATCCGCCAGGGCAGTGCGCGCAGCGCAGTCTCCCAGTCGTCGGCCGTTCCGCCCTGGTGCGCGGCGGCGATCTCGGCGGCCTCGCGCGGGTTCGCCTTCGCCCAGTCGTCGGCGCGCTGGAGGGCGCGGGTCAGGGCGTCGATCACGTCGGGGCGCTGTTCGGCGAGGTCGCGGCGGGTGAAGAAGACGGACCGGTCGGAGATGACGTCTCCGGTGCGTACGAGGACACGTACGTCCCCGGCGCGGACGGCGGCGACGAGCTGGGCGCCCTGGGCGACCCAGGCGGTGATCTCCCCGGAGCGCAGCAGCTTCTCGCTGTGCTCGTCGCCGCGCACGGCGGTGATGTCGGTGGCGTACGAGAGGCCGGCGTCGTCCAGGGCCTTGGCGACGAGGTGGGTCTGCCAGGAGCCGACGGCGAGGTGGACGGTGCCGCCCTTGAGGTCGGCGACGGTGCGGACCGGGCTGTCCTCGGGGACGAGGAGGGCGCCGTGGTCGGGGCGGGGCGCGGAGACGGCCGTGTAGACGATGTCGTGGCCCGCGGCCTGGGCGGTGACGGGCGGGGTCGAACCGGTGCCGCCGAAGTCGATGACGCCTTCGGTGAGGAGTTCGCCGGTGCGGACGCCGTTCACGTACGCGTGGAAGACGGCGGTCTCGCCGACGGCGGCGAGCTCCTGCTGTGCGTAGTCCAGGCGGGAGAGGTAGTAGAGCGTCGGGTTGCTGTTGTGGACGCCGATGGTGATGGTCATTCAGATCACTCCGGATTCTGCGGGGGTGCGGGCGTGGGTACGGTCGTGGACGCCGAGGTCGGTGAGGAGGCGTCGGCGCAGGGTGGCGAAGGCAGGGTCGCCGGGGTCGCGGGGGTGGTCGACGGTGACGGGTTCGTCGGTGACGAGGCGCCCGTCGCGCAGGACGCAGACGCGGTCCGCGAGGCGTACGGCCTCGTCGACGTCGTGGGTGACGAGGAGCACGGCGGGTCGGTGCGCGCGGCACAGCTCGGCGACCAGGTCCTGCATCCTGAGCCGGGTCAGGGCGTCGAGGGCGGCGAACGGCTCGTCCAGGAGCAGGAGTTCGGGTTCGCGGACGAGGGCACGGGCGAGGGCGACGCGCTGGGCCTCGCCGCCGGAGAGCGTGCCGGGCCACGCCTCGGCGTGCTGTTCGAGGCCGACCTCGGCCAGGGCCTTGAGCCCGCGTGCCGCCTGCCCGCGCGGCAGGGCGACGGTCACATTGGCGAGTACCTTCTTGGACGGGACGAGGCGCGGTTCCTGGAAGACGACGGTGCGTGCCTCGGGGACGAGGACCTCTCCCCCGTCGGCCCGGTCGAGGGCGCCGAGGATGCGCAAGAGGGTCGTCTTGCCGCTGCCGCTCGCGCCGAGGAGGGCGACGAACTCGCCGCGCCGGATGGTGAGGTCGAGTCCGTCGAGGACGGCGCGCTCCCCGAAGACGCGGCGCAGGCCCGTGATGCGTACGGCCGTGCTCATCGGGTGCCTCCCGGTACGGCGCGGCGCCAGGGCATGAGGACGCGTTCGAGAAGGCGTACGACGGCGTCGGCGAGCAGTCCGAGGAGTCCGTAGACGAGGATGCAGACGGCCAGGATGTCGGTGCGGGCGTAGCTCTGGGCCTGGGTCATGAGGTAGCCGATACCGGCGGTGGCGTTGATCTCCTCGGCGGCGATGAGCGCGATGACGCTGAGGGTCATGGACAGGCGCAGGCCCGCGAGCAGTGAGGGCAGAGCGCCGGGGACGACGACCTCGCGGACGATGCCGAGGCGGCTCATGCCGAAGCTGCGCATGGCTTCGACGAGTTTGGGGTCGGTGGTGCGGACGCCGCTGGACGTGGAGACGTACATGGGGAAGGTGGTGGCTACGGCGATGAGCAGGATCTTCGCCGTCTCGTTGATGCCGAACCAGACCATGAACAGCGGCACCAGGGACAGGAACGGGATGGTGCGCAGGGTCTGCAGGGAGGAGTCGAGGAGTTCGTCGCCGAGCCGGGTGAAGCCGGTGGTGATGCCCAGGGTGAGACCGGTGACGAGCCCGAGTGCGAGGCCCAGGCCGGAGCGGGTGAGCGAGGCGGCGAGGGCTTGGGACAGTTGGCCGTTGCCCCACAACTCGACTATGGCGTCGACGACTTGGGGTGGCGAGGCGAGGACGTCGGGGGTGAGCAGGCCCGTCGCCGACGCCACCCACCACAGGGCGAGGAGAGCGACGGGGCCGAGGGCGCGGACGGTGGCGGAGCGGGCTCGGGAGCGGGTGCGGCCGGCCGGCGGGCGCGGGGTGACGAGACGGGGTGGCGCCGCGCCGGCTCGTCGGTCGGTGAGTGTCATGACAGCTTCTCCACGTCGATGACGTGCGGCGCGACGTCGACCTTCGTCCGGGTCACCTTCTGGTCGGCGTAGAAGCGGGCGACGTCGTCGAAGCGCTCGAGGTCGGCGCGGGTGATCGGTTCGACGGTGCCGCCCTGGGCGGTGAACCGGGTCTGGATGCGTGCGGCCTCGCCGGTGACGGCCTGCGGGCCCGCGTCGGTGGTGACGTTCAGGTAGGCTCGCGGGTTCTTCTTCTCCTTGACGCTGCCGTCGTGGAGGTAGGTGTAGAGGGCCTTGACGACCTCGGGGTGCTGGTCGGCGAACGCCGTCCGGACGGCGTTGAGGCTGTAGTTGTCGGAGCCGATCTCCTTGCCGTCGGCGATGAACTTCGCTTTCCCGCTGCCCAGTTCGGCGACCGCGTAGGTCGACCAGACCGCCCAGGCGTCGACCTTGCCGGTGTTGAGGACGGCGGCGGTCTGGTCGGGGCGGAGGTAGACGCGCTCGACCTTGTCCGCCGGGATGTGGTGGTCGGCGAGGGCCTTGAGAAGCAGGTACTCGCCGGTGCCGCCCTGGTTGACGGCGACCTTCTTGCCGACGAGGTCCTCGATCCGGTCGATCCCGGAGTCCTTCTCGACGAGGATGCCCTCGCCGACGGGGTCGGGGGCGGTCGCGGTGAAGAAGGCGAAGCCGGGGGTCTGGGCGAGGGAGGTGATGCCGGAGGTGATCGAGCCGGTGGCGATGTCGAGCTGCCCTGCGTTCATGGCCTGGGCCGCGGGGGCGAACGGGCCCGCGCTGCCGGCCCATTCGACCTTGGCGTGCACCTTGGCGAGGGCCCTGTCCAGGGAGCCGTCCTTCTTGCCGAGGGCGAGCACGCCGGAGTTGCCGGGGTCGGGGATACGGACGGTGATGTCGGCCGCCGTCCGGGGCCCGGAGTCGGCCTCGGACGTGCCGCAGCCGGTGACGGCCGCGAGCGCGGCGAGGGCGGAGAGCGCGGCGAGCACGGGCAGGGGCTTGGGGATGCGCATGACGGGGTCCTCAGGAAGCGGGGCGGGAGGGGGCGGGTTGCAGGAGGCGGGCGCGGCGCAGCGGCTCGGGGTCCGCCCAGTCCCGTACGTCGACGGGCTCGGGCAGGAAGCCGTGCGCGTGCAGGGCGGCGGACTGTCGGCCGAGGAGGGCGAGGCGGTCCTCGGAGAGGTCGGGGTGCAGGGTGCGGTGGGTGCCGGGGCGGTAGGCGCCGGCGACGCCCTCGGCACCCGCCCCGGTCTCGGCACCGAGGATGCGGGCCACGTCGTCCGGCCGGTCGGCCGCCCAGTCGGCGGCGCGCAGGAGTACGGCGAGGAAGCGGTCGACGAGGTCGGGGTGGTCGTCGAGGAGGCTGCGGTGGACGGTGACGGGTCGGGGGGTTCCGTTGTTCACGCGGTGCGCGCGGTCGGGCAACTCGTCCAGTTCTACGGCCACTTCGGCGCCGACGCGGCGGGCCGCCTCGACGGAGAGCGCGCCCTTGACGTAGACGGCGTCGACGTCGCCGCGCCGGAGGGCGGCGAGTTCCGCGGCCCACTGCCCGGTGTGCCCGTCGGCGGGAACGTCGACGAGGACGGCGTCGTCGAGTCCGAGCCCGGCCGAGGCGAGGGCCCCCTCGAAGCCGCGCAGGGCCATGGCCCGCCAGAAGTCGATGGCGAGGCGGTGGTGGTGCGGCAGCGCGAGGCGCAGGCCTCGCAGGGCGGCGGCTCCCCTGACGCCCGAGCCGGGGGCCACCAGAACGGTCTGGCGCTCCTCGATCCAGGTGAGTCCGACGAGCCGGGTCTCCTCACCGCGCGAGCGGGCCCACAGGGCGGGGACGTTGCCGCCCTCGCGGAAGAGTCCGGGCAGAACGTGGGTGTAGTGCGTCTGCGGGTCGGCGTCGCGCCCGGCGTCCTGCAGCGACCGTACGGTGATGCCGTCCGGGGCGAACTCGGCGGCGAGCCAACGCCGATCGGCGGCGATGCCGGTCGCTGTGGGGACGGGACAGCGGGTGAACCAGAGCGTGTCCGGAACCGCTTCGGCGGCGGCCTTCGTCCGGATCGGGGCATGCGTCATGGAGGCTCCCAGGCGGGTGGAAGGAGGAAAGGCGGGAGGCGGGAGGGGAGGCGGGTGGAGCGCGGGCACGCCGGGGCTGGCGGGCCACACGGAGACCTGGCTCATGCGGCCGAGGGGTACCTCGCGTACTTCCCGTACTTCGGAGGAGGTCAGCGACAGGTGGCGCTGGAGACGCGCGCCAGGTCGATGTGCCGGCGCAGCGTGAACAGGGACGGGGTGAGCGCGGCGGCGGGCCGGAGTCGTCCGGACATGGCGCTGCTCCCCTCTGCGATCAGGTGATCCGTGCTGGTGGCGTGGTGGTGACGAGTGCACAGTGGCACGTTCCGCACGGCCCGGCAAGGACCTTCCCATGATGTGGGAACGAGCGTGAACGGAGTGTGTCACCAGGCCTTTTGGTACGGTCACAGCCACTCCGGACAGCCCTCCGAGGCTGCCGTAATGTGGGAACCCGAAGCCGGTCCCACGCCTACGCGACCGAGGGAGCCCCATCGTGTCCGCCCCCACCGCGCCCCGCTCCCCCGGCGGGGCGCAGGCAGTGCAGCGCGCTCTCGACGTCCTGCACTGCTTCCATGACAACGGGCCCGACCTGAGCGCGTCCGAGCTGGCGCGGCGTCTCACGCTGCCCGTGTCCACGGCGCACCGACTGGCCCGCACGCTCCTGGGCGCGGGCTTCCTCGAACAGGACGTCCGCACGTCGCGCTACCGGCTCGGCCCCGCCGTCACCGAACTCGGGCGACTCTCCTACCACCAGCGCGGGCTGCACCTCGCCGCGCCGGAACTCGCCGACCTGGCCGAGCGGACCGGCGCGACCGTGGACCTGGCGCTGCGCAGCGGCCCGCACGCGGTCATCGTGGCCGGCGGCTCGGTGACGCCGAAGGTCGGCCTGCGCAGGCCACTGCACTCCACCGCGCTGGGCAAGGTCCTGCTGGCCTGGGCGCGCCCCGGCGAGGCCGAACTCGCATCACTGCCGCCGCTGCGCTCCTTCACCGACCGCACGATCGTCGAACCGTCCGCGCTGGAGGCCGAGTTGAGGCGCGTCCGTCACGACGGGCACGCATGGAACGACGGCGAGTCGGCCCAGGGCGTACGGACACTCGCGGTACCGGTTCTCGACCGGGCGGGACACGCACGGTTCGCGCTCGCCGTGCGCGCCACCCCGGAGCTGATCACGGACGAGCACGCCGACCGCTGCCTGGACCGGGCACGCGCGTGTGCCCGCGCCCTGGAAGTCCTGCTGCTGCCACCTGAGGAACGCAGGCAGGACCCATAAGTGTGGGCGTGGCGGTGAAGGAACGCTGCTTCTGTCCCTGGTGCTCTGCGTGGACCGAATTCGGATACGACCCGCGCGAGGTCTCGCGGCCGCAGTACGGCTACACACCGTGGGCGCAGCCTGCGAGGCGCGAAAGGGGGCGATTGCGTTCGACCTTCGACCGTGAACTCCCCCTCACTGTTAGCCAGTTCACCGCCCAGGCCATGGACGCCCGACACACTGAACCTCCGTCAATCCTGGCTGTCCGGCCCATGTCGGCGCGAGCGGGCCGGACCACATGATGCAACGCCACAGCGGCGGCACGAACCGCCGCCGCGGTGTCATCTGCTTCCCTCCCCCACGGAAGGCATCAGCCATGGGACAGCTGTATCCCTCGATCCGCCGCGCCCCAAAGAGCCGCCGCACCTTCGGCGGCATCCGCCGCTGGCTCATCGCGGCCGCGGGCGCTCTCGCCCTGACGGGTGGCCTGACGGCCGTCGGACCCCAGGCCTCGGCCGCGGGCCTGACCCAGGTCACCGGCTTCGGCTCCAACCCCGGAAACCTGTCCATGTACACCTACGCGCCCGACACCCTGCCGGACGACGCGCCTCTCGTCGTCGCCCTGCACGGCTGCACGCAGAGCGCGAGCGACTACTACGCCCACTCCGGCTGGCCGAAGTTCGCCGACCAGTACAAGTTCGCCCTGGTGCTCCCCCAGACGACCAGCGCGAACAACGCGAACTCCTGCTTCAACTGGTTCGATTCGGCCGACAGCACACGCGGCAACGGCGAGGCCCTGTCCATCAAGCAGATGGTCGACACCGCCGTCGCGCGCTACGGAAGCGACACCCGCCGCGTCTACATCACCGGCCTGTCCGCCGGCGCCGGCATGACCGCGAACATGCTCGCCGCCTACCCCGACGTCTTCGCGGGCGGCTCCATCGACTCCGGGCTCCCCGCCTCCTGCGCGACCAGCGTGTCCGCCGCCTACACCTGCATGTACAGCCCGCCCGACAAGACGCCCGCCCAATGGGGCGACCTCGTACGCGCCGCCGCACCCGCCGGCACCACCCACTGGCCCCGGGTGGCGATCTGGCAGGGCACCTCGGACACCACCGTCGCACCGGCCAACGCGACCGAACTACGCGACCAGTGGACGAACGTATGGGGCATCGGCCAGACTCCGTCGCGCACCGAGAGCCTCTCCGGCGGCACCACGCTGAGCGAGTACGACGACGCCTCCGGTGAGCCCGCCGTCTCGGTCTACTCGATCTCCGGCATGGCCCACGGCCTCGCGGTCGACCCCGGCAGCGGCGCCGAACAGTGCGGCACCACCGGCACCTACTACCTCGACACCATCTGCTCCAGCTACCACACCGCCCGCTTCTGGGGGCTCGACGGCGGCAGCAGCGGCCAGCCCCCGGGCACCCTGCCCGCGCCCACGGGCCTGACCGTCGACGGGACCACCGACACGACCGTGAACCTGACCTGGGACACGGTGGCCGACGCAGCCTCCTACAACGTCTACCGCGGTGGCACGAAGGTGGGCGCCACGACGTCGGCCTCCTACACCGACACAGGCCTGACCACCGGCTCCACGCACACCTACACGGTGGCGGCCGTGGACGCTGCCGGAGCGGTGGGGACCGTCTCCTCCTCGGTGACCGCGACCACCACCGGCTACACACCCACCTGCACCACCGCGAACAACTACCAGCACACCGCCGCCGGCCGCGCCTACCAGAGCGGCGGCCAGACCTACGCCACGGGCTCCGGCCAGGCCATGGGCCTGTACAACACGTTCATCACGCACACCCTGAAGCAGACGTCACCCGGCTACTACGTCGTCGCGGACGCCGGCTGTTAGTACTGCAACGGTGCTTGTGGTGACTGATGGCCAGGTCGGGCAGCGCAACGCGAACAGACCGAGCACTTCATCGGCGCCTGGTGACGTCATGGTCGTGACGACCCAGCGATGCTCAGGCAGTCACGCTGCTCCCTGGTTGGCCTTGGCCGTCCGCCTCGAGGTTCGCGCGGAGAGTGGCCAGGGTGGCGGCGAGGGTTTTGCGGTCGGCGGCGGAGACCGTCCGCGTCAGTGAGACGAGCGCGCTCTCCACCACGGGCCGGGACGCTTCCAGCACCTTCTCTCCCTCGGGCGTGAGGCGCAGCACCGAGGATCGGCGGTCGTGCGGGTGCGCGACGCGTACGCACCAGTCGGCGGCCACGAGCCGGTCGACGGCCTTGCTGGCGGCTCCCACCGTGATCGCCAGCTCGGCCACGATGTCGAGTACGCGGCACCCGTCCACCCGGTCGATGATCTGCAGGAACTCGAACTGGCCGAGTGTCAGACCGTGTTCGGCGCGCAGGCGGGCGCCGACCGCGTTGTAGAGCCGGGTCTCCACGCGGACGAGGTCTAGAAAGAGGGGGGTGACGTGGCTCACAAAACCTCCAATAGATTCCCAGGAATCATCTTCCCCGGAAGGTAGTTGGACACGAGCAGATGGATTCCGAGGAATCCATCCTCGCATCCCGACCCGATGGAGGCCCGCCATGTCCCGACAGCAGCGCCAAGCCCTGGACGCACTGCTCCGCTCCGTCCCGCGCAGCGAGACGCAGCCGACCCCCGCCGAGCTGCGCGCCGGCTTCGCCGCGGCGATGACGCGACCGGCGCCGGACGGCGTCGCCCTCCGCAGAACCGTCCTGGGCGGGCGGCCCGCCCTGGAGCTGGAGCCGGCCGGAGCGACCGAACGCGGTCGGCTGCTCTATCTCCACGGTGGCGGATACGTCATCGGCTCCCCGGACACCCACACCGGCCTGGTCGGTGAACTCGCCGTCCGCACCGGACTGCGAGCCATCTCCGTGGACTACCGGCTGGCTCCCGAACACCCCTTCCCCGCCGCGGTCGACGACGGACTCGCCGCCTACCGCGACCTCCTGGCCACCGGCACCGATCCGCGGGACATCGTCATGGCCGGCGACTCGGCCGGCGGCGGCCTCACCATCGCCACCCTGCTCGCCGCCCGGGAGGCAGGACTGCCGCTGCCCGCCGCCGCGATCGTCTTCTCGCCCTGGGTCGACCTCACCCTCTCCGGAGCCAGCATGCGCACCAAGGAAGACGCCGACCCGATCTTCACCGAGGCCGATGTGCGCGCGTACGCGGACCACTACATCGGCGCCGGCGACCCGAGCCACCCCCTGGCGAGCCCGGTCTTCGCCGACCTCTCCGGCCTGCCCCCACTGCTCGTACAGGTCGGGGCGAACGAGGTCCTCCTCGACGACTCGGTGCGCCTCGTCGCCCGCGCCGGCGCGGCCGACGTCGAGACCACACTGGAGATCGGCTCCGACCTCCCCCACGTGTACCAGAGCGAGCACGGGCGCCTCGACGAGGCGGACGCCGCACTGGACCGCGCCGCCCACTTCCTCAGCTCCCACCTCCGCACCCCGGCCGAGGCCGGCCGCACACAGGAACGCTGACGGATCCACACCTGTCCAGGACGAGCACGGCAGCCGACCACGGTGAATGCTCACAACTCAGCGTCCGGGCTTGCCCTTCAAGGTCCGGTCTCAGACGAAGAAGCTGTCATGACGGACGAAGAACTCCGCACGCTCCTTCTCACTCAGCCCTGCCAGCTCCGTGACGCCCTCGAAGTAGTCCTCTCGGGGCGCGCCGGGTGCGAAGAGCATGAGCATGGAGGCCGGTTCGCCGGACTCGTTGCGGAAGGCGTGCAGGCCGCCGACCGGCACGTACAGGTAGTCGCCGGAGGTCGCGTCGACCCAGCGGCGGCCGTCGAACAGCCGCATGGTGCCGGACAGGATGAAGAACGACTCCGACATCGCCTTGTGGAAGTGCGTGCTCGGCCCACTGGCCTCCGGCCCCATGTCCACCCGGTACAGGCCGTACTCGCCGTTGGTCGAGAGCGTGGTGGACAGGTAGTGGAACGCCGTGCCCTGCGAGACAGCAGGGTCGGCGGGCTTCGCGACGAAGTCCGGCGCCGTGCTCGCGGGCCGGAAACCGGCACTGACCTCGCCGTGTTCACCGAAGTAGCGCGGGTCGGGGTAGGACATGAGATTCCCTTCGGGTGCTGAAGTCGTGACCAGCTTCGCCACCGCAGTGACCTGGAACAACACCGATCCGCTGAAGTACCGTGCAGTCCGGCTGAACGATCGGGGAGCGCAGAGCATGGAGCGACAGGAGCTGGAGGCATTCCTGACGCTGGCCGAGGAACTGCACTTCGGGCGCACGGCCCACCGCCTGGGTCTGTCGGCCGGACGGATCAGCCAAGTCATCCAGACGCTCGAGCGCCGCGTCGGGGTACCGCTGTTCGAGCGCACCAGCCGTCGTGTCACCCTCACCCCGGTCGGCGAACGGCTCCGCGACGACCTCCTGCCCGCACGCCGGATCATCGACGAGGCACTCGCCCGCGCGGTCGCCGCGGGGCGCGGCATCACCGGCTCCCTGCGGATCGGCTACTCCAGTTCGATGGCAGCCAACCTGCTGCTCAAAACCATGGAGACGTTCCGCACGGCCCATCCGGACTGCGCCGTGACGATCCAGGAGATCCAGCTCTCCGATCCCTACGGACCGCTGCGCAGCGAGCAGGTGCACCTCCAGGTCACCGAACTGCCCGTGGACGAACCGGATCTGGAAGCCGGACCCGTGCTCTACACCTCCGCGCGGGCCCTCCTGGTCTCCAGCTCCCACCCCCTGGCCCGACGCGAGGCGGTCTCGCTCGAAGACCTCGCCCACGAAACGCTGCTGACCATCGGCGGCGCGGTCCCCCAGCACTGGCTCGACCACAACTTCCCCCGCCGGACGCCCTCCGGCCGCCCTATCCCGCAGGGCCACGCGGCGATCTCCTGGCAGGAGATCCCCTTCCTCGTCGCCGCGGGGCAAGGCGTCTCCCTCGCCTGCACCGAAGCCGAGCCCCACTACTCCACACCCGGCGTCACCTGGATCCCGGTCCAGGAACCCCTCCCCTGCCACTTCGCCGCCATCTGGCCCAAGCACAGCATGAACGCCCGCGTACGGGCCTTCCTCGAGACACTGCACAACACGGCACCGGCGGGGCGCCGGTAGGTACGGGAGGCCGAACCGGCACCAGTTTCACGGTCAGAGTTCGCCCCGGCGTGCGAACTGCTGCACCGCGTTCTCCCGAACGATCTCGTTCGCGTCGTCGCGCAATTCCTCGAGGGCTTCCCGGGCGTCCGTGCCGGGAAGGGCGCCGAGAGCCCAGATCGCCTTCACCGCAAGTGCCCGGTTCTCGTCCCGGTCCAGGTGCTCGGGTACCCGCAGCAGCCGGAGCGCCAGGGCCCCACCGTCGGACTCGCCGAAGTGCGCGAGCACCTCGTCGATCGCCTGGCGCATCGGTGTCCGTCGGAGAGGGGCTCGGAGAGTCCGTGTCCGACGGGCTCGGCGTCGGGGTGCTCGGGCAGGTCAGGTTCAGGTCAGCGCCGGTGACGCTTTCCCCGCCGCTGGTGTCGACCGTACGGGACACGGTGGACGGGTCGTAGGCGTCGGACGTCGTCCTCACCTGGTAGCGGCCGGGTGCCACGTCGATGAAGGAGTATCCGCCCTGATCGTCCGCGGTCGTGGTCACGGGTCGGCCGTCGGCACCGAGGACCGGCTGCCCGTTCTCGTCGAGCAGTTGCACCTCGAGCCCGGCGGGTGTGCCGCAGTCGGACGTGAATGAACCTGCGATCTGCGAGGACAGCGACGAGACCACAATTGATAGACGGGGAAGCCGCTCTTCATGGCGAAGGTCAGGGTGATGCTGGTGACCGGGACGGTCGGCTGGAATCATCCGGACGCACCGTTGGTGTCCGTACCGTTGCCGGCGACCGTGCTGGTAGCCGGGTCCCAGGTCGGCGCGTCGGTGTCCGTGCCGACCTGGCCGCACACGGACGGCTTCGGCGTCGACAGACAGTAGTTGAAAGCGCCTTGCCAGCCCAGCTCCTCCGCCGTCAGCGGCTGTCCGTCGGCTCCGGTCGCCGAGACCTTGACGCTGTCGCGCCTCGGCCAAGCCTTGGCCCCGCCCCGCGATTGGTCCAGACAAAAACCTTGACGCCCCCCTCGCCGCTTCCTAGCTTCAACTAGTGAAGAAAGCGAACCCCCCACAGGTTCCGGCCCGGTTTCCCCTGGCGCATGTTTGGCATGCCCATGGCATTTCCAGGCCGGCTCTCACGGAAGCGATGTGATGCACCGTGCGCGCCCCATGGAGACTCCGACTGATCGGCGCGGCAGCGGCCGTCATCTGCGCCGGCGCCACCCTCGTCCCAGCGAGTGTGGCCGGCGCCGCACCCGCCGCCCCGGCCACCGCGACGCTCGCGGCCGACTTCACCGACGACTTCGACGGCCCGGCAGGCTCCGGGGTCGACACGTCCAAATGGAGCCAGGAGACCGGCGACAACAACGGAAACAATCACGAACGCCAGTACTACACACCGGGCGCGAACAACGCCGCGCTCGACGGCAACGGCCACCTGGTCATCACGGCCAGGAAGGAGAACCCCTCGGGCTACCAGTGCTGGTACGGAGCCTGCCAGTACACCTCGGCCCGCATGAACACCTCCGGCAAGTTCAGCGCACAGTACGGACACGTCGAGACCCGCATGAAGATCCCGCGAGGTCAGGGCATGTGGCCCGCCTTCTGGATGCTCGGCACCGACATCGGCAGCGTCGGCTGGCCGGGCTCCGGCGAGATCGACGTCATGGAGAACATCGGCCGGGAGCCAGGCACCGTCCACGGCACCCTGCACGGCCCCGGCTACTCGGGGGCGGGCGGAATCGGCGCCGGATACTCCCTGGCATCGGGAGCCTTCGCCGACGCGTTCCACACCTTCGCGGTCGACTGGGCGCCCAACCAGGTGTCCTGGTCCGTGGACGGCCACGTCTACCAGACCCGCACCCCGGCCGACATCGGAAGCAATCAGTGGGCCTTCAACAAGCCGTTCTTCCTCATCCTCAACCTCGCGGTCGGCGGCGACTGGCCCGGCGACCCCGACGCCTCGACCTCCTTCCCGCAACAGCTCGTCGTGGACTACGTCCATGTCTCGACCAGCAGCACCGGCCAGGCCGTCAAGGGTCTGGCCGGCAAATGTGTGGACGTCCAGGGCGCCTCGACGGCCAACGGCACCCCGGTCCAGCTCTACGACTGCAACGGCACCGCCGCCCAGCAATGGTCATTCAGCGGCAGCCAACTGCGCGCCCTCGGAAAGTGTCTGGACGTGACCGGCGCCAGCACGGCGAGCGGCGCGAAGCTCCAGCTCTGGGACTGCACAGGCGGCGGCAACCAACAGTGGACGTACAACGCCACCTCCCACGACATCGTCAACCTCGCGGCGAACAAGTGCATGGACGTCACCGACAACAACACGGCCAACAGTGCCCCACTCCAAATCTGGGAGTGCAGCGGCAACGCCAACCAGAAGTGGACCATGTCGTGACCCACCAGCGGCCCCGACCACGTCGAATCGGCATCGCCGTTCGCGGCGTCGCGATCGACCGATGAGGAATGGGGCAGACCCATCGTCCCGCGCCACTACTTGAAAGCACACGCTAGGCCCTGGTGATCGCCCCGCTGCGGGCGAGCAGCAGGCAGGCCGCGCCTCGCGCGTGCTCCGTGTCCCGCCACGGTGACACGGTGATCTCCAGGTCCCGCAGCGGCTCGATCGCCCCGGCGACGGCCGCGGCGGTGAAGGCCGGGCCGAGGTGGGGCCACAGCACGAGGCCCTCGCCGATCACCTTGACCGCCTTGACGGCGAGGATGTTGACGACGCCGGCGACGCTGCGTCCGAGCAGCTCGCCGGCCTCGCCGAGGACGGCGAGCACCGCCGGCTCCCCCCGTTCGGCGGCGTCGGCCAGCGCGGAGAGCCCGTCGCCCGCTCCGAGCCCGACGCCGGCGCGGCGGGCACCTTCCAAGAGTGCCGTCTGCCCGACGAAGGCCTGCAGACAGCCGCGGTTGCCGCAGTTGCATCGCGGCCCGGTCCGATCGACCGGCAGATGCCCGAACTCGCCCGAGAGTCCGTCCGCGCCGCGCTGGACGCGTCGCTCCAGCACGACTCCCATACCGAGTCCGTCACCGATGCCGACGACGAGGAAGTCGTCGTGATCGCGGCCCATGCCGAACAGCAGCTCGGCCGTCGTGCTGGAACGAAGGTCGTTGTCGACGAGAACGGGCATGGGCAGGGATCGTCCGAGCTCCGCGGCCAGCGGCAGATCGTGCCAGTCCATGATCGCGGAGAGCCGTACGACGCCCGTTGCCGGATCCACCATGCCGGGGACCGCGACGCCGACTCCGCGGATGGGCGTCGTGTTCCGTCGCGCCTCGATCTCCTCCCGCAGCACCCGGGTGAGCAGGGGGACGGGTGACTCCGCCACCCGCAGAGGGAGACGGAACTCGTCGGTGACCTGCCCGTCGAGCCCGACCACGACGCCTGCGAGATGGTCGACGGCGACGCGCAGGCCAAGGACATGGGCGGCGGTCGGGACCAGTTGGAGCGGGACCCGAGGACGGCCCTTGCCGGAGGAGGCGTGGGGCTTCAGTTCGCGGATGAACCCTTCGCCGATGAGCCGCCGGGTGTGGTCCGTGACGGTCGCGGCACCCACCCGCAGCTGTTGGGCGATCTCCGCCCGGCTGAGCGGCCCGGCCGCCCCGAGCAGCGCCAGGATCTCGGTCCGGATCAGATCCCCGGGTGCCGGTGGTTGTGCCTGCACACCATCCCCATTTCCCCTGTGAGTGCGTCGAGTTGGCACCCTTGACGTCCGATCTTTGCACCTCTACCGTCCCAATTTACTCGGACCCGAAAAAAATGCTCAGTCACTTCCCCCTTCCCCTGTCGGGCATCAAATGAGGAGGTCAGGACATGCGCTTGCGTGCCGTGCAGTGGGCCGGCGTCGCGGCGGCGGGAGCACTCGTCGCACTCGCCGGGTGTGGAGGCTCGTCCGGCGAAGGATCGGGAGGATCGAAGAAGTCGGATGGATCGGTCACGCTGAGCTGGCAGATGTGGGCCGCCGGAGCCGACGAGGAGAAGCAGCTGAAGCACCTCGCGTCCCTCGTCACCCGGGAGCACCCCGACATCAAGCTGGACCTGAAGACCGCCCCGTTCAAGGACTACTTCACCAAGCTGCAGACACAGGCCGCGGGCGGCGACCAGCCGTGCATCGTGAGCATGCAGAGCCTCCGCCTGTCCGGCTTCACGGACCTCATGGAACCGCTGGACTCCCTGCTGAAGGACGGCGCCGGCACGGACGGATTCGAACCGGCCGCGCTCGAGGCCCTCCAGTGGCAGGGCAAGCAGTACGCCCTGCCGATGGACCTCGCCAGCATGCTCATGTACTACAACAAGGACGCGTTCGCGAAGGCGGGCCTCGCCGAGCCGAAGACGGGCTGGACCGTCGCGGATTTCGAGAAGGCGGCGAAGTCGCTGACCAGGAACGGGAAGACGGGCTTCGGGCTCTCCTTCTCCGACCTCCCCATGCTGACCATGGCGCTGACCTACAACGGCGCCCGCCCCGTCACCACCGACGGCAAGGCACAACTCGACGACCCGGCGATGGTCAAGGCCTTGACGTGGTACTCGGGTCTGGCCACGAAGGACAAGGCGGCGAGCGTCCCGGCCAGCTCCAGCGACGGCGGATGGGCCGAGACCCAGTTCGTCAACGGCAACGCGATGATGGCCGTCGACGGCACCTGGAATCTCGGATCCACCTCCAGCCAGGCGAAGTTCAAGGTCGGCGTGGCGCCGATCCCCGCCGGTCCCGACGGTTCGAAGACCTACGTCGCCAACTCCGGCTTCGGCGTCTCCAAGAGCTGCGCCTACAAGAAGGAAGCGGTCAAGGCGCTCTCCGTGCTCACCGGACCCGAGGCGCAGAACTACCTCGCCGGGCAGGGCCGCGTCTCCCCCGCTCGCACCGCGGCGCAGCCCGCGTACGAGAAGTTCCTCACCCAGCAGACCGGCGGGCAGACGAAGACGGTGAAGGCCGGGATGAACGCCGTCCGCGACGGCCTCGCCGGCGGAGAGCCGTTCGTCGGAACCAAGAACTGGGACGAGGTCAACACCCTGTTCAGCCAGTACCTGCTCGAGGCCTACACAGGGTCGACGTCCGCCGACGCGGCGCTGACGGCCATTCAGAAGAAGGCGGAACGCTGACCCGTGGCGACACCACCGATCGAGCAGAGCACCCGGCCCGCGCCCGGCTTCGCCGCCCGGCCGCGTCGGGACCGGGGCCGCCACGGCAGCCCCCGTCGCCGGGAACGCTGGTACGCCTACGGCTTCCTGTCCCCCGGGGTCCTCGGACTGACCGTCTTCACCCTGTTCCCGGTGGCGATGGCCGTCGTGATGAGCCTGTACCACTGGCCCATCTTCGGCGAGCGGTCCTTCCTCGGACTCGACAACTTCCGCTACCTGCTCCTCGAGGACCCCGGCTTCCTCGTCTCCGTCCGCAACACCTTCGTCTTCACCGCGCTGTTCCTGCCGCTCAACGTCGTGCTCTCCCTGGCCCTGGCGTTCTGGATCTCCAACAGCCGCTGGCAGCACGTGTTCCGGGTGCTCTTCTTCATTCCCGCGATCACACCGATGGTGGTCAACGCCGTGATCTGGAAGATGCTCTACCAGCCCCAGGGCGTCATCGCCCAGTACCTCGACAGCTGGTTCGGCATCACCGCCCCGAACTTCCTCGCCGACTCCGGCACGGCGATGATCTCCGTCGTCGTCATGAGCGTCTGGCAGGGCATCGGCTACAACCTCGTCGTGTTCTCGGCCGCCATCGACGAACTGCCGCGCTCCGTGCTCGAGGCGGCGGAGATCGACGGGGCCCGGGGTCTGACGAAGTTCCTGCGCGTCCAGCTGCCGCTGATGTCGCCCGCGGTCTTCTTCGTCACCACCATGACCATGATCACGTCGATGCAGGTCTTCACTCAGACCTACATCCTCACGAGGGGAGGACCAGGAGACTCGACGGTGACGATGGTGCAGAACGTCTACGAGAACGGCTTCGTCTCGCGCGACCTCGGTGTGGCCGCCGCGGGCGCGTGGCTCCTCTTCGCCGTCATCCTGCTGATCACCGCCGTGCAGTTCCTCGGCCAGAAGCGGTGGGTGCACTATGAGCACTGACAGAGTCCGCTGGACCCCGCGCAGTGTGGTCTCCCATGTGCTCCTCGTGGCAGTGACGATGCTGTTCCTCGCACCGGTCGTCTACGCCGTGGCCGCCGCGCTCAAACCGCCGGGCGAGACCTTCGCCGACCCGACCTCGCTCACCGGCTCCCACCTGCGCTGGCGGAACTTCGCCGAGGTCTTCGACTACCTGCCGTTCCAGCGGTTCATCCTCAACGGACTGCTGGTGGCCGCCGTCGGCACGCTCGTCGTCCTCGCCGCCTCCTCACTGGGCGCCTACGCCTTCGCCCGGCTGAGGTGGCGCGGCAGGGACGGCCTCTTCCTGGTCTTCCTCGCGACCCTGATGGTGCCGCAGGAGGTGCTGGTGGTCCCCATGTTCATCCTCATGCAGGAGTTCGGCTGGGTGAACAGCTACCAGGCGCTCGTCTTCCCCTGGGCCTTCACCGCGTTCGGCACGTTCCTGCTGCGGCAGTTCTTCCGCGGAATCCCGTACGAGCTGCAGGAGGCCGCCACCCTCGACGGCTGCTCGCCCCTGCGCACCTTCCGCTCCGTCATGCTGCCGATCGCCCGCCCCGCGCTCAGCGTGCTCGCGGTCTTCACCTTCATCGGCTACTGGAACAGCTTCCTGTGGCCGCTCATCATCGTCAACGACGTCAGCGCGCTCGGCACCGTGCCGCTCGGCCTGGAGCTGTTCTTCGGACAGAACGGCAACCAGTGGCATCTGGTGATGGCCGCCTCCGTCATCTCCCTCGTCCCGACCCTTCTGCTGCTCATCGCCCTGCAGAAGCACCTGGTGAAAGGCATCGCCGCCACCGGCCTGGCAGGCCGCTGACCCCTCACGCCGCGGACCCGGCCGGGCCGGCCGGACGCGGTTCACCGTGGCCACCAAGGAGAATCCCCTGCTGCGCTTCGACCGACGCACCGGTCCCGACCTCGGTGCACAGACACCCGTCTACCCGTCCGCCTCCGTGCCGGGCTGGTACACCGACGCCAAGTTCGGCATCTTCGTCCACTGGGGCATCTACTCGGTACCCGCCTGGGGCACGCCGCGCGACCCCGGCGTCCACACCCCCGTAGAGCTGGAGTACGCCCACCATCCGTACGCCGAGTGGTACGCCAACACCGTGCGCATCGCCGGATCGCCCACCCGACGGTTCCACGAGGAGACGTACGGCGTGGGCACCTCGTACGAGGACCTGGCCGACCTCTGGACGGCCGAACGCTTCGACGCCGACGCGTGGATGTCCCTGTTCGCCGAATGCGGCGCGCGCTACGTCGTGCCCACGGCCAAGCACCACGACGGCTTCTGCCTCTGGGACTCGGACACCACCCCGTTCACCACGGCACGCCGCGGGCCCCGCCGCGACCTGCTGGCCGAGCTGAGCGGCGCCGCACGCCGCCACCATCTGCGCCTCGGCCTGTACTTCTCCGGCGCCCTCGACTGGCACGTGAGCACGCTGCCGCCGATCCGCTCGCTGACGGACCTGTTCGAACTGCGCCGCAACGACAGGTCCTTCGCCGACTACGCGCACGCACAGCTCGACGAACTCGTCGAGCGGTTCCGGCCCGACTACCTCTGGAACGACATCGACTGGCCGGACGACGGCAAGGGCAGCGACCACCGGGACCTGGCCGCGCTGTTCGCCCGCTACCTCGAGCGGGTGCCCGACGGCCTGGTCAACGACCGCTGGGGCGTGCCGTACCACGGCGTGCGCACACGCGAGTACCTGACCGAGCAGGAGCCGTCCGAGCCGGTGTGGGAGGCATGCCGGGGACTGGGGCAGTCCTTCGGCCACAACGCGGCCGAGGACGACCGGCATCTCCTCAGCACCGCCGAGCTGATCCGGCTGCTCGTCGACACCGTGGCCAAGAACGGCAATCTGCTGCTCAACGTGGGCCCGCGAGCCGACGGCTCGCTGCCCGAGAGCCAGGTGTCGCGCCTGCGCCGCCTCGGACAGTGGCTGCGGGTCAACGGCGACGCCGTCTACGGCACCCGGCCATGGCGCCGCCACACCGACGCGGCCGGTCATCCCGTCCGCTACACCACGCACGAGAAAACCCTGTTCGTCACGGACCTCGCGCCGGACCAGGGACGGCTGACGCCGGCCCCTGATGTCGCCGAGCTCGCCGCCGGCCGCCCCGTCAGCTGGCTCACCGCGGCCGGCCGTCAACGAGCGGCGACGGACCCGGACGGCACGGTGATCGTGCCGGAGGAGCTGCGGGGAGCGGCCGCGGCCGTGCTCGCCATCGAAGGCGGCGTCGAATGACGACGAGTACCGAGCGATTCCCTCACCCACCGACGGAGCTGTCACGATGACTTCGCAACGCTGGTTCACCGACGCCAAACTCGGCATCTTCATCCACTGGGGCGTCTACAGCGTCGACGGCGTCGCCGAGTCCTGGTCGTTCTTCGACGGCCGGGTTCCGTACGACCGGTACATGACGCAGCTCGACCGGTTCACCGCCGACCGCTTCGACCCCGACACGTGGGCGGACCTCTTCGTCCGCGCGGGCGCCCGCTACGCCGTGCTCACCGCCAAGCACCACGACGGAGTCGCGCTGTGGGACACCGGTGCGAACGACCTGTCGGTGGTCAAGCGCACCCCCGCCGGACGTGACCTGGTCGCCGAGTACTTCGCGGCGCTGCGCCGACGGGAGGTGAAGGCCGGCCTCTACTACTCCCACCTGGACTGGTCCCACCCGGACTACGCCACGGTGCGCAAGCCCGACCAGGACCCGGCGGAACGCGGCAACCCCTACTCGATGCCCGCACCCGGCGAGGAGGACCCGGCCCGCTGGAGGAACTTCCTGGACTTCCACCGGACCCAGGTCCGCGAGCTCCTGGAACGCTTCCAGCCCGACCTTCTGTGGTTCGACGGCGAGTGGGAGCGAACCCCCGAACAGTGGGGCATGGACGCTCTGGCCACGGAGATCCGTACCCGCTCACCGCACACCGTCGTCAACGGCAGACTGACCGGCCACGGCGACTACGCGACGCCCGAACAGGGTGTGCCCATCGAGCCGCCCGCAGGCCCGTGGGAGCTGTGCCTGACCATCAACGACTCCTGGGGCTACCAACCCCAGGACACCCACCACAAGTCGCCGCGGCAACTGGTCCGCATCTTCGCGGAGACCATCGGCGGTGGCGGCAACCTGCTCCTCGACGTGGGTCCACAGGCCGACGGCACTCTTCTCCCGGAGCAGGTCGCCCGTCTGGAGGCCCTGGGAGAGTGGATCGGCCGGCACTCCCCCGCCGTGTACGGGACGGACCGGGGTATGCCACACGGCCACTTCTACGGCCCGTCGACCCTCTCCGCCGACCGCAGGACGCTGTATCTCTTCGTCTTCGACCGCCCCAACGAATTCGTCGTCCTGCGCGGTGTACGCAACGCGGTGACCTCGGTGCGGGTGCTCGGCGCGGACACGGAGGTACGGCACGAGCGCGTCGGCGGCCTCGACGAGGTGCCGGGCTGGGAGTACATCCACCTCACCGACGACCACATCGACCCGCTGTGCACCGTCCTGGCCCTCGAACTCGACGGCGAACTCGACCTCTACCGGACGCACACGCGCGACGGGGCCGCCTCCGATGCCACCCCGTAGGCCCCGGCGACCCCAAGCCTGACAACGATGTCTCACCCGGTCAGCATTCAATCTCTCAGGGAGAGTCCATGCGATTGCCGAGACCAGTCCGTCTGGTCCGAATCCTGTCCGTCCTGGCCTCCGCGGCCGTCCTGATCAGCGGTACGCCGGCCACGTCCGCGACCGCGTCACCAAAGGCCGGGCCGTCGTTCCCCGAGGATCCGACGGCGTATGTGAACACCTCGATCGGGAACAACGGGTCGGGTACGACGTTCCCGGGGGCGGCGCTTCCCTTCGGGATGGTGCAGAACAGCCCGGACACGCGGCTCAACTCCTATGCCTCGTACGACTACGCGGACTCGAAGATCCTCGGATTCAGCCAGACGCACCTGTCCGGCGTCGGCTGCCAGACCAACGGGAACATCCGCCTGATGCCGGCGCCGGGTGCCTTCCCCGGAACGCGGCCCGATCAGCAGGCGGCCGGCTTCCGCCACGCCGACGAGAAGGCCGAGCCCGGCTACTACAAGGTCGGTCTGGACAACGGGGTGACCGCCGAGCTGACGGCGACCGCACGGACCGGGTGGCAGCGCTACACCTTCCCGGCGGACGCCGACCGGCGGACCGTGGTGGTCAACGTCGGCTCCAGCAACGGCTACACGTACGCCGGACACGTGGACGTCGTCGGCGACGACACGGTCGAGGGCTGGATCACCGGCGGCAACTTCTGCTGGGAGACGGGCAAGGAGCGGTACAAGGTCTTCTTCAGCGCCAAGTTCGACCGGTCGTTCGACACCTTCGGCACCTGGGCCGACGGTGATGACGTCGCCTCCGGACGGCGGTCGGCCGCCATCAGCGGTACGTCGTCGGACGGTTCGCGGGCCGACGGCGGCGCGATGGTCGGATTCAGCGGCAGTGGCCAGGTGGGTGCGGCCGTCGGCATCTCCTACACCTCGGTCGACGGCGCCCGGCTCAACCGCCGTACGGAGAGCGCGGATCAGTCCTTCGACTCGGTGCGGGCCGCCGCGCACCGGACCTGGGCGCGCCAGCTCGACCGGCTGCAGGTCGCCGGCGGCAGCGAAGCCGACCGGCGCACCTTCTACTCCGCGCTGTACCGCGCGACGCTCCATCCGTCGGTCGGTTCCGACGTCGACGGGCGCTACATGGGCTTCGACAAGGAAGTGCACCGCAGCGACCGGCCCTACTACCAGATGTTCTCGCTGTGGGACACGTACCGGACGCAGAACCAGCTCGTCGCGCTGCTCGAACCGCGCCGCGCGACCGACATCGCGAAGTCGCTGCTGCACGTCTACCAGGACGGCGGCTGGCTGCCGCGCTGGGCTCTCGGTTCGAGCGAGACCAACGTGATGAGCGGGGAGGGTCCGACGCCGTTCATCACCTCCCTGTACGCCCGCGGACTGCTCGACAAGCCCACCGCGCGCGCCCTGTTCGACGCGCTGTGGAAGAACGTCACCGAAGTGCCCTCGGACCAGTCGGTGTTCCGCGGCCGTGACGGCAATCCGACGTACACGCGCAACGGCTGGGTCGGCTACCAGGACAAGGGCGGCTACACCTGGGGCGACTCCCGTCAGGCCGGGTCGGCGACGCTGGAGTACGCGCTGGCCGACTGCGGTCTGGCCGACATGGCCGGCGGTCTCGGTGAGACGGCGAAGGCGAAGACGCTGCGGGCACGGTGCGGGAACTTCGCCAACGAGTGGGACCTCGGCGTGAGTTCGAAGGGCTTCGACGGCTTCCCGCGCGCCCGCACGCCCCAGGGCACCTGGGCCGGGAGCTCCGATCCGACGCAGAGCACCGGCTTCCACGAGGGCACCGCGTGGCAGTACCAGTGGCTGGCGCAGCAGGACGCTCCGGGTCTGTTCGCACTGATGGGTGGCAAGGCCAAGGCGCAGCAGCGTCTCGACACCTTCTTCGACATGCCGGAACTGCTGCGCGACCACACGGGAGTGGCGAAGAAGTCGTGGGTCGTCGGGGCGTACGACTACCACAACAACTTCGCGTTCAACCCGAACAACGAACCCGATCTGCACGCGCCCTGGATGTACGCGTGGACGGATCAGCCGTGGAAGACCTCCGCGGTGCTGCGCGCCGCACAGCCGCTGTTCACGGACGACGCCTACGGCATGCCCGGCAACGACGACCTCGGCACTCTCTCGTCCTGGTCGGTCTGGTCGATGATCGGCGTCTACGAGGTGATGCCGGGCTCCGCCGAGTACGTGCTGAGCGCACCGATGTTCGACCGGGTGCGGATCCAGCCGGACGGCGGCCGGCCCGTCGACATCGTCGCGCCGGGTGCGGACCGGGCGAAGCTGCAGTACGTGTCGTCGGTGCGGGTCGGCGACCGGGACTGGACGAAGTCGTGGATCAGGCACGGTGATCTGCTGAACGCGGGCACCGTCCGGTTCGCTCTCACCTCCGACCCGTCGAGCACCGACTGGGGCCGGGGAAGCGACGATCGGCCGCCGCGGCACGGCACGGTGGACACCGGGGTGCGGCCGTACTCCTCGCTGCCCGGCGCCAGTCCGGCGCTCCTCGCACCGGGCGAGAGCCTCAAGGCGAGCGTGGGGGCGGCCAATCTCACCGGCTCCCGCGCCGAGGTCGCCTTCACCGCCGAGGCCTCAGACGCCTCCGACGGCATCACCGTGACTCCGTCCTCGGGCCGGCTGACCGTCGACGCCGGCGGCCGGACCTCCACCGAGGTGACGATCGCCGCGGGCGACTCCGCCAAGCCCGGCCCGCGCACCGTCAAGGTCACGATGACCGACGCGTCGACCGGTGCGCCGCTGGGCAGCACGTACCTCTCCCTGAAGGTCACCTCGCTGTCGTACGGCAAGCCGGCCACGCAGAAGAGCACCGCCTGGGGCGGGGTCGCGGCACGGGCCGTCGACGGCGACACCGACGGCAACTACACCGTCGGATCGGTCACCCACACCGCCGAGGACGGTTCGGCGGAGCCCTGGTGGCAGGTCGACCTCGGGGCCTCGAAAGCCGTCTCCGACGTCACGGTGTGGAACCGCACCGACTGCTGCTCGGAGCGCCTGACCGACTACTACGTCCTCGTCTCCGACACCCCGTTCACCGGCGACTCGCTCGCCGAGGTGCTCGCCCAGCCCGGTGTGACCGCCGTCCACCGCACGGACACCGCCGCCACGCCGACCGAGGTCCCGGTGCGGACCTCGGGACGGTACGTCCGCATCCAACTCGCGACCAACGTCCCCCTGTCGCTCGCCGAGGTCGAGGTGAACCCGTCATGACACAGAACTCCGGAAGACAGCCTGGTCCCCGGTCGAGAAAGGGCCGCGTGACCGCGTTGTCACGGCGCGCGTCGGCCACCACGGCGGCGCTGGCCCTGTGCGCCGGCCTGCTGACGGCGCTGGGCGGTTCACCGGCGAGCGCCGACGGCGGCCGGCCGGTGATGACCGACCCGGGATTCGAGTCCGGCACCTTCGACGGCGGGCAGTACTACCACGCCTCCCTCGTCGCTCCGGGCGCCTCGGGGTCGGGCCACGCGGCGCGGGTCGGACTCGGGTACGACGGGGACAGCCGCTACCCGCGGGGCGGCAACCTGCCGGTGCGCGGTACGGGCGTCTCCCGCGGCATGGTCAACAAGCCGATCCGGCACGTCGAACCCAACACGGTCTACGAGTTCACGGCCAAGGTCCGCGCCGAGGGCGGCGCGTCGGTGCGGGTCGGTGTCTTCGACGCCGAGAGCGTGGCGTACTACCGGGGCGCCGCGCACTACGTCGACGTCACCGACTCGGCCTGGACCACGGTGAAGCGCACCGTCACCACGGGGCCGCGCACGAGCGAGCTGAACGCGTTCTGCTTCCTGAACGAGCTGGGCAGCGGCTCGGGACCGGGCTACTGCGACGACTTCACGATCCGCGAGGTCGGCCCGGCGGCCGACCCGGCACCCGCACCCGCAGGTGACACCCGGTCGCCGGGAGCGAACGGGTTCCCGGTCACCATCCCCGCGGTGCAGTCGTTCACGCGTCGCGAGGGCGGGTCGTGGCGGCCGCAGGGTGACCTCACGGTCTCTGTGCGCCGCGGGCAGGCCGCCGCGCTGCGCGGTGACGCCGAGCGGGTCGCCGAGGCGTTCGTCGAGGCCAAGCTGGTCCGGACGGCCACGGTGCGCGTGGTGGACGATCACGCGCCCGTGCCGCGCGGGATCCTGCTGACCACGGGAGGGGTGGACCTGTCCGCCGCGCCGGCCAAGGCGCGGGCCCTGTCGTCCCAGGCCTACCGCCTGGACATCGACGAGGACGCCGTCGTGGTCACCGGTGGGTCCGGCACGGGTACGTACTACGGCGCTCAGACCGTCCTGCAGGCCCTGCGGTCGGCCGGGCGGCTGCCCGGCGGCGTGGTGACGGACTGGACGGACCAGGCCTTCCGCGGGCTTCAGGTCGACTCCGGGCGGCGCTACTACTCGCTCGGCTGGCTGAAGAACCAGATCAAGGATCTGGCCTACACCAAGATGAACTACCTGCAACTGCGGGTGAAGGACGACCAGGGCCTTCGGGTGGAGAGCGCGGTGGCGCCGGAGCTGGTCGACCGGCTGCCCGCGGGCGGGTCGTGGACCAAGGCCGAGATCGCCGACCTTGTCGCGTTCGCCCGTCGGTACCACGTCACCATCGTCCCGGAGATCGACGTACCCGGGCACAGCAGTCTCGACCTTCAGGTGTATCCGCACTACGCGCTGCCGGGGAACACGGGGTACGACTACTCCCGTGCCGATGTGCGGGAGCGTCTGGCGCGGTGGGTCCGCGAGATCGGGGAGACGTTCGACGCGCCGTACGTCCACCTCGGAGGCGATGAGTTCTTCGACGCGGACAACCCACGGCTGCTGTCCTGGGTCCGCGGTCTCGCCGGCCCGGAGGCCACCGGCGAGGACGGCTACAAGGCCCTGTTCAACTACCTGTCGGGGCAGCTCGCCAAGGACGATCGTGGCACCTGGATGTGGAACGACATGATCAGCGACCCGGCCGGCGGCGCCGTCCGGCTGAGCCGCGACATCACGATCGACTACTGGGCCGAGATCTACGACGCGCCACCCGCGAACGCCTATCTCGACGCGGGCTTCACCCTGATCGGCTCGTCCTCCGACCTCTACCACGACCTGTGGCCGCCGCTCACGGCCGACAACAAGAACAACACCATCAACCAGCCGTGGCCGACCGACCAGTGGACGACGTACGGCAGCCCGTACGTGTACTCCGGCGGCTGGGGCGCCCCCTACAGCGTGCCTGCCGAGAGCAGAAGCGTCGGGCAGTTCTTCCCGATCTGGGACGACCCGCACGGCTGGGCCCCCGAGTACGTCCTCACCCAGACGCTGCTGCCCCGGCTGCGGGTGCACGCCCAGTCGGTGTGGAACTCGCCCGACCCGGTGCGTGACTTCGCGTCCTTCGACCCCTACCTGCGAAGGCTCGGTCACGCGCCCGGCTTCCGACAGCCGGTCGAAACACTCGAGTTGAACCCACCGCAGCAGTGAGCTGTCCCGGGGCTCCCCAGGTCCTGGGGAACCCCGGTGCTGGTGGTCTCAGTACATCGACACCTTGTACTTGGCGAGGGCCTCGGGCACCGGCTGGAAGAACGTGGTCCCGCCGACCGTGCAGTTGCCGCTTCCGCCCGAAGTGATACCCAACGCCTTGCTGCCGTCGTACAGCGCGCCTCCGGAGTCACCGGGTTCGGCACAGACGTTGGTCTGGATCATCCCGCGGACCGTGCCGCCTCCGCTGTAGTGCACGGTGGCATCGAGCCCTGTGACCGTGCCGCTCTTGGTGCCGGTGGTGGAGCCGCTGCGCTTGACCGGCTCCCCCACGTAGGCGTCGGCCGCGGTGTAGCCGCCCGGGTGGGTGAGCGAGGCGTTGTCGTAGCGTACGAGCGCGTAGTCGTTGCCCGGGAAGCTCGAGCCGACGGTGGGTCCGATCAGTGTGGACTGCGCGGAGTTGGCGTACCAGGTGTTGGCCACGTTGCCGCAGTGACCGGCGGTGAGGAAGTAGTAGGTGCTGCCCTGGACGACGTTGAAGGCGACTGAGCAGCGGTACCCGCCGCCGTAGATGGCGTCACCGGGGCCGAGCAGCTGGGTGAACTTCCCGGGGCTGCGTTCGATGCGGAGCGCTCCCGCGTCCGCACCCGCCGTCTTCCGGATCTTCGTGAGCGCGGCCTCGGACACCGTGCTGTCGGCCGTGACGACGACCTGGCCGCTCGCCCGGTCGACGTACCAGGCGGTGCCGCCCACATCGGCCTTGAGGACGGCCTGGTCGACCTTGGCCAGTCGGGCGTCGCCGTAGGCCTTGGGCGGGGCGGCCTGTGCCTGGGGAAGGGTGAGTGCGGTGGTGGCCAGCAGGCCGGTGGCGGCGGCGGCGATCGCGGTGATGCGCTTGAGTCTCACAGAAACTCCTCCTCGCGGTGGGCACGGCCACCAGCTGGTGGCGTGCTCCTGCCAAGTGCGCAGTTCTGCGGTGAGTATGAGGATGAGTCAGGGGGTGCACAAGAGTGCCGTGCGCTTCCCTCCGCAATGCGGAGAGGTCCCCCCTGACCACCGTCGTCGAATCCCGGCTCACGCTCTGCCGGGTCCATCGCGTGGACGGGCGACGGAGCGGATCAGATCAGTCGCACATGTGGCCCCAACCCATCGCGGGCCGCCAGGTCTTGGTGCTCGCGGTACCGCCCTTCTCCTTCCAGGAGAACCTCGCCTGCACCTGGAAGCTGTTCTTCGGCCACCGGCACGGGTTGACCGAGGACGTTCCCGCCAGGTCCTCGGTGCCGTGCCAGCCGTCGTCGTCCTGGGCGGACTTCACCGTCAGCGTCTCCGTCCCGTTGAAGCGCAGGAGCTTCACGTCGTTGACCTTCACCGTGTAGTTGCCTCCGCCGGCGACGTCGGTGATCTTCGCCCGTGCCCAGTACGTATCGGTCTCCCTGTCCCACCACACCGTCGCGCAGCGCCTGACCTGTTTGCCGTAGCACTCCCAGCCGCTTTCCGCTGACGCCACGGACGGAGTGAAGACGATCGATACCCCCGCCGCCGCGACGGTGAGTGCGCCGGCGGTGCCGATCCGGCCGAGCTGCCTGAGCCTCATGAGGTTCCCTTCCGATGCCCCCGAGGCCGTGGTCCGGCGCCGGGTCTCCAGTGATGGCGACGGGAACGCTAGCCCGGAATTCCGAGCGAACCGTGCGACGTGCGGGCCTGTTGCCCCGCAGTGACAACGTTCGGATGCAGCTGCCGCTGCCGTGACCGCCCGGGGACAACCGGAAGAAGGGACTTCGGTGTGCCGCCGCAACGGATCGGGTGTTGCTGCCCGCTATGCCGCGGGGAGGATGCGCTCTGATCCCGGGTCAGATGGCGATACATGCTGAAGATCCGCGGCCGACGATGTTTCAAAGGTGCACGGGCGCCCAGGGATCCGACCTTCGGGGTCCACGCGGCCATCAGCCAAAGGATCTTCACGAGGGTGTTGTTCCCGAGGCGATAGTGCGGCAACTAGCGTCAACCTCACACGGCGCGGACGTCACCCCTGTCCCAAGCGCCACAGGCCGGTCACGCATGCCGGCCGTCTCCCCCCATGAGAAGGAGCTCGAGTGAGCCCCTTGCACTCGCGCCGATCGCGCACCAAGCTCACCGTCATATCCGCGGCCGCCACAGGCTCCCTGATATCGGGCGGGCTGGCCATCACCGCCTTCGCGGGCAACCCGGGCGCCCCCACCACGGCCGGATCACCGACGACCGCGGGCCTCCCCGGCGCCGCCCCGGTCGAGCTGACCGAGGCCGAACGCGCCGAGCTCATACGCCAGGCGCAGACCGGCGCCGAGGACACCGCACGCCGGATAGGCCTCGGCGCCAACGAGAAGCTCATCGTCAAGAGCGTCGTCCAGGACGTCAACGGCACCGTCCACACCCGCTACGAACGCACCTACTCCGGCCTCCCGGTGCTCGGCGGCGACCTCGTCGTCCACACCTCCGCCTCGGGCGGCTCCAAGGGCGTCACCAGAGCACGCAAGGGCACCGTAGAGGTGGCCACGCTGACGCCGGACGTCGCTCCCGACACCGCACAGCAGCAGGCGGTGTCCGCCGCCGAGACCCAGGGCTCCGAGCGGACCACCGCCGACGGCGCACCGCGCAAGGTCATCTGGAACGTCTCCGGCAGGCCCGTCCTCGCCTACGAGACCGTCGTCGGCGGCCTCCAGGACGACGGCACACCCAACCAGCTGTACGTCATCACCGACGCCTCCACCGGCAAGAAGCTCTTCGAGTACCAGGCCGTCGTGACCGCCACGGGCACCGGCAGGAGCCAGTACTCGGGCAAGGTCGGCCTGAACACCACCAAGTCGGGCTCGCGGTACCAGCTGAAGGACGCCGCCCGCGGCGGCCACAAGGTCTACAACTCGAAGCACACGACGGGCACTTCGACCGGATCCCTGTTCACGGACAAGGACAACGCCTGGGGCGACGGCAGGGCCTCCAGCTCCGCCACCGGCCAGACCGCGGCCGTGGACGTCGCCTACGGCGCCCAGAAGACCTGGGACTTCTACAAGGACACGTTCGGCCGCCTCGGCATCAGGAACAACGGCCAGGCCGCCTACTCGCGGGTCCACTACGGCGACCAGTACCAGAACGCGTTCTGGTACGACGGCTGCTTCTGCATGACCTACGGCGACGGCAAGGGCAACACCCACCCGCTGACCGAACTGGACGTGGCCGCCCACGAGATGACCCACGGCGTCACCAGCAACACCGCGGGCCTGCAGTACACCGGTGAATCGGGGGGCCTGAACGAGGCGACCTCCGACATCATGGGCACCGGCGCGGAGTTCCACGCCAAGAACGGCAGCGACGCCGGTGACTACCTCATCGGCGAGGAGATCGACCTCAAGGGCGACGGCACCCCGCTGCGCTACATGGACAGGCCCAGCAAGGACGGCGCCTCCGCCGACTACTGGAGCCCCAGCGTCGGCGGCCTCGACGTGCACCATTCGTCGGGCGTCGCCAACCACTTCTTCTACCTGCTGAGCGAGGGCAGCGGCGCCAAGACCGTCAACGGGGTCTCCTACGACTCCCCCACGGCGAACGGCGCCAAGGTCACGGGCATCGGCCGCGCCAAGGCGCTCCAGATCTGGTACAAGGCGCTGACCACGTACTTCACGTCGACCACCGACTACGCGGGCGCCCGCACCGGCACGCTCATGGCCGCACGCGACCTGTACGGCTCCGGCGGCACCGAGTACAAGGCGGTGCTCGCGGCCTGGTCCGGGGTCGACGTCAACTGACGCAGATCAGCCAGGCACGGTGGGGCGGGCGCCCAGGGAAACCTCTTCTGGCCGGGCGGGCCAGAAGAGGCTGGCCGGCTTCTCCACCGGGCAGGCCGCATGCCGTCCTGTGGTGGGAAGGTGGTAGGAAGGGCGGCCTGGAAAGGCAGGTGAACGCAATGGTCGAACCGCTGCCCGGGGCCTACGACGACACCCGGTACGACGAGGCCCGCGCAGCACGTGTTCCGGCTGATCTGGCCTGGCTGAATGCGGCCGGGCGGCAGATCGGGACCACGCTCGACCTGCGGCGTACCACGCAGGAGCTGGTCGACTTCGTAGTGCCGACGTTCGCCGACGGCGCGGCCGTCGACCTGCTCGAGTCCGTACTGCGTGGCGCTGAGATCGACCGCTGGCGAGGGCCGGGCATGCCGGCCATGCAGGCGATGGCCATCGCCTGGATTCCGCAGGTGCGGATGATCGAGGCGACCCCCGTCGGCAGCGCCAGCTCGTTCGCCACCTACGGGAAGAGCGCGCTGGCTTCCGGCGAGCCGGTTCTTGTTTCCCGGGTGACCCCCGAGGACTTCATGAAGATCGCCTCCACTGCGAGCGGCGCGGGCCAGTTGCGCGCCGCCGGCGTGCACAGCTATCTGGTCGTGCCGGTGGTCGCTCGTGGTGTGTTGCTGGGGCTCGCTGACTTCGTGCGCTCCGGTGACCGACCCGGTTTCGACCAGGCCGACGTCGCGCTCGCGACCGAACTGCTCGGGAAGGCGGCGGTCGCCGTCGACAACGCCCGCCTGTACCAGCGGGAGCGCGACACGGTGGTGACGCTCCAGCACAGTCTGCTACCGCGCGAGTCGCCCCCCACTCTTCAGCTGGAGGTCCGTCCCAGCTACCTGCCGGCCCTCGACCGCCGTGTGGCGGGCGGCGACTGGTTCGACATCGTGGGGCTTCCCGGCGGCCGGACCGCCCTCGTGGTGGGCGATGTCCTCGGCGGCGGTCTGTCGGCGGCCGCGACGATGGGGCGCCTGCGCGGAATCGCCCGCGTCCTGCTCTCCCTGGACACGGTGCCGGAGCGGGTGCTCGCCCGGCTGGACCTGGCCGCGCGTGACCTCGACGAGGAGCAGGTCTCCACCTGTCTGGTCGCTGTCTACGACCCGGCTGACGGCAGCTGTGCCCTGGCCTCCGCGGGGCACGTGCTTCCCATCGTGGTCGACCGGTTCGGCGACGCCCGCTTCGTCGACCTTTCGGTGGGCGGGCCGATCGGGGCCGGCGCGATCCCTTACCAGGGCGCCCGGATCACGTTGCCCGAGGGGTCACGCCTGATGCTGTACACCGACGGCCTCGCGAAGACGCGAAGTGGTGACCTGGCGCAGGATCTGGAGCGCCTGCGGCAGGACGGGGCCTCGATGCCCGCCGGGTCTCCGGCACCCGGTGTGGACGAGCTGGCCACACCTGAACGATTCGATGATGCCGTCCTGCTCGTGGCCGATACACACGATGCGGCAGAGGATGTGCGGGTGTGGGAGCTGCCCTCCGACACGTCGGCCGGCAGCTTCGCACGGAAGGTGGTGCGCCGGCAGCTGGCCGACTGGGGGCAGCCGGAGTTGCAGGATTCCGCGGAGCTGGTGGTCAGCGAGATGGTCGGCAACGCCATGCGTTACGGGAAGGGGCCGGGACCGCTCAGGCTCGTGCGGCACGGCCGCGTGGTCGTGGAGCTCGCCGACCGGGGCCCCGACCTGCCGCAGATCCAGTTCGCGGCGCCGACCGACGAGGGCGGCCGGGGACTGCAACTGATCAACATGCTGTGCCGCCGGTGGGGAGCCTGCCGGACGGTCTACGGCAAGTCGGTCTGGGCGGAACTCGACCTGCCGCCGGAGCCGTAGTCCGGCTCCTCGATGGCGTCACGTGGTGGTGACGTGGCCGCGACGGCGGCGGACAGGAGTTCGGCGAGGGCGTCGACGACGGGGTGGGACGCCCGGGGGCGGGTGACGGCGAGGACCTCGCGCTCGGGGTGGTCGGATTCGGGGATGCCCTCAACGCGGGTGAGTGGCCGGGCCGGGTCGTGCCAGCCACGGACGACGGAGGCCGGTACGAGCCCGACCGCCAGTCCCTGGGCGATCAGTGCGAGGGCGGTGTGGTAGTCGTCCGTCTCGTACCGCACGGCCGGGTCGAGGCCGGTGCGGTGGGCCCAGCGCTGCAGCAGGCGGCGGTCAGGGGTCCCCCGGTGTCCGGCGGCCCAGTCGGCTTCGCGGCAGTCGTCGAGCGTGGCGCGGCCGGTGCCGCGTGCCGCCATCAGCCAGAGCGGTTCCTTGCCGAGGTCGCGGATCTGCAGGTCGGCGGCGCTGGGCGGGTCTTCGGGGAGATAGCGGTAGGCCAGCAGCAGATCGATCTCTCCGGTCCGCAGTCCGCGCAGACCGTCCACCGGCTCGGTCTCCGTGACGTGCAGCACGACATCCGGGTGGGCCCCGCGCAGCTCGGCCAGCGCGGTGGGGAGCAGGCGTCCGGCCGCCGTCGCGTAGACGCCGATGCTGACCTCCGGCGCGCCGGACCGGGCGATGTCGTCGGCCAGGCGCTGAAAGTCCGCGGTGGCCGCCAGGACGTGGGCGGCCGCGTCGGCGAGCGCGCGCCCGGCGGCGGTCGGGGTCACACCGCCGCCCGGGCGGCGGGAGAGCAGCTCCGCCCCCACCTGCTGCTCCAGCCGGGCGATGTGCTGCGACACCGCCGAGGGGACGTAACCCAGTGCGGCTGCCGCGGTGCTCATCGACCCGTGCCGCATCACCGCGAGCAGGGTCCGCAACAGCCGGGGGTCGACGCTGTTCATGGTTCGTGAAAGCTCACTTTCTTGATCGTCGCTTCCCATGATGCCTGGTGGCGGGTGAGGCTGTGTCCATGGACATGAGCACAGAGCACGACGTACGGGTGCCGGTCGCGGTGGTGACCGGTGTGGCACAGGGCATCGGCCGCAGGGTCGCCGAAGTGTTGGCGGGCGAGGGATACGCGCTGGTCCTGGCCGACCTGAAGGAGCCCGTGGAGACACTGGCGGCGGTACGCGACGCCGGCGCGGAGGCATACGCGGTGGTGGGCGATGTGGCCTCGGAGAGCTACGTGGCAGGACTCGCGGAGCACGTGCGGGAGCGCTTCGGCCGGGTCGATGTGCTGGTGAACAACGCGGGCGTCTCGCTGCTCACCCCGGCCGAGGACACCACCGCCGAGCAGTGGCGACGCGTGCTGGAGGTCAACCTCACCGGCCCCTTCCTCCTGTCGCGGGCGCTGGGGAAGCTGATGCTCGACGCGGGCGGTGGATCGATCGTCAACATCGCCTCGATCGCCGGGCTGCAAGGGGTCGGGGACCGGGCCGCGTACAACGCGAGCAAGCACGGCCTGATCGGTCTGACCCGGACCCTGGCCGCGGAGTGGGGCGGCCGCGGGATCCGCGTCAACGCCGTGTGCCCGGGCTGGGTCAAGACCGAGATGGACGCCGCGGACCAGGCTTCCGGCGGCTACAGCGACGACGACATCGTCGAGCGGGTGCCCATGGCACGGTTCGCCGCCCCCGAAGACATCGCCCAGGCCGTCGCCTTCCTGTCCGACCCGGCCCGCAGTGGCTTCGTCAACGGCGTCGCCATGCCGGTGGACGGAGGCTGGACCGCCGACGCGAGCTGGAACTCGCTCCGCATGCGCAAGCGCTGACGGGCCGGTGGTTCAGGCGTTGGGATCGAAGGGGATGCCGTCCGGCTTCGTGGCCGTCAGCGCATACTGGAAGTCCCCGTCGTCGATCTTGATCGTGGCGGCACCGAAGTCGGCGGTCATCAGCTTGTCGCGGTATCCGGCCGGATACCCTTCCCATCCGACGAGCCGGGGGAAGAACCAACCCCCGGTGGCATTCTCGGCCGGCTCGTCACCCGAGCCGGCGAACCGGAAGCAGTGCGTCGACAGGCCGTCCTTGTGATAGACGACCTTGGGATGCGTGCCGTCGAACCGAATCTGTGATCGGTCGGCCGATTGATAGCCGGAATGCTGCGAGACCGCCACATTCTGCACCTCGTCATGGGAGACCCACACCACGACGTGTTCCCAGTCGTGACGGTGTCCTATCGCCGCCGGGCCCCATGTCGCCTGGTCCTTCTCGAAATAACTGGCGTACATGACGGCGCACCAGCCGTTATTGCATTTCGCGCGCGAATAGGTGTTGGCGCCGGCGAGTTGAGCAGAATCGTGACAGTGTCCATTGACGTCGCCTCCGAGCGCCAGTCCTGGATTGATGGTCCCGCCGCTGCCGATCGCGGCCGTGGCATAACAGCCATCACCGTCGTAGTCGTAGGCGGGCGAGAAACTCTGCTCCACGCCGTCAGCGTTCTGCGGGAGGGGCTGCAACACATCAGCCTGTGCTGTCGTCGCCATGGCGATGGCCAGGACCACAGCGCCACCCCCGGCGAGCATCGCGCGGCATGTCCGTCGTCCACGGGGTCGCAGCATGCTCATGTACGCCTCTCCTCTGCCATGGGGTGACGGCTGGCCCGCCCGAGCGGGGCTTAGCTGGGTCAAGGCCCCAGATGATGGCACCTGCTCCTCAACAAGGGGAAGACCGCCGGGAGTTGACGAGCCATTCGAAGGTGGCACCTGTTCGCGGAAAGGGGTTCGCGCGGGCGGGATCTCGCGTCCCACCCGCGCGTGCAGGCAACCCCGTCCTGGGAGTCCCGGCTACCGGTCGATTCGGTTCAGCTGAGCTGCTCCGCGTGCGGGCCCGGCCGCCCGTCGAATTGAGGAACCCCCCACCATCACCGCTGCGTGGGCACCGCCCCCAGCTCGCTCCCCTGGTCATCACTGCGCAGCCACACCGTGCGCTGCGGGAACGGGATGTCGATGCCGGCCGCGTCCAGTGCCTCCTTGGTACGGCGCCGCAGTTCGCGGGTGATGGCCCACTGCTCGAGCGGCACGGTCTTGACCGCGATGCGGACCACGACACCGTCGGCGTCGAGCGACTGCACGCCCCACACCGAGGGGTCCTCCAGCAAGAGGCCCTTGAAATTGGGGTCCTTGCGCAGGTCGAGGCCGGTCTCCTCGAGGACGCGGTAGACGGTGTCGAGATTGGCTTCGTAGGCCACGGCGACGTCCAGCACGGCGCGCGCCCATTCCTGGCTGTCGTTGCGCACACGCAGGATCTCGCCGTTACGGATGTGCCACAGGCCGCCGTTGAGATCACGTACGTGGGTCAGGCGCAGGCCGACGTGCTCCACGGTCCCGACGGCCTCGCCCAGGTCCACCGAGTCGCCGACGCCGTACTGGTCCTCGAGCATGATGAGCAGGCCGGAGAGGTAGTCGGCGACCAGGCTCTGCGCGCCGAACCCGATCGCCAGGCCGACCACTCCGGCACTGGCCAGCAGCGGGCCGAGGGCGATGCCGACCTCGTCGAGGACCATGGCGGCGCCGATCATGAACAGGACGATCGTCACGGCGCTGCCCAGCACGGAGCCGATGGTGCGCGCACGCTGTTCCCGGCGCTGCTTGGCGTAGGTCCGGTCACGCTGCAGCAGCGTAGGGCCGCGCCCCGACTGCCGCGGCACGGTCTGCTCGGCGTCGTTCTCGTTGTCGGACGGTTCCAGGATGTGCTGGACGACGCGGGCGATGGCCTTCTTCGCCACGATGCGGACCACGATCAGACCGGCCACGATCAGCGCGATGCGCAGGGGAACACCGACGAGGGCCGTCGTGTGATCACCTATCCAGCCCGACAGGTCTGCCGCCAACTGCGGCTGTGTCGCCGGGTCGGGATGAGGGGACGTGTGCATCATCAGGTTGTTCGCTCCGTTCCTAATGCCTTCAGCGGCTTCCGCCATGGGGTCAGCGGCATCTACCCGAAGCGAACGGGAACATGACAGCGAGTGTGTGAAAGGGCCGCTGAAATGCCCGGCCGAGCGCGACCAGGACTTGAACGGTGCTCGCCACGGCCTTCGCCCTCACGGCCTGCGGCAGGTTCACCGTCATGCCGCCCCCCGACGGCGAACCGGCCGTTCTGAAGCCGGCCGAACTTGCGACCACGTGGACCGATGCCGACGGCGGCACCCTCACGCTGAAGCGGGACGGGACCTTCATCGCCGACAAGGTCTGCGTCGCCGTCGGTTGGCACGACGGATTGGCCTGGTCGGGAACAGGCCCCTGGGAGCGAGGCTCCAACAGGAAGCAGAGTTTCGTCGGCGTGACCTTCGACGTCGACCATCCCGAAACGGACGGGCGGGAGCCCGATGCCTACGCCGCCCTGAGGCAGGGCAAGGTCCTGAAGCTCTGGACAGCCATCGGCGACCCCGACAACGACTGTCCGAACTGCGTCCTGACCAGCCCGTCGAGCTGAGCCGGCCTCGCCGCCGAGCCGAAGGAGTCGTACGGCCAGGTCCGACGCGCTGCACCCGATCCCGCGCCTGGAAGACGGGTCGGTCGGCAGGTTTATCCGCGCGCAACAGGGAACTCGCGCCGCGAACGCATTTTTCGGCGCACCGCACGGAACGCAGCGATCGTCCGCGCACCACGATCTGCGGAGGATGACTCATGAGCGAGAACATCTGGAACTACCCGTCCGCCTCCGGCTACACCCCGGACACCGATCTGACCGGCTACAAGGTCGAGGCGACGGACGGCAGCATCGGCAAGGTCGACAAGCACTCCCAGGAGGTCGGGGGCCAGTACATCGTCGTCGACACCGGCGTGTGGATCTTCGGCAAGGAGGTCATGCTGCCCGCCGGCACCATCACGAACATCGACCCGGACGCGAGGACCATCAGCGTCGGGCGCAGCAAGGAGCAGATCAAGGCCGCTCCTGAGTTCGACAAGAACAAGCACCTGGGCAACACCGAGTACCACCAGGAAATCGGCACCCACTACAGCAGCGGCGCGGGCAGCGGCATCACCACGCCCACCCCTCCCGGCACTCCCGGAAGCCTCGGCGAGACCTCCCACCGGGCGTAGGACCGCGCCGGCCTCTGGTCATCTGATCTAGCGGATTCACGTGATGTGCCCCGCGTCATCCGCTGAAAGCCTGGTGTCCCGCACAACCCCGAAGGACACAGCGCATGCAGATGAACCCACCGAGGCCAGAGGCAGAGCCCATCACCGGCACCCACCACTCCCTGGCCTCCTCAGCGTGGGTCCACAGCAGGCCGCGCGGAGCACCCTCGATCTCGACGTAGTCGGCCGCCGGCAGGATGCGGTCAGCGATCCCGTGCAGGATCAGGGCCGACACGTCGACGGCGGGATGTCGGCGCGGAAGTCGGTGTACCAGGTCGCCGACGCGGCGGACGCGACGAAGGAACCGCCGCGCCGCCTCGACCGGGCTTTCCACCACTCCGACCATGACTCCGAGGCAAGGTAGGTCAGATGACGGCAGACGTAGAACACGAAGCGCGGCCCGGACGATCGTGATCCCGGGGCGCATGAGCCACAGCCGGAGGAAACTTCCCACGCCGCGGCCAAGTCGTCGGCTGCCTGGCCTGCGGTGGTACGAGGGCAAGGCTCCGCCCGCGGGCTCGCCGGCCCTGAGAGCTCGTCGCCAGTCCGCTCGCCCTTGCCTGCGTCTGCCTGTTGAGGAATTTGGTTGCGGTGGATCAGGTGGATGCGGTGATACTCCGGCATGAGTAGAGATGCCGAGGTCATCGTGCTCGCCCGCTGGGCGGACGAGGTGATGGAACCGCTGACCCGGGACGATCCGGAACGCACCTGGCAAGGCCGCTTCGTCCCGATTGCGGGGCACTGGGGCTACGAATTCGGCTGGGCCCTGGAGCTCGAGAAGGTGCGTGCCCGCAAGGGCCTCCTCAGGCACCTGGAGTCGCTGCCGTGGCCGCGTCCGCACACGGTGCAGGTTCTGCTTCGCGACCAGGACGACGACTGCTTCGGGCTCTGGATGTTCCAGGAGGGCCGGCTGGTGGAAGTCACCATTCCGCGCACCGAACGCTTCCATCAGCCGGCACCGCCCGACGAGGACTTCGAACCCGACCCGGGCATGCTGCTGCGCACCGACCAGAACACGGCTCTGCCCGAGCAGACCCCGGAAGCACGCCGCGACCCCCGCTCATCCTGGTAGACCGCGTTCGACAGCTCACCTTGTGGCAGCGGGGCTGTCGACGCACGCTTGCTCAGCGAACTGCGTGAATGGCTACAACCGCGCGGAAGCCTCGGGCCACGGCGGCAAGGCGAAGCCTCCGTCGGCAATGTCGTCCTCGTACCAGCCTCGGCCCGCCAGCCAGGTCTCAAGCCACTCCGCGAGGCTCCCCGCTTCCACGAACCACGCCCGAGACAGGTCCTGTCCACGGATCACGTTCGGGTCGAAGTGGAGGACTGTTCCACCCTCGCTCCGGCAGTCGACGCACGTGAACATGGCACAACCCCAGTCCAGGACCGGCAGGACACCCTCGGGCCACGACCACCAGGTGACGGCATCCGCAGCCGGGATCCGTCCCAGATAGTCGTCGAGCGCAGGCTCCTCACCGTCCGGATTCGGACCACCCGCCAGGGGCAGCAACGAGTCCATCGGACCGAACCCTCCGTTACCCACCGTCAGGTACAGCGCGGCAAGAAGCGGATGAAGACGGAAGCCGAGCCGTCGCTCCGCCTCGTCCAGATCCCCCGCAGAGACCGGGAGTTGCAGCCGCTCACTCTCAGCCGCCTTGGCCACGACCCGCTCAACCAACTGCTCGAAGCTGTCCACGGCGACATACTCGCCTACGGCTCCGAAAGACCGCGACAGACCCCCGGAAAGCTGCTGGTCGTCGGCGCGGCACCGCCCAAAATGGCATGCGGTCCTCACTCGGCCGTGCTGGAATCGATCACCATGAATGATTACGCTCTCAACGAAGCCGACTTGACGGACAGGATGGAACGAAATCTGGCGGAACACGCCTGCCATCTGCACCGAAACATGTCCGGTGCGACCGTCTCGGAGACCGGCGACCTCCTGGTCGCGGACAGCGGCCTGGACGACGACACGTTCAACATCGTCGCCGCGGCCCGCTTCACCGTCACCGACGCCGCGGCCCGCATCGCCGAGACCGTCGGGACGCTGGCCGGCACCGGCCGCAGCTTCTCCTGGTGGGTGGGACCTGCCTCGACACCGACGGACCTCAGTGCCCGTCTGACCGCAGCCGCTCTGCCGGTGTCCGAACGGGAGACGGCGATGTGGGCCGAGCTGGACGACACCCTGCCGATTCCCTCCGTCCCGGGGCTGGACATCCGCACGGTGACCGCGCCCGAGCAGCTCGCCGACTACGCCGAGGTCCTCTCCGCGAACTGGAATCCATCCTCTGAGACCGTCCGTGACTTCTTCGCCCGGGCCGCTCCCCAGGCGCTGGCCGTGACCTGCCCGGCCCGGTATCTGGTGAGCTACGTGGAGAACCGTCCGATCTGCTCCGCCGAGGTGTTCCACCACGCGGGAGTCGCCGGCATCTACAACATCTCCACCTTGGCCGCCCACCGCCGGCGCGGCTACGGCGGAGCCATCACGCTCGCGGCCCTTCACGCGGCCCGCGAGCGAGATCACCGCATCGCGGTCCTTCAGGCGTCGGCCGACGGCGAACCTGTGTACCGCCGCCTTGGGTTCCGCGCCTGCGGCCAGTTCGTCGAACATGCCATCAACACCTGAACCGACCATGCGAGTTCCCCCGCCACAGGCGCGCCGCTGATCGCCGGTCAGTCGTCCTGGTCGGCCGCGGCGGCAGCGCGGCGCGCACGGCTGAATCCGCCCGTCGTCACCCGGGAGGCCAGGGTGTCGTCGGGGCCCGCGAGCAGGGAGCCGTAGCCGGTCGCCGCCCAGAGGCTGCGGGCGGCCGGGACTTCGAAGTACGGGACGGTGCGGCCCCGGTCGGTGACGGCGAGAACGTGCGGGGAGCGGCGCCCGCGCAGGGCCAGGTCGCAGTCCCGGCAGACCGCGACATCGACGCGCTCGCGGCGGCCGACGGGACGCCAGACCGTGCGGCGGGCCGCGGTGCCGTGCAGCGGGTCGAAGAAGCAGAGCGGCAGCGCGGTGCCGCCGGCCAGGGCGGATCGGCCTTCCGCGACGAGGGCGAGTGCGCCCACCAGGTCCGGCAGGGCGTCGGCTGCGTCCAGGACCCGGCCCGCCGCGTCGTACGCATCCAGGGCCCGCGCCAGACCGGGCGTACGGGTCCCCTCGGTCCGCTCCACGGCCTCGCCGAGTTCGAGCAGTTCGGCGGCTGCCCGGCGCCGCACGGCCGCCTCGTCGGCACTGCGCTCCGCGGCGAACACCGCGTCGGGGAAGCTGAACGCCGTGCGGCGCGGCCTGCGGCGGCGGACCAGGACGAACCCGGCCGCCCCCGCCACCGCGACAGCCGCCGCCCCGGTCACCAGTACGGGCGTCGTCGCGCCTGAGGACGAGCCGCCGGCCCGGGTGTCCGGGTCCGGTCGCGCCGAGGCCTCCCGGTCGAGGCGCGCCGTCTCCCGCTCGTAGGCCTGCGTGCCGGTGCCGTCGTCGATGAGCTGGACGGCCTTGCCGATCCGTGCGGCGAGGCCCGCGTCCTTGAGGTCCTCCATGAAGCCGACCGCCGCGGCGGCGTCCCGGGCCTGGTGCACGCCGGCGGGCCACTCGGTGCCCTTGAGCCAGGAGCCGTAGTCGTCGTTCGTGATGAGGATCAGGTCGGAGTCCCCGAGCCGTTCCCTGATCACCGAGGCGAGGGAGTCGGAGCTGCCGCCGAATACGTCGCCCTTCTTCAACGGGACGAGGACGACCTTGATCGGCAGGCCCGTCGCGGCGATCCGGCCGGCCAGGTCCTTCTGCTGGGCCGGGGTGACGGCCGCGGCGTAGGCCCGGTCCACGTAGACCGGGTTCTTCTCCAGGGCGTCGGCGATCGTGCGCGCCGACGGTGCGTCGGCGGCCCGGGCCGGGGGCCCGGCGGGCTGGGCGGACGCTGCCGTGCCGCTGCCGAGCAGCAGCGCGCAGGCCAGGATCAGGGGGGCGAACAGGGCGCGGGGCCCGGCGGGTCGGTCACTGGACACTGGCGGACTCCCTGGCCCTGGAGATGAGCGCTTCGATGCCGTCCCGGGCGGCGGGCAGTACCGCGCCCGCCCCGTCCCACGCCTCGGGGGCGTCCTGCCCGCGCACGGGCAGGCGCAGCAGTCGCCGGGTGGCGGCGCCGTACTTGTCGTCGCCGCGCAGTTCCTGCCGGCAGGCCCGGCAGAGCCGCGCGGACCGGGGGCCGGTGCCGGCGTCGGCGAGCCAGGCGGGGACGCGGCTCCCGGTGGCCTCGCCGTGCAGCGGGTTGAGCCGGCACAGCGTCGGCCCGGTCCGGCCGTCGAGGGCGGCGAGCCCGGCTCCGGCGAGGATCACGACGGCGGCGAGATCGCCCGCCTCGGCGTTCTCGTCCGGGCGTTCGCCCGCGGTCAGGAGTCCGGCGGCGTCGAGGCAGTCATAGGCGCGGACCCGACCGGGCGCGTCCTGGGCGGCGTCCGCTAGCCGGCGGGTCAGTTCGCGGACGTCGGTGAGGGCCCAGTTGCGTAGCTGCCGGGCGCTGGGCAGCGCGGACGTGTGCAAGGGCTCCGGACCGACGTCACCCGTCCCAGCCAGGGCCGGGCGGTCGGCGGTCCGGCGCCGGACCGCGCGGGTGGCGGCGAGCAGCAGCCACAGGAGCGGCAGCAACAGGCCGAGGGCGAGCGCGCCGAGGAACAGACCGGGCGCGAAGTCGCTGGAGAACAGGGCCGGAAGGCGGGTGTCGTGCACCGGGGGCAGCGCGGTCTCGGGCTCGCCGTCGTCGTAGCCGGAGTCCGGACGGGCGTCGGCCACGGCGTCGAGGGTCTGGTCAAGGCGCTGCCGTGCCTGGAGGTCGCCGTCGCTGCGGTAGTCGCCGTAGCGCACGGAGTCGGGCAGCGCCCTGAAGCGGCTCGCGGCGTCCCGGCCCGTGCCGAAGGTCGCCAGGTCGATCTGGCTGGTGACCGGGTCGAACAGGACGTAGACGCCGTCGTGCCCCGTGCTCCGGTGGACCCGGGCGAGCAGCAGGTCCGCGTCGCCCTCCGCCTCGTCGTCGGTGTCGCTGGCACCGATGAGGAGATACACCGGGCCTGTCTGCTTCAGGCCTGCCATCCGGTGCAGGATCGCCGTCCGGTCGGCGCCGGTCAGTACGTCCGCGGTCCACGGGGCCTGGTAGAGGGGGCCGTCGGCGAGCGCCGCGCCGGCCTCGCGCACCCGCGCGTCGAGGTCGGCTCTGGTGATGCGCACGTCGGGGCCGTCGACGGTCTGCGGGAAGACGGCGGGGGCGGCGAGCACGACGGCGGCCAGCGCACCGAGGGTGGCCGCGGCGGTGACGGGCAGCACGCCGCGGCGCCTCAGGGTCCCCGACGCCGCACCGGACCGGCTCCGGGCGGCGCTGCCGGAGGACTTGGCCCTCCCGGAGGACTTCGCCAGGGAGACGGTCGTCTTCGGGCGGCCGGTGCCCGTGCCCCGGCGGCGGGACAGCCGGATCCCCAGCGCGAGCACGAGCCCGGGGACGAGGACCACGGCCATACCGAGCAGCAGGTTCTGGTTCTGCCGGTCGACGGAGTGGATGTACGCCTCCGGCCGGCCGTCCGCGCGGTACCGCGCGTACAGCGCGTCAGCCCGGTCGCGGGCGCGCCCGGGGCTCAGCGCCACGGTGTCGGCGAAGGTCTTGAAGGAGACGAGCGGGCCGGCGCCGGTCGGCGTCCCGTAGAGAGCGGCGCGGGCGCCCTCCTCGGCGGGGGCGGCGACGCCGAACGCGGCGGCGTCGATCGACCCGTGGTCGCCGATCAGCACGTACAGGCCGTCCTTGCCGAGCCGGTCGTGCACGCGCGCGAGCAGCGTCTCGTCGCCGGCCGGGAGGGCGAGTACGTAGGTGGGGACGCCGGTGCGGTGGGCGATGCGGGCGATCTGCGGGGCGAGCGAACGCGGCATCTCCCTCGGGCGGTCTGCCGCCACGTACACGGGGTCCCGACGCAGCTCGACGGCCAGCCGTTCGGCCTGGGTCGTCGCAGGGCCGTCCGCGGGCGGCTCGGCCGCGACGGCCGGGCCGGTGCCCACGCCGACGAGGGCCGCCGACGCGAGCAGGAGTCCGGCAAGGGGACGGACCACTCTGCCCGCCATCGTCCGTGTCCGCATCCACGCCTCCCCCGCCGTTCGGTCGGCCACTCTACCTGCGGGTCTGTTCCCGGCGGCACGGCGCGGGACGGGAGACCCGCCCGACGTCATCGAGATGTCGGTCGATCAGCACCCCGACCGCAGTGCGACGTTGACGTACTTGTTGACCATGAGCCACCCGGTCACACCGGATGAACGTTGGGTGGTCACTCTGTCCTGGAGCGACACGTCCTGGGCCGACGTTCTCGCCTCGCCCGCGCCTCCGCCCGACCGACTGAAGCAGCTCGTGCACCGTACCTGTTCGGATCGGCTGAGTCCGCTCATGCGAGGGCTGATCGTGCGGCCTCGTGCAGTTGCACATACTCGATGGTCGCGCCACCGGGGTGCCGCACGGTCAGGTTTCGGCCGGTGGGCACTTCGTTGGGGCCGTCGAGGATCTCTCCGCCGTGTTGCTCGGTGATGCTCAGGATCTGGTCGATGGACTCGACGATCGCGGTGGCGTGGGTGCCACGGTATGGGGCCAGCGACTCCTCGGAGCCCGCCAGAAGCAGATATCCGCCGACGCTCGCGAGGTTCAGACCGCGGTAGGTGCACCGCAGTCGTGGCTCCTCCCCGGTCAGTTCGACAAAGGTCGGCAAGGCCACGTCCAGGTCGTCGACGTAGACGCGGGCAAGGGTGGTGAGCACCGTCACGGCCATCTCCTAGATCATTTCGACTTTCCCGAAACGTCGAAGTGATCTGCATACTAGGGCTGTCACACGAGCACGGACAAGGAGGGCCTGTGGAACAGCCCGAGCGCACAGACCTGCACCTGGACCTGGCTGCGGTACTCCATGCCCTTGGCGATCCGGTTCGACTGACACTGGTCCGCCGGATGGCCGAGGACGGCGAGAGCGTGTGCAGCCCGGACGACGTGGACGTGCCCAGGTCGACACTGTCCAATCACTGGCGGATCCTGCGCGAAGCCGGGATCACGCAGACGCGGCGGGCCGGAAAGGCACGACTGATGACTCTCCGCCGCGCCGATCTCGACGCCTGCTTCCCGGGGCTCCTCACCGCCGTGCTGGCCAAAGGCGATCGACCGACCCGGTAGCCACCTTGCTCGCGGTCAGGCAGGCGGGGTGTATTGCGGACGTATCGAAATGCACATACGTCACCGCAACAGTCCTCCGGATTCACTGCAGGCACGAACCCCCGCTCATCAAGGGTCGGTTCGTCCATCAGGGAGGGGCGTGCTCATGGACTCGGAATCCGTACGTGACGTGGACCGGCGGCAGTTACTCGGGTGGGGTGGGCTGGCGGCCGCCGGTGTGGCGGCGGCCGCCACACAACTGGCCGCTGCTCGCCCCGGCCACGCGGCCCCGGCCGCCGCTGAAGCTCATGCCGTTCCGCCGGCCACTCGGCCCGGCGGAGCCTACGACCGTTACGTGGCGAAGCTGGCCGCCGAGGACAGGTTCTCCGGCGTGGTGCTGCTGTCCCACCGGGGCAGGACGGTGCTGTCGCGCAGCTACGGCATGGCCGACCGGGAGAGGGGGATCCACAACCACGAGGGCATCGCGTTCCATCTCTCCTCGGCGGGCAAGCCGTTCGGCGCCGTGGCCATCCTGCAGCTGGCGCAGCGCGGCAAGCTGAGCCTTTCGGACACGGTGGGCACCTATCTCACGGGCTTCACCCAAGAGATCGCCGAGAAGGTGACCATCCACCATCTCCTCTCCGGCACCTCCGGGCTGAGCACTCCGGATGAGGACCTGCAACGCGTCTTCCAGAGCCGCGAGGAGGTGCACGAGTTCTACGAGGGGTGGGCCCGGCGGGCGAAGCCAGTGGCCGCCCCCGGCACTCCCACCGACCACTCCGGTGCCGAGGTCGCCATCCCCGCGCTGATCGTGGAGGCCGTGACCGGCACGACGTACTGGGACTACGCCCAGGAACACATCTTCGGGCGCTGCGGCATGAGCGGCACGGCGTTCTACACCAGGCCGCAGTGGCTCGCCGACCAGCACATCGCGCACTCGTACATGCGGCAGGCCGACGGCAGCCGGGTGGACGCCGTCCGCAACCTGGACAAAGGCAGCCCGGACCCGTTCCAGCTCGGGAAGAACCCTGCTCGCGGCTTCATCGATGCTCCCGGCGACGGCGGTTTCGCCACCGCGCCGGACCTGGTTCGTTTCGCACAAGCGCTGGGCGACGGCACGGTGCTGGACTCGCCCTACGCCGAGCTGCTCACCGGGGCCAAGTTCCCCCACGCCCCACAAGGCGGCGGCCTGCGAGACGGGCGGACCACCCCCGCCGACGCGTCGTTCGGGGCGTACATGATGCCGGTGAGCCTGATCAACGGCCAGTGGGTGAACGGTCGCGCCGGCGTCAACCCCGGCAGCGTCGCCAGTTGGAACATCTACCCGGACACCGGTTGGGTCGGCGTCATCCTCGGCAACCATGACGACGTGCCGTTCCAGGAGATCATCCAGCGGGAGATTCAGGCCGTCATCGGCTGACGCCGCTCCCCCGTGACATGTGTGGGCGAAGAGGCACGCCAGGTTCGGCCTGCCTCCTCGCCAGAACGTCCCTGAGTTCCGGCGATGGACGGTCACGTTCTGAGGGCTCTTGGGCTCGGTGCAACTGGCGCCGGCCGTCCGGGCGTCCATGGACATGGCGGGTCCACCACGGCCGGGACCAGGTGATGGGCGTCGGCCGGACGGCGTGTAGCGAAGAAGGAGGCGTGCCTGACGTGTCGCGGAAATGGGTGATCGCGGGTGCGGTCGCGGCGGTCGGAGCCGCGCTTGGTGCCGTGGGAGCGAAGAGAGCACTGGACGGCCCCTTCGCGCAGGCGGAGAAGGAACTGGACAAGCGGGATCGGGCGCTGCGCGAAGAGCACCCCGATACCGCGGCGCTCCGGCACCGGGCCCACTGGCTGAGCGAGACCGGGGACTTGGCGGGCGCCGTGGAGGTCTCCGAGCGGCTGCTCGCCGAGCGGGTGCGGGTGCTGGGCGAGGACCATCCTCAGGTCCTCACCACCCGGCACAACCTGGCCACCTTGCGCGGCAGGTCAGGGGACGCGGCCGGGGCCGCCGAGGCGTTCGAACGGCTGGCGCTCGACATGGAGCGGGTACACGGAGCCGACTACATCTACACCGTCGTGTCCCAGCGCGCCGCCGTCCGCTGGCGGGAGGAAGCCCAAGGCGGCGACCAGGGCACCGAGTGACCACGGCGGCACCGCACTCACCCCACAAAGTGACGTCTCCGCGTTCGCCGGGACGAGGGGTACTAGGCTTCCCGCCGCAAGGCCGCAGGGGGCGGCGGAGGGGGCGGACATGGTGCAGTTGGAGAAGAGGTCGGAGCGGGCCAGACCCACGTACCGGCGCAGCGTGTGGACCACGCTCACGGGCTGGGGCATGCTGCTCAGTGCCACGGGGGCGATCGGCTGTGCGCTGTGGGGCGTCAGCCCGTATCCGCCGCTGGTCCCCGAGATCGTCCTGGCCGCGCTGAGCATGGCTTTCGCCGTCGCCTGGATCGTGGCGTCCCGCCGCGCCCCGCTCCACACCGAACTGCCGCGGGCCGGCGGGCGCGTGCTGATGTGGCTGGTCGCCTGGCTGGTGCCGCTCGCCACGCTGGCCTGCTTCGACCTCGGGTTCATGGTGTCGCCGGAGTACGGGCGGGAGACCGCGCGCCTGGAGGCGGGCCGGTTCGGGAGCCACGCCGTTCCGATCGCACGGCTCGCGGGGAAGCCGGTCCGGGGGGACAACGCTTCCGACGAGCCCGTGTACTTCGAGACCGACCTCGTCCTGCGCCTCCCGTACGACAGCGGTCCGCGCGAGGTGACCGTGCCGGGCATGTACACCCGGTACCACCCGCCGAAAGCGGGCATGACCATCGACGTGTACTACGCGCCCGGCGACCCGCGCCCCGACTCGCCAGTACTGGAGGACGGCCGCCGCTGGGGCACGGGGGTGATCGGCACCCGGCTCCTCATCCTCACCCTCATCCCCGTCCTGTTCGCCGGGGCGTTCCTGACAAGCGTGCTCTCGCACGAAATGCCGCGCGCGGCACGGCGGTACGCCCCGGCCGTGCACCTGCCCGCCCTCGGCGTCCTCTCCCTCGGCCTGCTCCTCCTGCTGCCGACCGCCCTCGGCTGGACAACCGGCACCGCGGCGCACACGGCGGCCTTCCTGTCCTGTGTGACGCCAGGGGCCGCACTGGCGTGGGTCTGGCGCTCCTCCTGACCCACCCTCAGGTCCCGCTCCCGGCGTCGGGGGCCCAGTGATCAGGGCGGGGCCACCTGGGTGATCGGGTGGCCGACTTCGCCGCCTCGGGTGCGGCGCTCGGCCGGTTCGCCCCATGAGACGAGACAGTGGGCGGAATTTCCGGCCTGACCGACCCGGAGCTCTTTTGCGCATCGGCGCCCGGGCACATGGCGCCGCCGGACCGCACACTCGGCCGCAAGGGGACGCATCGATGACCGACACTGCCACGTCCTACCGTGATCTTCGCGCACTGGTGATCAACTGCACGCTCAAGCGGTCGCCGGAGCGCAGCCACACCCAGGGGCTGATCGACGTCAGCACCGGCATCATGGAGCGCCAGGGTGTCGGGGTCGAGGTGCTGCGTGCCGTGGATCTCGACATCGCGACCGGCGTGTGGCCCGACATGACGGAGCACGGGTGGGAGTCCGATGAATGGCCCTCCATCTACTCGAAGGTGATGGCTGCGGACATCCTCACCTTGGCCGGACCTGTATGGCTGGGCGACAACTCCTCAGTCATGAAGAAGGTGATCGAGCGCCTCTACGCCTGCTCGTCGATCCTCAACGATCGTGGCCAGTACGCGTATTACGGGCGGGTGGGTGGCTGCTTGATCACCGGCAACGAGGACGGCGCCAAGCACTGTGCGATGAACGTCCTCTACAGCCTCCAGCACCTCGGGTACGTGATTCCGCCGCAGGCCGACGCGGGCTGGGTCGGACCGGCCGGCCCCGGGCCGTCCTACCTCGACCCCGGTTCCGGCGGGCCGGAGAACGACTTCACCAATCGCAACACCACCTTCATGACCTGGAACCAGCTCCACCTGGCCCGCATGCTCAAGGACGCCGGCGGTGTCCCGGCCCACGGGAACCAGCGCTCCGAGTGGGACGCCGGTTGCCGCTTCGACTTCGAGAACCCCGAACACCGCTGAGCCGTCTCGCTCCTCGCCGGACGACCGCCTTTGATCGTGAGCCAGGAACCGGACGAACGGCGAGCGACGTGTCTCCCGACACGGATGTGACGGAAGAGGGCGAGGCTTTTCATGCGTCGGTCGCGCGTCGTGGCGACGGGTGCGCTGTCCCTTGTGCTGATGGGCGTGTGGATGGGGTGTGCCGAGTGGCCCAGCCAGACCTCCACGGCGGAGCGGATCGGCTGGAACGGGGTGATCGAGCTGGAGGACGGGCGCCGTGTGTCGGCGCGGTTCACCGACAAGGGGCTGTACGAGCGGCACCAGAGCAGGAAGGGCGGGCCTTGGTCGCGGCCCGAACTCCTCTACCCGCACGGGGATTCCGACTGCGGCGCCGAGCTCAGCGCGTACGGGGACACCGTCGCACTCGTCGCCGGCTACAGCGCCGGCTGCCACGCGGGTGAGCCGGCCGAGATGGTGATCGCCGGGGTCAGCGACGGTGACCTCGATGAATGGGACACGGACACCACCGAAGGCATCGACGCGTGGGAGACGACGCGCTTCTCGTGGACCGGATACCGGGTCGTCTTCCGGTCGCCCGGCAGTGAGGGGACCGACGAGCTCAGCTGGCGACAGAGCATCGGTTTCACCGGCTGAGCTGGTGGGTTCCGTGGTCGGTCGAGGCCGGCCCCCGCGCCCGGCCCGGGAGGTCGCACCTGACCCGTCCCGCGAAGTACCACGTCGCTACACTCCCCTTGATCATTTGCGCGATCTGGAACAGGTGAACAGGGTGGAGACGGTCCGCGCGAGTGTGGACGTGGCCGAGGCGCTGGCGGGCCGTGAGGCCGAGGCGCAGGACCGGTTCCTGACGGAGCACTCGTCGGTGGTGGCCGATGTCATGGCGGACGGGTTCACCCGTCAGCACCCGGACCTGGCGGCGAAGTCCGGGTTCGCGGGTTGGCAGGTCGTGGCCTTGGGGGTCGTCGTCATCGCGGTCGCGGTTGTGGTGCTGCTCGCGCCGCTGCTCGCCCTCGCGGTGTTGACCGCGGTGGTGACGGTCTACAGCCTGCTGCAGGGCGTCGTCGCGGGGGCCGGTCTGCTGCACCGCAGGTCCGGGGCGGCCGCGTCGGACCCGCCGGTCCCGGACGCGGAACTGCCGTTCTACACCGTGCTGGTGCCCGCCTATCGGGAGGCCGAGGTCATCGGCGGTCTGGTCCGGCACCTGGCCGCACTGGACTACCCGGCGGACCGGCTGGAGGTGCTGATCCTGGTGGAGCGGCACGACCCCGACACCCGAGCGGCCGTCCTCGCGGCGGATCCGCCGCCGTTCGTCCGCGTCGTCCCACTGCCGCCCGGTCCACCGCAGACCAAGCCCCGCTCGGTGAACCTCGGCCTCATGCTGGCCCGCGGCGAGCTGCTGGTGATCTTCGATGCCGAGGACCGGCCCGATCCTGCCCAACTACGGCGCGTCGCGGCACGGTTCGCCGCGCGAGACGAGCACACCGCCTGCGTCCAGGCCCAGCTGCTGTTCCGCAATGACAGTGCGAACTGGCTGACCAGACAGTTCGCCATGGAGTACGCCCTGCGCTTCGGGCTCGCCCTGCCCGGCCTGGAGCGCCTGCGGCTGCCGATCCCGCTCGGCGGCACCAGCAACCACTTCCGCACCGACACCCTGCGCGCGCTGGGCGGCTGGGACGCCTGGAACGTCACCGAGGACGCCGACCTCGGCATGCGCTGCGCCGCGATGGGCCACCGCACCGAGACCATCGAATCGGTCACCTGGGAGGAGGCGCTCGACACGGTCGGCCCGTACGTGCGGCAGCGCACCCGCTGGTACAAGGGGTTCCTGATCACGACCATGGTCCACACCCGCCACCCCGGACGGACCCTGCGCCGGTTCGGCCTGTCCGGGGCGCTGGTGCTGCTCGGCATCGTCGCGGCGGCTCCGGTGACCGCGCTGCTCCAACCCCTGCTGAGCGCCCTCACCGTGCTCGCCCTCACCTGTCCCGTATGGTCCTCGACCGGTGCCGGGCTGGTGGTACCGGCCGTGGCCGCCCAGGGCGCCTCGATCGTGGTGTGGATCGCCCTTACGTTCGTCGCCGCCCGGCGGGCGGGGCTGGCGGCGCCCTGGCACGCCGTGTTCAGCCCGCTCGTCACGGTGCTGTGGTCGGTCGCCGCGTGGCGGGCCGCCCATCAGGTGGCCTTCTCCCCGTTCAGCTGGGAGAAGACTCCTCACCGTCCGACTGCTGACTGAGGACGCCCACCAGGACGCGTACGCCCCGCCACCACCCCTCCCTGCTGGACCGGAGAGACCCAGCCGATGGCGTCTGCGACGACACCCGACAGAACTTCGAGCGGGCCGACGTCTACGGCACGTCCATGGGCGGCCGTGTGGCCCAGCAGCTCGCCGGTCAGTTGACCGAGTCGAGCTTCGCCCGCTGCTCCGCGGTCAGTTCGAGCTCGACAGCGCCCAGGTTCTCGTCCAGTTGGGCCACTGACGAGGCACCGATGAGAGGGAGAACCGGGATGGCGCCGCCCATCAGCCAGGAGAGCACCACCTGGTTGACGCTGGCGCCGGTCTGCGCCGCCACTTCGCGGACGGCCTTGAGGCGCGGCTGGGTGCCCGCGTGCTCGAAGCCCGGGCCGAGCGGCTTGTCGTCCCGTACGTACGCTCCCGCGATCAGCGGCGAGTACGCGACCTGCGTGAGCTCCGGGTTGGCACGCAGGTAGCTGAGCAGGTCGCCGCTGACGAGACCCTGGTTGCCGTCGGGCGAGCGCAGGCTGGGGATGTCGGTGCGCTGGCGCAGGTAGCTGTGGTGGTGCTGGAGCACCTCGTAGCCGGGCACACCCGCCGACGCGGCGAGGGTGCGGGCGCGCTCGATGCGCCAGGCCCAGTGGTTGCTCGCGCCGAGAAGGCCGGCCACACCGTCGGCGACCGCGTCGGCGAAGCCCTGGACGGTCTCCTCCAGCGGGGTGTTCTCGTCCATGATGTGCGCGTACAGCAGGTGGATCTTCTCGATGCCGAGGCGTTCGCGGCTGCGCTCCGAGGACTCGCGGATCACCTTGGCGGACAGGCCCTCGACGTCCCGACTGAAGCCCGTGGTGGGCTGGTTGGGGCGGGCGCCGAGCTTGGTGGCGATGGTGAACTCGTCGCCCACGCCGCGGCTCTTCAGCCAGCGGCCGACCAGCTCCTCGCTCTCGCCGCCCTGGGTGCCGTTCACCCAGAACGCGTAGTTGTTGGAGGTGTCGATGAAGGTGCCGCCGGCCTCGGCGAACCGGTCGAGGATCGCGAAGGAGGTGGCCTCGTCGACGATCGTGCCGAACGTCATGGCGCCGAGGCTCAGCACACTGACCTCACGGCGGGTCGCGGGCGAGCTTCCGATGACGCGGTACTTCATGGGAGGGGTCCTTTCGGATCAGGTTGATGCCCGACGGGTGTGTCCGAGGGGAACGCGCCATGACGTACGAGCCCGCACCGGAACAGGAGCACGGCGCGAGTCGCACGAGGGAGAAGACAGGGCCGGACCGGACCACCGGGATCACAACCCGGGGCGGGGCCGGCGTGGCGCGACGGGGAACCAACCGGTCGGCGCGGTGCGACGGCCCGAAGACGGCCGCGCGGGAAGGATGTTGCGGGCACAACGTACATGACACCGCCGGGGAGGAGAAGCGGTGTCCCCCACCCGCGTCCCGCCCGGTCACTGCGACACGTCGTCCAGGAAGCCGCTCTTGGCGATCAGGTAAGCCAGTTGTGCCCGGCTGCGGCTGCCGAACAGCTCCGCCGCCCACCGCATGTGGGTGGCGACGCTACGGGGGCTCATGCCGAGCCGGGCCGCGATCGCCTCGTCCGTGTGGCCGTTGACCATGTGGCGCAGGATCGCCCGGCGGACCTCGTCCGTGAGCAGCGGCGGCAGCCGGGTACTGGGGAAACTGTGCAGCGGTGACGCCCGCTGCCAGGCGTGCTCGAAGATGCCGGCCAGGTAGCGGACCACGCCCGGGTGCTCCACGACGAGTGCGAGGTCGGAGCGTTCCGAGCCGGGGTCGGGGATGAAGGCGATCCTGCGGTCGCAGACGATCAGCCGGTCGAAGACCTCGTCCAGCGTCCGCACCTCGCCGCCCGCCCCGCTGATCCGCTCGGCGTACGCGAGGGTGGCCTGGTGGGAGCGGATCGTGTGCTGGTAGATCGTCCGCTGCGCCACGCCCCGCTCGATCGCCGCGAGATCGCTGGCGAGCGCCTTGTCCAGCAGTTCCTGGGGCCGCCCCCCGCCGGGCTGGGCCGTCAGCAGTTCCTCCTGGCAGGCGTGCACCGCCGCCGAGAGCGTGGCGCTGATCGTGTCGGCCCCCTGCACCGCGCGGATCAGATGCGATTCGCGCGGACAGTCATCGGGTGTCGGCCTGTTCCGCAGTGCGTCCGAGTAGTACTGAAGTCCGTCCGCGCAGATCTCGACGGTCCCGCCCGAGCTTCCTTCGCTCGCTTTGTCCGCTCGCATGCACATTTCCCCGCCTTGCTGGTTCTCGCATTGCAGGATCATCCTCCCCGATCTCCGAGACTTGGATCGCGAGGACCGAGCAAGATCCTGACGGGGAACCAACCCGGTCCGAACCAGCCAGTTCGACGGACTCCGCCCGTTCACGCCGACCGTTCACGCCGACCGTTCACCAGGAGGCGAGCTTGAAAGTGCTCCAGCATGCCGAGGGATCTGTACGGACCTCAGGACATGCTGCCCCGGCACACCGTCCCCTGGGCCGGCGTGCGGCCCGTACGGAGGTATCGGTCGACGGTCTCCATGACGCAGCGGTTCTGCGGGTAGGTGCCGTGACCCTCCTCCTCGGCCGTCAGGAGCACACCGACGCCCTCCCCCAGTGCTCGGGCCATGTGGCGGGCGCCGGGGTACGGAGTGGTCGGGTCGCCGGTGCCGCCGACCACGAGGACGGGTGCCGCACCCTCAGCATTCACCTGGAGCGTCGAGCGCTCGCCGTCGAACGGCCAGTCGTAACAAAGGTAGACGCCGGTGGACCAGGCCGCGCCGAAGACAGGTGAGGCGGCTTCGACCCGGGCCTCGTCCCGGTCGAGGCGGTCGAAGTCGGGGCGCAGGCTGGAGTCCGCGCAGGTGATCGCGGTCTGGGCTACGCGGCTGTTGTCGCGCGGGGTCTCCGCGCGGTCGGCGGAGCCCCTGTCGTCCGCGCCCTTGCTCAGCGGACGGCCGTCGTTGTGGTCGATCAGCGCGGTGAGGGCCTTGGCGAGCGGCGCCCAGCCGTCCGTACCGCGGTCGAGGTGGTCGCTGACGGCGTACGCGAGGCCGTCGGCGTCGAGCTTCTTTCCGGCGCCGGCCGGGGCGGGCTTCTTCTTCAGGCGGTCGGCCAGGCGCGCCATGCGCCGCTCGGCCTCCTCGGGCCCGTCGCCGGTCGGGCAGTGACGGATACGGGCCGCGCAGTGCGCGGCGAACCGGTCGAACGCCGCCTGGACCGCCTTGACCTGCGACACCTGCTCCTCGTCGAGGTCCTCGGTCGGATCGACGGACGCTTCGAGGACGAGCCGTCCGACGTGTGACGGGTACAGGTGGGCGTAGACCGCGCCGAGCGCCGTTCCGTACGAGACTCCGAAGTAGTGGAGTCGCTGGTCGCCGAGGAGGTAGCGCATCAGGTCGAGGTCGCGCGCGGTGTGCGAGGTGCCGACGTACGGGAGGATCGCCCCGGAGCGCTCGGCGCAGGCGTCGACCCCGTCGTAGCCGGTGTCTTCGGCGGTCTTCCCGCATCGCACGGGGATGGTCGCGCCGACGCCGCGCGGGTCGAAGGAGACCAGGTCGTAGCGGTCGAGGAGCGGCCCGTACTGGTTGAGGCGTTCGGGTAGTCCACTCACACCGGACACACCGGGGCCGCCGAAGTTGAGGACGAGCGAGCCGATGCGCCGGGCGTTCGGGCCGGTGGCCTTGCGGCGGATCAGGGCGACGTCGATCGTCCTGCCGTCCGGCTTCCGGTAGTCGAGGGGGGCCTTCATGGTGGCGCAGTCGTAGTCCGTGCGCGCCCTGGGCGGCGAGGTGCAGCGGGACCAATGGAGATGCTGGCCGGTGGTGAGCGCGCCGGGCAGACCGGCGGGCGGGTTGTTCGCGGTGAACTCCGTACGCGGCTCCGAGCTCCGGCCACGAGCGTCGTGCTGGAGCCAGGCGCCGACGGCCCCGATCGCGGTGAGGACGACCACCGCGATGATGCGCACACCGATCGAGAGGCCCGTTCTGCCGCTTCGCGTCGGCTGTGCGTCACTCATCGAAATCCCCACGCTCCCCGCACCGGCGATCGTCCGGTCGTCCGGTCGTCAAATGAGTGCAGGGTACAAGCCGTCTCCCCCGGCGACGAAGTCGACGACCGCCTGCGCGACATGGACAAGAACGGCATCGAGCGCACGATCCTGTCGCTGACCTTTCCCGGCATCCAGTCCATCCTCGACCCCGCCGAGGCCGTCAAGGCAGCCCGCCAGCAGAACGACTACCTCATGGAGAAGTCCGTGTCCCGCGCTCCGGACCGGCTGTCGGCGTTCGCCGCGGTGCCCGTCCAGGACCCGCAAGCGGCAGCCGACGAACTGGAGGGCGGCGTCAACGACTTGGGCGTGGTCGGCGCGATGATCAACGGCTACACGAACGTCGGCAGCAGTGACGAGGGCCAGTACCTCGACGAGGACACGGTGCGGACCTTCTGGGAGCGGGTCGCCTGCCTGAACGTCCCCGTCCACCTGCACCCGAGGGAGCCCCTGCCGACCCGGCAACGGCTGTACGAGGGTTACGGCGCGCTGGTCCGGGTCCGCGTGGGGCTTCGCCCACGAGACCGCCACGCACGTCGTCCGCCTCATGCTCAGCGGACTCTTCGACGAGCACCCGAATCTCCAGATCATCCTCGGTCACCTGGGCGAGGGCCTGCCGCTACTGCTTCCCCGGCTGGAGCACCGGCTGCCCTGGTGTCCCGCGATGCGCAGGTCGCGTTCGCCCGCGGCCACGGCGCCGGTCTCGTCACCACCGACCGCGGCGCTCTGCACGACCGTCACCTATGACGCGGTCTTCGGCACGTTCGGGGCGTTCGTGATCGAAGCGGTGGCCGATGGCGGCCGGTACGCGCTGGTCGCGACCTGTCTTTCCGTGGCGTGCCTACCAGAGCCACGCATGCTCGTTTTCTGCAGGGCGGCTTGTCAGGAAAGAAACACCCTGCTCTTCTGACGCCGGTCCCGGTTCCCGGTGTCCGGGCGATGCGATGTGCCCCGTGACCGAGAGGAGGTCGCGGTGGCGGTGGCGGCAGAGGGGCAGGCCCGCAGGCCCCGTCACAGGGCGTCGCGAACAGCGGTCAGGATGTCCTCGGTGCCGGCGCCGAGCGCACGCGCGGCGGAGGTGAAGTCACGGGCCAGCGTGGCCAGTTGGTCAGCGTCATGCGCGTGCGGTTCGGACGGGAGCGCAGCGACGCGGGTGCCCGCGCCGCGGCGGGTGCGGATCAGTTCGGCGGCCTCCAGCTCGCGGTAGGCGCGAGCCACGGTGCCCGGCGCCAGGCCGAGGTCGACGGCGAGCTGGCGCACCGTCGGCAGGCGCTCGCCCTCGGCCAGCCGCCCGGTGCGGATCAGCGCGGCCAGTTGGGCGCGGATCTGCTCGTACGGCGGCACCTGGCTGGTGGTGTCGACACGGACGGCGGGGTCACTCATCGTCGAAGGGGTTGCCGTCGACTGCCTCGTCCTCGACCGCCCGGGGTGCCATCACGGTGACCAGGGACCATCCGAAAGTGAACAGGCTCAGCAGGCCCAGGGGGCAGATCACCACGACGGTGGCGGCTCCCAGACGGCCGGCGCAGCCTTGTTCCGTGAGCGCGATGAGGATCATCAGCACGACGAGCAGCACCTGACTCGACACCAGCAGCCCCCAGGCTCCGGTGATCGCCCATGCGCGGTCGCGGCGCTGCTGGTCACTGCCTGGGCCGTGGGCGATTCGGCGTAGGGCCCAGACACAGACGGGGGTTCCGACCGTGAGGGCGGCGAACATCGGGCCGCTGTAGTACAGGCCGGGCCAGGGGCCGAGGGATGTGGGGATCCCTTCGCAGGCGACGGTGAGGACATGCCCCGCTCCGCCGGCCCGGTCAGGGTCGGAGGAGGCCGTGACCGCACCGATCACCAGCAGGGTGACGAGGGACGCCGCCTGCAGGAGAAGCAGGGGTGCCATGCGGGGCGGCACCTGGTCCCTGACCAGGCGCGGGGCGATGCTCGCGGTGCGTACCGCTTCCTGGGGGCGCAGGGTCAGGGCGTCGCCGAGCAGGACTCCGCCCACCGCGCACAGGCCGAAAGCGGTGATGGCGAACACCAGGGGCATCGTGATGTCGCCGCTCTCCACGGTGACCAACTGCTGTGCGGCCACGACGCCGATGGCCAGACCGGACCAGCGGGCGTAGTAGTCGGCGTGGTCGAGGAGCCGGGCCTGGAGCGGGGCGGTATCGAGCATGCGGAGATCCCCTCCAGATCATCTTGTATCAAGTGGTGAGTACAAGATGCCCCGGTCGGGATCTTGTGTCAATCACAGAGATCTTCGGAGCACTACCATGCGGCGGTGTCAGACTTCATCAAGCAACTTCCCGCCCTGCTCGGGGTGATGATCGGAGCCTTCGGCTCGTACGTGGTGGTCATGCGGGGCGATCGGGCGAGGTTCCGTCGGGAGCACGCAGCCCGGTGGCAGGAGCGGCAGCTCGCCGCCTACACCGACTACGCGCTGACGCTGAAGAAGACGGTCACTCTTCATCGCCGTGTCGCAGCACATCTCGGCCACGACGGATATCCGCACCCCCTGCCGCCCACAAAGGCGGCTCCCCTCCTGGTCGACGCCACGGACGCCCGCTCCGCAGCCGGAGAAGGGCTGCTGATGCTCGGCTCCGCGGAGGTCGTAGAGGCTGCGCACGGGTGGGCGCTCACCGTGATGGAGGTCGAAGGCCTTGTGCGCGCTCCCGGCTGTACCGCCGACACGTGGTCGGCGCAGATCGAGAAGCAGCGCGTGGCTCGGGAGAAGTACTACACGGCGATCCGTCGCGCCATGGAACTGCCGCCCGGCCACTCGGGCCGATGGCAGCTCCCGCCGACCCACCTCTCCTGAGCCGAACCGGCGTGGTCCTGCCCGATGGCCCCGACGCCCCGCGCGGCATCCCCGGCCACAGCCCCGCTCGACGAGAGTGCGCGCCCCGCTCCGTCCGCTCCGTCCGCTCCGTCAGGCCTTGGTCTTGCGGCGGAGGAGCGCCACGAGCAGGACGGGGGCGGGGATGAGGTGCAGGGGGATCAGGCACAGGGCGGCGGTGTCGCTGACGCCGGGCTGATCGGCCGGGGAGGCGCCGAGGAGGTTGAAGGGCGAGGCGACGCTGAGTACCGCGAAGCGGTGGCGAGGGCGGTGAAGCTCGCTCGCGAACTGCCCTCCGTACCGGAGATCGACCGCACCGGAGTCAACGCGTGGGAGGACGAGGACTTCCGCACCGCCATCGAGGCCACCGGCCGGAGGAAGATCGTCATGGCCGGCCTGTGGACCGCGGTCTGCCTGGCGTTCCCCACCCTGGACATGCTCCGCGAGGGCTACGAGGTGTACCCCGTCATCGACGCCGTCGGAGGCGTCTCCCCCGTGACACACAGCACCGCCATCGAACGGATGGTGCAGGCCGGAGCGCAGCCGATCACCTCGATCGCCTTCGGCTGTGAGCTCATGCGCAACTGGGCACGCGCGGATGCCGACCGGTTCCGCGTGATCATCAATGACTACTTCCGCCGCAAGCGGGACATCGGAGCCGCCACGGGGACCCTGTTCCAGTGAGCGTGCAGCGCCCGATCGGCAGGGCACGAACCACACACAGGATGACGGCTTCCGAGTCGTCAGATACGCGCGGTCAGACCGACGGCACGGCGATCTCCCGCTTGAGGATCTTGCCGCTCGGCCCCAACGGGAGCTTGTCCACGATCCACACCTGACGGGGGTACTTGTAGGCAGCCACGCGCTCCTTGACGTACTCCCTCAACTCGTCCGGCACGGCGTGCGCGTCGGGGCGCAGCACCACCACCGCGGTGACTTCCTCGCCGAGTTCGGCGTGGGGCACACCGAGCACCGCCGCCATGGCCACGGCGGAGTGCTCGTGGAGCACTTCCTCGATCTCCCGCGGATAGACGTTGTAGCCGCCGCGAATGATCATGTCCTTCTTGCGGTCGACGATGTACAGGTATCCGTCCTCGTCCGCGCGGGCGAGGTCTCCGCTGCGGAGCCAGCCGTCGGGGATCGCGGCCTCGGTCTCCTCCGGACGGTTCCAGTAGCCCTTCATCACGTTGGGCCCTCGAACAGCGAGCTCACCGATCTCTCCCGCAGGCACGTCGTTGCCCTCGGCGTCCAGGAGCCGTACTTCCACGTCCCGGATGGGAGTGCCGATGGACCCGGCCTTGCGCGGGCGGTCGGGGTGGTTGAACGTGACCACGGGGCTGGTCTCGGACATGCCGAAACCTTCGAGCACCTGACAGCCGAAGCGCTGCTCGAAGCGCTGGAGGATCTCCACCGGCAAGGACGCTCCGCCGGAGATGCACATGCGCAGGGTCGAGACGTCCGCGCCGGACGGGCTCTGCAGGAGCGCGGCGTACATGGTCGGCACCCCCTCGAACACCGTCGCCCGCTCGCGGGCGACGGCGTCCAGGACGGCCTGGGGGTCGAACCTGGGGATCAGGACGAGGGACGCGCCGCTGCGGACTGCCGCGCTCATGGTGCAGACCTGCCCGAAGATGTGGAACAGCGGCAGGCAGCCGACCACCACGTCCTCGGGGGTCAGCTGCTGGACGTGGACGCCGTTGACCTCGGTGTTGTGCCGCAGTCCGGCGTGCGTGAGAACGGCGCCCTTGGGGCGGCCGGTCGTGCCGGAGGTGTACAGCAGGACGGCCATGTCCTCGCCCTCGGCCTCCGTCACCTCCCACACCGGCTCGTGCGCGGTCAGCGCCGCGGCGAAGGAAGCGGGTTCCACGGTCGTGTGCCGCACGCCGGCGGCGGCCGCGCCCTGCGCGCCTTCGCCCGGTGCCTGGTGCCATTCGAAGAGCCGCACCGCGCCCGAGTCCGCGAGGTGGAACTCCACCTCGCGGGTCTTCAGCAGGGGGTTCATCGGGACCACGACCGCGCCTGCGCGCAGGGCTCCGTAGTAGAGGACGACGAACTCGGGAACGTTGGGCAGCATGAGGGCGACCCGGTCCCCCGGTCGGACACCTTCGGCCTTGAGGAGGGCGGCGGCACGGGCACTGCGCTCGTTCAGCTCCTGGTAGGTGATGTGCTGCTCGCCCAGCAGCAGCGCGGAGCGCTCGGGATGCCGCTGCGCCGTCTCCTCGAGGAACGCTGCCAGATTGGCCATGACCCGCCTCCGTTACGCGTTACATGAAACGCAAGGTGTTTACATCGTCGACATCTTGCAGTCGGACCCGGCCCACCCCCTATGGGCCGGCGGACAGCATCCGACCCTCATCTTTGTTTCCCAGAACAATCCAGTGACATTAAGCTGCGGAGATGTTGCTTTCAGGTGTGGCCGCAGCTCTCCGGTCGCGGCTCCCGGAGCTGGGCGAGCGCATGGCGGTGCGGATCCGCTCCGACGTGGCTTCGTACAACGAGGCGTCGCTGATCACCCCGAAGTCGTTGTCCCGCTCGTGCGCCGCGAACGCGGATCTCGTCCTCAACCACCTGTGGCACGGGGGCACCCTCGACGTGAGTTCGGCCCGGCAGACCGGGCGGGCCCGCGCCGAACAGGGCGTGCCGCTGGCGGACACCCTGCACGCGTACCGGATCGGCACCGAGTTGCTGTGGACGGAGCTTCTCGCGGAGGCGCGCAGGCACCCGGAAGTCTCCGACGACCATCTGGTGTCGGAGTCGGCGCGCTTCTGGTCGCTGTTCGGTCTGCTCGCGGAGGCGGTGGCGGCGGCGTACCGGGAGGCGTCGACCGAGCTGACCTCTCGTGTGCAGGCGAGGCGCTCCGCCCTGGTGACGTCGCTGTTCGCGGGCGTCACCACCGACCGCACGCTCTGGGAAGCAGCGCGCGAGCTGGGGCTGCCGGAGCACGGACCGTACGCGGTGGCCGTCGTAGAGGCTGTGACAGAGGCTGTCGCGGCAACCGGCGCGTCGTTCGCCGAGACGGAAGCGGCACTGCTGCGAGCGAACCTGCCGTCCGTCTGGGAGCCGCTGCCCGACCAGCACCTTGCTCTGATCGCTCTGCCGGCCGAGGCATCGGAGAAGACCTGCCTGCGCGTCCTGCGCCGGTCCGGTGCGCGCGTGGGCTTCAGTCCGCTCTTCGCGTCGCTGTCGGAGTTGCCGCAGGCGCTGCGCTTCGCCCGCCTGGCTCTGTCCGCTCAGGGCACGAGCCCCGGAGTGGCCCGATTCGACGACGATCCGCTGGCGATGGTCGTCGCCGCCGCACCCACGGAGGGCGCTCACCTGATGCGGGCGGTTCTGGGACCGGTGCTCGGGCTGCCCGCGGTGGAGCGCTCCCGCCTCCTGCGGACTCTGGAGCACTGGTTCGCCGCCGCCGGATCGGCCGGGGACGCCGCGCAGAGCCTCTTCGTCCACCCCAATACGGTCCGCTACCGCCTGCGCCGCGTCGAGGAGCTGACGGGCCGGTCCCTCTCCGACCCCCGGACGGTGGCCGACGTCAGCGTGGCACTCCTCGCCGTGCGCAACTCCGCGGCCAAGGCCGAACGTCGTTCCCCGGCCAAGGGCGATACCGGCTGAAGCCTGAAGCGGACGGCGCACAGGCTGCATGCGGCGGCGGCCGGTGTGGTGGGCGGAGTCAGGAGATGGCTGACTGCAAGCGTCGGGTGAGGAAGCGCTCGAGCGACATGAGCCCGGGATGCACACGCCGCAGCGCGGGGATGTCCGCCTGGTACCCCTCCTCGGCGAACCACTCGAACATGCGCTCTTCGATCGGCCGGGCCTCGAAACGTGTCGTCACGCCGGTGACACGTTCGTAGATGGCCGCCACCTCGGGGAAGGTGAGCTCGTCGCCGGCCAGTTCGATCTGGCGTCCGAGGTAGCTCTGCGGGTCGTCGAAGGCTGCCGCGGCGAAGAACCCGATGTCGTCGGCGGCGATCAGCTGCATGGGCTTGTCCGGTCTGACGGGGAGCGACATGACGCGCTCGCCTGCCGCGTCGGCATAGTGCAGCAGGTTGTTCATGAAGAAGACCGGCCGCAGTACGGTCGCGGGAAGACCGAGGGCCTGGATGTGCCGCTCGATCTCGGCCTTGGTCTCGAAGTGGTCGATCCCGGTGCCGCGTTCGGCGCCGCCGACGGAGCTGTACACGAAGTGCCCGACCCCCGCCGCCTCCGCGGCATCGGCCACCGCCTTGCCCTGCCGGACCTCCTCTGCCAAGGTCGCCGGCTCGTAGGCGAGCGCCTGCACGCTGAACACACCGTGCACGCCGGTCATGGCGCGACGCAACGACGCCACGTCGTTCATGTCGCCCGGCACGAGTTTCGCGCCCCGCTCCGCCAGGTCCCGGGCCTCACGCTTGTCCGGGTCCCGGACCAGAGCCCGGACGTCGAAGCCACGAGCGAGCAACGCGCGTGCGGTGGCACCTCCCTGGTTCCCCGTCGCACCCATGACCAGGACACTCTGTGCGCTCTCCACAACAACTCCCCCACCTCGCGGTCGGCCGCAGCCGTCTGCGGCGCGTGCTCCGACCCGATCCTGCAACCTCAACCGCAGTTGAGATCAACCCGCCACCGTCCCGGCCCCACCTCAGGATTCGGGATCTTCTTCGAAGGGCGTCGGGTGGTGAACTCCCTCAAGGGGCAGGGTCCTTGGTCTGGGCGTCGAGGCGGCGCAGATGGGTGCGCATGCGGGACTCGGCGGCCGGGGCGTCGCGGGCGATGACCAGGTCGAGGAGGATCTCGTGCTCCTCGGCCGATTCCATGAGCCGGCCGGCCTCGGCGAGGCCCGCGAGCCCGTAGAGCCGGGAGTGGCCGCGCAGGGCGCCGACGACCTCCACCAGGCGGCGGTTTCCCGCGAGTTCGAGCAGCGCGAGGTGGAACCGGCGGTCCGCCTCGAGGAAGGCCACGAGGTCTCCGGCCCGGGCCGCGGCCACGATCTCGTGGGCCACCGGGCGCAGTCGCTCGAGGCGTTCGGGGTCGCCGGTCCGCGCCACCACGCCGACGGTGGGCACCTCGATCAGTTCGCGTACGGCGACGTACTCGGCCAGATCACGCTGGGTCAGCTCGGTGACGCGGAAGCCCTTGTTGGGGACCGGCTCGACCATCCCCTCGCGGGTCAGGTCCAGCATCGCCTCGCGCACCGGCGTCGCGGACACGCCGAACTGGGCGGCGAGTTGGGGAGCCGAGTACACCTGCCCCGGGCGCAGTTCACCCGCGACGAGCGCGGCGCGCAGGGCGTGCGCGACATGGTCGCGGATGCTGCGCCGGGCCGGCACGGCGGGCAGCTTCAGCGCGTGGTCTGCGGGCGTGGACACACACTGCTCCTCATGGGCCGGCGGAGTACCGCGCCTGCGGGTGCGGTACTCCGGGTGCGGCGCGAACGGCGATCGTACTGATCTTACGACCGGTGGGCGCCGCACCACCCCCCTCGCGACGGGCCGAGGCCGACTCCGGCACCTGCGGCCGACCGCCGTCGAACCTTGGCCGACTCCGCACCTTCTCAAGTTCAGTGCGATGTGAAATTGTACTGCCACATCGCACTGGCGTGTTCACATCAAACATCAACATCGCGCGCTCGTGCGGCCGTTGGATCAACACCCCCCACAGGAGATCCCGGATGCATGGTCACGATCGAAGAAGCACCCCACGCCGCTGTCTCGCCCGAGCGACAGGCACCGGCGTGCTCGCTCTCGCCCTGGCACTCGGCGTCGGCGTAACCCCGGACGGCCGGAGCGGGGCCGAAGCGCAGGCGGCGGCGTCCACCGTCGCACTCACCCCTGCGAGCGCGGTCCGCACCGCGAACACCGGCCCCTCCCCCGCCGATCCGTCCGCCGCGCCGGACCGTCCCGGCAGCAAGCGGCTACCGGTGAAGGAGCGGGCGCCCCTGCCCGCCTCGAAGGACACCCTGACCCGCGAGCACGGCGAACGGTCCGCCGCGAAGCCCTCGCACCCGCGGCCGTCGATGCGTGCCCTGGGCGCGAAACGCCGGGCAGCCGCGTGCTCACCGGGCGACTTCACCGGCAGCACCGGCGCCGAACTCGTCGCCCATATCCAGGGGGCCACACCCGACTGCATCAACACCCTGTTCTCGCTCACCGGTTCGGACGCGGCCGGCGCGTTCCGCCAGGAGCAGATGGTGACGGTCGCGAACGCGCTGCGCGACGGTTCGGCCGGATACCCGGGCGACGGCAGCACCGGCATGCCGCAGACGGTCCTGTATCTGCGGGCCGGCTACTACGTGCACTGGTACAACGAGCCCGATGTGGGCGAGTACGGGCCCCAGTTGAAGTCCGCGATCCAGGGCGGCCTCGACGCCTTCTTCGCCTCCGAGCACTCGCGGGACGTCACCGAAGCCAACGGGGAGACCCTCGCCGAAGCGATCACCCTGATCGACAGCTCGGAGGAGAACGCCCGCTATCTGCCCGTGGTCGAGCGAATGCTGACCGGCTACAACTCCTCGTACGACGACAAATGGTGGATGCTCAACGCCGTCAACAACGTGTACACGGTGCTCTGGCGCGGCCATCAAGTACCCGACTTCGTCCCGGCGGTCGAGGCCGATCCGGGGGTGCTCGACACACTGCGCACCTTCGCCGCGGAGCACGTCGCGATGCTGGGAGGTGAGCGTTCGTACCTGGTGTCCAACGCGGGCCGCGAGCTCGCCCGGTTCGTGCAGCATCCGGGGCTCGCGGACACGGTGCGCCCGCTGATGAAGGAACTGCTCGGCCTCTCCGACATGACCGGCCCGACCGCCGGGCTCTGGGTCGGGGTCGCCGAGATGGCCGACGCCTACGACCAGGCCAACTGCGCCGAGTACGGCGTGTGCGACCTCGCGCAGCGGCTGCGTGACGCGGTCCTCACCGACCGGCAGAGCTGCAGTGACAGCATCTCCGTGGTCGCGCAGAACATGTCGGCCGGCGACTTCTCTACCGCCTGCGAGAGCCTGAACGGTCAGGACGCCTTCTTCCACGAGGTCGCCCGGGACCCGGGGCCGGTGAAGGACGATCACAACACCCGCATCGAGGTGGTCGTCTTCGACTCCAGCGCCGACTACCAGACGTACGGCGGGGTGATCTTCGGCATCGACACCAACAACGGCGGCATGTACCTCGAGGGCGACCCCTCCGTGCAGGGGAATCTGCCGCGCTTCATCGCCTACGAGGCGGAGTGGACCCGCCCGGACTTCCAGATCTGGAACCTCAACCACGAGTACACGCACTATCTGGACGGGCGCTTCGACATGCACGGCGACTTCGCGGACGGCACGTCCACGCCGACCGTGTGGTGGATAGAGGGCTTCGCGGAGTACGTCTCGTACACCTATCGCGGGCTGCGGTACGAGGAGGCCGTCACGGAGGCCGGCAAGAAGACGTACCGGCTGAGCGAACTCTTCGGCACCACCTACGAGAACGCGGACACCACGCGGGTCTACCGCTGGGGGTACCTCGCGGTGCGCTACATGCTGGAGAAGCACCCGTCGGACCTCGACACGGTGCTCGGCGCCTATCGCGCCGGTGACTGGGCGGGTGCTCAGCGGCACCTGACGCAGACCATCGGGACGCGCTACGACGCCGACTGGAACAGCTGGCTGGACGCCTGCGCGCAGGGTGGCTGCGCCCGAGCGTCCTGACACGTCCAGAAAGTCCCGCCAGGTAATACGTAAGACGCCGCCGGCCGGCGCGGAGCGGTCTCCAGACCGCAGCCCCGCGCCGGCCGGTCGGCGACAGCGAGGTCACGCAGGGACGTCGAGCGGGGGGTGCTCGAGCACGCGGGGCTTGTACTCGACCAGCTGGATACCGCCGTCGAAGGTGCGGTGCTCGTTCATCTCGAGGGCGACGTCGGGATAGCCGTCGTAGATGCGCTCCTCCCCCGTGGCCCCGGTGATCACCGGGAACATCACGACCCGGAACCGGTCGACGAGTCCCGCCCGCAGCAGGGACCGGCACAGACTGAGGCTGCCGATCGTGCTGAGAAGCCCCGAGCCACTCGCCTTCATGCCGCGGACCGCCTCGATCGCGTCGTCGCGGACGAGCGTGCAATTGGCCCACTTCAGCGGCTCTTCGAGCGAGGAGGAGAACACCACCTTGCGCGCTTTGGTGAGCTCGTCGACGGACGCCTCTTCCTCGGGCCTGAATTCGTCCTGCCCACTGGGGACCTCACCTGCGGCGAAGCCCGACATCAGACGGTAGGTGTTTGCTCCCATCACGTAGGTGACCTCGGGCTGCTCACCGAGCCATCCGAGGTACTCCGGGCTCTCCAGACCCCAGAATCCGGGCCAGCCCTCGCCCGAGGCGTAGCCGTCGAGAGTGGTGATGAAGTCGACCAGAAGCTCCGACATGACGGTTCCTTTCCTGCGGTGTCACCACTGTGGACCGACCGCGGGACACAAACTCATCGGCCACGCCGACCATCTCCTACGAACGGGCCGCCTCGCGGACGCGGCGGGTGAGGTCTTGAAGCGGGTCCGAACCGTCGCGCCCGGGCCGAGGCCCATCCGCCTCGGGAGCGATCCGCAGGCCGGCGTCGCTCCGCGTCCACTCCCGGACCGCGAAGCGCTCGACGATGGCCCAGCGCCCGTCCCGTCGCGTCAGGTGGTCGACATAGCGGAAGCCACTCGTGAAGTTGAGCCGCGCGTCGTCGGCGGGTGAACCCCAGTGCACGGCCGTGCCGTACGTCTCCGCCACGGCGTGGTCGCCGAGCAGTTCGACACTGTGGTTGCCGATGATGTGCTGGGTGCCGTCGAACGCGCGCAGCAGAGGTTCCACCCAGGCGATGTAGGCGTCCACCGGGCCGCTGAAGCCCGTGTGGTGGTCCACGCCGTCGGGATGGTAGGCGGAGCGGACCAGGTCGAGGTCGAGGCGGTCGACACCGCGGCAGTAGGTCAGGACGACCTCGTGGATCAGCTGCCGATCGGCGAGTTCACGTAGAGGCGCGGACGGTTCCTGCACGGCGGGCCCCTGCCGGGTGGGGGACGAGCACTGCCCTGTTCGCATGCCCGTGACTCTACGAGCCCGAGCCAAGCAAATGCTAGGTCGAGCGATCGACGGGGCAGTGTGACGGCGTACATCCGGGTCTGCTCGGCGGGGAGGTATTAGAGTGGCGACGGAGGGCTTGGCGCTGCATCCCCCGTCGGCGCCAGGCCCTTCTCCGTCCCCACCCCACGAGCACTGTGTGTGGCTGTGGGCCGGTGGGACATGATGGGTTCATGCGCGCGGCCCGACTCCTTTCGCTCCTTCTGCTGTTGCAGAATCGCGGCCGGCTGACGGCCGGTGAGCTCGCAGCGGAGCTGGGGGTCTCGATCCGGACGGTCTACCGGGACATCGAGTCACTGAGCGGCGCGGGCATCCCGGTCTACGGGGACGCCGGGCACCATGGCGGTTACGAGCTGGTCGGCGGTTACCGGACCCGGCTCACCGGACTGCACGCCGACGAGGCCGAGTCCCTGTTCCTGGCCGGACTGCCCGGTGCGGCGGACGATCTGGGACTGGGTGAGGTGCTGGCGGCGGCGCAGCTGAAGCTGACCGCGGCGCTGCCGGCCCCGCTCCGGGACCGGGCCGGCCGGGTCCGTGAGCGGTTCCACCTCGACGCGCTGGGCTGGTACCGGGAACAGGACTCCCCGCCCGCTCTCATGGCGCTCGCCCAGGCCGTGTGGAACCAGCGGCGCATCCGGGTGCGCTACCGCCGCTGGGCCGAGCCGCAGGAGGTCGAGCGTGAGCTCGACCCCTACGGCCTGGTCCTCAAGGCGGGCGTCTGGTACCTCGTCGCGGCGGTGGACGGCGCGGCGCGGACCTATCGGGTGTCGTCGATCCTGCGCCTGGACGTCGGCGAGGAGGGCTTCGAGCGTCCCGACGGGTTCGATCTGGCCGCGCACTGGCAGGACTACCTCCGCGTCTACGACGCGCGCAGACTGCGCCTTCAGGCTTCCGTCCGCATCGCTCCGGCGCTGCTGTCCGCGCTGCCGGACCGTCTGGACGCGGCGCTGGTCCGCGCCGTCGAAGCGTCGGCGGGGCCGCCGGGGGCTGACGGCTGGGTGACCGCGACGGTACCGCTGGAGTCCGTCGAACTGGCGGTGCCGGCGCTGCTGTCGCTGGGGCCGGACATCGAGGTACTGGCTCCCGAGGAGTTGCGCCGCGCGATCGCGGCGACCGCGGCGGCGGTGCTCGACCGGTACCGGCCGGTGGACGCGTCCGACCGGGCCGGGACCGGTGACCTCAGCAGCAGTGCGGCGGACAGCGTCGCCAGCAGGGAAAGGGCGGCGAGGACCGCGAAGCCGTAGCGGGTGTCAGTGTGGTCGGTGACCGACGCGACCAGGAACATGACCCCGACCGTGGCCGCAAGGCCGCCGCCGTTCGCCAGCCCGAAGACTCTGCCCACCGAGGCATCGTCGGCCGAGGACATCAGCATGGTCCGCGAGGCGATCCGGGCCTGCCCGAAGACGAACGCGCCCAGTGGCACGCCGAGGAGGTATCCCGCGATGCCGAACTCGCTCTGCAGCAGCAGGCCGGCGTCGCAGAGCAGGAAGCCCACGACGGCGACGCGCAGGTCGGGCCAGTGTCTGCCGACGATGCGGTAGGCGCCGGTCGCCGCCAGGAAGCCGAGGCTCCCCAGGGCGTCCACGGTGCCGAACGTCCCGGGCCCCAGGTGGAGTTCGCCGATGACCGCGGTGGGCAGCAGCGCGTTGAAGACCGTGACGACCACGCTCCCCTGGGCGTAGAGCAGGATGAAGTGACGCATCCGCAGCGGCACGCGGGGAGCCGTCGGGGCCGGCGCCGGGCTCGCGTCGGGGGTGGCCGTCGGCACCCGGTTCGGGCGGCGCCCCACGGCGGCGACGCAGAGCGCCGAGACGACGAACGTCCCGGCGTTGAACACCAGCAGCGGCACGGCGCCGAACGCCTGCACGGACAGGCCGCCGATCGTCGCCGACAGCAGCATCCCCGCCTGGGTCCCCATCTCGTAGCGGGCGTTGAACCGCCGCAACCGGTCCGCCGCGACCCGTTCCTTGATCAGTGCGGAACTCGCCGGAAAGAACAGGGCGCCGACCACGGCCAGCATCAGATTGGCGCCGTAGATGCCGGGCCCCGTGGAACCGCCGCAGACCAGCCACAGCGGCAGCCCGAGGGCCAGGGCGGCACTGGCGAGATCGCAGCCGATCCACAGGGCCCGCCGGTCGAAGCGGTCGGCGAGCCGTCCGAAAAGGGGCGAGAGCAGTGCTTGCGGCCCGGCGACGGCGATGAAGAGCCAGCCGACGGCCATCATGGTCCGCTGCTCCCTGATCATGAGCAGCGCGCCCGCGATGAGCTGGACGTTGTTGCCGAGAGCGGTGGCGAAGGCCGCGGGCACGAGCAGCCGTTCGGCCCGGCGGGAGTGGTGACTGAGGGGCATCGCATCAGTGTCCGGACGTTCACTGACATCTCCTGTCAGTGAACTTCTCCTACGACCGACCGGCTGCCGTGGGGGGCTGTGAGGTCAGTGCCTATCAGGCGGCGTTCGTCCTGCCGAGGAGCCAGGCCAGCACAGCCACGCCGACGGGTAGCGCGGCCATGAGGCCGACGAGGAATCCGACGCCCGGGTCAGCCAGCGCGGGAAAGGCCCGGTTCACTGCCGCTGTCACGAGCACGCTCACCGTTGCCAGCACAAGGAGAGCGGCGACCACGGCGAGCCGATGCGGCGGGCCCGATGCGCGGTACAACTCGGTCGCAGGCACGGTCGCGATCAGGCCCATCGCCATGACGACGGCATCGGTGTCGGGCGGCCACCCGAACGGATACCCGAGCGGCCAACCTGCCAGAGAGATCAACCCGGAGATGACCAGGGCGACCAGTTCCATCGCCATGGTGGACACCACCGGGCGCCACCAGGGGCGTCGGATCGAGCCGCTCCCACTGTCCTTCTCAAGGGCCACATCGTCAGGGTAGCCATCGACGGGGCAAACGCTCCCTGATGCGTCACCGGTCAATTGCCGTCAGCCGGTTGAGAACCGCTGGGGCGGAGTTGAACCCGACGAGACCTGAATCGCCTGATCGTCACATGCCGACGAAACTCAGTGTTTCCGCCAGTTCCGCCCGCCCGGTGCGCAGGTGTGGCACGCCGTCCTTCTCGAATCCCACCGAGACGCCGGTCTGACGCCGTCGCCTCGGGCCTGAGTCTTGGCACTGCCGAATCAATGGGTCTATGCGAACGGCGCGCTCAGGTAGGTGTGTGCGCGTTCCCGCAGGCGGTGCCCGGAGATGCTGCGGCCGTGGCCCGGGTGAGCGATCGACAGATCCAGGTCGGCCAGGCGCGCCAGACTGCGCCGGTAGTCCGACGGGTCGGATTCGGGGAGGTCGTCGATGAGGTGGCCGTCGTAGATGACGTCGCCGGTGAACAGAGCTCCGGTGCGTTCCTCGAAGAGGGCGATGCAGCCAGGAGTGTGTCCGGGCAGATGCAGCACGGTCAGCGAAAGCCCTCCGAGGTCGATGACGTCCCCGTCCTGGAGGCTGCGGTGCACCGTGAGCGGCTGCACGCGATAGGCGCGAGGGTCGTAGCCGGTGTGGGGCAGCGCGTCGATCAGTAGGTCCGGCAGGTTCTCTCCCGCTGGCTCCACACCGAGTTGGCGGTAGAGCTCGGGACCGTTGAGGCTGGCGGGCACGCCCTGTGCAAGGGTCTCCTCGGCGGCCTTGTGGGCCGCGCGTTCCGTGAACTCGTGTGCTCCGCCGACATGGTCCAGGTGCGCGTGGGTGAGGACGACCAGGGGATCCCGCTCGAACATGTGCGGGATGTGGCGGCGCAGAGAAGCGACACCCAGACCCGCGTCCACGACGAGGTCACGGTCCGTTCCGCGCAGCCACCACAGGTTGGCCCGCACCAGCTTGTCGGCGTGCGGCTCGGTGATGCGCACGACACCGTCGTCCCGCTCTTCCAGCGCGAACCAGCCATGAGCGCGCGCCAGAGTCATCGGCCCGTCCCTCGCACGACGCGTCGGGGCACGGCCGTCGCCGAGCCTCGCCCGGCAGAAGCAGTAGTCATGGAGGTGATCCCACCCGGCGGACCGCCTGTGGTGCGAGACATTTAGTCTGGGCCGAATGTTGCTGCTGCGGCTCGACCTGGACGATCTCGCCTCGGTCCGGTTCGCGTGTTCCCCGCTGCAGGAGACGGTGCTGAGCCTGCGGGCGTGGCAGAACCCGGTCCGGCATGCCGAGCATCAGCCCTTCCTGCGCCAGAGCGCCCCGCTGCTGCGGCAGCTCGACCGGCCCCTGCTCCAGTCTTTGCTCGGGCCGCGCGGACGCATCGCCGACTTCCTGACCCCTCATCCCGGCGGCCCGTCCCCCGATGTCGACGACGAGTTCAGGGTGCTGCGGGCGACGCCGGCCGAGCGTGTGACGACCGAACTGGCCCAGGCCGCCGGTAGTACGGAACCGGGCCCCGTACTCGTCCAGGCGTACCGGGACCCCCTGGCCCTGCTCACGCGCATCGCCGACGCCCTGCACGCCTACTGGGCGCTCGTGGTCGCGCCGCACTGGCCGCGCATGCAGGCGGTTCTGCGGTCCGACATCCTGCACCGGGCCCGGCGGCTGGCCGACGGCGGCGCCGCGGCGCTGCTGCCCGACATCGACCCGGGCCTGCGCTGGCGGTCGGGCACCCTCACCGTGGACGCCCTGCGCGACGAACGCCGTGACCTCGCGGTGGACGGCCGCGGAGTGACCTTCACCCCGTCCCTGTTCTGCGACCATGCCAGCACGCTCCTCAACCCCGCGCTGGCGCCCAGGATCGCGTACCCCGCGCGAGGCCGCGGCACGGTCTGGCACACGCACGCGGCCGCCCCGCCGAAGGCCCTGGCCGACCTGCTCGGCGGTACCCGCGCTCTCCTCCTGACCCAGCTCGCGGAGCCCGCGAGCACCACCGACCTGGCCCACCGGCTGGGGCTCAGCCCCGGCACGGTGAGCCAACATCTGAGTGTTCTCCGCCGGGCGGGACTGGTCACCCGGGCCCGGCAGGGGCACTTGGTGCTGTACCTGCGCAGCCCGCTCGGTGACCAACTGACGGCCTGAACCGGTCGGCGCGGTTCAGGAGACCGGGTGGCAGGATGACGCGGTGTCCGACTCCCTGCGTGAACCCTGGCTGCGCGGCATCGCCTTCAACCGGGCGGCGCCCTCCGACGTACTGCTACGCCTGTTGGATCGGGCGGCCGGGGCGGCCGGCCCGCTGCTGTGCGAGGGGCGTGACCTCCCTGACGCCGTCATCGACGCGGCTCTGCGCCATCCGGACGGTTTCGTCCGCCGCGCTCTGGCCCGCAACCCGTACGTCGACGCGACCCGCCTCGCCCCCTTGGCGACGGACCCGTCGGGGATCGTGCGCGGGTGGCTCGCCGGCGGCCCGCGCGGGTACCCCCGTCGGGTCCGGCCACTGCCGGACGACGTCCTCGTCACCCTCCTGACCGCGCAGGACGGCGGTGAGGACGGCAAGGTCACCGCGAACGAGATCATCGGGGAGCTCGACGCGTCACGGCAGATCCCGCCGTCCTTCTTCCGCTCCATGGCCGGCCGCGAGCACCCCGAACTGCGGGCACTGGCCACCTGGAGGTGGCAGTCGCTCACCCCGGATCAGCGGGCGGGGCTGCTCGACGATCCGGACCCCACGGTCCGAGAAGCGGCGCGGGACAGGAACTGGGCGCTGGACCCGGAACGGGTGGAGGCCACGCTGCCGTCGCTCGACGCGCGCAATGCCTGGGTGTTCGCCACGTGTGCCCTGTCCCCCGCGCTCGTCGAGCAGTGCTTCGCGGACGGCACGGTGCACCCCCTGACCCGCAATCCACACATCCCGGCCTCCGCCGTCGCCCGGCTCGCCCGCCACCCCGAGGCGCAGGTCCGCGCGCTGGTCGCCACTCGGCCCGACCTGACAGCGGACCTGGTCGCGGAGTTGAGACAGGACCCGGACGACGAGGTACGGGCCCGTGCGCGCCTGCGCCCCTTCCTCCGCACCTGGGCCGAGTACCAGGCGATCCAGTGGGGCATCGGGCACGGCCTGGACTGCACCTGCCCGATCGGCGAACCGTTCTCCGCGACGAGCACCGATCCGGCCGTCGGGCCGTCCCCCGACTGGTTCGCCGCCTGTGCGGTGTCCGAGGAACCCGTACTGCGCCGGGTCGCCGCGAGTTGGCCGGGCCTGCCGGCGGAACACGTCGAAACCCTCACGCAGGACGAGGACGAGGAGGTGAGAATCCGGCTGGCCTGCCACCACCCGCTGACTCCACCACGCCTTCTCGTGGAGGTCTTCACGACCCGCCCGGCCCACCGTCCGCACCTGCGGACCCTGCCCGCACCCCCCCGCACCGGCTGGGCCCACCTCGTCGACCATCCCGATCCGGAGGTACGGGCCCGGGCCGCAGCCGACCCCGCCCTGTCTCACCCCCCGGTTCAGGACCCCGACGCGTCGGTACGCCAAGCAGCCGCCACCAACCCGAACCTGACACCAGAAACCCTGGAAGCCCTCCTCGCCGACCCGGACACGGCCGAAGGCGCAGCGGCCAATCCGGCCCTCCCCGTATCCCGGATGCACGCACTCCTCGACCACTGCCTCAACGCCACCACCGGCTGAGCGGCGTGCTCTGCCGGTCCCATGGCCTGCTTCATTCCCCGAATTTCCCGAGTTCCCCGAGTTCCCCGAACTCTCTGAATTCTCCGAGTGCGAACGACGCCCGTTCTTGCCACTTCGTGCCGTCGTGAACGATGAGTTCCACCGACGAGACGCGAGCGGTGAACGGGAGCCTGCCGGCGAGGTCGGCCTCGATCTCCTCGAGGGCGGCGTCTTCCTGTCCCTGAGCGATGGTCAGGTGCGGCACGATCTCGGCGAACCGGCCGCCGTACGGCGGCGCCTCGGGCCAACGCTCGGCGATCGCCTCCGTGAGCCGGCGCAACGGCGTGTCGGGCTCGGGGGCGAGGTACAGCACTCCGGGAAGTCGTCCGCATCTCTCGAACCGCAGGTCGAAGGCCGGGTGGCTGCCCAGCACGTTCGCGAGGGCCGCGTGGACGAGCGCATCGATTCGGCTCTCGTCGAGGAACGGGAAGAGCACGGTGACATGGGCTGGAACGCCGGCCCGGGCTGAGGGGTCGAACCGTTCGCGCCATGCGCGGACGGCCGGCTCCGCCTCCGGTATGCGGACGATGAGCCCCGTCCGGCCCGCCTGAAAATCACTGGTGCTGTCATCTGCCATGGCACCGCATGGTGTCACCTCCCTGTTTCCGGGTTGCGGCGGCCTCTACAGACCCACCACCGGGGCAAGTTGGGATCGCAGGGTGCCGGCGTGGGGCTGGAGGGAGCCGTCGAAGGCGGCGGAGCCGATGGTGAAGGCGTCGGCGCCGGCCGCCGCCAGTGCCTGTATCTGGTCGGTGCCGGTGATGGAGCCCGCGATGACCAGGCGGCCGCTGGTGGCGGCGCGGGCGGCGCGGACCAGGTCGAGAGGGTCGGCGTCGGTGGCGCGGTACGCGAGGAGGTCGACGCCCGCGCAGCCGGCCGCTTCGGCGCGCCGGCAGTCGTCGGCGATGCGGTCCGGGCTACCGGCGAGGCGGGTGGGGTGGCCCAGGGGTTCTCCGGCGAAGGGCAGGTAGCCGATGGATGTGCCGTGCAGGAGGTGGAGGGTCTCCTCGATCCAGGTGCCGCCCATGAGCCAGTCGACGCCGAGTTCGGTGGCCGTCCGTACCGAGGTGAGCGCCTGGTCCCGGTGGGTGCTGACGACTTCGAGGTAGGTGGTGGCGCCCATGTCCTTGATGCGGGTGTGGAGTTGGGCGAGTGTGCCGGGGTCGGCGCCGATGTCCTTGAAGCCGATGTGGGTGATGCCGAGGTCCTGGATGGTGTCGAGGACCTCGAGGCAGTCGGAGACGGTGCGGTCGTCGCGGGTGAGCATGAAGATGAAGTCCATGGGGTCCTTCGGTCCTCTGTTCCGGGCTGATGCGAGGCGGTGGGTCAGGGCTGGGCCGGCGCCGGTGCGGACAGGCGGTCGGCGTGGGTCAGGGCGGCGAGCAGGCTGGTGTGGTCGGCCGTGCCGTGACCGGCGATGTCGAAGGCGGTGCCGTGGTCGACGCTGGTGCGGACGAAGGGCAGGCCGATGGTGATGTTGACGCCGTGCTCGATCCCGAGGTACTTGACGGGGATGAGGCCCTGGTCGTGGTACTGGGCGACCACGGCGTCGAAGTCTCCGGCGCGGGCTCGCATGAAGACGGTGTCGGCGGGCCAGGGGCCGCTGGCCCGGATGCCTTCGCTCTGCGCGGTCCGGACGGCCGGCGCGATGATGTCGAGGTCCTCGCGGCCGAAGAGGCCGTTCTCCCCCGCGTGGGGGTTGAGGCCGGCGACGGCGATGCGCGGCGTGGGGATGCCGCTGCGCAGCAGTGTGCGGTGGGTGAGGCGGATGGTGTCGAGTACGCGGCCCGTGGTGATGCCGTCGATCGCGGTGCGCAGTGACTGGTGCACGGTGACCAGGACGATCCGCAGTTCGTCGGTGGCCATCATCATCGCGTAGTCCGTGGTGCCGGACAGGTCGGCGAGGATCTCGGTGTGTCCGGGGTAGGGGACGCCGGACAGGCGCAGGGCTTCCTTGTTGATCGGGGCGGTGACCAGGGCCCGTACCTCGTGGGCCGTCGCGAGCTCGATTCCGCGGCGGACGTACTGGAAGGAGGCCGCTCCGGCGCGGGCGTCGAGGGTGCCCCAGGGCAGGTCGGCCGGGAGGCCGTCCTCGGCGAGGACGTCCACCGTGCCGGGTTCGAACTGTGCCTGGCCGACGGAGGAGATGGGGCGCAGTGCGAGGCGGGTGTCGGCGAGCTGGTCGGCGCGGGCGAGGACGTCCATGTCGCCGATGACGACGACGGGCAGGGTGTTGCGGGGATCGGCGCATGCTTTGAGGGTGATCTCGGGGCCGATTCCGCAGGGGTCGCCCATGGTGACGGCGATGGGGGTCATGCGTGCTCTCCTGGGTCGAGGCGTTGTCGGACGAGGTGGGACAGCCGCAGGAGCAGGGCGTCGTCGCCGAATCCGCCTGCCTTGATCAGCACGGGCAGCGGGAGTGGGCCGGTCAGGGAGCCGCGGACGACGCCGGGTTCGGGTTCGTCGGTCAGGTCGATGCCGGTGGCGCCCAGGGGCTGGAGGACGGTGGTGGCCGTTTCTCCCCCGGTGACGATGAGGGCGTCGACGGTGTGGTGCTCGGCCAGTGCCCGGACGACCGCCGCCTGGGAGCGGGCGAGCAGCTGTGCGGTCTGCGGTGTGTGGCGTTCATCGGGTGTCTGCAGGGTGAGGACGGGGGCTGTCAGGCCGCGAAGCGTCTCCAGGGCGGGGGCCGGGTCGACATCGACGGTGACGCCTTGGACGTCGCTCCGGGTGCGTAGCTCGGCCAGCTGCCGGCGGGTCGCCGGGTTGGTGCTGCCGACCACGATCAGTGGACGTCGGGAAGTGGGCGGCAGTGACGCGGGGCCGCCCGTGGTGCGGGCACACCGTCGGGCCAGGGCGGCCGCCAGGCCTGGGGAGCCGACCCACAGCACTTCGTCGGGTCGCGGCACCGTTGCCACCAGACGATCGAGGTCGCGGTCCTCGGCGGCGGAGCAGACGATCAGGCCACCGCTACTGACCAGTTCGGGCAGCTCGGCCGCCTGCTCGGGCTGCGCGGGAGCGGCCTCCGGGAACAGCGTGGCGAGGTCGGAGCACCGTACGGGATGTACGGGGTCGCGGGCGTAGTCGCTCTCGTGGACCGGTACGCCCCGCACGTACTGGACCCCCTTCACCGTCACTCTGCCCTCGGCGGGGAAGGCCGGTGCGATGACGACGGCCCGCCTGCGCGATCCCGCCCACGCGGCCCGGACCTCGGCCGCGACATGACCGCGCAGGGTGGAATCCACCGTCTTGAAGAGCAACGCGGAGCCGGCGAACAGGTGGGCCGCCCGCTCCGTGCGCGCTGCGGCGGCCTCCTCGTCGAGCACCCGGGTCCCGAGATCGACCGCGCTGACGCCCACGGCGTGCCGCGGCACGTCCGCCGGGGCGGAGAGCAGGATCCGGGCGTCGTGCCCTGCCTGACGGAACGGCGCGGCGCCGTCCCCGGCGCTGGTGAGGTCGTCCGCCAGGATGGCGATGCCCTGCCGCGCGGCGTCGCGGAATGTCATGCCCCGCCCTCTCCCTCAGCAACTTCTCTGTGAACGGATCAATAGTCGTTCAGGCTGAAAGGGCAGGACAAACGATTCGTTCTCACAGGACCTGTGAGTAGGGTTCACGCATGCGATGGTCGGCCCTTCCTCCGTTGAACACGCTGCTCCCCTTCGAAGCGACCGTCCGGCACGCGAGCATGACGGCGGCGGCGCAGGAGTTGCACGTCACGCACGGCGCGGTGAGCCGACAGATCCAGAATCTCGAACGGGCCCTCGGAACCTCGCTGTTCGAGCGGAAGACCCGCGCCCTGCGCCCGACCCCTCAGGCCCGTCAGCTGGCGGCCGTCGTCCGGGACGCGCTCGACCAGATCGATGCGGCGGCCCGGCAGTTCGCGCATCGCGCGCCCGCGGGGCCGCTCACCCTCTCGTGCGAGCCCACCCTGCTGATGCGCTGGCTCATTCCCCGGCTCCCCGATCTGGCCGTGGACGTGCCGGACGTCGCCGTCCACCTGTCCGCGGGCGGCGGCCCCGTCTTCTTCGAGCGGGACGACATCGACCTGGCGATCCGGCGAGACGACTTCCCCTTCCCCGAGGAGGCGAGCCGGACCCGCTTGTTCGCCGAGCGGATCGGACCCGTGTGCCGGCCCGATCTCGCCGCTCTCCTGACCGGCCCGGGCGGCACGTCACAGGTGCCCCTCCTGCACACCGGCACACGGCCACAGGCGTGGGACGACTGGCGACGTATCACCGGGACGCCGACAGAGCCCGCCTCCGGCGAGCAGATCCTGGAGCACTTCTATCTGACGCTCCAGGCCGCCACGGCCGGCGTCGGGGTCGCCATCGCCCCGTATGCCGTCGCCCACGACGACCTGGAGCGAGGACAACTCGTCGCCCCCTTCGGGTTCGTGCCCGACGGCACCAGCTACCACCTCCTCAGCCGCCGGTCACCCGAACAGGACGAGCGCGTCCAGCGACTGACGGCATGGCTCCTCGCCAAGACGGGCCAGTTCCGCGTGCCGTGGGATGCCCGGGACACCCCCGCGTCGGCCTGAGTACGGTCCGGTCGGTGCCGGAGGCCGGATTCAGAAGGCCGGTGCCCTCAGGACACAGGGAGCCGCGGGGGCCGACGGGTCCAGGGCCCGTTCGACCAGGCCGACCGCGCGCGGGCTGTACGACATGCTCAGATGGGCGGAGAGGTCGATCGGGCAGCCCTCCTGCAAGGTGATGTTCCTAACCGTCGCCCCGGGGCCCGCCGTCATGAACGTGCTCTGCCACGGGGTGGTGATCTCGTCGTACTTGGTGGCGATCACGGTGTAGTCGACCCCGGGGACGGTGTCGCCGTCGGCGTTGAGCTCCTTGATGAAGTCGGACTTCTCGTACTGCTGGACGCCCGCCTTGCCGACGGACACCTGACCGGGTTCCAGGATCCCGAGCTTGTCGGCGAGCGTCGAGATGCCGCTCATGGTGGTGCCGTGGTTGGTCGCGCCGAGCTGGATGACCTTCTTGACCTTGTTCTTCGAGGGGTCGGCCGGGTTCGCGCCGCCGTCGGCCTTGAGATACCAGCGGGACAGGGTCCCGCCCTGGGAGTGGCCGACCAGGTCGACCTGTCCGGAGCCGCTGGCAGCGAGCACCTTGTCCACGAAGGCGGCCAGCTCCTTGGAGGACTCCTTGATGTCTCCGTAGCCCTTGACGGTCGGCGCGAGAGCCACCGCGGCGTCGTCGGTGTCACCGAAGTCGAGGGCGTAGACGCAGTAGCCCCGGGCCTTCAACTCGGGGGACATCCGGGCCCAGTTGTTGTAGCGGTTCTCGTACGTGCCGTGGACCAGGACGACCGGACGCGGATGGGCGGCACCGGGACGGCAGTTCCAGTCGTTGGCACCCGGCGGGTCGATGTCGAGGTGGAGGATCGAATGGACCATGGCGGGAAGGAAGTTGTCCTGCTCGGGGCCGGTCACCGCCGCCGCGGACGTGGAGGTGGCCAGGACCGTCGCCGCGGCGGCGGCACAGACGGTGCCGGCGTATCCGGACATGTGCGAGACAGATCGCCTCACGAGTCCCCCTTGGAGAAGCATCTACGTTGATTGGATAGTGGCAGTATCCAATAGGGGTGATCGCCGCGTCTCCGGAACGAGCGAGATAGCTCCCCGTCCGATGCGGCCATGGGCATCGCGCGACACTCGATCGGACTTTTCGTCGGGCCGCCGCGCCCCCGACGCAGAAGACTCGGACCAGTGCTGATCCCGCACAACGCAAGGAGAGAGCCATGAGCGGCAAACCCACCATCGTCCTCGTGCACGGCTTCTGGGGCGGTGCCGCGCACTGGGCCAAGGTCATCGTCGAACTGAACAAGCGGGGCTACGACAAGATCCGCGCCGTCGAGATCCCGCTCACGTCCCTCGCGGACGACGCCGAACGCACCCGCAAGATGATCAACCAGGTCGACGGACCCGTCGTCCTGGTCGGCCACTCCTACGGCGGCGCCGTCGTCACGGAGGCCGGCGACCTGCCCCAGGTGCGGGCCCTCGTCTACATCGCCGCGTTCGCACCCGACGCGGGCGAGAGCCCGGGCGGGCTCAGCCAGGAGGACCCGCCGGCCGCGTTCGACAACATCGCACCCGACTCCGACGGCTACCTGTGGATCAAGCCGGAGGCGTTCCACGAGAGCTTCGCACAGGACCTGAGCGCGGACGAGGCGCTGGTCATGGCCGTCACGCAGAAGGCGCCCCTCGGCTCGACGTTCGGCGACACGGTCACCGCCCCCGCGTGGCGCAACAAGCCGAGCTGGTACCAGGTCTCGGCCCAGGACCGCATGATCAGCCCGGCCAACGAACGCCGCATGGCCGAGCGGATGAACCCCCGCGCGATCATCGAACTCGACGCAAGTCATGCTTCCCTCGCCTCACAGCCCTCGGCCGTGGTCGACTTGATCGAGGCGGCCGTCGACGGCACCGGCGCCTGACTCCTCGCCGCCGTACGAGAAGTTCCCGGAAGCAGAAGGAGACACCGTGAGCGCGAGCGTGACGGACGAACAGATCCGGGCTCTGGCCGAAACCGCGAAGCCGTACAGCCTGGCGCTCCTTCGGTGGGGGCCGGAGCGGACCATGGACGGCGCGGACGCCGTCGAGCGCGAACACCAGCGGCGCATGGTGTCGCTGCGCGCCGACGGGGTGATCGCGGTCCTGTGCCCGGTCGGCTCGGACACCCTGGCCGGCGTCGCGATCATGACCGTGCCGGCCGAGGAGGCCACGGAGATCATGGCCGGGGACCCCTGCGTGCGCGCCGGGATGATGCGCTGCGAGGTTCACCCGTGCCACGGCTTCCCCGGCGACACGCTGCCTGCGTGAGGGGTGCCGGTCGCGCCGAGGCGCGGCCGGCCGGGCGGGCGTCCCTCGTCAGGCGACCGTGAGCTCGTTGAGGGCGATGTTGCCCCACTGGCGGTTGGCCGCCTTGACCACGAGGCGGAGCTGGGAGGTGTCGACGGGGGTGGGCAGGGTGAGGGTGCGGCGTTCCACGGTGGATGTGTTGCTCGCCCAGGTGATGGCGGCGTCGGTCAGCCGGGTCGTCCACGCCGACCCGTTCCACGTCTGGATGTCCACGCGGGTGAATCCCTGTCCCTGGCCGAAGTGGGTGGCCAGGGTCACCGAGGAGACGCTTCGGGTGGTCTTGAGGTCGACCGTGATGCTGCCGGGCAGCGTCACGGTGACGGGGCTCGCCCAGCTCGTCGACTCCTTGCCGTCGACCACCGCGGCGATGGATCCCTGGCCGGTGCCCATGGTGGTCGAGGCGACGGGTGCGCCGTAGCTGCCCGGCAGACCCTCGACGGCGCCGACCGCGACGGCGGCGGGCAGGGTGGCGCCCAGGATGTCCCGGCCTCCGTTGCCGGTGACGGCGAGGCCGGCGCCGATCGCGGCTGATCCGGTGAGGGGGCGGTAGCCGGTGAGGTCGGTGCGTGAGGTGGCCGTGCCGGGGGCGGTGAGCTTGGGGTCCCCGGTGATCGCCGCGGTGTCCGGCGGGACGGGGCCGCCGCGGTAGAGGTTGTTGCGGTAGGTGATCCCGGCGGTGTCGTAGGCCAGGTTCGCCTGGTTGACGAAGAGGTTGTTGCGGAAGGTGACGTTCTTCGGGTTGTGGTAGACCTGCGCGATCTTGTACAGCGGGCGGCTGGGTGAGGACGCGACGTAGATGGTGTTGTTGTAGACGTCGACGCCGTCGGTGTTGGTCGAGAAGGTGAATATCTCGTTGCCGTCGTTCTGGCTGATGTTGTAGCGGACGATCGCACTGGCGGGCGCGGTGCCGAGCGATACGGAGATGAAGAAGCCGCCGCCGTTGTCGTGGCTGTAGTTGTACTGGACGAGGCTGTCGTGGGTGGAGGCGTCCGCGTCGAAGGCGGTGCAGTCCAGTCCCCGGCCGCCGAACCGGGCTCCGTACACCTCGTTGAACTGGACCGTGGTGCGGTCCGCGCCCGACCACCAGATGCCGACGTTCGTGGTGGTGGAGGTGGGGCGGGCCACGGTGTTGTACTCGATGAGGGTGTCGGCGACCTGGTTGGGGTTGATGCCGCCGGAGCCGACGTCGTGGACGTAGTTGCCGCGGACGACGAGGCCGGTGCTGGGGGTGAAGGGGCCGTACTCGCCCGCGGGGATGTTGAGTTCGCCCCACAGGGAGGTCCAGCCCTCGCGCTGCATCCAGGTGGACCAGGTGGTGATGCCGTACGCCTTGGTGTCGGCGATCTCGTTCTTCTCGATCAGCATGCCGGTGTAGTACGTCGGGACGCTGTTGCCGCGGACGTTGACGAGGATGCCGGCGGAGCCGATGTTGCCCGAGCCGACCTGGGCCACTCCGTCGATCTTGTGGATGTACAGGTTGCGCAGGGTGATGCCGGGGACGGCGCCGATGTCCTTGGCGCGGACCTCGAGACCGACGCGCCAGGTGGTCGATCCGGTGCCGTTGGTGATCTCCAGTCCGTCGAGCGTCCAGTGCTTGAGGTTCTCGAGGAGGACGGCCGAGGCGACGGTGTTGTTGCCGGCGATGTGCGGCTTGGCGCCGGTGCCGTACGAGGTCGCCGTGACCGGGGCACCCTCGGCACCCGAGCCCTTGGGGGCGAACTGGCCGGTCCAGGTGCCTCCGGCGAGGAAGCGGACCGTGTCGCCCGGCTGGAAGACCTGCTGGTTCACCCGGGCCAGGGTGCGCCACGGCGTGGTCGTGGAGGTGCCGTTGGCGGAGTCGTCACCGGCGGTGGAGTCCACGTAGTACGTCGTGCCCGTGGCCGCTCTCGCGGTGCCGGCCGGCAGGGCGACGGTCAGGGCCGTGCCGAGCGCGGCGGTGAGAAGGGCGCGCCTGCTGTGCATGGAGCCTCCTGGGGGAAAGGTCTGCGTCACATGGGGTGGTTCCTGGATTCGTCGTGCGTCGTGGTGCGTCGTGGTGCGCAGTGCTGGTTGTTACTTGCCGATGCCTGCGGTCATGCCGTCGACGATGCGGCGGCCGCACCACAGGTAGAGGACGACCATCGGGTAGACGAGGATCGCGATGCCGGCGAACATGCCGCCCCAGTCGGAGGAGTACTGCATGGTGCCGTAGAGGTTGAGCAGGGCGACGGGCAGCGTGCGTTCGTCCTCGCCGGGGGCGATGATCATGACCAGCAGGGTGGAGTTCCACAGGCCGATCACGTTGAGGACCAGGACGGTGACGATGCCCGGCCGGGCCAGCGGGACCATGACCTGGACGAAGGTGCGCAGGGGTCCGGCCCCGTCGAGTTCGGCGGCTTCCTCGACCTCGCCGGGCAGGGAGCGGAAGTAGCCGGTGAGGACGAAGACGGCGAAGGGCAGGGAGAGCGCGACCTCGAAGATCAGCAAGGTGATGCGGTCGTCCCACCAGCCGGTGACCCAGTCCACCATGAAGGTGCTGAGGGAGAGTTTGACGACGACGACGGGAATGATCAGGGTCTGGAGCGGGATGCTCATGCCCATGGCGAAGTAGCTGGTCAGGGCGCCCGCCGCGCGTCGTGACGAGCGGGCGAGCGCATACGCGGCGGGGGCTGCGACGGCGACGATGAGGAAGGCGCCCACGGCCGTCAGCAGGACGCTGTTGAGCGCCGCCTTCGAGAACTGGGCGGCCTGCCACGCGGAGGAGTAGTTCGCCCACTGCGGTGCGGTGGGCAGCGAGAACGGGTGGATCCAGACGTCGCGCGAGGACTTGAGGGACTGGAGGCCGACCCAGGCGACCAGGAGGAGGTTGAAGGCGGCCCAGATCCACAGGGCGACCGCGGTGAGCCTCGGGAGCAGGATGTCGCCGACGATCCGGGCGGGCGCACGGTTGTTTCTGACGGGGTTCACGAGAGCTCCACTCGGTCGCGGCGGGTGAGGCGCCGGATCAGCAGGATCAGGACCGCGGTGATCAGGACGACGACCACGCCCATGGCCGCTCCCTGTCCCAGGTCTGGGACCGTGGTGCCGCCGGCGATGGAGATGTACTGCTGCACGGCGACCGTGCGTGCCTCCAGCGGCGGGTTGCCCGGTGTGCCTCCGGTGGTGAAGGCGAGGACGATCTCGAACACCTTGAGGCTGTTGACGACCCAGAGAACGGCGGCCACGGAGAAGACGTCCCAGGTCAACGGGAGGGTGATGTACCGGAACTGCTCCCACTTGGTGGCCCCACTGAGGTGCGCGTCCTCGTAGAGGTGTGGGGGGATGGCATCGACGGCGGACATCATCAGAGCGATGTAGAAGCCGGTGGAGGACCAGACGAGGCCGGCGATGATGCAGCGGAAGACGAGGTCGGGGCCGAGCCAGGGCAGTCCGTCGATCCCAAGGACGGCGAGGATGTCGTTGACGGCGCCGTCGGGGTTGAGCAGGAACCCGATGGCGGCGCCAACGGCGATGGCCGAGATGATCATGGGCAGGAACACCACGGCCCGGATGAACGCCCGGCCCTTGAGCTGGCGCAGCACGGTCATGGCGAGGAACGTGACCGCGAAGACGGCGCCGCCCCCGCCCACGGCCAGGACCAGGGTGTTCCAGAACGAGGACAGGAACGCTTCGTTGTGGAGGAGCGCCGTGTAGTTCTTCAGGCCGCGCCAGGTCATCTCGGAGCCGGGGCCGGGCCAGCGGTACAGGCTGACCCAGACGCCGTAGAGCGAGGGCACCACGAACAGCGCGGTGTAGAGCGCGAGAGCCGGGGTCAGAAAGCGCCAGAACGCTCTCTCCCGTGCGGGCCTGACCTTGCGTCGCCTGCTGGTCGCTTGATCGGGCGGCGTGCTGGTCGGCCTGGTGTCGCGCGGGGTCCGGGTTGCTGTCGCGCTCATGGTCACCTGCTTCGGGGGCGTCGGGGGGCCGGGGGTCGGACGGGGGGCTGCGGCGTCGCGCTGCCGGGCAGGGTCAGCTGTTGGCCTTGATGGAGGCGGCGCTCTTCTCCTTGCCCTGGGCCACGAACTCCCGTGCGGTGATCTTGCCGCTGAGCAGTTTGTCGTCGAGCGGCATGAAGATGTCGGTCCACCAGGCGTTCAGAGCGGGGGCTCCGTCGTACGGCTTGTGGACCGCGGTGGCGTCGGTGATGGTCTTCTGCATGCCGGTGAGGTTCTCGGGGGCGGGCACCCCGGACCGGGCGGGGATGTTCAGTGCCTCGGTCCCGATGCGGGAGGCGTACTTCTTCTGCTGGAAGAAGGCGAGGAACTTCTTCGCGGCGTCGGGGTGCTTGCCCTTGGCGTTGACGCCCCAGCCGAGCGTTCCGGCTTCGACGGAGTTCTTTCCGCCGGCCGGGTACTGGAAGGACTCGATCTTGGCGTCGGCGGGCAGCTTCGGCTTGATCTCGCTGGTCAGCCAGGTTCCGTTGATGTTGAGGTCGTAGGTGCCGGTGGCGAACTTGTCCTGTGCGGCGGGGTACTTGGTGGCGATGAAGTCCTTCTGGAAGTAGCCGCCTTCGGCGAGCTGCTGCACCTGCTTCGCCGCCGCGAGCACCTCGGGCCTGTCCCAGGCCGCGGCGTCGGTGCCGAGGGCGTGCAGGCTGCCGGCTCCGTTGGCGCGGACGAGCGCGGAGTAGAACCAGTAGGCGTTGTAGAAGGGGACGGTGCCGTCCTGGCCGAGGGGGGTGCGGCCCGCCTTCTTCGCCTTGTCCAGGTAGGCGGTGAACTCGGGCCAGGTCCGCGGCGGGGTCTCGGCGAGGTCGGGGTGCTTGTTCGCGTCGAACCACACGCCCGTGGAGATGACGGTGTGGGGTATCAGGCCGAGGCCCTTCTCGTCGCTGGACGCTTCCTCGGCGGCGGCCGGCAGGACGTCGCCGACGGTCTTGCCCTCCCCCGGGATCTTCTGGTTCAGGACGTCTTCGAGGGGGGCCAGCAGGTTCTGGGCGCGGAGCTTGCCCATGGTGTCGGTGCCGGTGTCGAACAGGTCGGGGCCCCGTCCTGCGGCCATCTCGGTGGCGAGGGTGTCCGTGCCGTTGCGGCCCATCCACTTCACGTCGACCTTGATGCCGGTGGAGGCGGTGAAGTCGGCGATCGCCGCGCGGAAGATCTTCGCCTGCGGTTCGTCCCTGCCCCAGGTAGAGGTGTAGGAGAAGGACGCGTCCGCCTTTCCTTCGGCGGAGTCGCCGCTGTTCTTCTTGCCGCATGCGGCGGCGCCGAGGGCCAGGGTGCACAGCAGGGCGAGCGCGGTGGTGCGGGTCAGGGGCTGCTTCATCACATCGTCTTTCCGGTGAAGGGTCTGTCCTGCGGGACGAGGGTGCTGACCGTGCGGGTACGGCGGGCGGTCTCGGCGGCCCAGACCACCCGGTGGGTGTCGAGGCTTTCGCGGCCGGTGGAGCGGATGGGGGTCGGGTCCTTGTCGCGTACGGCTTCGACGAAGGCATCCAGGAGGACCTCGTCGCCGCCGCCGTGCCCTTCGGCCGCCGAGGCTCCGGGGCTCGTGTCGGTGACGACGGTGGAGTGGGTGTCGGTGAGGAAGTCGTGGATGCGCAGGTTCACGCCGTCGCCCTCGATGGAGCCGTGGGTGCCGAAGACGCGGGTCTTACGGTGTTCCAGCGCGGCGAAGGCCGTCATCATGAAGCTGGCGGTGGTGCCGTCGCCGAACTCCATGTCCACCACCTGGCTGTCGACGACGTCGTTGTCCGAGGCGTACACGCAGCGGCCGTACGGTCCCTCGCGCAGGGCGGCCAGGACGCCGTCCTCGGTGTGGTCGTCGGTGACGGCGGACAGGGGCCACCACTCCTTGGCCGGGTCGCCGAGACAGTCCAGGTAGATCCGCTTGGCGGAGTAGGGGCAGGTGGATTCCACCGGGCAGTCGAGACAGTTGTCGGCGGCTTTCTGGGGCCGCTTCTCCGGGCGGAAGTGCACGAGGTTGCCGAAGGAGGAGACCCGTCGGGGCAGGGCTCCCTTGATGTGCACGATCCAGTCCAGGTCGTGGCAGGCCTTCGCGAGGAGCATGGGCGCGGAGGCGGCCTCGTTGCTCCAGTTGCCGCGGACGAAGGAGTGGGCCTGGTGCCACCAGCCGACCTGCTCGAGGTGCTGGATGTTCATGATGTCGCCGATGCGCCCGGCGTCGAGGATCTCCTTGAGCGTCTCGGTGTAGCGGGTGTAGCGCATGACGTGGCAGACGGCGAGGAGGACGCCGTGGCGTTCGGCCGCCTCGGTGATCTGTGCGGCTTCCTTCTCGGTCGGCGCCATCGGCTTCTCCACCAGGAGGTGGTAGCCGAGTTCGGCGGCGCGGACGGCCGGCTCGACGTGCATGCTGTCCTGCGTCGAGATGATCACCGCGTCGGCGAGACGTTCCCGGTCGAGGAGGTCGCGCCAGTCCTCGAACACGTTGCGCTCGTCGATGCCGTGTTCCTCGGCGAAGCGTGTGCGGCGTTCCTGGTCCGGTTCGGCCACGGCCGTGATGCGCGCCCGGCCGGTGACGCGGGCCCGGCGGGCGTATCCCGTACCCCTCAGGCCTGCGCCGATGACCGCGAGCTCGACTTCCGGACCGTGCATCGACAACCTCCGCTGGCTGCTTGCGACTTACTAATGAAGGATGTTTTTATTAGTAGCGTCGAGTTCTGTCAATACATGTTGAGGTGTGTGCAGTTGAAGATTCGTGGGAGCGACGGATCGCGCATGCGGCGGATCAACATGGTCGCCACCATGCGGGCGTTGCGGGGCGGACCGCCCATCGGGCTCACGGAGTTGGCGGCGCGTGCGGAGCTCTCCCGGCCCACGGTCGAAGGACTCGTGGAGGAACTGACCGGCATGGGGTGGCTGAGCGAAGTGCCGCCGCAGGCAGGCCATATGGGCCGTCCCAGGCGCCTGTTCCGCTTCCGCGCGGAGGCCGGACACGTCCTGGGGCTCGATGTGGGCGCCTCCAGCATCCGGGCGGTCGTCTGCGACCTGGACGGAGTCGTCGCCGGCCGGCACTCCGCCGCGGTGGACGCCTCGATCGGCCGCGCGGAGAGACTCGCCGCCCTGCGCGACGCCACGGACGAGGCGCTCGCGGCGGCCGAGCTCACCCGGGCCGACGTGATGGCCGTGTGTGTGGGGACGACGGGCGTGGTGAGCTCGTCGGGGATGGTGCGGCTCTCCGACAGCCTGCCCGAGTGGACCGGCCTCGATCTCGCCGCCGAGGTCGGCCGGGACTTCGACGCACCGGTCCTGGTGGAGAACGACTGCAATCTGGCGGCCCTGGCCGAACGCTGGACCGGCGTGGCACAACAGGTCGACGACGTGGTCTTCGTCCTGTCCGGCCTGCGCACCGGCTGCGGCATCCTCATCCGGGGCGAACTGCACCGCGGGCGACGCGGCGCGGCCGGCGAGATCGGGGCCCTTCCGCTCGTCGGCTGGCACCGGGCCCCCGCCCAGCTGATGGCGTATCCCCATCTGGCCGAGGGAACCCCGCGCGAGCAGGTGGCCGCCCTGGTCCTCACGGCGGCCCGGGCCGGGGATCCGGCGGCGCTCGAGGCGGTGGACCGCTTCACCCAGAGCCTGGCCGAGGGCATCGCGGCGCTCGTGCTCAGCATCGACCCCGACCTGGTGGTGCTGGGCGGCGGTGTGTCGCGATCGGCGGACGTGCTGATGGAGCCCTTGCGCCGCCACCTGGACCCGCTGTGCCTGGAGCCGCCCGCCCTGGCGATCTCGGACCTCGGCGATCAGGCCGTCATGCTCGGAGCCGTACGGCACGCCCTGGACCATGTCGACGCGCGTGTCTACGACATCGACGCGCCGCTGTCCGCTCCTGGGCGGAAGCCCGCGTGACGCGAGGGCCTCGCCTCACATGGCGCCTCGTGGCCTCCCCGTAGGCGCCCCCAACGCCTGTACCTCCGCGTAGGAGAGGGCCGGAGGGTCCGTCGGCAGGCCGTCGCGGATGCCGCTCGCGGTGGTCACCGCCGCCGCCAAGGCGTTGCGGTACAGCAGGGAGCCGAGGCTGATCCTGCGGACGCCCAGGGCGGCCAGTTCGGTGACGGTGGGACCGGTCGGCGTGTACAGGATGTTCAGCGGGACGACGAGGGTCGCCGTCAGGGCGGCGATCCCGTCCGGATCCGAGAGCCCTGGCACGAACACCCCGTCCGCGCCCGCCTGTTCGTACACCGCGAGACGCGTCCGGGTCTCTTCCTCCTGGCGTCCGAGCCAGTAGGTGTCGGTGCGCGCGTTCACGAACAGCTCGGGCACGGCGGCCTTGACGGCCGCGACCTTCGCGGTGTGGAGTTCCGCGGGGGCGAGGGAGCCGTCCGCACGCCCGTCCTCGAGGTTGATCCCCGCGGCGCCCGCGTCGTGCAGCCTTCCGGCCAGCTCGGCCACTTCCTCAGGGTCATCGCTGAATCCCCCTTCGACGTCGACGGTGAACAGGAATGAGCCCCGTCCGAGTCGGCGGGCCAGCGCCAAGGTCTCCTCGACCGTCGCCGCCGCACCGTCGGGGAGACCCGCGGCCGCGGCCACGCCGAGACTCGTGGTGCCGACGGCGCGGAAGCCCCGCGCCGCCAGAAGGGCCGCGGACGCGTAGTCCCAGGCGTTGGGCAGCAGCAGCGGGGTGGCCTGGTCGTGCAGCCGGGCGAAGGCGGTCCGCGGGCGCTGGAGCAGGCCGTCGGCCAGGGCCAGGGCGTGGGCCCGGCCGGGGCAGACACGCGGCGGTGCGCCGAAGGTGAGGGGCACGGGGTGAGCCCGGTTGGCCGTCGCGAGGTCCAGCAGCACCCCGTCGCCCTCGGCGATCTCGCGACCGGCGACCCGGGTGGCACGAGCGGCGACCCGGCGCATGACCGCCACCGGCGGATTCTCCCGGAGCACCCGAGCGAGCGGTACGTCGCTGCCGGCCGCGGCCTCCACCAGCGCGGCCGTCGCCGCGCAGGCCTGCACCAGAATCCCGATGCGATGGGCGGCAGCCTCCAGAGCGACCTCGTCCGCCGGCACCGGCACGCACTGCGCCACCAGCCGGGCCACCGCCCCGTCCTCGGCCACGGTCGCTTCCGCGCCCCCGAAACAGGCCCCGGCCACCACGATCACGTCCGCCGCGGCTGCCCCGGAGTCCGGCAGCCCCAGCGCCTCGGCAAGGGTCCGCACCACCCGTACCCGGACCTCCCCTTCGGGCCCCGCCCCGACCGCCCTCCGCAGTTCGGCGGGCTCGAGCCGGGCCAGTTCGGCCTCCACCAGAGCCCGCCGTCGCCGGTGCGCCTCACCGGAGCTGAACCGGGCCACGGTGGCGCGCAGCCACGCGACGCCGGCCCCGGCCGGACCACCGTCCGCGGCGGGCGGCTCAGGGACGAGCGCCGGGTCGGCGAGCGCCGCCTCGATGTCCGCGGAGCGGTCGAACTCGTGCATCGTGTGCGTCATGGCCCTGACGCTAGGTCCGGAACAGTTCGGTCTCCCCCGAACTGTCCTTGCGCCATCATGGCCTCATCGCCGCACCAGGGTCGCCACCCGACCGGATCAAGGAGCACCGCGCATGATTCCCGCCGAACTGAGCCGAGGCCGGTACGTCAGCCTGACCACCTTCCGCAAGGACGGGACTCCGGTCGCCACACCTGTCTGGTTCGCGGTCGAGGGTGACGAGTTGTACGTGTGGACCCGGATCGACTCCTGGAAGGTGAAGCGACTCCGCCGCGACCCGCGCGTGGTCGTCGCCGCGTGTGACGTACGCGGCCGGATCGCGGCCGACGCGACACGCCTGGAGGGCACCGGCCGGCTCCTGGACGCCGACGGCCTCAAGGCCGTACGGAAGCGGCTCGCCCGCAAGTACACCTGGCAGTGGTGGCTGACCGACTTGCCCGCCACCGTCGCCCGGCTCGGGAAGCGGCCCCACGTCGCGATCGCGGTGAAGTTCTGAGCAGCCGTCAGGGGGCCGTGCAGACGCGTACCGCCGCGTCGCGGACGTCCGGGCACGGGTGTCTGCGCAGGGCAGCCAGGTGGGCGCGCCAGGGGGCGGGCCAGGCGCTGCGGTCGCCGGACGCCTTGGTGATCGCCCAGGCGAACAGTCCCTCCGCATGGGTGCCGGAGGCGGCCAGCGACCGTGCCGCGCGGTCGAGTTCGTGCTCCGAGGGGTCCTCGTGGCGGAGCCGGTGGCGCAGGACCTCGGCGGTGCGGGCGGCGAGTGCGGGGCGGTCGGCGTGCAGCCGCGCCAGTTCCCGCAGGCCGGGCTCCGGGGCCGCGAGGTCGACGGTCGCCAGGAGGACCTGCGTCGCCGCCTCGGTGCAGGTGTCGTGCCCGGCGAGGAGCAGAGCGACGGAGCGGGCGGCGGGACGCAGGGCGGCGGTTCGGGGAGCCCGTCCGGCGAGGAGTTCCGCCACGTACTCGACGCGGCGGTGTGCGGGCCGGTCTCGCTCCTCCCCCGCGTCCGGTTCGCTGCCGAGGTCGATGAGGGCGGCCACGGCGGCGAGCAGCGCGGCGGCCCGGTCCGGGGTGCGGCCGGCCTCGTCGACGAGGCCGCCGGCCGCCGTGCGCCACAGGCCGCGGGTACGGCGCTGTACGTCGAGGAGGACCCCGGCGAACAGCGCGGGTGCCTTCGGCGACCAGGGTGCCCAGCGGGTGAGTGCGGCGAGCGCCGTGGCGGCGAGTTCGTCGTGGTCGGTGTCGGCGACGGCGGCGACGAGGGCCGCGTAGCGCTCGCGGTGTGCCGGGGCGATGTCGAAGGGGGCCGGGCGCAGGGCGGCGTCGCGCAGTACGGCCGGGCGGTCCTCGCGTGCGGCGTCGGTGAGGATCTCCCAGGCGGGCTCCTGGCCGAGGAGGCGGCGCGCGGCGAAGGCGACGCAGACGGCGCGCACGTCGGGGTGGGTGCCGGCGGCCGCGTAGACGCGGGCGAGCAGGCGCGCCGCGTCGGGGGCGGGCAGGCAGGCCGCGGCGAGGCGGGCGCCTTCCTTCCGGCTGGTGACCTTCTTGCCGGGGCCGGTGAGCAAGTGGTCGAGGAGTGCGGCGAGTCGGGAGGGACTCACGTGTCGGGCGGCCTGGGCTGCCGCGTACACGGCGACTCGGGCACGGTCTCCGCCGGCGTGGTCGAGCAGCAGGGGCAGGTCGTCCCCGCTCCGGCCGAGGGCGCTGAGGGCGGCTTCGGCGATGACGACGTCGGGGGACGCGGCCCATGTCCGTACGAAGGCGTACCCGCGGTCGGGTACGTGCGCGGCGCGGTGGACGGCGAGACCACGGCGCCAGGAAAGACTCCCCGCGTCGTCGGCGATGCGCCGCAACTGCCGCAGGTACGCCTGCTGCTGACGCGGCAGCCAGCGGCGCACCGCCGACCGGTCCGCCGGGAACGCCCAGGCGCCCTTCGCCGTGAGGAACCGCCCGAGCGGTGGCCGGTCGGTGAGGAAGCGGTCGAGGAGGTCGGTGCGGCGGTGGGCCACGACCGTGGCCACGCAGTCGAGTTCGACGGCGGACGGTTCGAGGTCGAGGATGTGCGCCACGCGTGTGTCGCGGGTGGCGCTCGGCTCCAGCCAGAGCTGGATCGCGGTGCGGACGGTCGTGTCGTTGCCGTGCTCGATCGCGTGGCGGAGCCAGTCCTGAAGTTCGGGCATCCCGGCGGCGCGGCGTCCGGTGGCGCGGGCCAGGGCGAGGACGAGGCGGTACTCGTTCTTCGCCGCCTCACTCTCGATCCGCGGGCGGAGCGCCGCGTACACCTCGTGCTCCTGGCCGCGCCGCAAGGTGCGGTCGAGACGGCCGAGGTCGAGGCCGCCGCTGCTTCCGTTCAGGGCGGTGAGGGTGTCCAGGGCCCATTCGGTGTGCTCGCGGCCGGGTGCGGTCGCGTGTTCGCGCAGGATGCCGAGGGCGAGGCGGGACACGGCGGCGCTCGTGGGGTACGAGCGGTCGCGCGCCTGGAGGGCGTCGGTGACGAGGCGGCCGAGGTGCGGCAGTGCGCTCGGGATCCACAGGCGCGGGTGCACGTCGTCGGCGAGGGCGCGCAGGGCGGCTCCGCGCACCGGGTCCTGTTCGTTGCGCAATCGCGCGGTGAGTTCTCCGGCCAGTGAGGCCAGGCCGGCCGGGTCTCCGGTGCGGGCGACGTGACGTACGTACAGCGGCCAGGCCGCGCCGCGGTCCTCGGCGCGCGGCCTGCGCGTGGCGGCGTCGAGCGCCTCCCGCGCCTCCGCGGGCGGCAGGAAGGACTCCGCGGTGAGGACGGTGAGCCAGTCCTCTCCCTGCTCGCGTGCCGCGCGGGCCGCTTGCCGGGCCACGTCGGCGACGTGCCGGCGGGGAAGGGCGGTCAGCAGCCCGTCGTGCACGCCGTCGTGCTTGGTCCCGCGCCCGGCCCTGACCGCCTCGTACGTGGCCCAGCGGTCGGCCGGTGCCTGGGCGTCCAGCAGGGCGGCGAGGTCGTCCGAGTCCGCGGCGAGGGCGCGTGCGCAGTCGGCGAGTTCCGGTGCGCCCGAGCGGGCCAGGGCCCGCAGCGTGGCAGGGCTCAGCTCCCACGGGACGGGCAGGGACCTGCGCCACGGACCGGCGTACCAGCGCAGCACCCGCGCGGGGTCGGCCTTCGCGAGGACGTCCAGGCAAGAGACGATCCGGGACGGCACATGGTCGGGCGGGTACGTGTCGAAGAGGCCGAGCACGCGCTGCGGGTCGGCCGGGGCGACCGCGGCGAGCAGCCGTCCGTGGTCCTGGAACCACCGCGTGCGGGCGCTCTCCGGCACTGCGGCGAGCTCGCGTTCCGTGACGTCCACAAGGGCACCGGGGTGTCGCCTGGCGAGTCCCGACCAGCCGCGGACGGCGTGGAACACCTGAGGAAGCAGCCGCGCCACGACGTCCCGCGAGCAGCCGGGCAGGAGCTTCGCGGCGTCGGTGTCGCCCCACTGCTCGCGCACCTCGTCGACGAGGCGGTCGGCGAGGGCGGGGCGCCGCCCGCCCGCGAGGTGGTGCAGGATCCCGGCGCGGACCACGGCGGGGGCATCGCGCAGCGCTGTCTCGAACGAGGCGTCGGGCACCGGCAGCCCCTGGGCGGCGCGCATCGCGTGCCCGCGCACGAACGCGTCGGGGTCGGCCAGGTGCGCCGCGACCCAGTCGGCGTCACGCCCGGCGCAGGCGAGCAGGGCGCCGACGCCTCGCTCGTAGGAGCCGCGGCGATCCAACTCCGCGATCACCCCGGCCAGTTCACGGCTCGCCGCCAGTTCCGCCGCCCGGCGTGCCGCCTCGCGGACCCTGTGCGGGTACGAAAGCGGGTCGAGGGTGTCGAGGAGTTGGTCGGCTGTCGTGCGCGCGTCGGACATGCGACGAGTGTGCCTGCCCACCTCGGGCAGGCCCATCGAATATCCGGTCCGGGTCCTCGGCCGGTCCGGTCTCCGCGCTCGCCCGTGACCGGGGGTCAGGCCGCGACGAGTTCCTTCTCGCGGTCCGGGGTCTTGATCTTGGGCTGCTTGTTCGGCAGCGAGAGGCGGAAGACCTTGCGCCAGGCGGAGAACACCTGCACGGGCAGCGGCCCGCTGACGTACTCCAGCTCGTACTTCTCGAACAGCGCGCGCACCTTCACCGCGACCTCGGCGTACCGGTTGCTCGGCAGGTCCGGGAACAGGTGGTGCTCGATCTGGTGCGACAGGTTGCCGGTCATGAAGTGCATGGCCTTGCTGCCGCTGATGTTCGCCGAGCCCATCATCTGGCGCAGGTACCACTGGCCGCGCGTCTCGCCCTTGATCGACCGGCGCTCGAAGACCTGCACGCCCTCGGGGAAGTGCCCGCACATGATCACCGAGTGCGACCAGATGTTGCGGACCAGGTTCGCGGTGAACGTGGCGGCGAGGGTGGGGAGGAACGACGGGCCGGACAGCAGCGGGTGGATCACGTAGTCCTTGAGCACCTGCTTGCGGATCTTGCGGCCCACGGCCTTGGCCCGCGCGCGGAACTCCGGGTTCTTGCGGCGGCGCTTGCTGAGGTTCCTGCCGAGCTCCAGGTCGTACGCGGCGATGCCGTACTCGAAGAAGCAGGCGTTGATGAAGTTCCACAGCGGCTGGCCGAGGTGGAACGGGTGCCACTTCTGGTCCTCGTCGACGCGCATGATGCCGTAGCCGAGGTCGTTGTCCTTGCCGATCACGTTCGTGTAGGTGTGGTGCAGCTCGTTGTGCGAGTGCTTCCACTGGTCGGCCGGCGAGACGTGGTCCCACTCCCAGGTGGTGGAGTGGATCTTCGGGTCCCGCATCCAGTCCCACTGGCCGTGGAGGATGTTGTGGCCGATCTCCATGTTGTCCATGATCTTCGCCACGGAGAGACCTGCGGTGCCGATCAGCCACGCCGGCGGGAAGAACGAGAACAGCAGCACGCCGCGGCTGGCCAGCTCGAGCTTGCGCTGCGCCGAGATGACCTTGCGGATGTAGGCGGCGTCCTTCTCGCCGCGACCGGCGATCACCTCGTCGCGGATCGCGTCCAGCTCGCGGCCGAGCTCCTCGATCTGCTCCGCGGTCAGGTGGGCGGTGGGGTCGATGGCGGTCAAGGCGTTCCTACCGTTCGATGTCGCAAGGGCCCGCGGCGGCGGACACACAGGTCTGGATGAGGACGCCCGGCTCGCCCTCGGTGATCTCGCCGGTGCGCAGGTCCCGGACGGCGCCCGACTTCAGCGGCGCGACGCAGCCGAAGCAGATGCCCATGCGGCACCCGGAGGGCATGAGCACGCCTGCCTCCTCGCCGACGTCCAGCAGCGGTGTGGCGCCGTCCGCGTCGACGGTCCTGCCGGTGGCGCTGAACGTGACCTCGCCGCCGTCGCCCGCGACGACGATCCCGGGGCGGAAGCGTTCGGTGTGCAGGCGTTCCTGCACCCCGTGCTCGATCCAGTGCATCTCGGCGGCGTCGAGCAGGCCCGCGGGCCCGCACGCCCAGGTCTCGCGCTCGGCCCAGTCGGGGACGAGTTCGTCGAGACGGGCGATGTCGAGCATGCCGTCCGTGTCGGTGTGCACCTCGGTGAGGCGCAGCTTCTTGTCCGCGACCAGGTCGTGCAGTTCGTCGCGGAAGATCACGTCCTGCGGCCGTGGCGCGCAGTGGACCATGACGACGTCGTCGAACTCGGTGTCGCGCAGCATGCCCATCACGGGCGTGATGCCGCTGCCGGCCGTCAGGTAGAGCACCTTGGCGGGCTTGGCCCGCGGCAGTACGAAGTCACCGGTCGGCTGGTCGAGCTGGATCAGCGTGCCCGGCGTCGCCCTGCGGACCAGGTGGTTGCTGACCTTGCCGTCCGGGATGGCCTTCACGGTGATCGTGACGCGGCCGTCCTGGCGGTGCGTCGGCGAGGTGAGGGAGTAGGCGCGCCACAGGCGCACCCCGTCGACGTCGACCCCGATCCGCACGTACTGACCGGCCGTGTGGCCGCGCCAGCCCCGTCCGGGCCTGATCACGATGGTCGCGGCGTCACCCGTCTCGGGGTGCACGGCCTCGATGCGCCCTCTCAGGTCGGCGCCCGCGCGCAGCGGGCTGACCAGGTCGAGGTAGTCCGACGGCAGCAGCGGCGTCGTGACCATCTCCAGCAGTTTCCACGCCCTGCTGCGGAGGGCTGCACTCGTCATGGCTCCAGCTTGCTGCGCCGCGAGGCGTAAAGTCCTGACCGAAAGACGTAAATCTGGTCGACAGAATTGTTCGCAGGGAACAAAACGTGAGCCATGCATTCCGGAAGGCCAGCGAGCTGGCCCTGGACGAGACGACGGTCACCGCGCTTCGGGCGGAGCTGAGGACCACCGCCGACGAGATCGTCCAGGCGATCATCGACGAGGTCCCGTCCTACGCCAACGCCCTTTCGGGCCGCATGGGCGCCACCATCCGCCGGGCCGTCCGCACCGCCCTGGGGCACTACCTGGATCTCGCGAGCGGGAACGCCACGGGCGGTGACGCCGGTGACGCCGCCTACGAGCTGGGCCGCGGCGAGGTGCGCGACGGCCGGTCGATGGACGCCCTGCTCAGCGCCTACCGCGTCGGCGCCCGCGTGGCCTGGCGATGCCTGGCCGCCGGTGCCGTACCCGCGGGTCTGCCCGCCGCCGAGGTCGCCAAGTTCGCCGAGCTGACCTTCGCCTACATCGACGAGCTCTCCGCCGCGAGCGCCGCGGGCCACGCCGACGAGCTGGCCGCCCGGGGCCGGGACCGCGAGCGCCACCTCGAACACCTGGCCCGCGACCTCCTCGCCGGGGCGAACCCGGACGTGCTGCTGGCCTCTGTGCAACAGGCCGGGTGGCAGCCTCCGGTCTCGCTGACGGCGGTCCTGCTGCCCGCCGCCCAGGCCCGCCCTGCCTATCGCACGCTCGATCCGAGCACCCTCGTCCTCGACGATCTTCCGGACGCCACCGGTGTGCTGCTCGTCCCCGATGCCGACCGGTCACGTCTCCTGCGGCAGCTGAGCGACCGTGCCGCCGTGGTCGGGCCGGCCCGGCCGTGGGCTCGCGTGTCCGCCTCGTACGCACGGGCCGTCCGCGCGCGCTCCCTGTCCTGCGACATCCGCGACACCGAGGAGCACCTGCCCGAGCTGGTGCTGAGCGCCGACGTGGACGCGTTCGCGGACCTGCGGGCCCGGGCGCTCGCACCGTTGCGGGCCCTGCCCGCCGCGACCGCTCGGCGTCTGGAGGAGACGTTGCAGGCGTGGCTGCTGCACCAGGGCAGGCGGGACGAGGTGGCGGCGGCGTTGTTCGTCCATCCTCAGACCGTCCGGTACCGGATGTCGCAGCTGCGGGATCTGTTCCCGGAACTCGCCTTGCCGCACCGGGTCCTGGAACTGACGCTGGCGCTCGGTCTTCGGGGCGCACCGCGCACGGGATGATGGGGCAGGAACGACGGAACGTGAGGTCAGGAGATCGCATGGCGAAGCGGGTGCACCGACCTCGTGAGGACGCGGAGTTCGATTTCATCCTCGGGATGAGCGCAGTTCCGGTCCTCGGCTACTTCACCGGGACGTGGCCCAAGGCGATCGAGCCCTGCCGGGTGATGGACCTCGTCGTCGGCGGCGTCGCCGACGACTTCGCGGGCCGCCTGACGGTCGTCCGCGCCGACATCACGCGGTGCCCGTCCGCGACCGAGCGGTACGCGGTCACCGAAGCCCCGTCCTGCGTCCTGCTGAAGGACGGCGAGGTGGTGGCGCACGCCACGGGGCCGATGACCGTGGCCGAGGTGCGGGAGTTCCTGGACTGCCACCTCTGAGCGGGCGCCTCTGAGCGGTCACCTCTGAGCGGCTTGTGCGCCGCGGCCGCTCGCTCTGGTGGGGGCCAGGGCCGTGCGCAGGGCCGGGGTGAGGATGCGGCGGGTCTCGGCCGGGGTGAGGGCGGCCGGGGTGGGGAGAGGGTTGAGGTAGCGGGTGTAGATGAGGCCGCCGAGGATCGTCACCACGGCCGTCGCACGGGCGGTCGCGTCACGGCCGCCGAGAAATTCAACAAGCCGGGCCAGCAGCTCCTGTTCCAGGTATTCGCGGATCACCTCGGCGGCCTCGTCGCCCTGGGCGGTGAGCCGCCGGAAGTCGGCGTCCTCCCACAGGCCCGTGACCGCGTCGATCAGGCGGTCGGCGAGGGTGGCCGGGTCGCCGCCGAGGACGTCGTCCACCGCCAGCGCGTTGGCGCACTGGAACTGCATCACGTCCGCGAACAGGCCCTTCTTCGAACCGAAGTGGTAGGCGATCAGCGCCGGGTCGACGCCGGCCGCCGCGGCCACGGCGCGCACCGTGGTGCCTTTGTAGCCGCGCTCCAGGAACAGCGTGCGGGCGGCCGGGACGATCGACTCGCGGGTCGGCGGGTTGCCGCGGGGGCGGCCTCGGGTGCGGGCGGGAGCAGGCGCGGCGTTATTCATCAGCGTTGAGCCTGCGGTGCGTGATCGGCACAGTCAAGGGCGTTCCGACCACCACACGAGGGGATGACCCGACACCATGCGCATCGCAGTCCTCGGCGCCAACGGACCGACCGGCCGCCATCTCACCGACCAGGCTCTCGCCGCCGGCCACGAGGTCGTCGCCGTGACCCGCCGCCCCGGCTCCCTCTCCTCCGATCGGCCCGGACTGGCCGTCGCCGTCGCCGACGCCACCGATCCGGCCGCCGTCGACGCCGCGCTCGCCGGGACGGACGCGGTCCTGTCCGCGCTGGGCGCGCGCTTCGGCAAGGAGACCATCACCACGTACTCGGCGAGCGCCACCGCCATCACCGAGGCCATGACCCGCCACGGCATCAAGCGGCTCCTCGTCGTCAGCTCCAGCATCGCCGACCCGGACTGGCGCCCCACCGGCGCGCACTTCTTCAACCATGTCCTCGACCCGCTGGTGAACCGGCGCCTCGGCCGCACCCTCCACGAGGACATGCGCCGCATGGAGGACGTGATCCGCCGGACGGAGCTCGACTGGACCCTCGTGCGGCCCTCGGGTCTCTTCGAGCACCCCGTCGTCACGGACTTCCACACCGCCGAGACCAGCGCCGACGGCGTCTTCACCGCCCGTGCGGACCTCGCGGCGAGCATGCTGCGCGAACTGGAGGAGCGGCGCTACGTCCGTACCGCGATGGGCGTGATCACCACGGCCGTGAAGCCGAACATCGCCAAGCTCATCTGGAACGAAGGCGTGAAGAAGAAGTGAGCCGGGCGAAGGCGACGACAACAACGAGAACGACGGCCGTGGAACTCCCGGACGCCGCCGAGGCGTTCCTCGCCGGCCCGCACACCGCCACCTTCACCACCCTCCGCCCCGACGGCACCCCGCACGTCACGCCGGTCCGCTTCACCTTCGACGCGGCCACCGGCACGGCCCGGGTGACCACCCGGGCGGGAGCCCGCAAGGCCCGGAACGTGGAGGCGGGCGGCCCGGCGGCCCGTGTCGCGCTCTGTCAGGCGGACGGCTTCCGCTGGGTGACCCTCGAGGGCCGGGGCTCCGTCTCCGACGATCCCGTGCGCCTGGCCGAGGCGGTCCGCCGGTACGCCGCCCGCTACGGCGCGGCCCCGCCCACCCCGCCGGACCTGGTCGTCGTCGAGATCGCCGTCGACCGCGTCCTGAGCCTCAACATCTGACCGATCCGCCGCACGGAAAGCGAAGTGACACCGCGATGCCCACTCTCCCCGTCCTCGACTCCACCCTCCACCACCGCGAGTCCGGCGATCCCGACGGGCTGCCGTTCGTCTTCCTCCACGGCAACCCCACCTCCTCCCACCTGTGGCGGAACGTCCTGCCGGGGGTAGCCGCACCAGGCCGCCGTCTTCTGGCCCCCGACCTCATCGGCATGGGCGACTCCGGGAAACCGGACATCGCCTACTCCTTCGACGACCACGCCCGTTACCTCGACGCCTGGTTCGACGCCCTGGGTCTGACCGAGGCCGTCCTGGTCGGCCACGACTGGGGCGGTGCGCTGGCCTTCGACCGGGCCGCGCGTCTCCCGGACCGGGTCCGCGGCCTCGCCTTCACCGAGACGATCGTCAAGCCGCTGGTCGGCGACGAGTTCCCGGCCGCAGGGCGGGAGTTGTTCACTCTGCTGCGCACCCCCAGGGTGGGCGAGGAGATGATCCTGGAGAAGTCCCTCTTCGTCGAAGGGCTCCCGGACACGATGGACACGCCGCTCGACCCGGCCGACCTGGAGGTCTACCGCAGCCCCTTCCCGACGCCGCGGAGCCGTCGGCCGGTGCTGGCCTGGGCCCGCATGATGCCGCTGGACGGCGAGCCCGCCGACGTCGTGGCCCGCGTCGAGCGCTACGACGCCTGGCTAGCCGCCAGCCCTGACGTCCCCAAGCTGCTCGCCGCGTTCGAGCCGGGGCGGGGCGCCATGACCGACCGAGGCGCCGTGGCCTGGTGCGAGGAGAACATCGCGGGCCTGGACGTCTCGCGCCACGGCCCGGCCGGCCACCACTCCCCCGAGGATCGTCCCGAGGAACTGGCCGAGGCGATCAGCGCGTGGGCCGACCGCCATGGTCTGGCACGCCTCGCCTGAACGGGAACGCGGTCCGGAACCCTGGCCGAGCGAGCGGCGCATCACGTGTGAAGCCCTGCGCTGGATGACACCGACCCCGGCGGCGGCGTGAGGTCATCCCCCTTCTTCCAGCAGCCGGCGCAGGATCTCCTCGTCGTCCGGGCCGAGTTGGTCGACGAAGCGGGCGAGCACGGTCGCGCGGTCGCTGTCGCGGTCGAGTTCGCCGTGCATCCGCAGGGCGGTCAGGCCGTGCGGGTCCTGTATCGGGCGGTAGGCGAAGCCGCGGCCCCGGCGATGGCGCTCCAGCGTCCCCTTCTCGTACAGCCGCGACAGGATCGTCGTCACCGTGGTCCGGGCCAGGCCGGAGGCCAGCTCGGCCTGGACCTCGGTCGGCGTCAGCGCGGTTTGCGCCGCCCACAGCGCGGCCATCACCGCGGCCTCGAGCTCACCGGCCGGCCGACGGTCGTCCTTCTCGGTGCTCATGGGAACGATCCTCACCCCCGCATCGTCTACAGTGATGTAGACCGTCTACAGGATTGTAGTCAGTCAGGTGCTGTGCCTGCCATGTGCGGTGCGTCCAGCGCTCCCCGGCTGCCGACAGAGACAAGGACCCGCAGATGACCACACTCGTGGCCCTATCGTCGCAGCTCGCGGTGAACCCGCTCGACGCGCAGTCCCTCCTGGCCGCCTTCGGCGTGGCCGGGGTCGGCGCGGTGATGTTCGCCGAGACCGGCCTGCTCATCGGCTTCTTCCTGCCTGGCGACTCCCTGCTGTTCACGGCGGGGCTGCTCTGCACGGGCAGCGGGCGGAGCGGGGTCCACCTGTCCTTGGTCCCGCTCCTGGCCGCCGCGGTCCTCGGCGCGCTCGCCGGGGCACAGTGCGGCTATCTGATCGGGCGGAGAGCGGGCGGCTCGCTGCTCGCCCGCAGCAGGTCGCGGCGACTGCACGACGGAGCCCGAAGAGCCGAGGAGCTGCTCGCGCGGTACGGGCACGCGAAGGCGATCGTGCTCGCGCGGTTCGTGCCGGTGGTGCGCACGGTGCTCAATCCGCTCGCGGGTGCCCTGGAGGTCCCGGTGCGGGTGTTCACTCTGTGGCAGGCGGTGGGCGGTGTGGTGTGGAGCGTCGGCCTGACCCTGGCCGGCTACGCGCTGGGCTCCTCGATTCCGGACGTCGATCGCTATCTGCTCCCGATCGTCGCGCTGATCGTCGTGGTGTCCCTGCTGCCGCTGGCCGCCGAGCTCCTCCGCGCCCGCAAGGCCGCGGCGGCGAAGGAGGTCCGCCGGTGATCCTCGCGTACGACGGTTCCTCGGTCGACGGGTCCGCCTACCTCGACGTGACGGACTTCGCGCAGCGCTCGCCGGGCTGGCTGGACGGTGCCGTGACGGCCTGGTCGGCCTACGGGCTCGGGGTGTGCGCGGTGCTGATGCTGCTCGGCTGGTGGCGGGCGCGAAGGACGAGTTCCACGCTGGCCGTGACGGCTCTGGCGGTACCGGCCGTCGTGGTCCTGGCCTTCGGTGTGGACATGGTGGTCAAGTCACTGGTCCGCGAGGACCGGCCGTGCCAGAGCCTGCACGTGCGGACTTTGGAGGCGTGCCCGGCCGTCGGCGACTGGTCGTTCCCCAGCAACCACGCGGCGATCGCCGCCGCTGCGGCGGTGGCCCTCCTGTTCGTCTCGCGTCGTCTCGGCGCGGTGGCCGCCGTGGTGGCGCTCGCCATGGCGGCGTCCCGGGTGTGGGTCGGCGCGCACTATCCGCACGATGTCCTGGCCGGGGTCGTGGTCGGCTCCCTGGTCGCGTTCGGCGCCATGCTGCTGGTGCGGCGCCTGTCGCCGGCGCTGGCCCGCCGGATGTCGAGGACCGGGCGGCTGCGCCCCCTGCTGGCCCGCTCATGAGCCGCAAGGACGTGGCCGACCTCCTCGGCAGTGTCGCGCTCGGTGCGTGGGCGGCGTTCGGTGTCCTGGCCATGGCGGTGGTCGGGCAGGGCCGCTCGGCGCTGTGGCTGGACGACGGGTTCCTGCTCCGCGCGGCAGGCCATCGGCAGGAAGTCGTCACCGCGTTGGCCCGGGGTGTGACCGCCACCGGCACGGGAGTGGTCCCGTACATACTCGCCGCCCTGGCCGGTGTCGTGGCCGCACGGACCGGGCGCCGGCGGCTGTGTGCCGCCGGACTGAGCCTCGCGGTCCTGGGCGCCGGGCAGGCCCTGCGGTACGGCGCGATGGAGCTCGTGCACCGGCCGCGCCCGCCGCACTCGTTCTGGGCGGGCCACGCGAGCGCCTGGTCGTTCCCGTCCGGCCACGCCACGACTTCGGCCCTCGCCGCGGGACTCCTCATCGCCGCTCTCCGGGTGCGGGCTCCGCGCGGCGGCACGGTGCTGCGCGTCGCGGTCGCCTGCTGGGGGACGGCCGTGGGGCTGTCCCGTGTGTTCCTCGGCGTGCACTGGTTCACCGATGTCCTCGGTGGCTGGCTGTTCGCGGCCGGCTGGCTCGGCATCTGCCTGTGCCTGGCCGCCCGCCTGCTGCCGGACGCCTTCTTCGCCGATCCGAATCCGCCTCCGACGACGGCGCCCGCCGAGGAGCCGAGGGAGACCCATGCGTCCGAAGATCCTTGTGGTGGAGGACGATCACGCGCTGCGTGACGTGCTGCTGCGCGGCCTGCGGGAGGAGGAGTTCGATCCCGTGCCCGCCGCCGACGGGGCCACCGGCCTGCGGCTGGCGTCTCCCGATGTCGCCGCGCTCGTCCTCGACGTCGGGCTGCCGGACGCGGACGGACGGGACGTGTGCCAGGCGTTGCGCGCCAACGGGTTCCTCGCCCCGGTCGTCTTCCTGAGCGCCCGGCACCAGCTGCACGACCGGCTGTCCGGTTTCTCCGCGGGCGGGGACGACTACCTGCCCAAGCCCTTCCATCTGGCCGAGCTCGCCGCCCGGCTGCGGGCCGCCCTCCACCGCGCCGGCCCCTGTCCCCCGCTCGCGTCGGGCGACCTGGTCCTGAACGCCGTCGGCCATCACGTCACCGCGGGCGGTGTCGCGGTGCCGTTGTCCCCCACCGAGTTCCGGCTCCTGGCACCGCTCGTCGCGGCGCGCGGTGACCTCGTACGCCGCCGTGAGCTGATCCGGGCCGGCTGGCCCGAAGGCGCGTACGTCAGCGACAACACCCTGGACCAGTACCTGAGTCGGCTGCGCCGCAAGCTGCGGGAGGCGGGCAGCCGTCTGACGGTGCAGACCGCGCGCGGGATCGGACACCGGCTGTCGTGAACCGTCCGGTGGCCGCCCTGGCCGCGCTCACCCCCCGTACGCTGCGCGGCCGTCTCTCGCTCGTCGCGCTGGCCGTCGCGGCCCTGCTGATGACCGTCCTGACGGTGGTGTTCAACGCCGTGACCGACGAGCACCTCCGGCATCAGGCGGACTCCGCCCTGCGTGACCGGGCGGCGGCGGTGGCCACGACCGTCGACACCAGCGGCCCGCGAGTGCGCGTCCTGGAGACGGCCAACGACGGCCTGCTCGACTCCGGTGTGTGGATCTACAGCGGGTCGCGCCTGTTGGAGAGGCCACCGCCCACCACGGCCGACCGTTCCCTCGCTCCGGCGGCGAGCCGTCTCGCCGCACAGGACGCACGGGCCTGCGCCACGGTCGGCACCGTCCGGATCTGCGCGTTCCCGGTCCCGGGCCGGCGGGCCGGCGCGTCCGTCGTCACGGCGCTGGACCTGACCCCGTACCGCAGTTCGGCCGACACCCTGCTCCTGGGATCACTGACCCTGGACGTGCTGATGCTCGGCTGCACCTACGCGCTGACGCGACTGGCGGTCGGCCGGGCGCTGCGCCCCGTGGCGACGATGACGGACCAGGCGACCCAGTGGAGCGCGGTGGCCTCCGACCGGCGCTTCGACGCCGAGGAACGCCCGGCCGAGCTCGCCCGGCTCGGCACGTCACTGGACGCGCTGCTCGACCGGATCCGTACCGTGCTCCGCCACGAGCAGCAGCTGACCGGCGAGCTCTCCCACGAACTGCGCACACCGCTCAGTCGGATCGTCGCCGAACTGGACTGGTGGCGCGCGCGGCCCCGGTCGGACGCCGAGACCCGGGCGACCGTGGACGTCGTCGCCGAAGCCGCGCGCTCCATGCGCGTCATCTGCGACACGGTCCTCGACGACGCCCGCGAAAGGGCCCTCGACACGGCCAGGGCGCCGGGGACCGCCGATGTCGCCGCGGTCCTCGCCCGCCTGCTGCGCGACCTCGGCACACCGGACCGTGTGTCGACCGTGCTGGAGGTCTCGACTCCCGTACTGGAGGCGGGTACGGCGCCCGAGCTGCTGGAGCGGATCATCGGCCCGCTGCTCGACAACGCCGTCCGCCACGCGCGGAGCACCGTGACCGTGTCGGCGGGACCGGTCGCCTCCGGGATACGGATCGATGTGCGGGACGACGGCCCCGGGGTGCCAGGGGACTTCACCGCCGCGCTCTTCCAGCCCGGCCGGCGGGCCGACCCTGACGACGGGCACGACGGGGCGGGCCTCGGGCTGCCGCTCGCCCGGCGCCTGGCCCGCACGGTCGGAGGCGATGTGGTGCACGACCCCGGGCACACGCCCGGGGCCGGATTCACGGTCGGCCTGCCGGCAGGGTGACCCGCTCGGCGGTGGCCCGGCGCTCGGTCACCTGCGCGTGGATCATCAGGCCGACCAGGACGGCGAGCAGCACGGCGGACGAGCCGCCCGTGCCGAGGTCCAGGCCGCCCTTCTCGACGGGCTTGGTGAGGAAGTCCCCGGCCGTGGCGCCGAGCGGCCGGGTGAGGACGAACGCGATCCAGAACAGCAGCACGTTCGGCACACCGGGCACCTTCATCAGCACCACGAGCACGGCGAGCGCGCCCGCGACCAGCAGGGCGCCGCCCGCGTATCCGAGGCCGGAGCTGTCGGACAGGAAGTCGCCCATCGAGGTGCCGAGCGTGTTCGACACGAGGATCGCCGCCCAGAACAGCGCCTCGCCCTCGAACGTGACGATGTCGCGGATCTCGAACGTCATGCCGCTGACCTTCCAGCCGAGGAAGATCGCCAGCAGGATCGAGATCAGAACGGCCGCGCCGACCGGGTAGCCGAGCCCGAGGCCCTGCGGCCCCCATCCCAGGGAACTCGCGCCGCCGGACAGGTACTGGGCGCCTGCGTCACGGTTCATGAAGTCGGACATGGTGGTGCCCGCCGTGCTGGTGGAAAGGATCACGGTCCAGTAGAAGAACGGGTGGTAGCGACGGGACCGCAACTGCGCGACCAGCGTCACGACGAAGACCAGGAACAGTGCGATCGTCGTGAGGAAGTACCCCAGTTTCAGGGTCTGGGAGAAGAGATCCCCCGCCGTCTCCCCCAGGGTGGTCGCCGCGATCTTCATGATCCAGAACGCGAGCGTCACCTCGGGCAGCTTCTTCACGTTCCACTCCGGTCCGGCTCGGCGACGTCCCTGCGCGTCACGGCCAGGTACACGACCAGGGCGAGGATGACGGCGAGGAACAGCACGCTGGTCACCACGACGCCGAGGCCGAGGCCGCCGTCCCCGGTGGGCTGGGAGAGGTAGTCCCCGATCGACGCGCCCAGCGGCCGGGTGAGGATGTACGCGATCCAGAAGCTCCACACCGCGTCGAGGCCCAGCGCGAAGTGGGCGACGGCGACCGCGGCGATGGCGAGGGCGAACAGGCCCGCGGCGAGCGGGTATCCGAGGGCCATCCGCTCGGAGACGAGGTCACCGGCGGCGGTGCCCAGCGCGAACGTGAACAGGACGGCGAGCCAGTAGAAGGTCTCCCGGCCAGTGGTGTCGATGCTGTGGATGGACAGCGTCCGCTCCCGCCGGAACCAGACGACGAACACGACCGCCAGGCCGACCGCGAAGACGGCCGTACTGACTTCCAGCGGCACCCCCATGTTGTCGGTGAGGTTGTCGCTGATCAGTGTGCCGACGACGCTGATCAGCGCGACGGCGAGCCAGTACACGCCGGCCCGGTACGCCCCGGTGCGGAACTGCGCCACCAGCACGACCGCCAGCAGCCCGCTCATCAGCAGCGAGACGCCGGTGAGCCCGAGTCCCGCCTTCTCGTTCAGAAGGTCGGCGGCGGTCTCACCGACCGTCGTGCACAGCACTTTGATGATCCAGAAGTAGACGGTGACTTCAGGCACCTTGTTCAGCCGCAGCCGGTGCCGGACGTGCGCGGCGGGCCCGCCGGCGCCAGGGAACTCGGCTGTCTCGGACGTTTCGTAGGTCATGGTCGACGACCGTGCCACCGGCCACCTGAACGCTTCCTGACCGCCGGGGCGCGATACCCGGCCCGCCCCGTCCGAACTACGCCAACCGGGGACCTGACGTGCCGCGCACCGTCCACGTCGTGCCGTCCCGCTCCACCCCCAGCGCGAGCACGTCCGTTCGCCGCCCCAGCCAGACCCGCGCGTCCGCCGCTCCGGCCGCGTACGCCGCGGTCGCCAGCACGTCGGCCCGGGTGAGGCCTGAGGTCACGACGGTCAGGGAGGCCAGGGCGTGGGCGGGCGGGGCCTGGGTGCGCGGGTCGAGGATGTGGCAGCCGCGCTCGGCGGTTCCGGACGTGGCGAGGGCGAGCGGGCCGGCGGCGGACTCGACGACCGCCGCGTAGCTGTCCGGCCGCAGCGGATGGGCGATGCCGACCCGCCAGGGGCCGCCGTACAGCTGGATGTCACCGCCGCCGTTGAGGCACACGTGCGCGGCGCCCGCCTCGTGCAGCAGCCGGGCCGCCCGCTCGACCGCCCATCCCTTGACCAGTCCGCTGGGGTCGTACGGGCCGGCGTACCGGGCGTCGAAGCGGCCCCCGGTGTCGTGCCGGGCGGCCTCGCACAGGGAGGCGACCTCGTCGGCCTCCGCGCGACAGGCCTTCGGCACCGGTGTGCCCGCCCGCTCCAGCGAGACAGCGCTGTCGGGCCGGTACGGGGAGAAGACCTCGTCCACGTGGTGCAGCAGTGCCTCGGCCTCGTCCAGGGCCCGGCGCAGCCCCGGAGTCGGGGTGTCGCGCACCGTGCACGAGAACACGGTGCCCATCGCGCGCACCACGCGCCGCAGGCCGGCGGAACCGCCCGGGTCAGGCATGGGCCTGGTCCAACGCGCTCTGGAGCGAGGTGATGTAGCCCTCGCTCGTGTACGTCGCTCCGGAGACCGTGTCGACCTGGGCGCTCTGCGCCGTGACGGTCTCCTGGACGAGGACGGGTATCGCGGTCGCGTTGATCTCCCTGCTGTGGCCGTCGCCGTCGGGCTGCTGGAGAGCCCGCGCGGACGTGATCCTCGAACCGTCCAGGGTCAGTTCGACCTGGACCGGTCCGTAGCGGGTCGGGACGGTCGACCCGGTCACGGTACGGGTCCCTGCGCTCGGGCTCGTGCCGCCGCTCGCGCTCGACGACGAAGGCGCCTGTGTGACCGGTGCGGCGGCCGAGGTCACGTGGTGCGGTTTCAGGGACAGCGCCAGGACGGTCACGGTGACGGTCGCGACGCAGGTCAGCACGGTGCGGCGGAGCGAGTGGGCGCGCATGGCGGGGCTCACAGTTCGAAGGACTCGTGGTGGATGCGGGAGGCCGGGACTCCGGCGGTCCGCAGGGCGTCGTACGCGGCCTGGGCGAGCCCGGGCGGCCCGCACAGATAGACGTCGTGGCGTGCGATGTCGGGCAGCAGGGCGCGCAGCCCGTCCGCCGTGATCGGGGTGCGGCGCCCGTCGGGGGTGTTGAGCGTGTAGACCAGGCGGGCCTGGCGCCGCGCGGCGATGGTCTCGAGCTCGCCGCGCAGCGCCAGTTCATCGGCGGTGCGGGCGCGGTAGAGCAGGGTCAGGTCGCCGGGCCGGGCGGGCAGGGTCTCGAACAGGGTGCGCAGGGGTGTGATGCCGGTTCCGCCCGCGATCATCAGCACCTTGTCGCGGCTGCGCCGCCCGGCGGTGAGCGCGCCGTAGGGTCCCTCCGCCCAGACACGCGTGCCGGGCCGCAGGTTCGCGACGGAGGCGCTGTGGTCGCCCAGCGCCTTGACCGTGATGCGCATCAGGTCGCCGCGGGGAACGGCGGACAGGGAGTACGGGTGGCTCGCGAGCCACATGCCGGGGGTGAGAAAGCGCCAGCGCAGGAACTGTCCCGGCCGCGCGCCGATGTGTTCGAGGTGCCGACCGCGCAGCCAGACCGAGTACACGCCGGGTGCTTCCGGCACGACGGCGTCGACACGTATGCGGTGGCGCAGGTTGAGCCGCGTGGGGGTGAGGAGACGGAACCAGACGACGAGGCAGGCCGCACCGACGTACAGGGCGTACCAGGCCGCCCGCGCGCCCACACTCGCCACGAAGTCCGCGCCGGTCGACAGCTGGTGGAAGAAGGCCAGGAACACGGCCGCGTAGGTGAGCAGATGCAGGTGGTACCAGGTCTCGTAGCGCAGCCTGCGACGCACGGCCCGTACGGACGTGTAGCCGACGGCGAGCAGGATGGCGGCGCCCGCGGTGGCCTTGAGCAGGTCGGGCAGGTCGAGGACGATCGTGCCGAGCTGGGTCAGCGGGCCGGTGTGGGCCTGGGCGGCGTAGCCGAGGGTGATGAAGACGATGTGGGCGAGCAGCAGGCCGATCGTCCAGCGGCCCGCCGACGCGTGCCAGCGGGCGCTGCGATCGCTGCCCACTCCGGTCTCCAGCCAGGGCACGCGTGCCATCAGGGCGACGAGCAGGGCGCACATGTAGCCGCACAGCAGGCCGGTGATCCGGCCGACGCCGGTGAGCCGGCCGGCCGCGCCGACGACGGCGTCCGTGTCCCGCCACCACAGGGCGAGGACGGCGAAGCCGCCGGCCCAGGCGGCGGCGAGCAGCAGCGCGGCCGTCGCCCGGTGACGCGGCGGGCCGGGCGCGCGGTGCGTCACCGGCGGCGGACGATGGGTCGCGGTGGCCATGACGGTCTCCTCGGTGGCGGGTGGACTGGTGTCACTGTCGTCCGCCAACCTCTGAGCGAGCTCTCAGCGCACGCCGGCCCCGAGGCACTCGTCCGGGCTCTGACCTGGCCTTTCGCCGGGCCGATCGGGTCTACGACGCTCTGCGTGTTCTCAGAGGAAACTCAGAGGCGGGCGCGAGATGCTGAGGGCGCCATGAATTCACGCCCCGCGGGCATGACCCGCCCCGACGGCACCCCGGTGCGCGTCCTGGTCGTCGACGACGAGCCCGATCTCGCCGAGGTCGTCACCGGCGCGCTGCGCTACGAGGGCTGGGAGGTGCGCGGTGCGGGCACGGCCCGCGACGCCGTTCGCGCGGCCCGCGACTTCCGGCCCGACGCCGTCGTGCTCGACATCATGCTGCCGGACCGCGACGGGCTGGCCGTGCTGCGCGAGTTGCGTGCCTCCCAGCCGCACGTGTGCGTGCTGTTCCTGACCGCGCGCGACACCGTCGAGGACCGGATCGCGGGGATCACGGCGGGCGGCGACGACTACGTGACGAAGCCTTTCAGCCTCGGCGAGCTCGTCGCCCGGCTGCGCGGGCTGCTGCGCCGCGCCGGGATGACGCGGGAACGGGCGGCCGGTTCACTGGTCGTCGTGGGAGATCTGGAGCTGGACGAGGACGCGCACGAGGTCACCCGGGGCGGCGAGCCGGTCGAGCTGTCCCCCACCGAGTTCCAGCTGCTGCGCTGCCTGATGCGCAACGCCCGCCAGGTCCTCAGCAAGGCGCAACTGCTCGACATGGTCTGGTCGTACGACTTCGGCGGTCAGGCCCACGTGGTCGAGCTGTACATCTCCTACCTCCGCAAGAAGATCGACGCGGGCCGCGAGCCGATGATCCACACGGTGCGGGGCGCGGGCTACGTCCTGAAGCCGGTGAGCCGGTGAGGTGGCCCCGGCCCCGGCTGCACACGCTGCGCGCCCGGCTCACGGCGGGGCTCCTCGTGCTGCTCGCCGTCGGGTGCGCCGCGGTGGGCGGGGCGGCGGTCGTCGAGCTGAACGGGTTCCTCACCGAGCGGCTGGACCAGCAGCTCTCGGCGGCGGGCAGCGCGTTCGCCGCGAGCATCGAACATCCGGGCGGCGCACCGGACTCCGGCGGCACCGGCAACGACCACGACGGCGACGAGCACGCCGACACACGACGCCAGGCCGCCGGCACGCTCGGGGTCTACGAGCGGGACGGGCGGGTCGTCGACGCGGCGGTGGTGCGCGACGGCGACGACCCCGCCGGGCTCACCGCCGACCTCTCCGCGGCCGACCGGCGCGCGCTGGCCGCGGTGCCCGTGGACGGCCGTGGGCATCGTGTCGACCTGTCGGTGCTCGGCGACTACCGGGTCATGGCCTGGCCCGGCCGGGACGGCGACACGCTCATGACCGGGCTTCCGCTGCGGGGCGTGGAGGACGCGGTGCGGCGGCTCGAACTCGTCGCCGGCGGGGTGTTCGGGATCGCGCTCGTCGGCGCGGGGATCGCCGGGGCGCTGTGGGTGCGGTGGTCGCTGCGGCCGCTCAGCCGGATCGCCGGCACCGCGAGGCGGGTCAGCGAACTGCCGCTCGCCAGCGGGGAGGTCGCCCTCCCGGCCCGCGTCCCCGACACGCGGCCGCGCAGCTCCGAGGTCGACCAGGTCACCCTCGCCTTCAACCGCATGCTCGGCCACGTGGAGAACGCGCTCACCCAGCGCCAGCGCAGCGAGGAGCGGCTGCGCAGTTTCTCCGCCGACGCCAGTCACGAGCTGCGCACCCCGGTCGCGTCGGTCCGCGGGCACGCCGAACTCGCCCTGCTGCACCCCGGACCCGTACCGCCCGAGGTGACCCACGCGCTGGAGCGGATCGCCGCGGAGTCCGGCCGCATGGGCGCGATGGTCGACGACCTGCTCCTTCTCGCACGGCTCGACGCGGGGCGCCCGCTCGAACGGGAACCGGTGGACCTCACCCGGCTCGTCCTCGACGCCGTGGCCGACGCCCGCGCGGTCGGAACGGAGCATCGCTGGGCCCTGCGGCTCCCCGAGGAACCCGTGAGCGTCGACGGAGACGCCCACCGCCTCCAGCAGTTGCTCGCGAACCTTCTCGCCAACGCCCGCCACCACACACCGGCCGGAACGTCCGTCACGGTGGGCCTCGACCGGGCCGCGGACGGCACGACCGTCCTGACCGTCACGGACGACGGCCCCGGCATCCCCCGGGACCTCCAGGACCACCTCTTCGAACGGTTCGTGCACGGCGGCGGGCCACGGGGCTCGGAGGGTGGCGGAACGGGGCTCGGTCTGTCCATCGTCGCGGCGGTGGCGGAGGCCCACGGCGGCTCCGCCGACGTGAGCAGCGAGCCGGGCGCGACCACCTTCACCGTCCGCCTGCCACCGGCCCACGGAGACGCGTGACAGCACCCGTCCGCGACGTGGGGTGATCACCCGCTCTGCGCGGTGTCGATGGCGACCAGCTCGACCTGGAAGCCGTCGGCGTTCTGCAGATAGGCCGCATAATGCTGCGGTCCCCCGGCGTGGGGGTGGAGCTCGGGGAACATCAGGCTCCAGCCGTTCCGGGCCGCGTCGACGGCCAACTCCTCGACGGTGGCGGCGTCCTCGACATGGAAAGCCAGGTGGTTGAGACCGGGCCGACAGCGGTCGTACCGGTCGTCGGTGAGGTCCGGGGACCGCTCCAGGACGAGGTAGGTCGGTCCCAGGAGCCAACTGCGGCCGGTGGCCCAGCTCTGCGAGACCGCGTAGCCCAGCGTCTGGAGCAACCAGCCCAGCGAGGCGAGGGCGCGGTCCAGATCGGGAACCCAGATCTCGACGTGGTGCAGTGCGCCATGAGTCGGCCGGTTCACGCGGCTGCGCCCCCTCTCGCTCGACCATTGCGGCGGTGACCCTACCCCTACCCCTGTGCCCTGCGAACTTGCCGGAACGGCAACGTCGATCGCGCCGGGTGGCACGGGCGCCGCATGATCGAGAGGTGCCCTCCGGCCGCCCGCGAACCGAGGAGAGAAGTCACCCATGCGAACCGAGCCGACCGCCGCACTCCGCCACCGCATCGTCGAAGCCCCTGCCGGTCGTCTGCATCTGGCCGAGCAGGGCACCGGGCCGCTGGTCCTGCTGGTGCACGGTTTCCCCGAGTCCTGGTACTCCTGGCGCCACCAGCTCCCGGCCCTCGCCGCGGCCGGGTATCGGGCCGTGGCGATCGACGTACGCGGGTACGGCCGTTCCTCCAAGCCCACCGCGACCGACGCCTACCGCCTGCTCGACCTGGTGGAGGACAACGTCGCCGTCGTGCACGCCCTGGGCGAGGAGCGCGCGGTGGTCGTCGGCCACGACTGGGGCTCCAACATCGCCGCGACCTCCGCCCTCCTCCACCCCGAGGTCTTCCACGCGGTCGGCCTGCTGAGCGTCCCGTACGCGCCGCCCGGCGGCCCCCGCCCCACCGACGTCTTCGGCCTGGTCGGCGGCCCCGAGCAGGAGTTCTACGTCTCCTACTTCCAGGAGCCCGGCCGCGCCGAGGCGGAGGTCGAGCCCGATGTCCGGGGCTGGCTCGCGGGCTTCTACGCGGCCCTGTCCGCCGAGACGATGCCGGCCGCGGGCGAGCCCGACCCGCACTTCGTCGCCCCGGGCCGCCGGCTGCGCGACCGTTTCCCCGACGGCCCGCTCCCGGCATGGCTGAGCGAGGAGGATCTCGACGTCTACGCCGGGGAGTTCGAGCGTACGGGGATCACCGGCGCGCTCAACCGCTACCGCAACATGGACCGGGACTGGGAAGACCTCACACCCCACCGCGGAGCGCCGATCAAGCAGCCGTCCCTGTTCATCGGCGGTGCGCTGGACGCCTCCACCACCTGGATGTCCGACGCCATCGACGCGTTCCCCACCACGCTCCCGGCTCTGTCCGCGTCCCATCTCCTGGACGGCTGCGGCCACTGGATCCAGCAGGAACGCCCCGACGAGGTCAACCGCCTGCTGACCGACTGGCTGGCCAATCTCCAGGACTGAACCCGCACCGGCGCGGTGTCCCTGCTACGCGCTCGTGCGGAAGAGCGACTCAATGAGCGCCAAGGCGGAGGCGAGCCCGGTGAGACGGCTCGCTCCCGGCTCCGGGGGCGTGCCGGCCCATCCGGGGCCCGCGAGGAGGACCAAGGGGTGGCTGCGCGCGCCGCGTACGCCCCGTTCGAGGGCGTGGAGCGTGCGGATGGCGTGCACGTCGGCGGTCTTGCGGGACTGCGACCAGACGACGACGGCGGCCGGACCGATCCGCCGGGCCGCCGATTCCAGGGCCTCCCTCGGCAGCGCGGCCCCGAAGATCCTCGTGGGCAGGCCCCGCTCGGTGAGGGCCGCCCACAGCGCCTCGATCGGCAGGCTGTGCTGCTCGTCCGGCATGCAGGCGAGCAGGACCGGCGGGCGGCCGTCCGGGGCCGGGGCGCCCGCCGAGCGGAGCTCGGTCGACACGTGCCAGGAGAGCAGGTGCTCCACCTCGACGTACGACGCGTCGGCCGTCGCCCACTTGCGGCCCACGGCGTGCAGGGTCGGGGCGATGATCTGCTCCCAGGCCACCACGACCCCGTACGTGTCGATCGCGGCGCGCAGTCGGTCCTGCACGGCCGAGGCGTCGAGTCGCACGGCGGCGCGCGCCAGGCCCCGGCTCTCCGGCCAGACCTGGCCCAGCGGCAGATCCCGGGAGCCGCCCGGGGCACGGGGGCGGGCCGGAGTGCGTGGCCGCGGCGCCGCGGCGGCGGCGTGGTCCGTCGCCCGGCCGTCCTCCGCCATCGCCAACTGTGCCGCCTGCGCGGGCGTGACGCCTTGCGCGGTCAGCCGGCACATGTGCTCCATCCTGACCACGTCCTCGGGCGACCAGCGGCGGTGGCGGCCCTCCTCTCGGTGGCTCGGGCCGATGCCGTAGCGCCGCTCCCAGGTGCGCAGCGTCGTCTGGGCGACGCCGAGTCTGCGGGCGAGCGCGCCGGTGGTCAGGGCGGCGCGTGCCTCGGCCCCGGGGGCGTCTCGCGTGCCGCTCATGAGCCCTCCTTCGGTCACGGTCCAGGCTAAAACGATGCATAAACGACGCATCTTGTGCAGCGGTTTCGCCGCGATCACTCTGGCGGCAGGCGCGACGAGCCGCGCGCCACCGGCACGTCGGGACAGCCCGGTGAGGCTGTCCGGGGAGTGTTCAAGATGACCACGACACAGATGACCACGGCGCGGACGACCACGGAACGAAGCACCGATCCGCTGATCGACGAGGCGTTTCTGCGGGGCGACGAGGACGGCTGCAGGCAGGTGTACGAGCGGTGGGCGGCGCTCGTGCACCACGTCGCGCGCCGTGCGCTCGGCGACTCCCACGATGCCGAGGACGTCACGCAGCAGGTCTTTCTCGCCGCCTGGCAGGGCCGCCGCGGGTTCCGTCCGGAGCGGGGCGGCGCCGCCTCCTGGCTGGTCGGCATCACCCGGCACAAGATCGCGGACGCTCACGCGGCCCGGGCCCGTCAGGCCCGCCTCGCCGCCGCGGCGCAGTCCGAGCAGGACAAGGAGGTACCGCCGCCGGAGGGGCGGCCGGCGCAGCAGGCCGTGGACCGCGTCGTGGTCCGGCACGAGCTGAGCCGGCTGCCGCCCGCCCAGCGGGAGGTCCTGTGGCTGGCCTTCTACGCGGACCTTCCCCAGTCACAGATCGCCGCCCGGACCGGGCTTCCGCTGGGCACGGTGAAGAGCCATGCCCGCCGGGGGATGCACACGCTGCGGCTGCGCCTGGAGGAGCCCGCGGACCGTCCCGACGCCCCTCACGGAAGTGCGGCGGCCCAGGCCGGTCATCGATGACCCCGCGCACATCCCGGCCCCTCAGTCCCGGCCGCGGGCCTGTTTGAAGCGGGCCAGACCGTCGGCGAGGTCGATCAGTGGTTCCGGGTAGTCGAGATCGGCCCGCGTCTCGCGGGGCAGTCGCCAGGGTTCGTGCACCGAGCGGTCCTCCACGTCGGCGAGTTCGGGCACCCAGCGGCGGACGTAGGTGCCGCGCGGGTCGAAGCGCTTGCCCTGGACGACCGGGTTGAGGACGCGGTGCGGGCGGGTGTCCGTGCCGGTGCCGGCCACCCATTGCCAGTTGAGCTGGTTGTTGGCCACGTCCCCGTCGACGAGCAGGTCGAGGAAGTGCCGGGCGCCGATGCGCCAGTCCACGTACAGCGTCTTGGTGAGGAAGCTGGCCGTCAGGAGGCGGGCGCGGTTGTGCATCCAGCCCTCCTCGCGCAGTTGGCGCATGCCCGCGTCCACGACCGGATATCCGGTGCGGCCGTCGCGCCACGCGGCGATGTCCTCGGCCGCGTCGTCCTCACCACGCCACCGGTCGTTCCTGGTGCGGTAGTCCGCGGCGGCCGTCTCGGGGCGGGAGGCGAGGACCTGGCGGTGGAAGTCGCGCCAGCACACCTGCCGGATGAACGCCTCCGCCCCGGTGCCGCCGTGCGCGCGGGCCCGATGGACGGCCTCGACGGGCGAGAGAGCGCCGAAGTGGAGGTAGGGCGACAGCCGGGAGGTGGCGTCGCCCGCCAGGTCGTCGTGCCGTTCCTCGTACCGGGACAGGTCGCCGGAGCCCCACCACCGGGCGCAGCGGGCGCGGCCGGCCGTCTCGCCGCCCTCGGGGATTCCGGGCGAGGTCCCGTCGACGTCCTTCGCTGAGGGCAGGGCCTCGCCGCGCGCCGTCTCGGGGACGCGCACGGTGCGCGGCGGCGGCAGCGGCTCGCGCAGCGGAGCCTGCGACCAGCGGCGGAAGTACGGGGTGAACACGGCGTAGTGGTCGGCGTCGCTCCCGGCGGGCGTCACCGCGCCAGGAGCGACGGCCGTGGACACCGAGTCGTGGACGTGCAGGGTCACCCCGTCCGCGGCCAGCGCCTCGCGCAGTCGCTGCTCGCGCCGGTGGGCGTAGGAGGTGACGTCGGCTGCCAGGTGCACCTCGGTGGCCCCGCACTCGGCGGCGACGGCGCGGACCTCCCGGGCGGCCGGGCCGCTGCGGACGACCAGGCGGCCGCCTCGGTGCCGGAGCCGCGCGTCGAGGTCGGTGAGGCAGTCGGCGAGGAACGCCCGCCGGTTGGGCGCGTCGAAGCCTGCCGCGTGCACCCCGGGATCGCGTACGAACAGCGGGACGACCTCGTCCGCGGCGCGCACGGCGGCGTGCAGCGGGGGGTGGTCGTGCAGACGCAGGTCCGCGGTGAACAGGACGACTGCGACGGTCATGGGGCCCTCCTGGGACGGTGATGGTGCGGGGAGGGCCGGGGCCTGGCCCGCGGCCGGGTCAGCGCCGGGCTCCCTGCCTCTTCTTTCTGCGTGCGGCGGCCCGTCGGATGCGCCGGACGGGCGACCGTGACGAGGCCTGTGCCGACGGCGACGTCGTGGCGCCGTCCGGAGGGGTCGCCGCGGCGTGGGCGATGTTGCGGGCCATGCCCCCGAACACGACGGCGTGGAACGGCGAGACCGACCACCAGTACGCGTGACCGAGGAGCCCGCGCGGGTGGAACAGGGCGCGCTGCCGGTACCGGGTGCGCCCCCGGTCGTCGGTGTCGACGCGCAGCTCGAGCCAGGCCAGGCCGGGCAGCCGCATCTCGGCGCGGAGCCGCAGCAGCCGTACGGGTTCGATCTCCTCGACGCGCCAGAAGTCCAGGGAATCGCCTGCCCTCAGCCGCTCGGCGTCGCGTCGTCCGCGGCGCAGGCCGACCCCGCCGGCGAACCGGTCGAGCCAGCCGCGCAGAGCCCAGGCGAGCGGAAAGGAGTACCAGCCGTTGTCGCCGCCGATCCCTTCGATCACCCGCCACAGCGCCTCCGGGCTTGCGGGTACGGGGAGTTCGCGCACGTCCTCGTACAGGCTGCCGCCCGCCCAGTCCGGGTCGGTCGGCAGCGGGTCGCTGGGGGCGCCCGGCACCGCGGCCGAGGACCAGCGGGTGGCGACCTGGGCCTCCCCGACCCGGCGGAGCGCGAGAGCGAGCGCCTCGTCGAAGGGCAGCGGCCGCCCCGGCAGGTCGGGGACGTGGCGCGCGATGTCGTGCTCGTCGCAGACCACCTCGTGCCGCAGCGACTCGGTGAGCGGCCGGGCGATCGAGGCCGGGACGGGCGTGACGAGCCCGACCCAGTGGCTGGACAGCCGGGGCGTGAGGACCGGGACGGGCAGGACGAGGCGCCGCGGGAGCCCGGCGACCTCGGCGTAGCGGAGCATCATGTCCCGGTACGTGAGCACGTCGGGCCCGCCGATGTCGAAGGCCCGGTCGACGTCGGCGGGCAGGGCGGCCGCGCCGACGAGATAGCGGAGGACGTCGCGGACGCCGATGGGCTGGGTACGGGTGCGCACCCAGCTCGGGGTGACCATCACGGGCAGGCGTTCGGTCAGGTGGCGCAGCATCTCGAAGGAGGCCGAGCCGGACCCGATCACCACGGCCGCCCGCAGCACGGCGGCGGGCACGGGGGCGTCGAGGAAGATCCGGCCGACCTCCGCGCGGGAGCGCAAGTGGGGCGAGAGGGACCGCTCGGGGACGCCGTGCGGGGTGAGCCCGCCGAGGTAGACGATCCGGCGCACCCCGGCGGCGTGCGCCTGCTCGGCGAAGATCCGGGCCGCTCGCCGGTCGGTCTCCTCGAAGTCGGGCCCGGTGCCGAGGGCGTGGACCAGGTAGTACGCGACGTCGATGCCCCGCAGCGCGGCCCCGACGGACCGGGCGTCGGTGACGTCTCCGCGCACGGACTCCACCTGCGGGGCCCACGGATGGTCGCGGAGCTTGGCAGGCGTGCGGGCCAGGCACCGGACGCGGTGGCCCGCGTCGAGCAGCTCGGGGACGAGCCGACCGCCGATGTACCCGGAGGCTCCGGTGACGAGGCAGTGCAGCGGTTCCTGGTGCCGGGGCACGCCGTTCGCGGTCGCGCTCATGACTGTCTCCTCTGCGCTGTGCGAGCGGTGCTCATCGGCCCGCCGAGCGGCATCGGGCCGGTGCCGACCCCACGATCTCCATGACTGCTTCTTCCTACATGACTGCTTCGGAGCGAGCGGCGCCCTCGGATGCGCCGGATGCGCCGGATGCATCAACCGGTCCAAGGCGCCCTCGCCCCGTCCCCGACGATCTTCTGACGGTTTGATGACAGGGCACGGCGGAAGCCCCGAAAGCGGCGGGCCCCGCGTGAAGATTGACGTCTGAGGCCCCATCCGAGCGTCGCCCGAGGACGGATTCCCCCCACATGGACCAGGACACGACGAAGCGGCCCCCCACGGGCGTCAAGCGGCTTGCCCTCGGGGCGCTGAGCGGTGTGCTCGCCGGGGGTGCGGCGATCGCGCTCGCCGAACTGGTCGCCGCGGCGGTGCGGCCCGAGTCGGGGCCCGTCGTCGCGGTGGGCGGCGCGGCGATCGACCGGACTCCGACCGCGGTGAAGGACTGGGCGATCCGGCAGTTCGGCACGAACGACAAGCTGGTGCTGCAACTGGGCATCCTGGCGGTCCTGACGCTGCTGGCGCTGCTCCTCGGCGCGCTCGCCACCCGTGTGCGCCTGATCGGCTCCCTGGGAGTGCTGGCCTTCGGCGTCGTCGGAGCCCTGGCCGCCACCAGCCGGCCCGACTCGACCGGCGCTTCCGATGCCCTTCCCTCTGTCGTCGGTTCGCTTGCCGGAGCCGGGCTCCTGTACTGGCTCGTGGGCTGCCTGGGCACTCCCCACGGTGCGTCGTCGAGAGACCTGGCCGACGGGGACGAGGGCGGCTGGGACCGCCGCGGTTTCCTCCTGACCGCGGCCGCGACAGCCGCGGCCTCGGCGACGGCCGGCATCACGAGCCGCGCGCTGAACGGCTCGCAGGGACAGGGCGCGGTCGCGGCCCGCAACCGGGTGGTGCTCCCCGCCCCCGCGTCCCCGGCCCCTCCGGTCCCGAAGGCAGCGGCGCTGCGGGTCGAGGGCATCAGTCCGTTCGTGACGCCCAACAACGACTTCTACCGCGTGGACACCGCCCTGGTCGTCCCGAAGGTGGACGCCACCAGGTGGAGACTGCGCATCCACGGAACAGGGGTGGAGCGGGAACTCACCCTCTCCTTCGACGATCTGCTGAAGATGCCGCTCATCGAACGCGACATCACCCTCACCTGTGTCTCCAACGAGGTCGGCGGCCCCTACATCGGCAACGCGCGATGGATCGGTGTCCGCCTGGCGGATCTCCTGAAGCAGTGCGGAGTCAGGCCGCCCTCCCGGGGAGGCAGGGCCGACCAGCTGGTCGCCCGCTCGGTCGACGGCATGACGATCGGCAGTCCCGTCGAGGACGTCATGGACGGCCGCGACGCCCTGCTGGCCGTCGGCATGAACGGCGAACCCCTGCCCTTCGCCCACGGTTTCCCGGTCCGCATGGTGGTGCCCGGCCTCTACGGGTACGTGTCGGCCTGCAAGTGGATCAAGGACATCGAACTGACCACCTTCGACGCCTACGACGCCTACTGGGTGGAGCGTGACTGGGCACAGCGCGCGCCGATCAAGACGGAGTCCCGGATCGACACGCCCAAGCCGTTCGCCCGGCCGGCGGCGGGCACCGTCATGATCGCCGGCGTCGCCTGGGCCCAGCACCGGGGCATCGAGAAGGTCGAGGTCCGCGTCGACGACGGCCCGTGGGAGCGGGCACGGCTGGCGGCCCAGGACACCCGTGACACCTGGCGCCAATGGTCGTGGCCGTGGGAGGCGACCAAGGGCTCGCACACCCTCTCGGTACGGGCCACCGACGGAACGGGCCGGACCCAGACGGCCCGGCGCACCCCGACCCTTCCCGACGGCGCCACCGGATGGCACACGGTGATCGTCACCGTCGACTGATCACCGCCCGTTTCCGGCCCCGGTCCGGCCGGTCACTCGTACCGGTACCGCAGCGAATCCGCCTCGGCCTGCTCGACGTCGGCGATCGTCAGCTCCGGCATCCGCAGTTGCGCGAGGGTCACCTCGGCCGAGGTGGGCTGAGCGTCCGCCGGCAGCCATTGCTCCGGCTTCCACGCCCCGCTGCGCAGGAGCGACTTGGGGCAGTGCGGATAGACCTCCTCGATCCCCACGACCAGGGCGCTCGCCGGCAGCTTGCCCACGGCGGTCAGCTGCGACAGAAGCTCCGGACGGGTGGAGACGCAGGCCCGGCCGTTCACCCTGAGCGTCGTCGTGCGTCCCGGGATGAGGAAGAGCAGCCCGGCCCGTCCGGTGGCGATGACGTTCTGCAAGGTGTCCAGGCGCTTGTTGCCGGTCGCGTCCGGTATCGCCACCGTCCGCGCGTCCAGGACGGAGACGAACCCGGCGGGGCCGCCGCGCGGGGAGACGTCACAGTTGCCCTCGCTGTCCGCGCTGGCGACCAGGACCAGCGACGAGAGGTCGATCAACCGCCGGGTCTGGTCGGTGAGCTCGGTCATCTGCTTGCGCACCGCCGCGTCACCGGGGAGTGCGTAGACCCGGCGCAGCGTCTCCTGGTCGGGCACGGCGTCGAGGCGGAGTTGGTCGAATGCGGTGAGGGCAAGGGGTGTTGTCATGGCTCCGGACCTGGAAGGCGGTAGAAGGGGTCGCGCCGGATGATCCTGCGCGTCCTGACCGCCTGATCGTCACATGCTGGTGAAGCTCACAGGTGCCGGGCCGGATGCTCTTCCGGCCCGACAGCTCCCGCTCCGGCCCTCACAGCGTCCCTCCGGCCGGCCACCGGGCCCTCACCGGCGCTTCGGGATCGAGGTGTCCCTGCGGCCTGCCTCGTCGCCGACTACAACAGTCGACGGGTGAAGAAGGTCCCCACCTCGCGGCGGAGTTGAGCGAGCGTCGGTGCCGGGGCCCCGGTCCCTACGAGCGTGTTGCGCGTCGCCGCCGACACGAGTCCCGTGGTCTGGAGCCGGGGGACGAGTGAGCCGTAGTCGGTGAAGGCCCAGTGGTCGGCGTCCGTGAGCCGGGCGCGGTGGGCGGGCAGGCCTTGCCAGGAGGATTCGATGCGGTCGGCGCCTTCGAATCCGTCGGTGCGGAACAGCAGGAGCGGTCGTCCGAAGCCGGTCGGCGTCCCGTACAGGTCGAGGTAGCCCTCGAGGTTCGCCACCGCGTCGACCCGGTGGTCGTGGCAGGCCGCGTACACGGCCGCTGTGCCGCCGGCCGAATGTCCGTACATGCCGATCCGGTGACGGTCCATGACCGGGGCGAGCGGCAGGTCGGGGAGGCGGTCGAGGACCAGCCGGAGGTCGGCGATCCGGGTGTCGATCATCGTGCGGAGGACGGCTGGGTCCGGCGGTCCGACGAGGACGGTCCTGCGCATCCCGGTGGGCAGTTCCACCTGGGTGGCGTCGCCGGGGTGATCGACGAGGACGACGACCCGGCCGTGGCTGGCGAGGTCTTCGGCGAGGCTGGTGCCGAGCGTGCGGGAGTCGCCGCCGCCCGGTGAGTACACGAGCACCGGACGCCTGCCCGGCAAGGCGGGCGCTCCCTTGTACGCGTGCGTGAGGACCGCGCCCCAGTCCACCGTTCCCTGCTGCGGCAGTCCAGGATGCACCAGTGGCGCGTACTCGGCGAACACCGTGGCCTCGTTCGGGGTGAGTTGAGGCACGCGGGGGAAGCCGCGTACCGATCGGGCCGGGTACAGGACGGTCAGCATGAGCTCTCGCACGCCGCCCACCCACGGATCGGTACGGGTGGGGTCGGTCAGGTGGACCGTGCGCATGCCCACGGGGTGCGGGCCCGTCGGCGCCGGGAGCCGGAGGCCGGGGTGTCCGGGACAGGTGGCGGAGGCGGAGGCGGTCGTGGGCAACAGGGCGGCGGCGCTCCCGAATAGAGTGCCTTTCAGAAGTGTGCGTCGAGTCGGAAGTGTGCGTCGAGACGTCATGCGCGACATCCTCGAGGCGGGGCTGTCACGGCGCGAAGGATCAGGCTCTGGCCGAAAGGCTGGACCGGGACGAGGGGTTGTGGGGTGCTGCGCGTCCACTTCACGGCACAGGACATCGCGCGGATCCGTTTCGCTCCCCGTCCGGCGCCGCTCCAGGAGTTGCACGCGGCCCTGGCGACGGCCGTGAACCGGCAGGGCGGGCCGTGCTTCGCACCATGGCGCGGCCGCGTCCTGCGTTCCCTTCCGGCCGCCGCCGCGCCGCTCGCCGAACTGGTGCCGGCGGGACGCCCGCCCTCCTTCCTCGACGTCCTCGGCGAGAGCCTGGCCGACAGCTTCGAACAGATCCGCGCCACCGGCCCCGACCTCGTCCGTTCCGAGCTGGAGCGGGTGTACGAGGACCTGCCCGTCCCCGCCTGGATCCGCGCCCTGCACACGCGGGACGACGTCGCCTGGCGCACGCTGTACCGCGCGCAGCAGGCCGCGTTCGAGGCGGTGCTCGCCCCGGTCTGGTCCGTCGTGCAGGAGCTGCACCGTGAGGAGTTCACGCGCTACGCCCTCACCGTCGCCGAGCACGGTGTGGCGGGCGCACTGGCCGGCCTGGCGCCTGGCGGGAGTCGGTTCGACGGAGGGGTGTGGGTGTGGCCCGGCGCGACGGCGGCCCGGGACGTACGGCTCGACGGGCGCGGGCTGGTGCTGCTGCCCAGCTTCCACCACCCGGCGGGGCCACTGCTCCAGGACTCCCCCGGCCTTCCGGTGGTCCTGACGTATCCGGCCGGGGCCGGACTCCCTCCCGCCGCGGGACGCCCGGACGGCAGCGCCGACGCACTCGCCGCCGTTCTGGGCCGCACCCGGCTCGACGCCCTGCGCCTCCTCGCCGAGCCTCACACCACGACCTCCCTGGCCCGCGCCCTCGAGGTCAGCAACGCGACGGCCTCGGCCCACGCGGCGGCGCTCCGATCGGCGGGCATGACGACGACGACCCGGACCGGCCGTTCGGTGACCCATCGGCGTACGGCGCTCGGCACGCTGGTCGCGGGCGCCTGACCGTCCGAGTCCGATGGCCGGCACCACGTTGTCCGGCCGGGATCCACCCGGCCCCCCGCGGGTTTCGCCGTCACCCGCTAGATTCATCCGCCATGCGTTCACGCGATGTCGACCTCGACTTCCGGCACAAGACCGGGCGCACACGCGCCTGGGGCATCGGGCTGCTGGCCCTCGCGACCCTCCAGTGGCTGTGGTGCGCCGTGCTGCTGCTCACGCCCTACGAAGTGGACAGGAAGCCCGACGACCGGTACCCGGCGGAGTGCGAGTCCCGTCTGCTCACCGACCGCGGCACCGCCAACGAAGGTGTGTATCAGGGCGACCGGTGCCAGAACGAGCGCGCCGAAACGCGGTGAGAGTGCGACGGATGGCGAAGGGGATCGGCGAGTTCCTGATGGAGACGGTCGGGGAAGCCGTCGCCGAGGCGATCCTCACCCTGCTCGCCTGCGCGCTGCTGCTCGGCCTGGGTCTGATCGCCTACCTGAGCTGGTCCTTCAGCCCGCGCCTGACGGTGGCGGGCGCCGGGCTGCTCAGCCTGTTCCTCGCGCACGGCGCCTGGAGCGTCTTCCGCGATCCCGCGAGGGGGCGCGGCCGTCGGGGCCTCGCCGCCGTGACGGCGACCGGTTTCGCGCTGGCCGCCGCGGTAGAAGTGTTCCTCCTGTTCTACGGCACAGGATGTGGCTGTCTGTGAAGGGCGGTCGGAGGTGGGCAGCGGCCTGATCCGGGCCTGCCCCGGCGGGGCTTCAGTGGCGTCAATGGCCTCAGTGTCCTCAGTGGCCTCAGTGAGTGGTGAAGCCGCCGTCCACGGGCAGGGCGACGCCGATGACGAAGGCGGCGCCCGGGCTGCACAGCCACAGGACCGCGTCGGCGATCTCGTCGGCGGTGCCCAGGCGGCCTATGGGCTGCTGCTTCATGATCTCGGCCATCGCCTCGGCCTGCCCTTCGAGCATGCCGGCGACCATCGGGGTCTCGATGACGCCGGGGCACACGGCGTTGACGCGGATGCCCCTCGGGGCGTATTCGACGGCGGCACTCTTGGTCAGGCCGATCACGCCGTGCTTGGAGGCGTGGTACGCGGCGCGTTCGGGCAGGCCGACCAGCCCGCCGAGCGAGGAGCAGTTGACGATCGCGCCGGAGCCCTGGGCGCGCATCTGCCGCAGTTCGTGCTTCTGGCAGGTCCAGATGCCGCGCAGATTCACGGCGTTGACGCGGTCGAAGTCCGCGGCCGTCTCGTCGGCGGCGTCGGCGGGCGGCGCCTGGATGCCGGCGTTGTTGAAGGCCATGTCCAGGCGGCCGAAGGATTCCACGGTGCGGGCGACCATGGCGGCGGCCTGGTCCTCGTCGGCGACGTCGCAGCCGATGCCGAGGGCCTGGTGAGCGGCGTCGGTCAGCTCCTCGGCCGCGCGCTCGGCGGCTTCCTGGTCGAGGTCGGCGAGGACGACGGCGGCGCCGGCCCGGGCGAAGGCGCGGGCGGTGGCCAGGCCCATGCCGGAGGCGGCTCCGGTGACGAGGGCGACCTGCCCGGTGAGGTCGTAGGTGGGGTTCATGAGGGGAGAGTCCTCTTGCGCTGTGGGGCGGGTGACGGGGGTGAGCGGGAAGGCTCAGGGGCGCAGGAGGGCCTTGATGGCGCGGCGCTCGTCCATCGCCTGGTACGCCTCGGCGGCCCGCTCCAGCGGGAGTTCGAGGTCGAAGACCTTGCCGGGGTCGATCTTGCGGTCCCAGATGAGCTGGATCAGTTCGGGCAGGAACCGGCGGACGGGGGCGGGGCCGCCTTCCATGTGGATGCCTGCCAGGAACAGTTCGAAGCCGGGGATGTGGACGTCGTAGTTGACGCCGACGAAGCCCATGTGGCCGCCGGGGCGGGTGGCGCCGATGGCCTGCATGGTGGATTCGCGGGTGCCGACGGCCTCGACAACAGAGTGGGCACCGAGCCCGCCGGTGAGCTCCTTGATCTTCGCCACGCCCGCGTCGCCGCGCTCCTCGACGATGTCGGTGGCGCCGTAGTAGCGGGCCAGCTTCTGCCGCTCGGGGTGGCGGGACATCGCGATGACGCGCTCGGCGCCGAGCTGCCTGGCGGCCAGGACGGCCATGAGGCCGACGGCGCCGTCGCCGACGACCGCGACGGTCTTGCCGGGTCCGGCTTCCGCGGCGACGGCGCCGTACCAGCCGGTGCCGAGCACGTCGGAGGCGGCCAGCAGTGAGGGGATCAGGTCCTCGTCCGGCTGCCCGGGGGTGGCGACGAGGGTGCCGTCCGCGTACGGGATGCGGGCCTTCTCGGCCTGGGTGCCGATCGTGCCCGCGACGAACTCGCGGTGCACGCAGCCGGACTGGTAGCCCGAGCGGCAGATCTCGCAGGTGTTGTCGGAGATGACGAACGACCCGACGACGAAGTCACCGGCTTTGACGGTGTGGACCTCGGAGCCGACCTCTTCGACGACGCCGACGTACTCGTGGCCCATCAGTGTGTGGTCGGCGGGCTCGATCCCGCGGTAGGGCCACAGGTCGGAGCCGCAGACGCAGGTCGCGGTCAGCCGGACGATCGCGTCGGTCGGGTCGATGATCTCCGGATCGTCGCGGTCCTCGACCCGGACGTCTCCGGCGGTGTGCATGACTACTCCACGCATGGTGGTTCTCCTTGTTCTGTGTGCGGACGCGGGACCGGGGTCCTAGCCGAGGGCGGGTCGGCTGCGACGCCCCTGGACGAGCGCGATGGTGATCGTGGGGATGAGGGCCAGCGCGGCCATGGCGGCGCCGACGATGGCCGGCCCGGCGGCCCGGAAGGGCGAGTCGAGGGTCTGCCCTGCGATCCAGGAGCCGGCCGCCGTGCCGAGGTTGAACGCCGACACGGTCAGGGCGGAGCCCAGGGTGGGGGCCTTGCCCGCGAAGCGGACGCCGAGGGCGATGAGGACCGGAGTGCCGAGGAAGCCGACCAGCCCGAGCAGGGCGACCAGCACCACCGTGGGGACGGCGAAGGCCGACAGCAGGCCGAGCGCCAGCAGGACCAGCGCGGCCGACGCCGCGGCCTTGATCGTGGTCGCGTACGGGCGGGCGTCGCCGGCGCGGCCCCCGACGAGGAAGCCGGCCAGGGCGCCCGCACCGAATCCGACGAGGACGGGCGGTACGAGACCCGCGGCGATCCCCGCCCGGTCGGTCAGCAGCGGAGCGATGTAGGTGTACGTGCCCAGCACGCCGGCGCTCATGGTGGCGCACGCCGCCAGGACGAGCCAGAGCCGGCCCGAGCGCAGTGCGGACAGCTCCGAGCGGATCGACACCGGCTGCCCGCCGCGGGGCCCGTTCGGGACCGAACGCGCGATCAGCGTCATCGCGGCCACCGCCAGGACGGCGAGGATCCAGAAGGGTCCGCGCCAGCCCATCAGCTGTCCGGCGAACGCGCCGAGCGGCACGCCGACGACGTTGGCGAGCATGGCGCCGGACCCGACGACTCCCACGGCGCGCGAACTCGCGGCCGGGCCGGCCGCGCGGGTGGCCACGACGTTCGCCACCGCCCAGAACGCCCCGGTCGCCAGCGCGGTCAGGAACCGTGCGGCGAGCAGCAGCCCGAAGCCGTCACCGACAGCGGCGATCACGTGTCCCGCGGCGAAGACGCCCAGGGCCAGGACCAGCGTCCACCGGGCGGGCAGCCGCAGCGTCAGCATCGACATCAGCGGCGCACCGACGATCATCCCGACCGCGAACACGGTGATCGCCAGACCGGCACGGGCCACGCTCACCTGCAGGTCGCCCGCGATCTCCGGCAGCAGACCCGCCACCACGAACTCGGTCGTGCCCATCAGGAACGTCCCCAGCGCCAGGACGTAGACCACGCCGGGGAGCCGGCGGGACACGGGTGGCCGTTCCTCGACGTGCGTGCCGGAAGCGGCGGGGAGGGTGGTGCCTTGCATGGTGAAGCTCCAAGGGGTGTCACTGCGGTGTCGTGCATCCCAGAGAACCCGTATTCACGCAGGTCAGGAAGGTCGCGCTTATAGGGGGTACAAGCTCCACCTCCCTTCTCCGCGCCACGCGCCTACCGTGGAGGGCATGGACAAGCGACCCGACAACCGCTCCGACATCCGGGACTTCCTGGCCACCCGGCGCGCCAGGATCACACCGGAGCAGGCGGGGCTGCCCACGAGCGGCCGGCGCCGTGTGCCCGGGCTGCGGCGGGAGGAGGTCGCCGTTCTCGCCGGTGTCAGCACCGAGTGGTACACGCGCCTGGAGAAGGGCCACATCAACGGGGTGTCGGAGGACGTCCTCGACGCGGTCGCCCGCGCGCTCCACCTCGACGACGAGGAACGCACCTACCTCTTCGACCTCGCCCGCGCCGCCCAGCCGGCCGGGCGCGCGCCCCGGCGCCGCAAGGCCGTCGAGGTCCCGCCCCGTGTCCAGTGGCTGCTCGACTCCATGACGCTGTCCGCGGCCTTCGTCACCAACGGCCGCCTCGACATCGTCGCCACGAACGCGCTCGCCCGGGCGGTCCTGTCGCCCATGTTCGACAGCGACACGGTCGACGATCGCGGTCGCCCCAACTGCGCGCGCTACTTCTTCCTCGACCCGGGCGCGCAGGACTTCGCCGCCGACTGGGAGCAGGCCGTCACCATCACCGCCGCCCTGCTGCGCGCCGAGGCCGGCCGCTACCCGAACGACAAGGCGCTGCGGGAACTCATCGGAGAACTGTCCACACTGAGTACCGAGTTCCGCACCCGCTGGGCCGCCCATGACGTCCGTATCCACCACGGCGGCGTCAAGACCTTCAACCACCCCGACGCGGGCCCGCTGGAGCTCACCTACCAGCCGCTGGATCTCCCCCTGTCCACCCGCGAGGCCCACTCCCTGACCATCTACACCGCCGAACCCGGCTCCCCGGACGAAGACCGCCTCAAGCTCCTCGCCAGTCTGGCGGCCACCCCCGAGGCCGACCCGGCGCAGCCTGCGGCCGACCGCCGGAACAGGACGGGCGGCACCAGCGACCGACCGCGGTGAAGGCGCCGGGACCACTCCCCCGCGACCCCGTCACCGTTACGCTCTCGGCCGTGGCGGAACCTGGGGTGGGCGCGGGGAAGACGGGCGGGTGGCGGGCCGAGATCGTGGAGCGGCGGCAGTCGGTGGGGCCGTGGCGGTTCTCGGCGCGGGAGGTGTCGGCGCGGCGTGACGGCCTGCGGATCGAGACCGCGGTCGGCTCGGTGACCTGCGTCGACGACAGCGGACACGCACGCTGGACCCACCGCTGCGCGGGCCGGCCCAACGCCGTCCATCTCTCCGGCGACCGGGTCCTGGTGACCACGGACTCCTTGGAGTACACCGCCTGGGGCATGCTCGGTCCGGCCCTGCTGCTCGATCTCGCCGACGGCCGTCTCGTCGCCGAACTGCGGGGCGCTCGCGGGGCCGCGCGCGGCGGCGGCAGGTTCCTGCTCGGGCTGGAGGGCTACGACTTCTTCGACACCTGGGAGTACGACCGGGACGGCGACCGCACCGACACCTGGCGCGCGTACGGCCATTACGTCGTCGGCACCGGCGTGCGGGTCGTGGAGGCCGACCGGAACCTCCCCACCAAGGGCCGTGTGGTGCGCCTGCTGCCTGGCGGCGAGATCGTGCCCGGACCGCCCCTGTCCGACCCGCAGCCGCCCGAGCCGCTCGTCCTGCGCGACGGCACGATCCTGGTCCTGGACGGCGCCCGCCTCCAGTCCGTCGACCGCGGCCTGCACGGTCGTACGCTCGTCGCACTCGACCACGTTGCCGCCCCCTCCGGCGCGCACGCCATGCGGTCCCTGCGACGCACTGGGGACCGGGTGACCGTCACGATCGGCGAACCCCTCGCCGGCGACCCCGCACGTTTCACGATCCACACCTGGACGATCGCCCTGCGCCCGGGGATCACCGGTTCCTGAGGAGGTCTCCGATCGCCGCGATCCCTGCCGCGACGGCCCGTTCGCCGACGTCGCCGAAGCCCAGGACCAGTTGCGCCGGCGCGGTCGCGTGCGAGGAACGGCAGGGGCTCATTCCGTAGAGGCCCACCGACCGGGAGCGGGCGGCGGCGACGAGGTCCTGCTCGTCGACCGGTCCGGGCAGGTGTGCCACCGCGTGGAAGCCTGCCGCCAGGCCGGAAACCCTGACCTCGGGGGCGTGTTCGGCGAGGGCTGAGACCAGTGCGGTGCGCCGTGCCGCGTAGGTGGCCCGCATCCGGCGCAGGTGCCGGTCGAAGCGGCCGGACTCGATCATCCTCGCGAGCGCCAACTGGTCGAGTGTGGGCGACCCTCGGTCGTTGATCTGCTTGTGCTCGACGATCGCGTCGGTGAGCGCGGGCGGGCAGAGCATCCATCCGATGCGCAGCGCGGGCGCGAGGGACTTGCTGACGGTGCCCAGGGCGATCACGCGGTCGGCGGCGAGTCCCTGCAGCGCGCCCACCGGCTCGCGGTCGTACCTGAATTCGGCGTCGTAGTCGTCCTCGATGACGACGGCGTCCCGGCTCCTGGCCCACTCGATCAGGGCGAGGCGGCGCGCGGGTGCCAGGACGACGCCGGTGGGCCACTGGTGCGCGGGGGTCACGACGACGGCGCGGGCCTCGGTCGCGGCGAGTGCCGCCACGTCGATGCCGCGCTCGTCGACCGGCACCGGGACGGCCGACAGGCCCGCCGCTGCGGCCGAGGCGGAGACCGTGGCCGGTGAGCCGGGGTCCTCGTACGCCACGGTGCGGACCCCTGCCCCGGCCAGGGCGCGCAGGGTGAGGCCGAGGCCCTGCGCGTACCCGGAGCAGATCACGATCCGTTCCGGATCGGCCGCCGCGGCGCGCACCCGGCGCAGATACCCGGCGACGACCTCGCGTAGCACCGCGCTGCCGCGCGGGTCGCCGTAGTCGAGCGCCGCCGTCGGCATGGTGCGTGCCGCCTCGCGCGTCGCCGACAGCCAGTCGGCGAGCGGGAAGCCGCTCAGGTCGGGGACGCCCCATCTGAAGTCGGCCAGCAGGCGTGGCGGCGCCTGCGGCGACGGCGTGGGCGCCGACGGGACGACCGCGCCGGCTGCCACGCGGGTGGCGGAGCCGACGCGGGTCACGAGGTATCCCTCGGCCTGGAGTTGGGCGTAGCACTCCTGCACCAGGCCGCGTGAGAGTCCGAGGAGCCGGGCGAGTTCGCGTGAGGACGGCAGCCGTTCACCCACCTGAAGCCGACCGGTCCGGATCGCGTCGCGCACCTGGCGTTCCAGCTGGGACCGCAAGGGCTCGCCGCTGTCCCGGTCGACGACCAGCAGCAGATCGGGAGAGAGACCGGACCACTCCAGCGGCATGAAATCGGATCTTACCGGTGATCCGATCAGTCCTTAGGTTCGTCGTGTGACCAGAAACGTCAACTCACCGTCCAAGAGCGCCGGTTCGCGACCACCGCTGGTGACGCGGCCCCTGCTGCTGCGCTTCGTCTCGATCGTCGGCGCCTCGACGGGCTTCTTCCTGCTGTTGTCGGTCGTCCCCCTCTACGCGGAGGCGTCCGGCGGGGGTGGCGGCAGCGCGGCCGGACTCGCCACGGGCGCGCTGATGCTGGCCACGGTCGGAGGCGAGCTGGCCACTCCCTGGTTCGTCGCCCGCTTCGGCTACCGCCTGACGCTGGCGGCGGGGCTGGTCCTCCTCGGTGCGCCCGCGCTCGTGCTGACCGTGTCCGGGAGCGCGCTGTGGATCACGGCCGTGTGTGTCGTGCGCGGTCTGGGCTTCGCCTGCACGGTCGTCGCGGGCGGCGCCCTGACGGCGTCGCTGATCCCGCCGGAACGCCGCGGTGAGGGGCTGGCCCTGGTCGGCATCGTGTCGGGGGTTCCGTCGCTGGTGGCCCTGCCGTTGGGGGTGTGGCTGGTGGCACACGTGGGGTACGGACCGGTCTGCGTCGCCGGCGGGATGGCGGCGTTGGCCGCCCTGGTCACGGTGCCGGGACTTCCGGACCGCGAGCCGGACTCGGGACCGTCGATCGGCGTGCGGGCCGGCCTTCGGACGACTGCCCTCCTGCGGCCCGCGATCGTCTTCGCGGCCACCGCGCTCGCCGCCGGAATCATCGTCACCTTCCTGCCCCTCGCGGTCCCGTCGGCTTCCACCGGCCTCGTCGCGGCGGCCCTGTTCGTCCAGTCCGCGGCATCGACCGCGGCCCGTTGGGGCGCGGGCCGGCGCGGCGACCGGCACGGACCGGCCTCTCTGGTGCTGCCCGGCCTGATCGTCGCGGCGGCCGGAACGCTCCTCATCGCGCTGACGCACAGTCCGGTCGCCGTCGTCGTCGGGGTGGCCGTGTTCGGCGTCGGTTTCGGAGTCACCCAGAACGCCACGCTGACGCTGATGTACGCGCGGGTCCCCGCGTCCGGTTACGGCACCGTCAGCGCCCTGTGGAACTTCGCCTACGACGCCGGCATGGGCGTCGGGGCCGTCGGCTTCGGAGTGCTGGCGGGGTGGACGGGATACCCCTGGGCCTTCGCGTTCACCGCCGCGCTGATGCTCACCGCGCTCGCTCCGGCCTGGCACGACCGCCGGGCGGACGGCTCCCTCCGGTAACGACGGCGACTGCGCCCGGGACGCCCCGTTCTATCCGCACTGATCCGCATCGATCCGCCCCTCCCGTCGCACCAGCTCGTGCACGCGTCTTGCGGAGCGGGTGATTCTGCCAATAGAAAGGAAAGGTTCCTATCAGTCAGCGGCACCTTCATGCAGCCCCGAACTCCCCTGCCGGGCCCGCGTGCCGGCCGGCGTCACGCCGTTCGCGCGAGCAGCACCCGGCCAGACGAGAAACCGGAGAAGCACATGCCACTCCCCACTCCGCGACGGCGTTCGATGCCGTTCGGATCGCGGCATCGCACCCCCGTTCACCGACGCCGGCGCAAGACCGGCTTCAGGATCGCCCTCGCCATGGTGCTCGCCGCCGTCCCCGCGGTGATTCTGCTGAACACCAGTCAGGCGGCGGCGCCCACCGGGCTCGACGACCCGGTGAAGAAGGAGATCGCCATGCGGCTGGTCTCCAGCGCCGAGAATTCGTCGCTGGACTGGAAGGACCAGTTCGACTACATCGAGGACATCGACGACGGCCGCGGGTACACCGCCGGGATCGTCGGGTTCTGCTCCGGCACCCACGACATGCTCGACCTCGTCGAGTACTACACCGACCAGGTGCCCGAGAATCCGCTCGCCGAGTACCTGCCGGCCCTGCGCGAGGTCGACGGCTCCGACTCGCACGAGGGCCTCGACCCCGGCTTCACCGACGCGTGGAAGGAGGCCGCGCAGACCTCGCAGTTCCAGGCGGCGCAGGAGCACGAACGCGACCGCGTCTACTTCGACCCGGCCGTGTCCCGGGCCAAGGGCGACCACCTGCAGGAGCTGGGCCAGTTCGCCTACTACGACGCGATCGTGATGCACGGTCAGGAGGGCTTCGACTCCATCCGGGACGCGGCGCGCGCCGAGGCGGACACTCCGGCCGAGGGCGGTGACGAGACGGCGTACCTGAACGCGTTCCTCGACGCCCGCGTGACGGAGATGAAGAAGGAGGCCGCGCACGAGGACACGAGCCGGGTGGACACGGCCCAGCGGGTGTTCCTCGACGACGGGAATCTGCGTCTGAGCACGCCCCTGGCCTGGCACGTCTACGGAGAGCCGTTCGAGATCGCGCGGGATCCCGAGCCGGGCACGTCCCCGACCGCCACTCCCACCGCCTCTCCCACCGAACCCGGCGGCGGGGCCGACCAGTTGATCTCCAAGGGCAGGCCCGCGAGCTCGTCCTCCGACGAGGACTCGGCGCTCACCGCCGGCCGCGCGGTCGACGGAGACCCCGCCACCAGATGGGCCAGCAAGGAAGGCGCGGACCCGCAGTGGCTCCGTGTCGACCTCGGCGAGAACTCCACCGTCTCCCGCGTGAAGCTGCTGTGGGAGGCCGCGTACGCCAAGGGCTACCGGGTCGAGATATCCGCGGACGGCACGTCCTGGAACCCGCTCGCCGTCGAGGCGAACGGCAACGGGGGCACCGACGACTGGACCGGCCTGACCGGCAAGGGCCGCTACCTGCGGGTGTACGGGACGGCACGCGGCACCGCGTACGGCTACTCGCTGTTCGAGGTGGAGGTCTACGGGACGACCGGCTCGGGCCCCGGCCCGACCGATCCGCCGACCGACCCGCCCAGCGGTGCGTTCACCGTCGTCGGCGCGGGTGACATCGCCGACCGGTGTAACGAGGACGCGGCGGGCTGCCAGCACTTCAAGACCGCCGACCGGGCCGAGGCCATCGACCCGGCCTTCTACCTCACGCTGGGCGACAACCAGTACGACGACGCCCACCTCGCGGACTTCAAGAACTACTACGACAAGTCCTGGGGCCGCTTCAAGGCGAACACGTACCCGGTGCCGGGCAACCACGAGTCCTACGACGACTACGAGAACCGGGACGAGAAGGCCTACCGCGAGTACTTCGGCTCCCGCGCCACCCCGCAGGGCAAGATGTGGTACTCGTACGATCGCGGGAACTGGCACTTCGTCGCGCTCAACTCCAACCGCTTCGACGAGCGGGAGCAGATGGACTGGCTCAAGGCCGATCTGGCCGCGAACGGCAAGAAGTGCGTGGCCGCGTACTGGCACGAGCCGCTGTTCAGCTCCGGCGACCACGGGAACGTACCGGTGAGCCGGCCGGTGTGGGAGCTCCTCGAGTCCTCCGGCGCCGAGCTGGTGCTCAACGGGCACGACCACCACTACGAGCGGTTCGCCCCGCAGACCCGGGACGCGAAGGCCGACCCGAACGGCATCGTCGAGATCATCGGCGGCGCGGGCGGCAAGGATCTGTACGGCGCGGGCGACACGGTCCAGCCCAACAGCGCGAAGCGCATCTGGGACAAGTTCGGGGTCCTGAAGCTCGACTTCACCGACACCGGTTTCCGGTCCCAGTTCGTCGGCACGGACGGGACGGTGCTCGACACCAGTCCCACCTACTCCTGTCACTGACCGGCCGCCACCAGTGCCCCGGGCGCGTCCGTGAACGCGGGCGCGCCCGGGGCGCCTCCCGGGAGTTCACATGTATCTCGCCGCCGGCCGGAGCGGACCGTCCTCGACCGCTCCCGCCGCCCCCGAACGCCCTGCGCGCCGTGTCCGTGTCGCCTCCACGGTCCTCGCGCTCGGCGCGGTCAGTCTGGTGACCGACATCTCCTCGGAGATGGTCACCGCGGTTCTTCCTCTCTACTTCGTCCTCCAACTGGGGCTCAATCCACTGCAGTTCGGCTTTCTGGACGGGCTGTACAACGGCGTCTCCGCCGTCGTCCGCCTGGCCGGCGGGCATCTCGCCGACCGCCGTCAGCGCCACCGGCTCGTCGCCGGCTCCGGCTACGCCCTGTCCGCGCTGTGCAAGCTGGGGCTGCTGTTCGCCGGCGGCTCCACCGCGGCGCTGTCGGCGACGCTCGCCGCCGACCGGGTGGGCAAGGGCGTACGGACGGCGCCGCGCGACGCGATGATCTCGCTCTCCTGTGCCGAACGGGACCTCGGCCGCGCCTTCGGCGTGCACCGCGCGATGGACACGACCGGTGCGCTGCTCGGCCCGCTGGCGGCCTTCGCGCTGCTGTGGCTGGCGGTGGACGCGTACGACGCCGTGTTCCTCGTCAGCTTCTGCTTCGGCCTGTTCGGTGTGGTGCTCCTGTACGCGTTCGTACCGGAGCGGCCGTCGCCCGCGCTCGCCGCGTCCCGGCCGTCCACCCTGCGTGCGGCCCTCCGGCTGCCCGCCGTGCCCGCGTTCCGCCGCGTGCTGGTCACCGCGTCCGTGCTCGGTCTGGTGTCGGTCGGTGACGGCTTCCTCTATCTCGTCCTGCAGAAGCGCCTCGACCTGGACACGGTCTACTTCCCGCTGCTGCCGCTGGGCAGCGCCGCCGTCTACCTGCTGCTCGCCGTGCCGATCGGCCGGGCGGCGGACCGGGTCGGCCGCCGGATCCCCTATCTGTGCGGCCACTTGGGGCTGCTCGGCGTCTACCTGGTCCTCTTCTCCCCCGTACCGGGATGGCCGCTGACGGTCTTCGTGCTGGTGCTGCTCGGCACCTACTACGCGGCCACCGACGGAGTCCTCATGGCCCTGGGCGGCCCGGTCGTGCCCGAGGAGCAGCGCGCGGCGGGACTGGCGCTGCTGCAGTCGGGGCAGGCGGTCGGGCGGCTGCTGGCGTCGGTGCTGTTCGGCGCCGCGTGGACGCTCTGGAGCATGCAGGCCGCGCTGGCGCTCGCCGCGGCCGGGCTGACGGCCGCCCTCTTCCTCTCCCGTTTCCTGTTGCCCGCGCACCCGACGGAGTCCGGATGACCCCCACACTCTCCCTGCGCGCCCGGGTGGGCGCCGTCTCCCTGGCCGCTGTCGTCCTGGCCGCGCTCGCCGTCGTCTACACGGTCCGGGCCGCCGACCGTGACGGGCCCGCCGCCGGTTCCTCGCACGTCACGCTCGACAACTCCCCTGGCCTGTACGTCCGTACGGCCGACGGGAAGGTCGCGGCGCTCGGCAAAAAGGGACCGCGGGAGACGGCTCTGTCCTGCCGCCGGTTCTACGCGAGCGGCACCGGCGCCGTGTGCCTCACCACCAAGCCGGGGATCCCGCCCCGTACCCAGGCGATCGTCCTGGACCGGTCGCTGCGTCCGCGGCGCACCGTCACGTTCGGCGGGACGCCCAACCGGGCCCGGGTCTCGCCGTCCGGGCGCATGGTCTCCTGGACGGTGTTCGTCAGCGGCGACTCGTACTCCGGCAGCTCCTTCTCCACCCGCAGCGGGATCCTCGACACACGGACCGGCTACCTGATCAAGAACGTGGAGACCCTGCAGCTCACTCTCGACGGCAAGCGCTACGCCGCGTCCGACGTGAACTACTGGGGTATCACGTTCGCCCGGGACGACAACCGCTTCTACGCCACGGTGTCGACGCGCGGCAGGACGTACCTGGTCGAGGGCGACCTCAAGGCCTGGACGGCGCGTGCCCTGCGGGAGAACGTCGAGTGTCCGTCGCTGTCGCCCGACGGCACCCGCATCGCGTACAAGAAGCGGGTGCGGAAAGGGAGCTCGGATCCCTGGCGGCTGCATGTGCTCGATCTCAAGACACTGCGCGACACCCCGCTGGCGGAGACCCGCAGCGTCGACGACCAGGCCGCGTGGCTGGACGACAGAACCGTGGCCTACGCCCTGCCCGGGCGGGCGCGCGGCTCCTCGGACGTCTGGTCCGTCCCGGCCGACGGCACGGGCGAGCCGGCACGGGTCGCCCGGGACGCCTCCTCTCCGAGCATGAACACGGTCCGCCGAGGCTGACCCGGACGCCGACGTGAGGGGCGAACCAGCAGGTCAGGAGGGTCGAAAGTCAAACGGCGACCGGGCGATAGCGGAGAGGCGACGGCACGGCGACGGCTCACGGCAAGGTGAGGGTCGCAAGGAGTCCACCGACTCGGGCCGGACCGGAAACCTGAGGTGCGCCATGGGGACAGGCCCGATCGAGCGGCGTCCGCCCGGCCCCGGTGATGCCGCGCGTCGGCCGCCGAACGCGCACAGGCGTCCGGCGGCCGACGTGCCTGGGGGGACCTCAGGCGAGCGCCGCGGCGCGGGCCGGGTCGATGGCGTGCCGGAGCGGTTCGCCGAGGGTGAAGCGGCGGAGTTCGTCGAGCACGAGCTCCCCGAGGCGGTGGCGTTCGGCGCCGAGGGCGCCCGCGATGTGCGGGGTCAGGACGACGTTGGGCAGCGTGAACAGGGGCGAGTCCGGGGCCGGGGGCTCGGGATGCGTGACGTCGAGGACGGCGGTGAGATCGGGCCTGGCCCGCAGGACCCGTACGGCGGCCGGTTCGTCGACGAGTGCGCCGCGGGCGGTGTTGATCAGGGTCGCGCCCGGCCTCAAGGAGTTCAGCAGCCCGGCCCCGATGGCGCCCTGCGTCGCGGGCAGCAGGGGTGCGTGGAGGCTGACGACCTGGCAGGTGGAGAAGAGTTCGTCGAGGTCGACCAGTCGGACGCCGGCCTGCCGGGCGGTCTCCGGCGAGGCCGCGGGGTCGTTGGCGACGACCTCGAGGTCGAAGCGGGCGAGGTGCCCGGCGACGAGACGGCCGATGTGGCCGAGTCCCCACAGGCCGACCCGCGCCCGGTACGCGCCCGGGACCTCCGGGTGGCGCGGGAAGCGGCGGTCGCTCGCGACGTCCCGGGCGATGCGGTGGGCCTGCTTCAGGCCCAGCAGGACCTGGGCGAGGGTGAACTCCGCCACCGGGACGGCGTTGGCCGCGGCGGCGGACACGATCGGGATGCCGCGCGCCCAGAATTCGGGGGTGGTCAGGTGTCGTACGGATCCCGCCGCCACGAACACGGCCCGCAGTCTGGGCGCCTGCTCGAGCAGGGCGGCGTCCAGGACGGGCGCGCCCCAGCCGGTGAACAGGAGGTCGACGTCCTTCAGGAGCTCGGGGGCCTCGGCGAGTTCCTCTCTCCTGCAAGGCGGCGCCTGCCAGTTGACGAGCCGGTCGATCCCGGCCAGCACCTCGGGCGGATAGACGTCCGCCCGGCGTTCCTTCTCCATGACCAGCAGGGCGGTGGGGGCGGTGGCCGGTGCGTTCATGCCGGGCGGGTCTCCTCGGGCAGATCCGGAAGGCGGGCGGGCGGCGGGACAGCCGCCGCTCCCCCGGGTTCGGGTGTGTGCGAAAACGTGCGATCAGACGATGCGCCGTGGTGTGGCTTGTTTGATGCGGATGCCTTACGGCCGCCAAGCACCATACATCCGATGACTGGAGGGTCCTAGCGAGAATCCCGGACATCCTGCCGCACTCCATCTGATGGAGGCGGCCCCCACATCACCACTCCTCCCGCACTCAAGTCATCAACTCCTCTGACGTCTCAAATGACGCCCAGAGCAGGCATTTCACGGAGCGGAGGGTGCCTTTCGCATGCCCGCACAGCCGGGCATCCACCCTCCGAACGAGCTCACGGGGGACGCGCCGGCCACGTAAAGCACTTTGAGATTCATCGGAGTATTGACCGCTGTTTCCGGCCCCGCTACGTTCCCAGCAAGCGCTTTCCAGGCCAACTGTGATGCGGCGAAACGGGAGTTGTCATGCAGAGATCGCGATGGGTCGGTGCCGGTGTTCTCGCCTCGGCGCTGGTGCTCACCAGCTGTTCGTCCGGGCCTGCGGGAGTGGACGCCAAGCAGAACAAGAAGGCGACCCTGGAGCTCTGGACCAGGACGACGCCGGGCGGGCCGGGCGAGGAGGGCGCGGTCAAGCTCGCCGCCGCCTTCCAGAAGGCCACGGGGTACAAGGTCAAGGTCACGGCCATCTTCGACGACTTCGAGACCAAGCTGCAGCAGCGGGCGGCCCAGAAGAAGTTGCCGGACATCGTCATGAACGACGTGACGCAGCTCGGGGCCATGCACAGTCAGGGGCTGCTGCGGGAGATCGACCTCGACAAGGTCGAGGACAGCAAGCAGATCACCGCCCAGGGCCTGGACTCCGGCAAGAGCGTGGACGGCAAGCAGTACGGGCTGCCGTACTCGGCGCAGGCCTCCGCCCTGCTCATCCGCAAGGACTGGCGGCAGAAGCTGAAGCTCGATGTCCCCGAGACCTGGGACGACTTCGCCGCCATGGCCAAGGCCTTCACCACTCAGGACCCCGACGGCGACGGGAAGAAGGACACGGCCGGCCTCGCCGCCCCGCTGTCCACCAAGCGCGGCTACGCCTCCTGGTACTTCTCCAACTTCCTGTGGGCCGCGGGCGGTGACTTCATCACCGAGACGGGCAAGGGCACGTACAAGCCGGCGATGACCAGCAAGGCCTCCGTCGAGGCGGTCCAGTGGTTCCGCGACCTGGGCTGCAAGGACAAGGCCGTCCAGCCCGGCGCCGTGACCATGGACACCCCGCCGACGAACGAGACGTTCGAGTCCGGGAAGACCGGCATGTTCGTCGTCGGCCCCTACCTGCTGCCCCGCTTCGACGAGACGCTCGGCAAGGACAAGTACGAGGTCGTGCCGATGCCCAAGGGCCCGAAGGACTCCACCGTCCTGGCCGAGGGCGGCTCCGTCTACCTGATGGCGGGCTCCGACAACCGGGCCGGGCAGGACGCGTTCGCCTCCTTCGCCGTCTCGGCCGAGGGGCAGAAGACGGGCATGGAGGGCGACACCGCCTACACCGTGCAGCTTCCCGTCAACCAGTCCGTGGACATCTCCCAGGTACGCCCCGACCCCCGCTGGAAGACGTACGCGCAGGCGTACCAGGACTCCGGCCGGTACGCGCCGTCGATCCCGAACTGGACCCCGGTGCGCCAGGCGACGGCCGACACCCTGAACGCCCTCATGGCCGACTGCGGTCTCAGCACCGAGACCAAGCTCCGTGAGCTCGACAAGCAGCTCGGCGGCATCCTCGAGGAGCAGGGGATCTCCGCGTCATGAGTCTCGACCAGGCCGAACCGGCGGCCGCCTCGGCCGCCGGGCCCGGTGTGCCGGGTGCGCGCGGTGCGCGCAAGCCGGGCCGCGGGCGCGACGCGGTCGGCCGCCGGGGGCGCGACCGCAGGTCCGGCCGGTGGTGGACACCCTGGCTGTTCCTGGCCCCGGCGCTGATCCTCTTCCTGTACTTCAAGTTCATCCCCATGGCCAATGCGCTGACCATGTCCTTCCAGGACGTCCAGCCGTACCTGGGGAACAGGTGGGTCGGCACCGAGAACTACGCCACGGTGCTGGAGTCCGCCGGATTCCGCGAGGCCGCCTGGCACACCGTCGTCCTGGCCGCCGGGCAGACGGCCGGGTCGATGGCGCTGGGCCTCGTCCTCGCCCTGCTGATGGAGGGGCAGAGCCGCCGGCTCGGATTCGTGCGCTCCGCGGCGTTCCTCCCGGTCGTGGTGCCGATCGCGGTCGTCGCCGAGCTGTGGCGCATCATGTACCACCCGACCGGCGACGGCATGCTGAACTCCCTGCTCGGACTGGTGGGTTGGGGTCCTTCGGGGTTCATCAACGACCCGGACACCTCGATGGCCTCGATCATGCTGACCGGGATCTGGCGGGGCGCCCCCTACGACATGATGATCATCCTCGCCGGACTGACGAGTGTGGACCGCGGTCTGTACGAGGCCGCGAAGGTCGACGGCGCGTCCCGGTGGCAGCGGGTGTGGCACGTGACGGTGCCCGGTCTGCGGTCGGTGTTCTCGATCCTGTTCATCCTCGCCGCGATCCGCGGACTGCGGGTGTTCACCGAGGTGTTCCTGCTCACCAACGGTGGCCCCGACGGCTCCACCGAGGTCGTCATGACTCTCATCTACAAGCTCGGACTCGAGCAGAACCGGCTCGGCGTCGGAGCGGCGGGCGCCGTCCTGCTGTTCGTCGCGACGCTGATCCTCACCGTCGTCGTCCAACTGCTGCGGCGCAGGGAGAGCAAGTGAGTGCGCACACCGAGACCGCGCTGGGCCTCACCGAGAGCCGCAGCGCCGGCGGACGGATCCTCAAGGCCGTCGTCTATCTCCTGGTACTGATCGTCTTCGCCGGGCCGTTGCTCGCCCTGCTCGTCAGCGCCTTCGGCCACGTCAAGGACCCGACGCAGCTGAGCGTCGTCCCCTCGGGCCTCACCCTCGACAACTTCAAGATCGCCTTCGACCAGGGGGTGCTGGCCTACCTGCTGAACTCGTTCCTCGTGGTCGGCTTCGGGCTGCTGCTCCAGGTCGCGGTCTCCGTCCTGGCCGGGTACGCGCTGGCCCGCAAGAAGTTCCCCGGCATGGCGCTGGTCCTCGTCGCCATCCTGGCGACCCTGATGCTGCCCGAGGAGATCCTCGCGCTGCCCCTGTCCCTGATCCTCTCCGACCTGCCGGTCGTCCACTTCAACCTCGTCGGCACGCTGGCCGGCATGATCGTGCCCCTGGGCGCCTGGGGCTTCTCCATCCTGGTGATGACCGAGTTCATGAAGGACGTGCCGCGCGAGCTGGAGGAGGCCGCGCGCATCGACGGCGCCGGCGACCTGCGGATCTTCGCCCAGATCATCCTGCCGATGTGCAAGCCCGCGCTGGGCGTCATCGGGGTGTTCGGCTTCACCATGATCTGGGACCAGTACCTGCTGCCGCTGCTGGTCTCCACCGACTCCTCCTCGTACACGCTCCCGCTCGCGCTGCGGACCCTGCGGATCGATCCCGCCGTCACACCCGGAGTCGTCATGGCGGCCTCGCTGCTGGCCCTGCTGCCCTCCGTGATCGTCTTCCTGTTCTTCCAGCGCTCCTTCGTGAGCGGCCTGTCCTCCGGCGCGCTGAAGGGCTGACCCCCTCGGTTCCGCGCCCGCCCCGCCCGTGCACGAGAAGGAACGATGCCCCGTGTCGTCTGTCGCCGCAGCCCACCTGTCCGATCGCCCGGCTCCCGGAGCGGCTCCGGATCCCGACTGGTTCACCACCGCCCGCTTCGGGATGTTCGTCCACTGGGGCCTGTACTCCCTCGCCGCGCGCCACGAGTGGGTCAAGAACCGGGAGCGGCTGACCGACGAGCAGTACCAGGTCTACTTCGACCACTTCGACCCCGACCGCTACGACCCCGTCGAGTGGGCGCGCACCGCCAAGGCCGCCGGCATGCGCTACGTCGTCCTGACGACCAAGCACCACGACGGCTTCTGCCTGTGGGACAGCGCCCTGACCGATTACAAGGTCACCAACACCCCGCACGGCCGCGACCTCGTCGGCCCCTTCGTCGAGGCGTGCCGGGCCGAGGGCCTCAAGGTCGGGCTCTACTACTCGCTGATCGACTGGCACCACCCGTCCTTCCCCGTGGACGGCACCCATCCGCAGCGTGACGACGAGGAGTTCAAGGCCGCCCACGCCGACCGGGACATCCGTGACTACCAGCGCTACCTCCACGGCCAGGTCCGCGAACTGCTGACCTCGTTCGGCCGCGTCGACTACCTGTTCTTCGACTTCTCCTACGCCGGACGCTCCTGGTGGGGCGGCAAGGGGCCCGACGACTGGGACTCCCCGAAGCTCCTGGAGACGGTCCGTGAGCTCCAGCCGCACGTGCTCGTCAACGACCGGACCGGACTGCCCGGCGACTTCGTCACCCCCGAGCAGTACCAGCCCTCCGGGCCCATGACCGAGAACGGGCGGCCCGTGGTCTGGGAGGCCTGCCAGACGGTGAACGGCAGTTGGGGCTACGACCGCGACAACCTCGACCGCAAGAGCGCGGATCTGCTGATCCGCATGCTCGTCGACGGGGTGTCCAAGGGCGGCAACCTGCTGCTCAACGTGGGCCCGACCGGCCGGGGCCACCTCGATCCGCGCGACACCGAGGTGCTGGGCGAGATCGGCCGCTGGATGGAGCTGCACGAACGGTCGGTCCGCGGCTGCGGCCCGTCCGCGTACACCGCTCCCGCCGAATGCCGCTACACGCAGCGCGGCGACCGGCTCTACGTCCACCTGTTCGCCTGGCCGCTGCGCCACCTGCACCTGCCGGGCCTGGCCGGCCGGGTGCGGTACGCCCAACTCCTCGACGACGCCTCCGAGATCGTCCCGGTCCACATCGAGCCGGACCGGCCCGCGGTCAACACCGAGATGGGCGGACAGCCCGCCGGAACGCTCACCCTCCAGCTCCCGGTACGCCGCCCCGACACCCCCGTCCCCGTCATCGAACTGTTCCTGGACAGCCCCACCGACGCCTGACCCCACGCGTCCCCCGCAGGCCCGCCCACCGCACCCTCACGGAGGCACCATGCAGCGCCGCACCTTCCTCATGAGCACCGCGGCGGCGGTGGCACTCACCGCCACCGGCGCCCTGCCGACCGCGAGCGCCCTCCCGGCCGGCACGACGGTCCGCACCCTGGACGAACTCCGGGCCGCGATCGACCGTGCCCGGCCCGGCGACCGGATCGTCGTCGCCGACGGCACCTACACCGTCCCGGCGGGCAGCCCTCTCCTCGTACGGAACATGCGCGGCACCGAGCGCGCGCCCGTGACCATCGCCGCCGAGACCCGGGGCGGTGTCGTCCTCCGGGGCGAACAGAGCTTCACCTTCGAGGCGTCCAGCCACATCACCCTCAGCGGGTTCGCCTTCCGGCAGACCACCACCCTGGACGTCCCTCCGGACTGCTCCCACATCAGGCTCACCCGCAACGACTTCCAGCTCGCCGACATCGAGGGCCTGCACTGGGTGATGGTCCGCGCGGACGACAGCACGGTGGACCACAACCACTTCCACGGCAAGAGCACGCTCGGCATCTACCTCGGTGTGGAGGGCGCGGGCACGGACGAGATGGCCGAGCGCGTCCACATCCACCACAACCACTTCTCCGACCACACCTTCACCGGGTCCAACGGCGGTGAGCCCATCCGCCTGGGCCTCAGCCCCCGAGCCCTGTCCAGCGCCCATGCCGTCGTCGAGCACAACCTCTTCGAGCGCTGCGACGGCGACCCCGAAGCCATCTCCGTGAAGTCCTCCGACAACGTCATCCGGCACAACACGATCCGCGACAGCCTCGGCGGCATCGTCCTGCGCCACGGCAACGGCAACCGGGTCGACGCCAATTACCTCGTCGACGGCACGGAGGGCATCCGGATCTACGGAAACGACCACGTCATCGTCAACAACCACCTCGCCGGACTGTCCGGGCGCGCCCTGGTGATCGGCAGCGGTTCGGAGCGCGACCACCTGCCCGGCGAGTCACCGGAGGCGCGCCGGGGCAACGACGCCCCCGATCGCGTGCTCATCGCCTACAACACCCTGGTGAACAACACCGGCACGCTCTCCGGAGAGAGCCAGCGCCCGCACGAGCCGCGCGATGTCACCGTCGCCGACAACCTCTTCGTCTCCGACACCGGCCAGCTGGTCGCGATGGCCACCACGGTGCGTTTCACCTGGTCGGGCAACATCCTGTGGGGCGCCGCCGCCGACGGCAACATGCCTGCGCCAGGCGGCGCCCGCACCGATCCGCGCCTCGTGACGGACGCGTACGGGATCGCCCGCCCGGCCGCCGACAGCCCGGCGATCGACGCCGGCACCCTCAGACGGCCGCCCGTCACCCACGACATCGACGGTCAGCCGCGCGGCCGCCTCCGCGACGTGGGCGCCGACGAGTACTCGCCTCGCACGCCGGAACGCGGCCCCCTGACCCCGGCCGATGTCGGCCCCGAAGCCCCCTGAACTCCCGTCCCCTGAAGTCCTGTCCCCTGACGTCCTGTCCATTGATTCCTGCCCGTTGAGCTCCTGTCCCCCACTCATGAAGGAGGCACCATGCAACGACGCACGTTCCTCAGAACCGCCACCGTGGCCGCACTCGCCACCATCCCCGTCGGCACCGCGCTGACCACCAGCGCGTCGGCGGCCGACATCCCGGTCTCGTCGCTGACCGCGCTGCAGAACGCGATCAACAGCGCCAAGCCCGGGGACCGGATCGTCGTCGCCGACGGCACCTACACCGTCCCGTCCGGCGGCGCTCTCACCATCTCCGGCAAGCACGGCACCAGCAGCGCACCGATCACGATCGTGTCCCAGAGCCGGGGCGGCGCCGTGCTCAAGGGCGAGCGCGGCTTCGTGCTGAGCAACTCGAGCTTCATCACCCTCAGCGGCTTCGCCTTCCGGCAGAGCACCACGCTCGAACTGCCCGCGGACTGCTCGGGGATCCGCCTGACCCGCAACGACTTCCAGTTCGCCGACACCGGGGCCGCCTACTGGCTCTTCGTACGGGCGGACGACACGAAGGTCGACCGGAACCACTTCCACAACAAGACCACCACCGGCATCTTCCTCGTCATCGACGGCCCCGACTCCACGGACGCGATGGCCCAGAACGTCCACGTGTTCCGGAACCACTTCTCCGACCACACCTTCACCGGGACCAACGGCGGCGAGCCCATCCGGCTCGGCGTCAGCGGCCGCGCCCTGTCCAGCGCCCACGCCGTCGTCGAGTACAACCTCTTCGAGCGCTGCAACGGCGACCCCGAAGCCATCTCCGTGAAGTCCTCCGACAACACCGTCCGGTACAACACCGTCCGCGCCAGCCGCGGCGGCATCGTCCTGCGCCACGGCAACCGCTCCACGGTCGAGAGCAACCACGTGCTCGACGGCGAGGAAGGCATCCGCCTCTACGGCAACGACCACAAGGTCGTCAACAACTACGTCAGCGGGCTGTCCGGCCGCGCCCTGGTGATCGGCAGCGGCACCACACGGGACCATCACGAGGGCGAGACGGAGACCGAGCGTCGGGGCAACGACGCCTGCGACCGCGCGCTGATCGCGCACAACTCCCTGATCGGCAACACGAAGACCCTCGAGGGCGAGACCCGGACCTACGAGCCGCAGAACGTCGTCGTCGCGGACAACCTGCTGGTCGGTGACACGGGCAGCCTCGTCGCCATGGGCGCCACCACCGGCTTCACCTGGCAGAGCAACCTGCTGTGGGGCGCGGCCTCGAACGGCAACATCCCCGCCGGCGGCTTCACCCGGGCGGACCCCCGCCTCACCCAGGGCACCGACGGGGTCAAGCGCTTGACCTCCGCCAGCCCCGCGATCGGCGCCGCCACCCTCGCCGGCACGCCCGTCACCGACGACGTCGACGGCGACCCGCGCGGCAGCGTCCGGGACATCGGCGCCGACGAGTACGCCACGGTGCCCGCGCTGCGTCACCCGCTCACGGCATCGGACGTGGGGCCGAACGCCCCCTGACCGACCGCGGGCCGATCACCCGCGATCCCCCTGAAGCGGCCGTCTGTGGGGGCGGCCGCTTCACCCCACCCGCGCCACCGCGGCAGGAAGACAGAAGGAAGGCAGTGCCATGACCGGGACGAACAGCCGAGTCGGCAGGGCAGGCCCCGTCCCGGCCGACCCACCGACCCCACCGGACGCGGGACGGACCCGCTTGGGCCTCTGCTCGGTCACCTTCCGCCGGCTGCGCGCCCTCGAGGTCGCGCGGTACGCCGTCCACGCGGGCCTCGAGGTCGTCGAGTGGGGCGCGGACGTGCACGCCCCCGCGGAGGATCCGGACACCGTCCGCGCCGTCCGGGAGATCTCCGACCGCTACGGACTGACCTGCTGCTCCTACGGTTCCTACTTCCGCGCCTCCCCCGGCGAACCGGCCGGATTCCCCGCCGTCGCCCGCGCCGCGGTGCTGCTCGGAGCGGAGCGGATCCGCGTCTGGGCGGGCGGCACCGGATCGCGGTACGTCCAGCCGGACGAGCGGCACGCGACGGTGCTCCGTCTGCGGGAGGCCGCCCGGATCGCCGCGGACCACGGCCTCACGCTCGCGACCGAGTTCCACGGCAACACCCTCACCGACACGGTCGCCTCGACCCTCCGCCTGCTCGACGAGGTCAACGCCGCCAACGTCCACACGTACTGGCAGCCGCCGCTCGACGTCCCCGACGAGGAGGCGCTGGCGGGGCTCACCGAACTCGGCGACCGGGTCGCCGCCGTCCACGCGTTCTCCTGGTGGCCCGGCAACACGCGGCTTCCCCTGGCGGAGCGCCAGAGCCTGTGGACCGCCGCCCTCGGCCTTCTGGACGGCCGGGGCATCGACACGCTCATGGAGTTCGTCCCCGGCGACGACCCCGAGGTTCTGGCACACGAGGCGGCCGTTCTGAGGCAGGCTGCGGGACAAACCCTTTCCGCGCAGCCGTAGTTGACGACTGCGTGCGGACGGTTCACGATGCCCGCTCCGTCGCACATCATCCCTACCCGCTCCCCTCCGACGCCAGAACGGCAGACATGCACACGCACCTCACGCACGACGACACCCTCCTGTTCATCGGGGACTCCATCACCGACGCGGGCCGCGACCGCACGGACGCCGCCTCCCTCGGCAACGGCTACGTCAGCGAGATCGCCCGGACCCTGCGCGAGCGCGCGGCGAGCGGCCCCGGGCCCCGGATCGTCAACCGGGGGGTCAACGGCCATCGCGTGTACGACCTCGAAGCCCGCTGGACGACCGACGTCATCGACGAACAGCCCACCGTGCTCACCGTCAAGATCGGCATCAACGACACCTGGCGACGCTATGACCAAGGCGTGGTCAGTCCCGTCGCCGAGTTCCACGCCTGCCTGGACCGGCTGCTGACGGTCGCCGCGCAGCGGCTCGCGCCACGGCTGGTCGTCATCACCCCGTTCCTCCTCGCGGTGGAGCCGGGGCAGGACGCCTGGTTCGAGGACCTGGAGCCTCGGATCGACGCTGTGCTGCAGGCCGCCAGGGACCACGAAGCACAGGTGGTCCGCGCCGATCTCGTGCTGCAGCGCGCCGCTCAGGGCCACCGGGCGGCGGAGCTGGCCCATGACGGCGTCCACCCGACCCCTCTGGGGCACCGGCTGATCGCCGACGCGTGGCTGTCCACGGCCGGCACCGCATGGGCACCTTCGGCGCAGTAGCTCGACGTGACGCTCAGGGCCGGTGGGTGACTCGAGCGGCCGGTGATCGTTTGCACGTCATGTCGAACATCATGCGCGTCCTTGCCACCTGCGCCGTCGCCGGTGCCGCCCTGGCCACCGCCGGAACGGCCCAGGCGGCCACCACCCAGATCGCCCCGGCCTCGCTCCCCACTCCCCTCGGACCGGTCGGCGAGAACAACAACGCCGACCTGCCCAGCCTGGGCGGCGGGCTGCTCGACCAGGCGACCGCCGGACAGGGAGTCACCCAGAACATCCAGGGATCGACACTCGGTGGCCTCCCGATCGGCTAGCCCCGTCCGGTCGTCGTCGCCCGCAGGCTGATCGACCGCGACCTCACCCGGCCGCACCCATAAATCGGGGATCTCCCCGATGGTGCGGCGGGGCGCGGCCGACCACCATGCACCCTATGGCGACCCCCACCCTGCCGGTGCCGACCGGCCCGCATCCGGTCGGCACCACGTCGGTGCACCTCGAGGACGTCTCCCGGCCGGACCCGTGGATCGCGGACGTGCCGACCCGCGAGCTGATGATCACCATCTGGTACCCGGCCGCGTACGCGTCCGGTCCGCGCGCCCGTTACCTGACGCACGCCGAGGCGGTGGCAGCCCTGGCCGGCCAGAAGGTGCCCTTCACGCCCGACACGCTGAGTTCGGTGCGCACCCACGCATTCCCCTACGCCCCACTCGCCCCCGGGCTGCGGGAACTGCCGCTCATCGTCCTCTCCCCCGGCTTCACCCGGCCCCGCGCCACGCTCACCTCGATCGGCGAGGACCTGGCCAGCCACGGCTACGTCGCCGTCGCGATCGACCACACCTACGAGACCCCGGCCACCAGCTTTCCGGACGGCCGGGTGGCCACCTTCGCCCTGGGCCACGGAGTCGCCCGCACCCCCGAGTTCTGGCACAAGGTGAAGACGGGCCGCGCCCGCGACGCCTCTTTCGTGCTGGACCAGTTGCTCGGCAGCGCCCCTCCGTGGGCGGGGGCGGCCGCCCTGGCTCCCGACCGGATCGGCATGGCCGGACATTCCGCGGGCGGCGCGGCCACCGTCGCGGCGATGGTGGCGGACAAGCGCATCCGCGCGGGCTGCGACGTGGACGGCAGTACCGACCCGCTGATCCCGGACACCGGACTGGACCGCCCGTTCCTGTTCCTCGGCCGGGACGGCCAGTACGCTCCCGGCGACGGGCCCGCCGCCGACACCTGGGCCCGCGACTGGCCCCTGCTGACCGGCTGGAAACGCTGGCTGGTGGTGGCGGGCGCCCAGCACCCGTCCTTCACCGACCTCGGCCTGCTGGCCGACCAGCTCGGCCTGCCGCTCGGCGCGACCGGCTCGGGGCTGCGCACCATGACGATCACCCGCGCCTACCTGCGCGCCTTCTTCGACCAGCACCTGCGCGGCGACGCCGAGCCGACAGCCTTCGACCGTCTGACCGCGGACCACCCCGAGGTCCGATCCTGCCTGCCGCCGGCCGCGTCCAGAGTTCCCCGGCAACCCTTGACACAGGACATATTGGGAGGACACTGAATAACACACCAGAAAACCGGTGAATCGCACCGCCAGGAGAGACGTCGACTGGCAAGAGATTCAACAAAGCTCTGGCCAGGCCCCCGAAGCCCCCTCGTACCGGAGTCTCAGCGACGACTGAGGCAGATGGCAGTGGATGAGGACTCCGGGGACTGTTTTTTGCCCCTGGGCCGCCCGCATCGGGCGGCCTTCGCACGTGGTGCTCCCGGATCACACGTCCCAGTCCGCGTAGTCACCCATCTCCACGTCGTCGCAGAAGGTCTCCCAGAACCCGTCGGGCACGAGAGCGGCCTCGTCCACCGCCCTGACGAGACCACGCAGCCGCGCGGCGACCTCGTAGCACCTCTCCTCGTCGCCCTCCGCGTAGAACGGAAAGCACGCGATCACGGCGGCGACGCAGCGACTGAAAGCGTCGAGGTCCCTGTTCACGAAATGGGTCGTCGCCGACTCGGTCGTGGCGATCTGCACCACGTGACCGGTGGCGATGTCGACGGCGACGTGTCCGGACAGGCCGCTCGTCCCGATGGCGACCAGCTCCCGCTCGCCGATCCCCCCGAGGTACACCGGCTCGTTCAGCGGCCGGTACTCGTATCCGATCAGGCCGCCCGGGATACCGGGATCCCTCAGAACGGCGGCGATCCGTGCCAGCACCCGCGGTGGGGCCGCGACGGGGATCAGGACGAACTCGGGCCGCGGCAACGGCGGCAGGGGCAGGCTCACGCGAGGATTCTCTCAGGGTGCGCCGTGCGGCCGGGGCCGGCGTAGTTGGCGCCGGACGGCGGGCCTATGGCCTGTTCGCGGGGTCGTCCGACGCGTTGACCAGCTCCCAGAGCGTGGCGCGGCATTCGGCCAGGCGTCGGTCGCCGATCCGGTCGGCCCACTGGCGGTCGACGCGCTCGGCGCTGCGCCGGGCGGCCTCGGCGGCGGCGCGTCCGGCGGGGGTGAAGTCGACGATCTTGGCGCGCGCGTCCGCGGGGTCGCGTCGGCGGTGGAGGTATCCCTTCGCCACCAGTTCGTCGACCAGCGGGCCGACGGTCTGCTTGGTGCTTCCGAGGCGTTCGGCGATCCCGGTGACGCGGGCGCCTTCCCCCTGACCGAGCGCCGCGAAGATCCGCAGGTGCACGGGGCGCAGATCGGTGAGGCCCTCCGCGGTGAGGTCACCCTGGACCCGGTCGCTGACGATCACGGCGAGCCGACGGGCCAGGGCGCCGAGCCGTGCGTCCGGCTCCAGGCGGGTGTCGGCGAGTTGACCGGCGTCTGCGGGGTCGTGCGGGCTCCTCGACATAGTCAGGTCACCATACCTTCCCTAAATAGTCAGGTGACCGTACTGTTCTTGCCCTGACCCCAGGCCGCGCAGATCCGCTGCCGGAAGCGCCGGCGTCACGGAAGGAACACCACGATGAACGCACCCGCACCGCCCCGGGCACACTCGGCCCTTCCGCAGGCCGCCAGGACACTGGCCGTCCTGCTCCTCCTGTCCGGCGTGACCCACCTTGCGCAACTCGCCGTCTACCAGCACGAGGCGAACGTGCTGGGCGCCGCCGGGTTCGGTGCGGTCTACCTCGTGATCGGCATCGCGGTCCTCAGGCGGTGGCCCGGCGCGCTCCACCTCGCGGCCGTGCTCCCCGCGATCGGCGGTCTGCTCGGCACCTACCGCTTCTTCTTCCTCCACACGAACCCCTTCAGCGTGTGGCACGTCGCCCTCGACCTGGTCATCGTGCCGCTGGCCGTGATCCTCCTGGCCCGCCGGCGCGCAAAGCCCGCCTGCGTCGGAGACCCGGCCGCCTAGTCCGCCGCCCCCGGTCCCGCCGGGTCGTCGTCCGCCAGCGGGGTTCCGGCGGTGTAGACGTCCTTGAGCTTCACCTCGGTGACGCCGCGGCCCTCGGCGAAGACGCGTCGCCAGTCGCCGATGACGTGGAGCTCGTCGGTACCCATCGCGCGGACCACGCTCAGGCCCTGCTCGTGCGCCTTCAGCGCCTTCATCCACAGGTTGGCGAAGGCCTGGGAGCGGATCAGGTGCATCCAGTCGGGGCGGTACAGCTCCCGGTTGTAGTTCGACTCCCCCATCGTGGAGACGAACTTGGAGTACATGGCCTTCACGTACTCCAGGGTGACGTCGTCGTCCTCGGCGATCGCGTTCTCGCGGGCGGTGACGAGCGCGGCGCGGAACTTCTCGAGGAGGTTCTCCGTGGCCCCCGAGGTGTAGGACTCGTGGATCTCCGGAGCCTCGCACAGGCCGTACTTCGGGCCGGACAGGCGCAGCAGGAGGCGCAGGGTGGGTTCGGTGACCCACAGCGGGCCGGGTTCGTCGCGCTGGCCGATCGGGTTGGGCAGCACCGCCTCGTGCGCCCAGTGGGGCGGGGTGATCAGGTGGACGCCGGCGCGGCGGCGGTCGTGGTCGAACCCGGTGGAGTGCTCCAACTGGCCGATCGGGAGATGGGTCTTGAGGGCGGAGAGGTAGGCGCCGTTCATGTCGAGGGCGGTCACCTGGTGCTCGCCCGGCGGGAGTTCGGGGCGGGTCCACTTCGGGCGGGCCTCCCAGATCGCGTCGGCGCCGCGCGCGGTCTGCTTGCGCAGGATGTCGGGCACCCAGGGATGCGCGATCACGTCGTAACGGCCGCCCTTGCGCGTGGAGTCCAGCAGGGCCATCGCGTCCGGGATCGCCTTCCGCACGAGGGCGGCCGTCGCCTCCTCCACGTCGCCTTCGTGCGCGGCGAGTGCGGATCGGACCGTCTCGGCGATCAGGTCCGGCGGTCCGGACTGCGGCTGGAAGGCCCGCTTCGTCGGCGGCTTCGTCGGCTGGTTCGTCGGCGGCTTCGCTCGTCCCGCGTTGCGATCCGCCGGCCGGGCGGCGGCCGCTCGGGGCGTGCTGGCCACGGGGGTCTCGGGCCGCGTACGGCGTGGGGCTGGTTCTGCTGGAGCCTGGGGGGCGGCGGTGCCACAGTCAGCCGGGTCGAGGTGCTGCGGGAAGCCGGCGACCCGTTGTCCAGCGGGAGCTCCGCACAGGACGCACGGCTCGGGGACCGTGAGCGTCTCGACGTCGTCGTCCCCGTCGTCGCCCATATCGCCCACGTCGCCCTCGTCGTCCATGGGCTGAGCCGAGGGCACCGGCTCCGGCTCCGGCTCCGGCTCGGGGGCCGGGGCCGGGGCCAGCTTCGCGGCCAGGCCGTCGAGGAGGTACGCGTACTTCGTACGGACCTCGCCGGCCGGGTCGCGGTCCGACTCCCAGGCCGCGACGGTGGAGGGGCTCACCCCGAGCGCCCGGGCCACCTGCGCCTTCGACAGGCCCGCCTGCTCCCGCAGTTCGCGCCGTACGGGGCGCTCGGGCAGCTCGGCCTCCGGAGCGACGGAGGCCAGCAGCGAGTCGATCGCGTCGAAGTCACTCACCTCGGCCCGCTTCCTTGCCGGCCCGCTTGGCCCGGCGGCGTTCGGCCAGTCCCGGGGTCGCGGTCTCCTTGACCCGCTGCTCCCCCCAGCCCGTGATCTGCGCGGCCCGGCCGATCCGGCCGTACACCGGCCGGCCCGTGAGCGGATCCCGCTCCAGGTAGGCCCGCAGTACGTCGGTCACCCGGTCCTCGGCGCTTCTCAGAGCCTGGACCGCTTCTTCGAGCTCGCGCTCACCCATCACGTCTGACACAGGCGCCACATTATCGAAGGCGCGGACTGTCCAGGAAACCTTGACGGTCATCTATACCTGGACCGTACCTGGACGGACGTACGCGTCTATTGCGGGTCACAGGCCGACGACGACCAGGGCCGTGTCGTCCGTCAGGCCGGACGGCGGGACCAGGTCGGCGAGCAGCGCGTCCGCGAGCGCTTCGGGGGTCCGGTCGCGGTGGCGGGCCAGGGAGCGGGCGAGCCGGTCCAGGCCGGTGTCGATGTCCTCGCCCCGGCGCTCCACGAGGCCGTCGGTGTACAGGAGCAGGACCGAGCCCTCGGGGAAGGGGAGGTGTTCCTGCTCGCGGGCGGCGTGTTCGGGGCGGGCTCCGAGCGGCGGGTCGGTGGCTTCGGCGAGGAAGGTGACGGTGCCGTCCGGGCGGGCGAGTGCGGGCGGCGGATGGCCGGCGCAGCTGTAGGCGAGGGTGCGGGTGTTCCAGTCGATGAACACGCAGGCGGCGGTGGTGCACTCCGCGCCCTCGACGGAACGGGCGTACAGACCAAGGGCCTCGAGTGCCTGGCCGGGACCGCCGGCCACCCGGCACGCGGCCGACAGCGCGCTGCGCAGTTGCCCCATGACGCCCGCGGCGATCAGCCCGTGGCCGACGACGTCCCCGACCGTCACCGCCGCGCGGCCTCCGGCGGGCATGCCGATGATGTCGTACCAGTCGCCGCAGACGTTGAGCGCACTCACCGCGGGCCGGTAGCGCACCGCCACCCGCAGTCCTTCCGGGACGCCGGAGGTGGGCAGCATCGCTCGTTGCAGGTGCAGCGCGACCTCCCGTTCGCGGGCGTGCGCCGCGCGCAGCCGCTCGTTGACCTCCTGCAGTTCCCGGGAGCGGGTGTAGATCTCCGCTTCCAGGACCGGCGTCCGCTCCCCCGCGCCGTCCCGGCCGCGCGCCCTGATCAGCTCGGTGACCTCCTCCACCCGGTGCAGCAACAGCGTCACCGAGCCGTCGGCGGCCGTCACCGGCACGTTGACCGGGCTCCACCACCGCTCGTGCCAGACGCCCGGGCGGTCCGCGTCCTCGACGTCGTAGCGTTGCAGCGCCATGCTGTCCCGCTCGCCCGTCTCGGTGACGCGCCGCAGCGAGGCCTGCAGATTGCGCATGCCCGAGGCGCCCGGATCGTGGGGATTGTCGGGGAACACCTCGAACAGGTGGCGGCCGACGATCTGGGCCCGGGTGCGTCCCGAGATCGCGAGGAAGGCGTCGTTGACCTCTACGTAGACGAGGTCCGGCGTGAGCAGTGCGACCGCGCCCGGAAGGGCCTGGAAGACAGCCTCGTAGTCGACCACTGGTCGGTTCACGATCCACCTGCACCACGTCCATGGCCGTCACCGGCGGCCCTGAGTATGTGCCCCCACCTTGCACCCCCGCCCCGGCGCCCGCACCCCACCACGCGCCCGACCGCCGAGGACGGGCGCGGGCCGCCGCGCACGGGACGCGGTCACCTCACCAGCGCACGGGAAGACGGCTCAGGCCCCGCAGCAGGCTCGGACGCCAGTCCGGCGCGGGATCGCCGTCGAGGGCCAGGCCGGGAAGGCGCTCGAGCAGCGCGCGCAGCGCGAGGGTCGCCTCCAGGCGGGCGAGCGGCGCGCCGAGGCAGTGGTGGATGCCGTGGCCGAAGGCGAGGTGGGAGCGGGTCAGGGCCGGGTCACGGCGGATGTCGAAGCGCTCCGGATCCGCGAACTGCTCGGGATCGCGGTTCGCCGACGCCAGCGAGACGACCACGCGCGCGCCCTTCGGGATCGGCACGCCACCGATCGTCATCGGCTCGGAGGGGTAGCGGTAGGTCCCGGCCGGCGACGGGGGTTCGAAGCGGAGCGTCTCCTCCACCCATCCCTCCACCAGGCGGTCGTCCGCGCGCAGCGCGGCCAGTTGGTCCGGGCGGGTCAGCAGCAGGTGGACGCCGTTGGCGATGAGGTTGACCGTCGTCTCGTGGCCGGCGACCAGGAGCAGGAAGGCCATGCCGATCAGTTCCTCGTCGCTGAGACGGTCACCGTCCTCGTCGTGCGCGGTCACCAGCGCGTGCAGCAGATCGCCTTCCGCCGCCGCGTCCCGGCCGATGCCGCGCTTCTCCTCGATCAGGCCCGCCAGGTACCCGGCCAGCTCCTGGGACGCGAGGCCCGAGGCCTCGGGCTCGCCCACCGCGAGGACCTTCGCCGTCCAGGCCCGGAACCGGGCGTGATCGACCCCGGGCACACCCAGCAGCTCGCAGATGACCGTCAGCGGCAGCGGGAACGCGAACGCGTCGATCAGGTCCGCGCGTCCCAGCGGCTCCATCGCGTCCAGGAGACCGTCCGCCGCCTCCTGCACCCGTGAGCGCAGTGCCCGCACCCGCCGGGCGGTGAACTCGCGCGCCACCATCGACCGCAGCCGGGTGTGGTCCGGCGGGTCGGTCTGCAGCATGTTCCGGCCCACCGAGTAGAGGCCGTCGCTGTCGAACTCCGCCGAGACGCGCACGTCGTGGCCGAGCCGCGGGTCCGCGAGCGCGGCCCGCGCCTCGGCGTACCCGAGGATCATCCACGCGGTCTCACCCGTGGGGAAGCGGACGAAGTGCACCGGCCCCTTCGCCCGCAGGGCCTCGAACGCCGGGTAGGGGTCGGTGGCGAAATCTGCGGTCCAGGCCGCGAGTTCCTCGGTCTGCGGTACGGGCATGACGGACTCCCAACCATGAAGTGGGGATCACTCCCCGTTTCTTGTTCCGGCCGACCCTAACAGCAACCGGGGAGCACTCCACAGATCCTGTACGGTTCCGTCTGTGAGAAAGGACGCGCAGCGCAACCGTGAACTGGTCCTGGCCGCGGCCCGCCAGGTCTACGCCGAGCAGGGCGTCGAGGCAGCGCTCGACGTGATCGCCCGCCGCGCCGGGGTCGGCAACGCGACCCTCTACCGCCGCTTCCCCGACCGGGCCGCCCTCATCGAGGCCGTCTTCCACGCCACCCTCACCGCCGTCATCGACGCCGGCGAGGAAGCCCGCCTCGCCGAGGACCCCTGGCACGGCCTGACCGGCTACCTCGACCACGTCTTCACGGTCCTGGCCACCGACCGCGGTGCCAGCGACCTCATGACCACCGGCATCCAAGGCGTCGCCACCCTGGAGAAGCTCCACGTCCACAACGCGGAGACGCTGACCGGTCTTCTCGAACGGTGCCGCGATCAGGGGCTCGTCCGGGCCGACATCGTCACCGAGGACCTCCTCCTCGCACTGGCCGCTCTCGGCCGCACGGCGCCGGCCCTCCATGCCACCGTGCCCGGTTCGTGGCGGCGCCCGCTCGCCCTCCTCCTCGACAGCCTCCGCACCCGCCCCGGCCAGGCCCTCCCCTCCCCGGCCCTCACCGGCGAGCAACTCACCACCGTGCTCCACCACCTGCACCGGCCGCACCAGTCCCCGGCGAGGGATCAGGGGTAGCGGCGGGCACCTCAGGCCGCCGCCAGAAGGTGCGATCTCCGAAGAGGTCAGGGGCGGGCGGAACCGTCGAGGTGGGCAGGGCGGTCAGGGCCGTCAGCGGGAGCCGACGGGGTTCGTCCGGTCGGTCACCGGTTCCTGGCTCGGGGGCGTGCCGTCCGCCTTCTCGGCCGATGCCCCGTCCGGTGCCGCATCGGCACCCCGGCGCCTGCGGAGCATGGTGAGGGCGATGACGGCGCCGGCCGCGGTGATCAGGACACACGCGGCGGCGACGGCGTTGAGGCCCGCGGTGTAGGCCTCCTCGGCCGCGGTGAGCAGGGCGTCGCCGGTCCGCGCGGGGAGTTCGTGGGCAGTCGCGAGGGCGTTCTCCATGGATGCTCCTGCCGATTCTGCGGCCGGGTCCGGCGTTCCCGCGGGGGCGTCGAGCGTGCCGCGGTAGACGGCGGTGCCGAGGCTGCCGAGCACGGCGACGCCGAGGGCGTTGCCGAGATCGCCGCTGATGGAGGACAGGGCCGCCGCCGACCCGCTCTTCTCGGGCGGCACGGACCCCACGACCAGTCCGGTGCCGAGCGAACCGAACGTCCCGACCCCGATGAAGACGATCACGAAGCCGGTCATGAGCAGCGGCATCCCGGCGACCGCGTCCACGAGGACCAGCAGCACATGACCGGCCGTGCCGACGATCAGCGCGACGCCGACGACGGTGCCGAGTTGGAAGCGCCGGGTGAGGACCGGTGCCACCTGGGCCGCGAGGACCGAGGCGACGGCCGCCGGCACCATCCACAGGCCGGCTGTCATCGGCGAGTAGCCCTCGACCATCTGCAGGAAGCCGGTGATGAAGAGGTAGCCGCCGCCGGTGCCGAGCATCGACACCATGAGGATCAGCAGCGCGGCGGTGAACGCTTTGACCCGGAAGAGCTTCAGATCGAGGAGCGGGTGCTCCAGCCTGCCCTGTCGCCGCACGAACACGGCGCCGACGGCAAGGCCCAGCGCCACCGCCGCGAGCGCCACGGGGGCGAGACCGTGCCGGGCCAGCTCCTTCAGTCCGTAGATCACGGAGAGGATCGACACGAGGGAGAGCAGCACGCTGAACAGGTCGATGCGGCCGGCGTCCGGGGCTTTGTACTCGGGCAGCAGCTTCGGCGCGGCGATCAGCAGCAGCACCGCGACCGGCACGCCGAGCAGGAAGACCGATCCCCACCAGAAGTACTCCAGGAAGATCCCGCCCACGACGGGGCCGAGCGCCGTGCCGCCCATGAAGCAGCCGGCCCAGACCGCGATGGCGCGGGCGCGCTGGGCCGGGTCGTGGAACATGTTGCCGATCAGGGCGAGCGTCGACGGCATGAGGGTCGCGGCGGCGATGCCGAGCAGGGCCCGGGTGACGATGAGGGTCTCGGCGCTGGTCGACCAGGCGGCCGCGAGGGAGGTGGCACCGACCGCCGCCGCGCCGATCGTGAGGAGTCGGCGGCGGCCGATGCGGTCACCGAGGGTGCCCATGGTGATCAGGAATCCGGCGATCAGGAAGCCGTAGATGTCCATGATCCACAGAGTCTGTGTTCCGGTCGGCGCGAGGTCCCGGGCCAGATGCGGCAGTGCCAGGAAGAGCACGCTCTGGTCGAGGGAGATCAGCAGGGTGGGCAGGGCGAGTACGGCGAGTCCCAGCCACTGTCTCGGACCGGCCTTCGGTCCTGGTGCCTGGTCGGCCTCGACGTCGGTGTGCGACGGCATGGGGTCCTCCAAGTGCGGTGCGTTGGTTCGGGTACGGGGCCGCGGTTCCGGCGCGGTCGGCCGACTGCGGTGCGGGGACGGTGGTGCCGTGGCGCCCGGCTCCGTCGGACCCCCACACTGCGCCGGAGCACTCTCAGTCCTCTCCCGGTCCGCTCTCGGTCTGTCTCCGGGCCCGGCCCCGCCCGCTCTTGATCACCCTCGGGAGGGGTCGGATAGCCTGCTCGGTATGTATTGGGGGGTACTGGGTCCGCTGGGCGTGTGGACGGACGGCGGGGCGGAGGTCCGGGTCCCCGAGCTGAAGGTGCGCGCTCTGCTCGCGCATCTCCTGGCCCATCGCGGGCAGCGGGTCTCCGCGGAGCGGCTCGTCGAGGCCCTGTGGGGCGCGAAGCCGCCGAACAACCCGGCGGCGGCCCTGCAGAACAAGGTGTGGCAGCTGCGCAAGGTCCTGGAGGCCGCCGAACCGGGCGGCCGCGACCTGGTGATGCGCCGTCCGGCCGGGTACGAGCTCCTGGCCGCCCAGGACTCGTTGGACTCGGGACGGTTCCAGGGGCTCCTCGACCGGGCACGGTCGGCCGCCGACCCCGCGTCCCGGGCCGGGCTGCTGGCGGACGCCCTCGCGCTGTGGCGGGGACCGGCGTTCGCGGACTTCGCCGACGAGGACTTCGTACGGGCCGCTGCCGCCCGCCTCGACGAGCAACGCCTGACCGCCGTCGAGGAACAGGCCGAGGCACGCCTGGCGCTGGGCCAACACGCTCCGGTCGCTGATGAGTTGAACGACCTGGTGAGCCGCCACCCGCTGCGTGAGCGGGCCCGCGCCGTCCAGGTGCGGGCGCTCTACGGGGCGGGGCGGCAGCAAGAGGCGCTGCGCAGTCTCGCGGAGCTGCGGGCCCGGCTGGCCGAGGAGCTGGGCATCGACCCCGGCCCCGAGATCACTGAACTCCAGCAGTCGGTCCTGGCCCAGGACCCGGCTCTCCACGCCCCGCGCTCCCCCGCACCGGCCCTCGCCCATCGCGAGCCGGCCGCCGTGCCCGCGCAGCTCACCGAGCTGATCGGCCGCGACGAGGCCGTCGCGGAACTGCGCGCCCTGCTCGGAGCGCACCGCCTGGTCACGCTCACCGGCCCGGGCGGCGTCGGCAAGACCCGGCTCGCCCTGGCCACCGCCACACACCTGGCGCCGGACTTCCCCGGCGGCGTGCACCTCGCAGAACTCGCCGGCCTGCACACCACGGAAGCGATCGACGAGAACACCACCGAGCCGACTGACGCGGCGGCTGACGGGACGACCGGCGTCGCCGACGTGCTGCGCGCCGTCTTCGGTCTGCGCGACGACACCGCCCGGCCCGGCGGCGCACCCCAACCTCTGGCCGGCCGCATCGCCCGCACCCTGGCCGGCCGACCGGCCCTGCTCGTCCTCGACAACTGCGAACACGTCGCCGCACCGGCGACCGAGCTGGCCGAGCAACTCCTGCGGGCGGCCCCGTCGTTGCGGGTGCTGGCCACCAGCCAGGCCCCGCTGGGCATCACCGGCGAGGTGTTGGAGGAAGTGCCGCCGCTGCCGCACCCGGACTCCGCCGAGGGCTTGAGCGCGGCTGACGTGCGCGCGTTCGCCGCCGTCGAGCTGTTCGTGGCGCGCGCCCAGGCCGCCGCGCCGCGCTTCGCGCTCGACGACAGCACCCTGGACTCGGTGGTCTCGGTGTGCCGGCGTCTCGACGGCATCCCGCTGGCGCTGGAGATGGCCGCGACGCGCGTACGGGCCCTGGGCGTCCACGCGTTGGCGGCCCGGCTCGACGACCGGTTCTCGCTGCTCTCGGTGGGCTCACGTGGCGCCCCGGCCCGCCAGCGCACCCTGCGCGCGGTCATCGACTGGAGCTGGGGTCTGCTGGGCGCGGGCGAGCGCGCCGTGCTGCGCCGCCTGGCCGTGCACACCGAGGGCTGCACCCTCGCCGCCGCCGAGGAACTCTGCGCGGGACAGGGTGTGGACCGCGCGGAGGTGCTCGATCTGCTCGCCCGGCTCGTGGACGGCTCACTGTTGCAGATGAACGAGGGCCCCGCGGACGGACCCCGCTACCGGCTGCTCGAGTCGGTGGGCGCCTATGCGGCGGAGCGCCTCACGGAGTCGGGCGAGGCGGCGGACCTGCGGCACGCCCACCGCGCGTACTACCGGGCGCTGGCCGAGAACGCCGAGCCGCGGCTGCGCGGGCCCGCCCAGCGGGCGTGGCTGCGCCGCCTGGACGCCGAGCACGCGAACCTGCGCTCCGCGCTCGACGGCGCGGTCGCGGCCGGTGACGCCGGCTGCGCGCTGCGGCTGGTCAACTCCCTTGCACGGTACTGGCAGTTGCGCGGCCGCTACTGCGAAGCACGGCGCGCCCTGACCGCAGCCCTGGACGCCGCGTCCGCGCCCGGCGTCAGCGTCGAGCCCGCTCTCTCGGCGCGGGCCACCGCTCTGCTCGGCGGGTTCCGGCTGCTGCTCGGCGGCACCTCCGACCCGGCCGCCGAGTACCGCGCCGCACTCCGACCCTACGACGGGGTGGACGATCCGCACGGCCGGGCGACGGCGGAGTGGTTCCTGGCATCCCAGCAGTACGGAGTCGGCGATCCGTGCCCGAGCCAGGAACTCCTCTCGTCCGCGCTCGATGCCTTCCGCCGGCTCGGTGACCGGTGGGGCACGGCCGCCGTGCTGGCCGGCCAGGCGTTCCACGCGCAGTTGCGCGGGGACTCCGACGCGGTGCGCCGGCACGGGGGCCGCAGTCTGGAGCTGTTCCGTGAACTGGGCGACCAGTGGGGCCAGTTGCAGGCGATGGTGCCGCTGCAGATGGACGCGCAGGTCGCCGGTGACTACGCACGCGCGGAGCGGTTGCACCGCGAGGGCCTGCGCATGGCCGAGGACCTGGAGCTGTGGCCGGCGGTCTGCTTCCAGCTGTCCGGCCTCGGCCGGATCGCGCTGCTCGGCGGGGACCTCCCGCGCGCCCGGGAGTTCCACGCACGCGCCAGGCGGCTCGCGGTCGCGCGCTCGGACCGCTTCGGGGAGCAGTACGCGGAGACCGGGCTCGGCATCGGCGCCCGCCGCGAGGGCCGTCTGGACGCGGCCGAGGCACACCTGCGGCACGTGCTCGAGGTGCACCGGCAGATGGGGTACGAACCCGAGGTGCCCGCGCTGATCCTCGCCGAGCTGGGCTTCGTGGCCGAACTGCGCGGCGACGCCCCGGCCGCGCTGCGGCTCCAGCTCGACGGGCTGGCCGCCGCCCGCGCGGCCGGCTCTCCGCGCAGTCTCGCGCTCGGCTTCGAAGGCCTTGCCGGTGCCCGCGCGCTCACGGGCGAACCCGCTCGCGCGGCCCGCCTCCTGGGCGCCGCCGACACACTGCGCCGTTCGGTCGGCGCACCGCTGCCCGAGGGCGAGCGCGAGGACGTCCACCGCGTCGAGGCCGCCGCCCGGGGAGCGCTCGGTGACGCCCGCTTCGACACGGCGTACGAGCAGGGCACGGCCCTCGCCCCGGACGCCCTTCTGAAGGACCCGTCGATCGCCGACCACGACGGCGTTTAATCACTTGACCCGGTTCGTACGGTGTTCGAGTGAACGACACTTTGATCACTGAACTCCGCGCCGCGTACGACTCCCAGCTCCGGGGCGTCACCCCGCCCGGCGGGAGCACCCGCATCGAGACCGACGGCCCGCTGACCCGCGTCGTCGGCTGGCACCGCGGCTTCGTCACGGGCCCGCGCGACCTCGGCGTCCGCGGGGACGAACTCGACGCGCTCATCGCCCGGCAGCGTGACTTCTACGCGGCTCGTGGCGAGGCGGTCGAATGGAAGACCCGCGGTCACGATCTCCCCGGCGACCTCGTCGAGCGGCTCACCGCGGCCGGGTTCGTCCCGGAGGACAGTGAGACCGTGCTCATCGGGCAGTCCGCGGACCTGGCCGCCGACCCCGTCCTGCCCGACGGCGTGACCCTGCGCCGGGTCACCGCCGCCTCGGACCTCCGGCGCATCGCCGCGATGGAGAGCACCGTGTGGGGCGAGGACTGGGGCTGGCTGGCCGACGACCTGACCGGCCGGATCGAGAGCGCGCCGGAGGACATCGTCGTCCTGGTCGCCGAGGCCGGGGGCGAAGTCGTGTGTGCCGCCTGGCTGGTGTTCAAGGAGGGCGTCGACTTCGGCGGGCTCTGGGGCGGGTCGACACTCGAGGAGTGGCGCGGGCAGGGCATCTACCGGGCCATGGTCGCCCATCGGGCCCGGCTCGCCGCCGCCCGCGGCGTCCGCTACCTCTATGTCGACGCGTCGGCCGACAGCGCGCCGATCCTCACCCGGCTCGGCCTCCACGCGGTCACGACGACGACCCCGTACGTCTGGTCGCCCTGAGCCCGTCCGGCGTCGCTGCCGTCCGCGCCGGAAGACCCATGGGGTTGGGGAACGGAACGGTGTCAGAGGCGAGTGCCTGCGCGGCCAACGGGGCCAGCAACTCCTGGAGTTGTGCGAACTCGCCCTGCCGGAGTTCCTCGTAGGGCCGGACGGCGAGGGCGTCGGTGCGGGACTCCACGTGGTCGCGCAGGGCTCGGCCCTCGGCCGTCGGGTGTCCACCGTCGTCGAGGAGACCGCGCGCGGACAGGCGGTCCGCGGCGGCCTGCCACTCGTCCTTCGACCAGCCTCGGTTGTCGCGCAGGATCGCCACGTCCGTTCCCTCGGACGCCGCGAACAGGACGTGCGCCTCGCACCCGCCCACACCTTCCGCCGTCAGGACGGCGACATGTCCGTCCCCGCGGTGCTCGCGCAGCGTCGTGGTGTGCTGCCACAGCGCCCCGACCGGGTCGTCGGGCACGTTCAGGCCCCGGTTGGCGGCGAACAGCGGGCAGCCGGCGCCGTCCGCCGCGGCGACCACCCGCTCCAGCAGGGCGTTGATCCGCGCCGCCGCCTGCGCCGCCGAGGGCGCCACGCGACGCAGCGCCGCGGTGGCGGACAGGGAGCGGGCCCGGAGGACGGCGTCGGGGGCGGCGAAGCGCCAGGCGTCGGGGACGGCGCGACGCACCATCGCGGGATGGAAGTTGAAGAAGGCCGCCTCGACGACGCCGGCCGCCACGGCACCGAGGGGCGCGGCCCGCGCCCCGAAGTAGCCCATCCAGAAGCCCCGCAGTCCGACCTCTCGATGCGCCTCGACGCACTCGGGTGCGAAGTAGGTGACGGCGTGCAGGGGTTCCAGCTTCTGCCAGATCTCCCGAGCCGAGCCGGCGTCCATGACCCTGCCCGTACCTGTGCCCATACCTGTGCCCATGCCGCCGCTCCTGCCCGTCATCGCGCTCCTTCGCCCCCGGCCTCGCACGTCTGCGCGAATCGCCCTGCCTGTCATGGTCACCCGGTGGCGGTCCTCTTTTCAGCTACTGCCGCTTTTCAGCTACTGCCGCCGACTGCCGCCCGCGCGGCCGTCACGAAGGCCGCGATCGCCGGATGGCTGCCGCCGCCCGCGCGGAAGGCGACCTTCGAGCGGCGGAAGAGGGGCAGCCGGGTCAGGAGCACGCCGTCGGGGGCCTGCGCGGTGGCCATCTCCGGTACGAATCCGGCACCTTGGCCGATGGCCGCCAGCGCCAGGACCGTACGGAAGTCGTTGACCTGGTGGCGGATGCGCGGGCGGAAGCCGGCGGCCTGGCAGGCGCGTACCGCCATCGCGTGGCCGGTCGTGCCGTCCCTCGCGGTGATCCACGGCGCTTCGGCCCAGGGGCCGAGGAGATCCGCCAGCGTGTCGCCGCCGCGGGCGGCGTCGGAGGCCGGCCCGCCGCCGCCCGTCGCCAGGTACATCGGCTCGTCCAGCAGGGGGACCTCGTCGACCGTGGTGTCGGGCGAGGCGGGCACGAAGTCGTAGTCGTGGACGAGCGCCACGTCGAGCTCGCCGGCGCGAAGCCCGTCGGAGACCCGCGCCGAGTCGATCTCCTGCACCATCGGCTCCAGCGCGGGATGGCGCCGGGCCAGTTCGGCCAGGGTCGCGGGCACGATCGCGGGGCCGCCCGAGGGGAACGTCCCGATGCGCAGCGATCCGCCGATGCCCTCGCGGGCCCCGGCCAGTTCGGAGACCGCGAGTTCGAGGCGTTCCAGGACGGCGTCCGCGTGGCCGACGAGGGTGCGGCCCGCGGGCGTGAGGACCACCCGCCGGCCGCTGCGCTCCAGCAGGGGCACGCCCGCCTCGCGCTCCAGCACGCTCAGCTGCTGGGAGACGGCCGAAGCGGTGAAGTTCAGCGCCTCGGCCACGGCCGCGATGGTGCCGCGCCGGTCCAGTTCGCGCAGCAGATGGAGTCTTCGCACATCGAGCATAAGCTGAGCTTACGCATGAGCGAAGAAACATGAACTGGATCTACCGGGTTCGCATCGGTCAGGCTGGACGCATGAAGACGCGCACGCTCCCCGAAGCGAACCTCTCCGGCCTGTTCGTCCCCCTCGTCACCCCTTTCACCGACGACCTGCGCCTCGCCCCGGACGCCCTCGCCCGTCTCGCCGACGAGGCACTGTCGACGGGTGGCGCGCGCGGGCTCGTCGCCCTGGGCACCACCGCCGAGGCGGCCACGCTGACCTCCGAGGAGAAGCAGACCGTCGTCCGCGTCTGCGCCGCCGCCTGCCGGGCGCACGGAGCACCCCTGATCGTCGGCGTCGGCACGAACGACACCACCTCCGCCGTGACGTCCCTGCGTGAACTCGCCGCGCGGGGCGATGTCGCCGCGGCGCTGGTCCCCGCGCCGCCGTACACGCGCCCGGGGATCGCGGGAACGCTGGCGCACTTCACGGCGCTCGCGGAGCACGGGGGTCTGCCGCTCGTCGTCTACGACATCCCGTACCGCACGGGTCAGTCCCTGGGCACGGGCGCGCTCACCACGCTCGGGGAACTGCCGGAGGTCGTCGGGGTCAAGTACGCGACCGGCGCGATCGACGCGGCGGCGATGGAGCTGCTCGGTGCGCCGCCGGCCGGCTTCGCGGTGCTCGGGGGCGACGACGCGGTCATCTCGCCGCTGCTCGCGGCGGGGGCGCACGGCGGCATCCTGGCCTCGGCCAACGTCCGTACCGCCGACTACGCCGAGCTGATCGCGCTGTGGCGGGCGGGCTCGGCCGGACCCGCCCGCCGGCTCGGCGCCGACCTGGCCCGGCTCTCCGCCGCGCTCTTCGCCGAGCCGAACCCGACCGTGATCAAGGGCGTGCTGCACGCGCAGGGCCGCATCCCGAGCCCTGCCGTGCGCCTGCCGCTGCTGGCGGCGGCCGGGGAGTCGGTTCGGCGCGCGGTCGAACTGGCCGCCGAGCGATCCGCCGGCATGACGGCCGCCTGACCGGTCAGGGGCCGGACGCGGCACGCGCCGGGCGGGCGGCCCGGAGGTCAGCCGGTCGAGCCCGGCGGCAGGTGGACGGTCATGATCAGGTGACAGGTGCTGTCGCCCGCACCCCTGTACGTGTGGCGGGCGTCGCCGTCGAAGGCCGCCGTCTGACCCGCCTCGACCGGGTGCTCGGCGCCGTCGACCTCCAGGATCATGCGTCCCGCCGTCACGCTGACGGTCTCGACGACGCCGGCCTGGTGGGGGTGGCTCGGGTACTCCTCGCCCGGCTCCAGCCGCCAGCGCCACACCTCGACCGGGGCGGCACCGGAGGTGGTCAGCATCAGCCGGGCCTCGCTGCCCTGTTCACCGGCCCACAGCGGCATGACGGTGTCGGCCGACACCACCCGGACCCGACCCTCGGCGGGGCCGTCCAGCAGCGCGGAGACCGAGACCCCGAGCGTGTCGGCCAGCCTCACCAGGGTCGCGAAGTTCGGATTGCCCTGGGCCTTCTCCAGGCCGACCAGAGCGCCCTTGCTCACCTTGGCCCGGCGGCCGAGCTCGTCCAGGGACAGACCCGCGCGCGTACGGGCCGCCCTCACGTTGTGCGCGAGTGTGCGCAGGGCTGCATCCGTCTCGGCCACCTGGCGTCTCCCCTTTCCCTCACGGATTTCTCTCACCGAACACCCTCACCGGTTTCCCTCACCGACCGGTCAATGGAATGTGACACCCGGTCGTTCGGTTGACATCGGGCGGTCGTTCCGTTGTACGGTTCGGTCGTTCCACCGTAATCGTAAGGGATCGACCTCGTGATAGCTCTCCTGCTGGCCCTGGGCAGTTCGCTCGCCTACGGGTGCGCCGACTTCCTCGGCGGACTGGGCGCCCGCAAGGCGCACGTACTGCGCACCGTGATGGTCGCCGCTCCCGCCAGCCTCGCCTTCGAACTGCTGATGTGGCCCGTGCTCGGCGCCTCGTTCGCCCCCTCCGCGCTCGGCTGGGGAGCCGCCTCCGGTGTGGCCTCGGCCGCCGCGTTCGCACTGCTCTACAAGACGCTCGCGATCGGGCCGATGAACGTGCTCTCCCCGATGACGGCGCTGGTGTCCGCCGCGTTGCCCGTCGCGGTCGGTCTGGCGCAGGGCGACCGTCTGGGCCTCGCCGGTCTGCTCGGTCTGCCGCTCGCCCTGGTCGCGGTGGTGCTGGTGAGCGCCGGTCACGGGGCGGGCTCGTCGCGTCCCTCGCGCGGGGCGCTGCTGATGGCGCTCGGCGCGGGAGCGGCCATCGCGCTGCAACTCGTCTGCCTCCACCAGGCACCGTCCGACAGCGGTGTGGCTCCCCTGATCGTCGGCAGGGCCGTCTCCTCGGCCGTGACCCTGGCCGCGGCCGCCACCCTGCGGGGCAGGCTCGGCCCGGAGAAGCCCGCCTACGCCGTGTCCGCCGCCGCGGGCGTCCTGGACTCGCTCGCGAACCTGCTGTTCCTGCTCGCCGTACGGGACGGCGACCTCGCCGTCGTCGCCGTGATCACCGCGCTGTACCCGGCCGGCACCGTCCTACTCGCCCGCAGCGTGCTCGCCGAGCGCATCCACAAGGGGCAGCTCGTCGGTCTGGGCACCGCGGCGGTCGCCGTGAGCCTCCTGGCCCTCACCTGAAGCACCTGAAGCCCTGAAGCACCTGAAGCCGTGACCTGTGCCCCGCGGCCTGTACGCACCCCTCCTCCCCTCGCCCCGAGTCGAACGGAGCCCCGCCCATGACCACCTTCCGCATCGCCCCCGCCGTGGTCGACGCCTTCCCCGGCGCCCTGATCGCCGTGGTCACCGCCACCGGCCTGCGCGGTCACGAGCCCTGGCCCGCCACGAGCGCGGCTCTCGACGACCTCGAACAGCGGCTCGCCGCCGGCACCTGGACCCCGGCCGACGAGAGCGACCCGCGCATCGAGGCGTGGCACGCCGCGTACCGCTCCTTCGGCACCAACCCGCGCCGCGTCCGCCCCAGCGTCGACGCCCTGGGCCGCCGCATGGTGAAGAAGGGCACGCTGCCGCGCATCAATCCGGCCGTCGACTCCTACAACGCGGCCTCCGTGCACCACGGTCTGCCCGCCGGAGCGTTCGACCTCGACCACGTCACCGGCGACATCGAGATCCGGTACGCCGACGGCAGCGAGGAGTTCACCCCGCTCGGCGAGCCCGACGCCGTGGAGATCCCCAGGCCCGGCGAGGTCGTCTACGTGGACGCCGACGGGGTCCTGACCCGGCATTGGAACCACCGCGACGCCCACCGCACCCGCGTCACCGAGGACTCCACCCGCGTGGCCTTCGTCCTCGAAACCCTCCGGGCCACGGACGACGCCGCACTCCTGAAGACCGCGGCGGAAGAACTGCTCACCCTGCTCGCCCCGCACGCGGAGCGGACCGCTGTCCACCACCTCAGCCCGCAGCAGCCCGAGTCCACCGTCTGACGTCTCGGCACCATCACTCCCCCGCACAGCACCACTCTGCGACGGCCGCGCGCTGACCTGCGAGGACGCAAGTCCGATGGCTGCTGTCGGCGATGAGGGTATCCGGCGCCCAACACCGTCTGGCCCACTGTGAGATGCGCCCCGCGGTGACAGGGGGTCAGATGAGCCGCATGCGCAACGTAACTGCAGCAGCACCGAGGAACCGTCGCCGCCGACTCGCCATCGGCACACTGGTCGCCTCTCAGCTCCTTCTGACGGCCCTCCCCGCGGTTTCCGCGTCGGCCGACGACACCGGTGAGCCGGCGCCCGTCCGCGGCACCGCGTTCATGGGCGAGGGCGTCCTCGCGAACGAGGGGATCGAAGGGATCCCTGTCGAGACCCGCGTCGTGCAGACCAAGGGCGTGGACGTCTCCAGCCACCAGGGCAAGGTCGCCTGGTCCACTCTGCGCACGAGCGGCGTGCAGTGGGCCTACGTCAAGGCCACCGAGGGCAAGTCCTACCGGAACCCGTACTTCGCCTCGCAGTACAACGGCTCGTACAAGAGCGGCATGATCCGGGGCGCCTACCACTTCGCCACCCCGGACACCGCGAGCGGCACCAAACAGGCCGACTACTTCGTCAACCACGGCGGCGGCTGGTCCAAGGACGGCAGGACGCTGCCGGGCGTGCTCGACATCGAGTACAACCCCTACGGTTCGACCTGCTACGGCAAGTCGTCCGGTCAACTCGTCAGCTGGATCCGGGACTTCCTGAAGCAGTACGAGCGCCGGACCGGCCGTGACGCGGTCATCTACACCTCCACCAGCTGGTGGAAGCAGTGCACCGGCAACTACAGCGGATTCGGTGCCACCAACCCGCTGTGGATCGCCCGCTACGCCTCGTCCGTCGGCCAGTTGCCGGCCGGCTGGCAGTTCCACACGATGTGGCAGTACACCGCGACCGGCCCGACCGTCGGGGACCACGACAAGTTCAACGGGGCGCCCGCCCGCGTCAGGGCCCTGGCCAACGGCTGAACCGCCTCACCGGCGGCCGGGCGCGGCTCCCACGAGGGTCGGTCCCTCACGCCCGGTGCGGCAGCGGCCGGTCGACGGCCGCGGGGCGGCGGGCAGGCAGGCGCCGCTGAGCATCACCGCGTGCAGACCGCACGAGGCCCGCGCGTAGCCGTGGGCCTCGTCGGCCGCGGTCTCGTCGATCAGCGTCCGGGTGGTCCGGGAGGCGTGTCGGAGCGTGCTGTGGCTCAGCGCCATGTCCACGGCGTCGTCCGGCGCGCCGCCCGCGCCGAGCAGGACCGCCGGGTCGTGGTCGGCGCGGCCGACGACGTTGAAGTGCTGGGGCCAGAAGGCCACTTGGTCGAGGAAGTCGGGGCCGACCTGGACGAGCGTCGTGTCGCTCGTCCGCGCCGCGGCCGCCTTGTCGGGCGAGGTGAACACGAGCCGCGCGCCGCAGGTGTCGGCGCGGGTCGGCGCGGAGGCCGTCAGCACGCTCGGGTACATCGGCACGACGATCGCGCCGGCGCGCAGGGCGCCGAAGTAGAGCACGGCGTAGACAGGGGCGTAGGGCAGCCGCAGCCCGACCCGATCGCCGGGACGTACCCCGTGGGCCCGCATCCCGCCGGCCGCCCTGGCGCTGAACTCGTCCAGTTCCGCGTAGGTGAGGGCGCTCTCGTCACCGCGCACCGCGACGCGCTGCGGGTGCCGTTCGGCTGCTTCCACCAGGGCGACGACCAGATTGCTCACGTCGGATCACTTTCGTCGAGGGGTGTACGGTCCGGGTTCCGCCCTGCTGAACGCGCCCTGACGTGGGGGGATACGCAAGATCGGTAGGCCCCGGGGGACGGATACGTATGCCCGGCGTCCGTGTACGTGCACCTACGTGCCTCCGCGCGCCCCTCCGTGCTTCGTACCTGCCCTGCTGAACCGATGGCGAGGAGATGTGTCGTGAGCACCTATGCGCTGATCCACGGAGCCGGCGACGTCGGCTGGTACTGGCATCTGGTCGAGGCCGAGCTCAGGGCGCGCGGGCACGACGTCGTGGCCCCGGACCTTCCGGCCGACGACGACACCCTCACCCTCGACGACTACGCCGACGCCGTGGTCGAAGCGGTCGGCGACCGGCGCGGTCTCGTGGTCGTCGGGCAGTCGTTCGGCGCGTTCACCGCACCTCTCGTGGCGGTGCGCCGCCCGGTCGAGGAGCTGGTCCTGGTCGCCGGGATGGTCCCCGAGCCGGGTGAGTCGCCGGACGCGTGGTGGAGCCGGACCGGCTACGCCGAGGCGGTGCGGCGTCAGGCCGCGCGGGACGGCGGCCCGACGGGCAGCGACGACCCGTACGCCGCGTTCTACCACGACGTGCCGCGCGCCCTCGCCGAGGAAGCGATGAGCAGGGAACGGGCGCACCCCTCGGCCGCCGCGTCGGCGCAGCCGTGGCCGCTGGAGGCGTGGCCGGACGTGCCGACCCGGTACGTGCTGTGCACCGAGGACCACTTCTTCCCGCCGGATTTTCTGCGCCGGGTCGTACGGGAGCGTCTCGGGCTCGTCCCGGAGGAGATCGCCGCGGGCCACGCCGTCGCGCTCGGTCACCCCGTCGAGCTGGCCGGGTTGCTGACCCGTTCGCGGTCAGAGCGGTGAGGTGCGGGTGAAGTGCCGTACCTGGAGCGGCGCGAGGAGGTACTCGTCCTCCCCCGGCAGCACCACGGGCTGCTCGCGCCACCCCTCTCCGGCGTAGGCGACGAGGTCCTCCTCGCTGCGCCAGCGGCTGACGTACAGCAGGGAGTGGGGCGGCGCGACCAGCACCTCGTGGGAGATCAATCCGGCGTGCCGGCCGGGGAAGTCGCGCACCGCGGTGACGATGAACTCGTGGAAGGCGTCGAAGCGTTCGGGGCGCACGCGGGCCTCGCTCACCCTCACGATCGCCACGTCTTCGCTGTCCGGGAACCGGGGGTCACCCGAGGTCGGTGTCATGGCTCGATCCTGGCCTCAGGCGTGCTCCCTGACCAGCTTCCGGTGCGGGTACGCTCCTTGATCACTGCCGGACGGGTGCGAAGCAGGGGTGTGGGATGGGGCGTAGGGCGTGGTGGGGCATGACGGGGGCGGCCTTGGTGCTGGGCGCGGGGGCCGCGGTGACGGTGACCGAGCTCGTCGAGCCGACGTCGGGGGTGACGGTCAGCCGTACGCCTCCGGCCGAGGAGATGCCGCGTACGCGGCAGGCGTTGGTCGCGCAGTGGGAGCAGGAGCGCGCCGAGGCCGGGCTGAAGCTTCCCGAGGGCTGGGAGAAGATGTCGACCGACGAGATCCGGACCGAGTACGTGAGCCAGCGGCGGGCCAACGCGGGGCCACCGCCGACGGGCGCGGCGCTCGACCCCGAGTTCGCCGGACCCGACCGCTGACGTCGGGGGAGCGGGCACCGGGCGGAAGTCGCCCGGTGCCCGCTCCCTCGTGGTGGGCCGCTAGCTGAGCGTGCCGATCCGGTTGATGACGTCGATCGCGTTGTCCTCGTGCGCCGAGCTGTAGAGGAGCGCCGAGGAGATGTTGCCCGCGCTGTCCTCCTCGCCGTGCGAGTTGGCGCCGACGATCTGGCCCTCAGGGGTGGACATCGGGCCGCCCGAGGCGCCGTGGCCCATGTCGCAGTCGACCTTCAGCCGGTCGTCCACGGGGAAGAACGGGGTGGCGTCCTGCGCGTTGCCGGTGCAGTAGAACTGCGTGAAGCCGTCCATGTCGGTGCGCTGGTAGCCGTCACCGGGGAAGCCGGCGTCGATGATGTCCGACCAGTCGGGGCCCGAGCCGAACTTGTAGCCGAAGGCGCCGAGGGTGTCGGTCAGGTTCGTGTAGCCGGCGGGCGGGACGACCGTGAAGGCGGCCATGTCGCCCCAGAACATGTCGCCGTCCGCGGTCCACGCGGTGGGCGCGACCTTCGCCCTGGCGGTCCACTCGCCCCACGGGGCGTCGTAGCCCTCGGGCGCCTGGTCGTTCTTCTTGAAGCCGGGGATGAAGACGATGTCGTTGTAGAAGCCCTCGGCGCCCGAGCCGTCACCGGGGTGGATGCAGTGACCGGCGGTCCACACCGTGTTCTTGTTGGCGGTGACGATGGACGAGCCGGTGCAGCCGTGCGTGGTGCCGTCCTTCGCGGTGAAGAGGATCTTCCCGACCATGACGGCCGGCTGGGACTGCGGGAACGGGACCGGCTGGGCGTGCGGCATCTCAGGCACGACCGAGCCGGCGGCGAGCGGCGCGATCGTCCTGCCGGAGACCGCCGGCGCGGACTGCGCCGGGCGGGTCTGCGCGACGGGTCTGCGCCGGCTCTCCCCGGTCGCGGCCGCGGCCTTGCGGTCGACGGCTGCCTGGTCCTTCTTCTCGTTGGCCAGGGCCTGGCCGACGCGCTCGGCGGTCCAGAAGTCGCGCACCTTCTGCGGGTCGGTGGTCTGCTCGCCGATCGTCACCTCCGGCTTGGGGGACGGCGTCTGCGCCTGCGCCACGGTGGCGCCGGCGAAAGCGGCGGGGAGGAGCGCGAGGGACAGCAGGGCTGCTGCTGCCCGTCGGGTCGTGCGTATGTTCACGGTCGGCCCATTCTCTGATCCGGTGGAGATGTTGATCTTGAGCCGAGAGTGAAGCACGCCGATACGGAGGGCCGGTGAAGCACACGTGTGGAATGGTCCCGGTACGCGGCGAAGTCGTGAACGCGTCACCGAACCACCCCACTTGATCTGACATCGGCCCAACTATCGTTGCGCTGCCCATATCTGACGCCTGGTCTGCTCACGCACAGAAATCCGAAGTTCCGCTCGCCATGCACTGATCAAGCATGATGGACCCCCGCACACCTCGGCGGGCCCGGACGGCCCGAGCCGGTGCGGACACGACCGGAAGCAGAGAGGAAACACTCGATGACCGATGTCCCTTCCAGGGGTGGTCACACCCGTGCACGCGGTGAGCGCGCGCCGCTGGGGCGCCGCGCGTTCCTGGGATACGTGCTGGCCGGAGCCACGCTCGCGGTGGGCGCCGACCTGACGCTGAGCGCACCGGCACAGGCCGCCGTGCCCTCGCTGCCGCAGATTCCGGAGCTGTACGACCTGGAGGACATGCAGACCGATGCCGCGCGGCCGACGTCCGCGCTCATCAAGATCGTGCTGCACGAGGACGGGACGGCGTCGTTCGAACTGCCGCGGATGGAGGTCGGTCAGGGCATCACCACCTCGACGGCGATGATCATCGCCGAGGAGCTCGACCTGCCCGTCGACAAGGTCCATGTGACCTTGGCCCCGGCGCGCCCGGAGCTGCTGCTGAACCAGCTCACCGGCGGGTCGAACACCACGGTGTCGATGTTCACGCCGGTCCGCGTGGCCGCGGCCATCGCCCGCAAGGCACTCCTGGAGGCTGCGGCGATCGAGCTCGGCTCGGTCGTCGACCTGCTCAAGTCGAAGGCCGGGGTGATCTCGGCGCCGGACGGGTCGTCGGTCTCGTACGGGGACCTGGCGGTCAAGGCCGCCAGCAGCACCGTCAAGGTCGTCGCCGCCGAGCTCAAGCCGTCCTCGGAGTTCTCGGTTATCGGTAAGCCGCACGGGCGTGACGACGCACGGCTCGCGGTCACCGGGCAGAAGAAGTACGCGATGGACCTACAGGTGCCGGACGCCCTGCCCACCATGGTCTGCCGTCCGCCGACGCTGAACGGATCCCCGAAGTCGGTCCGCAACCAGGCGGCGGTGCTCGCTCTGCCGGGTGTCACGGACGTGGCCGTGGTCGACACCGGGATCGCGGTGCGTGCCAAGACGTTCGGGCAGTGCATCGACGCGGTGCGCGCGCTCGACGTGGAGTGGGCGGCCGGTTCGGTGGAGGGAGAGTCCGACGAGACGATCCTCGCCCGGCTGCGCAAGGCCGAACTCCCGCTGGCCGTCCCGGACATCCCGCTGCTGGCGAAGACGGTGGAGGCGGACTTCACCTTCATGTTCCGCAGCAGCGCCGCGTTGGAGCCGAACTGCGCGATCGCCGACGTCCGCTCCGACAAGGCAACCGTGTGGGCGGGCCTGAAGTCACCGATCGTGGCGCAGGGCGACATCGCCAAGGCCGTCGGCCTGCCGATGGGCGCGGTGAAGGTCAACGTCGTCACCGGCGGCGGCTCCTTCGGGCACAAGCTGTTCGGTGACGCCGCCATCGAGGCCGCGAAGATCTCCAAGGCGATGGGCAAGCCGGTCAAGCTGATGTGGCACCGCGCGGACGAGCCGAGGCAGGGCCGGGTGCATCCCATGGCCACATCCCGCATCCGGGCCACGTACCTCGCCGGGCAGGTCCTCACTTTCGAGCAGCGGCACACCAGTGTCGTGACCGACTTCAGTCACGGGCTGGGCGAGATGATCACGGCGACGGCGGACCGGCTCCCGACCGGGCTCGGCGGGCTGGCCTTCTCCGAGACGATCTTCACGCTGACCCAGGAGCTGCCGTACAACTTCGGTGTCGTCACGCAGCTGCTCAGCGAGGCGGACGCCCGGTTCAACACCGGCAGCATGCGCAACATCTACTCCCCCGACGTCGCCTGCGCCAACGAACTGGTCGTCGACCAGCTCGCCAAGAAGCTCGGCAAGGACCCCCTCGCATTCCGCCTCGCCTTCCTGAAGAACGAGCGGGTGAAGGCGGCGCTGAAGAAGGTCGCCGAGGTCGGCAACTGGGGCAGGGCCATGCCTGCCGGGACGGCGCAGGGCATCGCGATCCACAGCGAGTACAAGGGCGCCACCGCCGTTCTCGTCGAGATCGACTGCCGGCCGGAGACGGTGAACCGAAAGGTCCCGAACGGGGTGACCGGGCCGCGGGTGACCAAGGCCGTCATCGCCGTGGACGCCGGGCTGGTGATCAACCCCAAGGGGCTTGAGGCGCAGATGATGGGCGGGGTCTCGGACGGGATCGCGCTCGCGCTGACCAGCAGCCTGCACCTGCGCGACGGGCACTTCCTCGAGGCCAGCTGGGACAACTACTTCTACACCCGGCAGTGGAACGTCCCCACCGACTTCCAGTGCCTCGTCATGCCCTCGGACTCCGGGCAGCCCGGCGGCGCCGGCGAGGCGGGCGTGGCCGCGTCCGTGGCGGCCGTCGCGTGCGCCTACGCGCGGGCCACCGGCACCGTCCCGACCCGCTTCCCGGTCAACCACGGCACCGTCGACTTCGAGGTCAAGCCGTTCGTCCCGCCCGTCCCCGCATCGCCGACCGACGGCCTGAGCCACACTTTCTGAGGAGCCCCCGTGAGCACCCACACCTTCATCCTCAACGGCAAGCCCGTCACCGTCGACGTCGACGACAGCGTCCGGCTGCTGTGGGTCCTGCGGGACGTACTCGGCGTCACCGGCCCGAAGTACGGCTGCGGCATCAACGTCTGCAAGGCCTGCACCTCCCACGTCAACGGCAAGGCCTTCAACCCCTGCTCGGTCCAGGTCAAGGACATCGCGCCGGACGACGAGATCACCACCATCGAGGGCCTCGCCGACACCGTCGACGCCGACCTGCACCCCATGCAGGAGGCCTGGCTCGAGTACGACGTCGCGCAGTGCGGCTACTGCCAGCCCGGACAGATCATGGCCGCCGTCGCCAAGGTCAAGCAGGCCAGAGCCGCCGGCCACGAGATCACCGACACCGACCTCGACGAGATCCGCAACATCTGCCGCTGCGGCACCTACAACCGCATCCGCGAAGCGATCAAGGCGGGCGCGGAACGCATGTGAGGCGCGCAGGTGAGGCGCGTATGTGTTCGGACGGCCGATATCCTGGGGGGATGGCGCAAAGAACCGGCGGTGAGCCGCAGATCGACGGACGCTCCACCCGCTGGGACGAGCACAAGGCGCAGCGTCAGGTCGAGTTGGTGGACGCGGCGGTCGCGCTCATCGAGGAGGAGGGCGCGCAGTTCCGGGTGCAGCGGCTCGCGGAGCGCGTGGGCCTGCCCCGGTCGGTCCTCTACCGGCACTTCAAGGACCGTGCGTCGCTGGACGAGCTGATCCGGCGGCGCGTGGTCGAGTCGTTCGTGAAGCGGATGGAGCCGACGCTCACGTTCGACGGGACGGTCGAGGAGTCCGTGCGCCGCGTGGTGGGCGCGCATCTGGACTGGGTGGCGCAGCATCCGCGGCTCTACGCCTACATGGGTGTCGCGGAGCACGCGATGGGTGACGGCTCGCTGGTGGCGGACACCAAGACGGCGATCGCGATGATGCTGAGCGACCGCTTCGGCGACGTGCTCAAGGCGCTGGGGGTCAAGGAGGCGCCGATCCGGTCGGTCGCGATCGGGATCGTCGGGTTCGTGGACAGCGCGGTGAACCAGTGGATGCGCGACCCCGACCGCGAGCTGTCGGAGGAGGAGCTGCGCGCGATGCTGTGCCGGTCGGTGTGGGCGGTCCTCGACGCGACACTGCGCGGCTACGGTGTCGCGCTGTCGCCGGACGACCGGGTCGCGGATCTGGAAGGCGCGTGAGCGAGCGCCCTCCCCGGGCTCGGGGAGGGCGCTCGCGTGCCGGTCGTCGTCAGGCCGTGACGGCCTGGGTGTTCTTCGCGGCGCGGTGCAGGGACTCCGTGTCGGTGAACTTGACGCGGGGGCGGCCCTGCGCCTGGCCCGCCGTGCGTTCCGCGTGGTCGATGGCGTGCCAGTCCTGGAGGCCGAGGGCGTGGGGCGCCACGTCGACGGCGGACACCGGGCGGGTGAGGCGGCCGTGGGCGAAGTCGTCGAGGAGGGACTCGACGGTCTCGTGGGCGCAGGTCTTGTTCGTGCCGATGAAACCGGTGGGGCCGCGCTTGATCCAGCCGGCGACGTAGACGCCGGGTTCGACGCGGCCGGCCTCGTGCGGGACGGTCGCGGTGGCCTCGTCGAAGGGCAGGTCGGGGACGGGGCGGGCGCGGTAGCCGACGGAGCGCAGGACCAGGCCGGTGTCCAGGGTCTCGGTGTCGCCTGAGGCGAGGGCGCGTACGGTGCCGTCCTCGTCGGTGTGGAGGGTGGTGGGGTTGATCTCCAGAGCCTCTACGCGGCCGTCGCCGGTGAGGCGGGCCGGGGCGGTGAGGAAGCGGAGCACGATGCGGCGCCGGTCCTCGGACGGGGTGCGGGCGGCCAGCTGGGCGAGCAGCCGGGTCTTCTCGTCCGTGGGGGCGGCGTCCGCGTCCAGGCCTTCGGGCCAGCCCTCGACGGTGACGTCGACGTCCTTCAGGGCGGACAGGGCGAGGAGCTCGGGCACGGTGAACGCGGCCTGGGCGGGCCCGCGGCGGCCGAGGAGGACGACCTCGCGGATCCTGCTCGTGCGCAGTGCGGCGAGCGCGCGGTCCGATATGTCGGTGCGGGCGAGGGTGTCGGGGTCGGCGGTGAGGATGCGGGCGACGTCGAGGGCGACGTTGCCGTTGCCGATGACGACGGCGCGCTCGGTGTCGAGGCGGTGTTCGTCGTGGGCGCGGTCGGGGTGGCCGTTGTACCAGGCGACGAAGTCGGTCGCGGAGACACTGCCGGGCAGGTCCTCGCCCTCGATGCCGAGACGCTTGTCGGTGGCGGCGCCGACGGCGTAGATGACGGCGTGGTGTTCGCGCAGCAGGTCGGTGTGGGTGAGGTCGGTGCCGATCTCGACGCCCAGGCGGTAGCTGAAGCCGGGCTGCGACTCGATGGTCCTGAAGAGCCGGGTGACCTGCTTGGTGTCCTGGTGGTCCGGGGCGACGCCGGCCCGCGCGAGCCCGTAGGGGGTGGGCAGGCGGTCGTGGACGGTGACGCTGACGCCCGGGTGGCGCAGGAGTTCGTCGGCCGCGAAGAGCCCGGCGGGTCCGGCGCCGACCACGGCGACCTTCAACTCGCCTGCGGGCAGGGTGCGTTGCCTGGGGACGACGTACATGGGGGTGCGGTCGTCGTGCGGGTTCGTCTTGTAGTAGTCGGCGTTGAGCTGGAGGAAGGGGAGCTCGGCTTCACCGAGCGCGGTGTGGGGCTTGAGGGCGTCGACGGGGCAGGCGCTGGTGCAGGCACCGCAGTCGACGCAGGTCTGCGGGTCGACATAGAGCATCTCGGCGGTCGCGAAGCCGGGCTCGCCGGGGGCGGGGTGGATGCAGTTGACCGGGCAGGCCAGCACGCAGGAGGCGTCGGCGCAGCAGGATCGGGTGACGACGTACGGCACGGCGGGCTGGTCTCCGTTCGGGCGTTCAGCGAAGGGTGGTGCGGGTCTCGCGGGGCGTCAGCCGGCGAGCGGGGTGCTAGCCGGCGAGCGGGGCTTCAGTCGGCGAGCGGGGCGGGCTCGCCGCGGAAGCGGGCGGGGCGGCCGTCGATGCGCAGGGCCTTCCACACGGGGCGGGACACCTTGTTCATGAGGCCGAGGTCGTCCGCGAGCATGCGCACGTCGGAGAAGAGGTCGTGCAGCATCCTCTCGCCGGCCTCGGACTTCCAGAAGACGTCCTTGACGACCCAGTCCGGGATGCCGACCCGGGCGGCGTCCTTGCGGTCGGGGATCATGATGACGTCGCACAGGATCCGCATGATGAGCGGGAAGAGGACGGACAGGGCGCCGCGGCGGGCCTTGCCGAAGCGGGGGACGCGCAGGCGCAGGAACTCGTGGGCGAAGGAGATGTGCCGGGCCTCCTCCGCGATGTGGATCTGCATGATCCGCTGCGGGAGGGGGTGGACCGGTTCGCCACTGCGCAGGGCGGCCTTCTGGAGGTGGTCGATGGGCTCCTCGCCGGCGAGGATGCCGGTGAAGAAGGCCTCGGGGTAGAGGGAGCCGGCGAGCGGCAGGAAGCGGCTGACCTTGCGGAACCAGCGCTTGCCGCCCGCGGTGTCGACGCCCGTGCGGTTGACCAGCTCCTGGAACATCTGGGTGTGGTGGGTCTCTTCGGTGATCTCGTGGGTGAGATACCTGAACTCGAGGTTCTGGTTGTTCAGTTCGTAGAGGTAGTCCAGCGCGCCGCGCATGAGGATGTTCTCGAACTGCATACCCACCTTGGCGATCACCGCCCAGCGCCAGATGCCGATGCGGATCTGCGTCTCGAGGGACTGTTCCTTGTACCAGGGGTGGGCACCCAGCGCGTCCGCGGAGGTCAGCACCCAGCGGGGGTCCTCGGGGTCGACGGCGAACTCGGGGTCGTCCCACTTGATGTCTTTGAACGCGTTGAAGTTGACGTTGACGGAGCCCTCGGACAGGGTCCGCAGGCGCTCGTCGTAGACCTTCCTGGTCAGGTTCGCGGTCATCTTCGTCCTCGATCGTCGGCTCGGCGGGTGGCGGCTCGGGTGGTGCGGTGCTGCGGACGTGCGGTGGCCGGTCGTCAGGCGGCGCGGCTGGGCTCCTGTGCGGTGCCGGCGGTGCTCACGATGTCGTCGGTGTCGTTCGCGGCCGTGTCGTTCGTGACCGTGTCGTTCGCGACCGTGGGGCCCGCCTTGGCGAAGCGCAGAGGGCTGTCGTCGATGGGCGCGTCGCGGAGCATGGCGCGGTCGCGGTAGTAGTTGTTCCACAGGCGCCACGGGGCGCGGGTGCCCTGGCGCGGCATGACCTGGTCGGCGCGGGCGATGTAGCCGGAGGTCAGGGCCTCGCCCATGACGGAGAAGTCGGAGCGGTCGCCGTCGCCCGCGACGGGGGTGGCGATGTCGTGGCCGTGGCGCCGCATGTGGGCGAGCAGGCGGGCGGTGTAGTCGGCCGCGAGGTCCGCCTTCAGGGTCCAGGAGGCGTTCGTGTAGCCGATGACGAGGGACATGTTGGGCACGCCCTCGAGCAGGACGGCCTTGTAGAGGACCCGGTCGGTGATGTCGACGGGGCGGCCGTCGACGGTGAGCTCCATGCCGCCCATGAGGCGGACGCTCAGGCCGGTGGCGGTGACGACGATGTCGGCCTTCAGCTCCTCGCCGGACTTCAGGCGGATGCCGTCGGGGGTGAAGGTGTCGATGTGGTCGGTGGCGACGGACGCCTTGCCGCTCTTGAGCACCTTGAACAGGTCGCCGCCGGGGACGACGCACAGGCGCTGGTCCCAGGGCTTGTAGCGGGGGCTGAAGTGCTTCATGTCGACGCCCTTGCCTGCCTGGGCGCGGACGAGGCCGAGGAGCACCTTGCGGGCGAGGCGCGGGTACTTGCGGCAGAAGGCGTAACTCCCGCGCTGCAGCGCGATGTTGCGAGCCCGGACGATCTTGTGGGTGAGCCGGGCGGGGGCGCGCAACTTCTGGAGTACGGAGGTCAGCGGGTCGACCTCGGGCAGCGCGAGGATGTACGTGGGCGAGCGCTGCAACATGGTGACGTGCTCGGCCTCGCCGGCCATGGCGGGGAGCAGGGTGATGGCGGTGGCGCCGGAGCCGATGACGACGACGCGCTTGCCGGTGTGGTCGAGGTCCTCGGGCCAGTGCTGGGGGTGGACCATGGCGCCCTGGAAGTCGGCTTCGCCGGGGAACTCGGGGCGGTAGGGCTGGTCGTAGTCGTAGTAGCCGGTCGCGCCGACGAGGTAGCCGGCGCTGTACGACTCGTGCGTGCCGGTGCTCTCGTCCTCGACCTCGACGGTCCAGCGGCCGGTGTCGTGCGAGAAGTCGGCGCTGATCGCGCGGCGGCCGAAGCGGACGCGGTCCAGGATGCCGCCGTCGGCCGCGGCGTCCTCGACGTACTGCCGGATCTGGGCGCCGCCCGCGAGGATGCGCGCGTCGGTCCAGGGGCGGAAGCCGAAGCCGAAGGTGGGCATGTCGGAGTCGGAGCGGATGCCGGGGTACCGGAAGAGGTCCCAGGTGCCGCCGACGCGGGCGCGGCGCTCGAGCACGACGAGCGAGGCGCGGGGGTTGTCCCGCAGGACGTGGCGCGCGGCGCTGATGCCGGATATTCCTGCGCCGATGACCAGGACGTCGACGTGCTGCTGCTCCATCGCGGAGGGTCCTCACTCTCGTTCGTGAGCCCCTGGGAGTCAGGGACGGAGGGGGTCACGCCGCTCGGGGCGCTGACGGTTACTCAGACACGAGGTTCCACCTGTGCGGTACCCGCAATTTACCTGCGACACCCTGTTTCAGATACCGCCGGTAATGTGAGGTGGGTCACAGAGAACGAGCGGTTCCGTGGAGGTACGCGAAAGGCCCCGGCGGTCGCCGGGGCCTTGAAGTCGCAGGTCGGAGGGGTCAGGCGTCGATGACCTCGATGGCGACCGGCGTGCCCGCCTCCACGGTGCGGCTGACCGTGCACAGGCGGTCGTGGGAGGTCTTGACGGCGCGGGGCAGGATCGCCCGCGCCCGGTCGGCGGCCTCCCCCTCCGGGAACGCGACGGTGAAGGTGACGGCCAGGTCGGTCAACCGGTTGCCGTCCTCGTCGGCGACCTTGTTCCCGGTCACAGTGACGGAGAACGTGCCGGGCTCGGCGTGCCGGGTGGTGGCGACGTCGACGTCGGCGGCGGTGCAGCCGCCGATCGCGGCCAGGAACAGTTCGACGGGCGTGAAGGCAGCTCCGTCACCGGTCTCGAAGCTCACCGTCCCGCCACGGACGTTCGTCGCGGTGAACCGGTTCGGGGCGGTGCGCTCGACGGTGACGGAGCGCAGGGAGTCAGCAGTCATGACCCCGACGGTAACCGCCGCCCGGGGCGTACCGGGTGAGGCGCACTGCGCCTGGCGCGGGCTGAAGGGACCGGCGGGGGTAATCCCCCGTACAGGTACGGCAGTTGGCCGGATGGGAGCGCAGGCAGGCGTGCGCGAGGCTCCTCTCATGACTCCGATGAAGAGGAACTCCGCGCTCCTGGCCGCCACCGCCACCGCCCTCGCGCTGGCGACCCTCCCGCCCCTGACCGCCTCCGCATCCACGTCCGCCACCCCTTCCGCCTCGGCGGCCGCGGGCCTGGACTGGAAGAAGTGCGCGGGCACCACCGTGGACCCGCGTCAGGAGTGCGCCACCCTGCGCGTCCCCATGAACTACGCCGACCCCGGCGGTGAGCAGATCGGCATCGCCGTCTCACGGATCCGCAGCGAGAACCCGGGGGCCCGGCGCGGCGCTCTGTTCCTCGTCCCCGGCGGTCCGGGCGGGTCGAGCCTCAACGACCCGTCCGGCAAGGGGCAGAAGCTGCCGCGGTCCGTCCGGGACGCCTACGACCTGATCGGTTTCGCGCCCCGGGGCCTCGCCCCGTCCACCTCCGTCGACTGCGGGCTGGAGCACGGCGATCTGGCCCTGTCCAAGCTGCGCCCATGGCCGGCCGCCGACGGTTCGGTCGACGGCAACATGGAGACCGCCCGGCGGATGGCCGATGCCTGCGCGACCAACGGCGGCGAGCTCATCAAGCACATCAGCACCCGCAACGAGGCCCGCGACCTCGACCGCCTCCGCGCGGCGCTCGGCGAGCGCCGGATCTCCGCGTGGGGCGTGTCCTACGGAACGTACGTCGGCGCGGTCTACGCCCAGCTCTTCCCGCAGCGCACCGACCGTTTCGTGCTCGACAGCAACGACGACCCGGACCCGACCAGGGTGTCGCGCGGCTGGCTCGCCAACCACGAGCGCGGCGTGGAGGACACCTTCCCCGTGTTCGCCCGCTGGGCCGCGACGCCCGGCAATCCGCACCGGGTCGCCGACACGCCCGAAGAGGTGCGCGCCCGTTTCCTGGCCCTGGCCGCCCGGCTCGACAAGGAGCCGCTCCCCTGGCCCGGCGCCAATCCGCCCGAGCTCAACGGCAACGTCCTGCGGCAGACCATGCTCGACAGCCTCTACGACCCCGACGACTTCCCCGTACTGGCGGACCTGATGCTCGCCGCCGAGCAGGGCACACTGCCGCCCGCGCCCGACGGTCCGCCGGAGGCGGTCCTGCAGAACGTCGCCGCCGTGGGCGCCGGCACCCTCTGCAACGACATCGCCTGGCCCACGTCCACCGCCCTCTACCAGGAAGGCGTGACCAGGAGCCGGGCCGACTTCCCCCTCACCGCCGGCATGCCCCGCAACGCGATGGTGTGCGCGGCCTGGCCGTACAAGGCGCAGGAGCCCCCGGTGACCGTCACCGACGAGGGCCCGTCCACCATCCTGCTCGTCCAGAACGAGCGCGACGTCGCGACCCCGCTGAGCGGGGCCAGGAACCTGCGCAAGGCCCTCGGCCGGCGGGCCGTCATGGTGACCGTCGACTCCACCGGGCACGACGCGTACCTCGACAACGGCAACGCCTGCGGCGACGCCACGGTCTCCCGCTTCCTCGCCACCGGCACCCGTCCCGCCACCGACACCTACTGCCCCTGATCGTGCGGCTGGTCGGTGCCGTAGAAGCGGCCGCGCTCGCACAGTTCGTCGATCGCGGCGTTCTCCTCCTCGGTCAGCTGCGCGTCGAGCGCGAGGTCGATCGTCCGGCGGGCGTGGGCCAGGCGGCGGGCGACGTCCCAGTCGGCAACGAACGCGCCGACGGTGGCGTCGTCGGCCGTGCCCGCCGCCTGGCGGGAGCCGAGGCGGTCCAGGGAGACGACGAACTCGTTCAGGTCCCGCAGCATCGCGACGACCTCGCCGAGCGGCAAGCGGATCTCACGGGAGGTCAGGTCCATCGGTGTTCAGCTCCAGCTCAGTCGGTGATCAGTCAGTGATCCGTCGGCGATCAGTCGGCGATCAGTCGGCGACTCGAAGGAGCAGTTTGCCGGTGGAGGTGCGGCTGCCCATGAGTGCGTGGGCGCGGGACGCCTCCGACAGCGGGTGTTCGGCGGTGACGGGGAGGGTGACCGTGCCGTCGAGGGCGGCACGCAGGGCGCGTTCGGTGAGAGCGCGCAGGGCTGCGGGGTCCGTCTGGGCCAGGGCCAGTACGGAGAAGGCGCTGACGGAGCGGCCCTGTGCGGCGAGTTCGGCCTGGCCGGTCTGCCAGGGGGCGGCGCCGCCGGCGTTGCCGTAGGACACGAGACGGCCGTAGGCGGCGAGGGATTCCAGACCCCGGCGCAGAGTGTCGCCACCCACCGGGTCGAGGACCAGGTCGACGCCCCGGCCCCCGGTCGCCCGGCGGACGTCCGCCTCGAAGGTGTCGGGGCGGAACACCTCGTCGTAGCCGTACTTGAGCGCATAGTCGGCCTTGTCGACGCTGGAGGCGACGCCGTACACCGCACCGGCGCCCGCCGCCCGGGCGAGCTGGCCGACCGCCGTGCCGATGCCGCCGGCCGCGCCGTGCACGAGGACGGTCTCGCCGGGCTGGAGCCGGCCGACCTCGTGGATCAGGGCGTGCGCGGTGGGCAGGACCGTCGGGAGCGTGGCGGCGGTGCGCAGGTCGAGGCCTTCGGGCAGCGGGAAGACGCGTGCGGCCTGCGCGAGGACGACCTCGGCGTAGCCGCCGCCGTCCACGAGAGCGGCCACTTCCTGTCCGACGTGCAGGCCTTCGACGCCGTCCCCGATCGCCCGGACCCGTCCGGAGACCTCGAGTCCGGGCCGGAAGGGCAGGGCGGGTACGCGGTAGCCCTCGGCCCGGGCCTTGACGTCGGCGAAGTTCACCCCCGCCCAGGCGGCGTCGACGGTGATCTCTCCGGGGCCCGGTTCGGGTGCCTCGGCCGTCACGGTCCGGAGTACCTCGGGGCCGCCGTACTGGTCGAACTCGATTGCGCGCATGGGTGGTTCCACCGTCCGTGAGTGTTCGATGACTTGCGAACACTCGGAACAGTAGCAGTGTACGATCGTCATCGAACACTGCTTTTCGGAGGAGGATCGCGGGATGACCCGGCGGACCGAGGGATCGAGCCAGGCGAGCCACCGCGCGGCGCCGGTGCACACGCACCCCGACGACGTGCCGCTCGTCGCCGCGCTGTCCGCGCTCGCGGATCCCGTGCGCATCCAGCTGGTCCGCGAGCTGGCCGGGTCCCCCGACTGGGTGCTGAGCTGCAGCGACTTCGACGTGCCCGTCGGCCGGGCGGCCAAGAGCCATCACTTCTCCGTGCTGCGTGACGCCGGGCTCGTGGAGCAGCGCGACCAGGGACCCAAGCGGCTCAACCGGCTGCGCCGCGCGGAGTTCGACACCCGGTTCCCCGGCCTGCTCGCTCTGACACTGCGCGGCGACGAGGCGTAGGGCCTCTCGCTCTCGCAAGGCCTGGCGCGCGACGGGAGCCGTCAGGCGTCGCCCACGGCCCCGCGGTCGGGCGCGGACATGTCCCCCGTGGCGGGCGTGCCGTCGGCGAGGGCGTAGCGCAGGTACACGGCACCGTTCGGGGTCGCTTCCGGGGGCCCGAGCAGCGTGACGTTGGTGGGCACCTCGCCGCCGTCGAAGATCTTCTTCCCGACGCCGAGCACGATCGGGTGCAGCCAGAGGTCGATCCGGTCGAAGAGCTTCTCGTGCAGCAGGGTCTGCACGAGGTCGAGGCTTCCGACGACCTTGATGTTCTCGTGCCGGTCGCGGATCTCCCGCACCGCCCGCGGCAGATCGGGGCCGAGGTGGGTGGAGCCGGCCCAGGACAGGTCGGGCCGGCCGCGCGAGGCGACGTACTTCGGGACCCGGTTGAACAGGTCGGCGATGTCGCCGTCCTCGCCGCCCTTCTGGTGGGGCCAGTACGCGGCGAAGATGTCGTACGTGCGCCGCCCGAGCAGCAGCGCGTCCGTGCCCGCGTACGCGGCGTCGACCTGCGCCCCGACGGCCTCGTCGAACAGCGGCGCCTGCCAGCCGCCGAACGGGAACCCCGCCGGATCCTCGTCGGGACCGCCGGGCGCCTGCGCGACGAGGTCGAGGGTCGCGAACAGTTCGAGGTGGATCAGGCCCATGACGTACTCCCGTGGATTCGGCCGGTTCGTGTCCGTACAGGGATAGACCGGGACGGGCCCGCGAAATCATCGCGGCGGGACGACACGCCGCCGGACCGGCCTCAGGTCCCGGTGGCGGACACGTGGCGGTCCAGCTCCACGGCCAGCCGCCGCATCGCCGTCCCGTTGGCGCGCCGCATCGTGGCCCGTACGGCAGGTGCCAGCAGCCGGTCGGCGAGCGGCGCGCGCACCCACGCGTACGTGAACGTGACGCGGCTGCGGCCTGCGCTCAGCGGGTCGACGGTGTAGGTGCCGTGGGCCACGCGGCGGCCGCCCGCGCTGACGTTCCGCTCGACGATGCGCCGGGGCGGATCGGCCTGGACGACCTCGATGGCGACCTCGGCCTTCGCACCGGCCAGGGCGGCGGTGACGGTGGCGCGCGCACCTGTGCCCCGGTCCGGTCCGCCGCAGCGCCAGTGCGTCAGATAGTGGTCGGTGAAGCGCTCGTGGTGCGCCATGACGTCGAGGAAGTCGTAGACCTGGCCCGACGCGTGCGGAACATCGATCGACACGGTGACAGCCCTCATGTACCAAACGGTACACGTGTGATGTACCAAACGGTACAGTCATGGGGTGGCACATACAGAGGCCGTACGGGGATCAGGGCGCCGGGGCACCGAAGGGGGCCGGCGCGCCGAGCTGGTGGATGCCGCGCTCGCCCATGTCACGGAACACGGCCTCACGGATGTCAGCCTGCGCGGGCTGGGCGCCGCGATCGGGGTCAGCCACCGCATGCTGATCCACTACTTCGGCACGAAGGAACAGCTCCTGGTCGAGATCGTGCGGGCGGCGGAGCAGCGCCAGCGCGAGCTGCTGTCCCGCCTGCACGCGGACCCGGCCCTCTCCCCCGCGGACGCCGCCCGGCACCTGTGGCGACAGTTGACGGATCCCTCACTCGCCGGGCAGGAACGCCTCTTCTTCGAGCTGTACGGGTACGCGCTGCGCGGCCGCCCCGAAGCCGCGTCGATCCTGGACGGACTCGTCACGGACTGGCTGGATCCCCTCACGGCAGCCGAGATCGCCTCGGGCGCGGACCCGTCCACGGCCCGCAGCCGCGCCCGTCTGGGCCTCGCCACGGTCCGCGGCCTCCTCCTCGACCTCCTCGCCACGGGCGACCGCGAGGGCGCCGACGCGGCGATGGAGGAGTTCCTGACGATGTACTACGGCCGCTCCGCCTGATCACGGCCCCGCGAGCGCGACACTCAGCTGCCGTCCCAGCTCCTCGAAGCCCAGCGCGGCCGCGACCCGCCGGGAGGCGAGCGCCCGCGCCCGCCATTGCGGAAGCAGTCCTGCGGCGAGGGCGTGCGCCACCGCCGCCGACGCGGTCGCGCGTGCCAGACCGCGGCCGCGGGCGGCCGGTGCGGTCAGCACGCCGAGGTGGGCCGTCCGCCCCGGCCACGCGCGGTAGCCCGCGGCGGCCACGGACTCGCCGCCCTCCCGGACCACGAAGACCGGCGAGGTGATCTCGTCCAGCGCCGCCTCCCGCGCGTCGTCGGCACCGGCGCGTTCCTCCAGGCGGATCAACTCCGGGTGGTGCGGCTCCAGTTCGAGCACAGCCGGTACTGCCTCGGCAGCCGTGGCGGGCCGGAACCCCTCCTCCGTCACGTACGACAGGGCGGCCGGGCCGAGCACCCGCGTCACCGGCATCGCCTCCCGCACGGACACACCGTCCAGGACCCGCTCCAGCGGAAGCCTCGCCAGGGCGCGGCGGACCGTCGCGGCCGCGCTCTCGCTCGGGGCCGTCACGATCACCGAGCCGCCCAGCGCCACCATGCCCACCCAACCGGCCGGGCACAACGAGGAATTCGGGGAGACCACCACGTTCACGCCACCCTGCGGCGCGAACGTCACAGGCGTCCCGGCCAGCCCCTCCCAGACAGTCCGCACCCGACGCAGGAGCGGCAAGGACGGTGACAGTGGCGGCAGTTCATCCCCGGACATGGCCCGATCCTGCCAGGCGGCACCGTTCGCCGCGCGGGAGTTCTCAGCCGGCGGCCCGCCCTCCGAAGCCACCGGAGACCGCCCGCACCGTTTCGTTCTCCGGCTCCCGCGCGGCCGACTCCTCCGCCCCTGCCAGCCACAACAGGACCGGCGGCAGGACCAGTTCGATCGCGGTCAGCGCGAGCTGGAACCAGTGCGGGCGGCCCTCGGTCGCCAAGGAGAGGAGACGGGCCGCCCCGCCCAGGAGGAACGCCGACGCGAGCCAGCGGACCGGGGTCGCGGGGATCGGGTGCTGACGCGCGGCCCAGAGCCAGGCCAGGCCGTAGCCCGCGAAGCTCGCGCCCATGAAGCGGCCCCAGCTGTCCACGGTCGCACCGGCGGAACCGGCCCCGGGGATCGCCGCGTTGCCGAGTGCCACGTGGAACAGGCCGATCGCCACACAGGACCAGCCCGTCAGTGAGGTGAGCGCACGCAGAGTTCTGGCCCTGGTCATGATCCCTCCAAGCCGCCGCGGCGGAGCTTAGTTGACATGTGTCTACTTAGGCCCTCTCAGCCTCGCGCGCCGGTAGACGAATGTCAACTAAGCTGCTGACCGTGCCTCCCCGCCAGCGCCTGTCCCCCGCCGACCGCCACGCCCAGCTGCTGTCCGTCGGCGCCCGGCTCTTCGCCGCGCACCCGTACACCGACGTGCTGATGGAGCAGGTCGCGGAGGCGGCCGGAGTCTCGCGGGCCCTGCTGTACCGGCACTTCCCCAGCAAGCACGCGCTGTTCGCGGCGGTGTACCAGGAGGCGGCGGACCAGTTGCTCGCCGGGACCCGCTTCGATCCGGCCGAGTCGCTGGTGGAGCAGCTCACGCAGGGGATGGACGTCCATCTCGACTACTTCATCGCCAACCGGAACGCGGTGCTCGCCGCGAACCGGGTCCTCGCGGGCGACCCCGTGATCCAGACGATCATGACGAACGAGCTCGACGCCCTGCGCGCACGCCTGTTGGCCGTGCTCCCGCTGACGGACGAGCACGCCCGCGAGGCGGTGTCCGGCGTGCTGAAGAGCTGGCTCGTCTTCGTGCGGGTCCTCTGCGTCGACTGGCTCACGCACGAGACGTGCACGCGCACGCAGTTGCGGGATGTCTGCATCGGCGCGGCGGTCGGCGCGCTGCGACCGCTGCTGGCCGAGGATCCGGCGCCCGACTGGCCGCGCCACGGCTCGCTGACGCAGGACGCGGACCCGGCGCGCCGCACTCCGTAGGGCTCCGTCGGCAGGCTCCGCCGCGCCTCGCACTCGCCAGGACGAGGCGATCGTGCCGGGCGTTTAATGGATGAAGGAGCGATGGGGGGGGCCGATCCTCCCAGGAGCTGCGCATGTCCCGGATCCCGAGCACGTCGTCGCAGGGGGATGCGGGCCGGGGCGGGTCCCTGCGGAGGCTGGGCGAGTGGTGTGCCCGGCATTTCGTGATCGTCGTGGTCGCCTGGCTGATCGTCCTGGCGGCGCTGCAGGTGCTCAACCGGTCGTTCGGCGGCGAGTACTCGGACGACTTCTCGCTCCCCGGTGTGCAGTCCTCCAAAGGGCTCGACGTCCTGAAGGAACACGATCCGGCGGCCGGCGGGTACAGCAGCCAGATCGTGCTGCAGGACGGCAAGGATCCGCTGTCCTCGGTGAGCGGGCAGATGGGGCAGACGGTCGGCGACCTGCAGAAGCTGCCGCACGTGCTGTCGGCGCAGAATCCGCTGACGGCCGGTGGCACGCAGCCGTCTTCGAATGCAGGGCAGACGTCCTCGCCGGCGAACGTGGGTCCGCTGTCGGGTGACGGCAAGACCGCTTACATCACCGTCCGCTTCGACGTGCAGCCCTCCACGCTCGGCGACGACTACCTCGACGGCGTGGACAGCGCCGTGCAGCCGCTGCGCGCGGCCGGGGTCGACGTCGAGTACGGCGGTCCGCTCGGCGAGCTGGCCCGGCCGCCCGCGGACGACCGGGTGAGCGAGGCGATCGGCTTCGCGGTGGCGATCGTGGTCCTGATCATCGGGTTCGGCAGCGTCATCGCCGCCGCGCTTCCCCTGGTCACGGCGCTGCTCGCGGTGCTCGGCGGCCTCGCCTGTCTGGGCCTGCTGGCGGCCGCGTTCACCTTCGCGACGGTGTCGCCGACCCTGGCGACGATGATCGGCCTGGGCGTCGGCATCGACTACGCGCTGTTCATCATCACGCGCCACCGGCAGAACCTGATGAACGGCGCGGATCCCGTGCGGGCGGCGGGACGCGCGACGGCGACGAGCGGGCGGGCGGTGCTCGTCTCCGGCTGCACCGTGATCATCGCGCTGGCCGGGCTCTCGGTCTCCGGGGTGTCGTTCATCAGCAAGCTGGGCCTGGCGGCCGCGGTCACGGTGGTGTCGGCCGTCGCCGGGGCGCTCACCCTCGTCCCCGCGCTGCTCGGGCTCATCGGCGGACGCATCGACCGGCTGCGGCTGGGCCGGCCCGTCGCGGAGTCCGACGCCGATCCGGAGAAGGCCGCGCACGGTACGTGGCACCGGTACGCGCAGCGGGTGGAGCGGCGGCCCTGGTGGTTCCTGACGGGCGGGGTCGTCACGGTGGTGGTGCTCGCGATCCCGCTGCTGTCGATCCAGCTGGGCCACATCGGGGACGGCGCCGATCCGACGTCGTTCACGGACCGGCGGGCGTACGACATCATGGCGGACGCCTTCGGGCCGGGTTCCAACGGTCCGCTGACCGTCGTCGTCGATCAGACGAGTGTGTCCTCGGGGCAGCGGTCGGCGCTCGCCTCGCAGGCGCAGAAGTCGCTGAACGACGTGGCGGGAGCGGCGGCGGTGACGCCGCTGACCCCGACCGAGGACGGGGACGTGCTGGTCGGCACCGTCTACTCCAAGACCTCGCCGCAGAGCATGGCCACGACCGATCTGACCAACCGGCTGGTCGACGACACGCTCCCGCAGGCGGTCTCGGGCACGTCTGCGCACGGGTACGTCACCGGGACCACGGCCGCGCAGGTCGACTTCCGGGACATCGTGGCGCACCGGCTGCCGTTCATCATCGCCGTGGTCGTCGCGCTCGCCTTCCTGATCATTCTGATCGTGTTCCGCGGACTGCTGGTCGCGCTGAAGGCCGCCGTGCTCAACGTGCTGTCGATCGCCGCCTCGTACGGCGTGGTCGTGGCCGTCTTCCAGTGGGGCTGGGGCGGTCCCGCGCTCGGTGTCTCGGGGAAGGTGCCGATCGAGAGCTACGTGCCGATGATGATGTTCGCGATCATCTTCGGCCTGAGCATGGACTACGAGATCTTCCTGCTGTCCCGGGTCCACGAGTTCTGGATGCGGTCCGGAGACGCCCGGGCGAGTGTGGCCCATGCGCTGGAGATCACCGCGCGGGTGATCACCTGTGCCGCGCTGATCATGGTGAGTGTCTTCGCCGCGTTCATCGTCAGCGACAACATCGTGGTCAAGATGCTCGGACTCGGCCTGGCCGTGAGCGTGTTGATCGATGCGACCGTCGTACGCCTGCTGCTCGTACCGGCCGTGATGACGCTCCTCGGCTCGCATGCGTGGTGGACGCCCCGCTGGCTCGACCGGGTGCTGCCGCACATCGACACGGAGGGCGAGGACGCGAAGGAGTCCGGCGCCGCCGCCACCTGACGGCACGGCCGGTGCACGGCGGCCGTTCACGCGCAGTCATTGCAACGGTCGAGGCCAGATCTGTTGCGTTAGATCCAGACCCATTGCAACAACTTTCCTGCTCCTAGCTGGAGTTATCCAGACAGTGCGCAATAATTGCGTTGCCATCCCTTCGAACGCAACGTAGCGTTTCCCATGTCGAGAACACAGGGGTGCGAGCAAAGGGGTGGGACATGGAATCGCTGCAGAGCCGGTCACCGTCGGCACCCGGCGCCGTCGTCGCCTTCGCCCGCTTCACCCTCTGCGGGGGCGGAATCGGCGTCGCCTCCAGCTTCGCCGTGGCCGCGCTGGCCTCCTGGATCCCCTGGGTGCTGGCCAACGCGCTGATCACCGTCGTGTCGACGCTGCTCGCCACCGAGTTGCACGCCCGGTTCACCTTCGGCGCGGGCGGGCACGCCACCTGGCGGCAGCACGCACAGGCCGCCGGATCGGCGGGCGCCGCGTACGTGCTGACCTGCCTGGCGATGGTCGTCCTGCATCAACTCGCCCCGGACGCGAGCACCTTCACCGAGCAGGGCGTGTACCTCACCGCCTCCGCGCTCGCGGGGACCGCCCGGTTCGCGGTCCTGCGCCTGGTGGTCTTCGCCCGCAACCGGGCGCGGACCGTGGCGACTCCGGTCGGATCCGCCGCACCGGCCGCGCCCGCCGCGCTGTGTCAGGCGGCCTGATCGCCGCGCAGCACCCGGAAGCGGTCCGGGGCCGCCGGATCCCGGTCGACGACCTGGATCGGCGGCCAGGTCCACTGCCACACGTGACTGCCCGGCGGCCGGGTGAAGCGGATGCGTCCCCGGGTGCCTTCCGTGTCGACGAGCGGCCAGGACTTGGCGATCAGGTCGCGGTCGACACCGTGGGAGCGGAACACGTCGGTGAGCGCCGCGATCGTGTCGTAGCCCTCGAACGCCACGAAGGAGGGTCCTGAGGGCAGGTGTGCACGCAGTTCCTGCTCGACCCGCGCACCGAGAGGTGTGAGGGTCTCGGGCAGGTAGCGCAGGAACGGGATTCCCGCACCGTCGGCGCCGAGCAGCCGGCCCCATTCCGCGAACTCCGGCTGCCCCGCCGGAGCGCCCAGCAGGAGGCCGGTCAGGCGGGAGTCGGCGCGGACGGCCTTGACCAGGGGCACGGCCGGTTCCGGGTGGCCGACCAGGAGGAGCAGCGCGGTGGCGCCGCTCTCGGCCAGCGCGTCGCAGAGGGCCTCGGGGGCGAGACCGGCCGCGTCGAGCGTGGTCACCGTGCCGCCGTGGGGCGCCATGCGGTCGCGGAGGATCTCGGTGCCGGACGCCCAGTACACGCTCGGCTGGGCCGCGACGGCGATCTGGGTGTGACCGCCGGACAGGAGGTGGTCGGCGTAGAGGCGCCAACCGCGGGACTGCGGCGGGGCGATGCGCGCGACGTGGTCCGTCGGTCCGTCCGTGACAAGCGCGTCGAGGACCGCGGACGAGCAGAGGTACGGAACGCCGAGCCCGGAGGCGGTCGTTGCGGCGGTGCGGGCGACGACGCTGTGGTACTCCCCCACCACGGCGGCCACGCCCGAGGCGGCGAGTTCGGTGACCGCTGCCGCCGCCTTCTCCGGGTCGGCCGCCGTGTCACGGACGTCCAGGGCCAGGGGGCGGCCGCCGATGCCTCCGGAGGCGTTGACGTCCCGTACGGCCAGCTCCAGGCCCGCGAGCAGGTGTCGGCCCGCTTCGGACCAGCCGGGACGGGTCAGGGGGACGAGCGCGCCGATCCGGACCGGGGACGCGTCGGGCTCAGCGGCTTGCGCGCCGGAGTGTGTCGGGGTGACCATGCCGGTCATTTGATCCGGGAGCCGCGCGCGGAGGCAAGCCATTAACTCCCGGTCCCCCACGGGAATCCCGGGCGGCTCAGGCCGCCCCGTGCTCGACCTCGTCGTCGAGGGCCGCCCGCAGCCAGTCGTGGGCCGCACCGGGGGTGGGTTCCGGGCGCGCACCGGCCGGGGTGATCACCTCGGTCACCAGCTCCCAGTAGCCGTCGAGGCGCGGGTCTCCGGCGAGCTGCCGGGCCAGTTCGCGGCGGAAGGCCGGGGTGTCGCGGCACTGGCGCACCCGCGCGTAGGTGTCGACGAACCCGTCGAGCGCCTCTCCCGGTCGCGGGGTCCGGCCCGCCCGCAGGTGGACGCCCGCCAACTCGTACGCCTCGGCCAGCCCCGCGTACAGGCCCGCCACCTCGCGCGGGCCCGCCTCCCGGTGAGCCGTGGGCTGGGTGGGCCGGGCCGGTGAGCACGGCCGGGAGACCATCGCGTGCAGGCGGGCGAAGGCGAGGACCTGGCCGGGCCGCGGCGCGTCGGGCACCTGCGGCACCGCCGCGTCGAGGAACGCCGAGGTCGCCTTCGCGGGCATCCGCACCGGCAGCCAACCGCGCCAGAACCGGGCCAGGGCGTCCGTGGTCGGCGGACTGCCGAGCGAGCCGACCAGGCGCAGCATCGCGGCACGCTCACCGGGCGCGCTCCGCTGGACGAGCTGGAGCGCCGCCTCCTGCCAGCGCAGTGCCTTCAACTGCCCGCCCAGTGTGTGGAGTTGTTGCGCCACGGCGTCGGTGAACGCGGTGTCGGCGGCCGCCTCCTCGCGCTCGCCCTCACCCTCGCCCTCTTCCTCGTACGGGTCGTCGCGATCGGGGCCGGACCCGGGATCGTGCGCGTCCAGGATCGGGCGGATCTGCGGGAGCGCGAGGCCCAGGCCGCGCAGGGACCGGATCAGCCGCAGCTGGTCCAGCGCCTCGGGGCCGAAACGGCGGTGGCCGCCGCCGCTGCGTTCCCGTTCCGGCAGCAGGCCGCTCTCGCAGTAGAAGCGCACCGTCTTCACCGTCGTACCCGCACGCTCGGCGAGCTCCCCGATGCTCCACCGTCCGTCGTCGTCCACCCGCACTTGAACCTCCCTCAGGGGGAGTTTCTAACCTACCGGCGGCCGGGGACGCACGCCGCTTCTCCAGGCCACCAGCAGACCGAGCGGGGAGTGTGACATGAGCGTGTTCATCGTGGTCCCGGGCTTCTTCACGGACGCCGAGACATGGGCGGAGCCGGCCCGGCGGCTCACCGAGGCCCTGCCCGGGGCCGAGGTCCGTGTCGTCGGCCTTCCCGGTGCCGACGCGACGGCGGGCGGCGTCACTCTGGACGCCCACATCGAGCGGGTCGTCGACGCTGTCGACGCCGCCGGGGTCCCCACGGAGCGGGACGTCGTCCTCGTAGGACACGACTACGGCGTCTTTCCCGCGCAGGGGGCCGCCGACCGCCGGGCCGAACGCATCGCCCGGATCGTCTACATCGACTCCCCGATCCCCGCCGACGGGACCCCGGCGCTGGCCGCCGTGCCCGACCAGTCGCTGCGGGCCTCCTTGTTCGCGCAGGGTGCGGAGCACAGCGCGGAAGCGGCCGACGGGGTGCCGGTGCCCGCGCCCGGGCAGTGGCAGTACTGGGGCAGCACCCGGGACCTCTCCGACGCCGCGCTCGAACGTCTCGGCGCCGCGGCCGCGCCCCACCCCGTCGCCACGCTGACCGAGCCGCTGAAGCTGTCGGGGGCGGCCGCCGGCATCCCCACCACCGGCATCCTCTGCCACTACAACGGCGCCTCGATCGAGACCGTACGGATGCGGATCCGCTTCGGCGATCCGATGCTCGCCGCGCTGGTCCGCCCGGACGTCACCTTCTTCGAACTCCCCACCGGCCACTGGCCGATGCTCACCCACCCCGACCTGCTCGCACGAACCCTGATCGCCGCGGCGGCGGGAGAGGGCGAGCGACTCGACGCGCCGCCGGCCGACCCGGAGACCGCGGCCCGGGCCGCCGAGGCGCCGGGCACCTTCCTCCTCGACGTACCGCCGCTGCCGCGCGAGCGCCACGGCAGCCTCGATCTGTACCTGCCCGAGGGAGGCGAGAACGCGACCGGACTTCCCCTGCCCGCCGTCCTGTTCATCCATGGTGGGCCCGTGCCGAAGGGGGTCGAGCCGACACCTCGCGACTGGCCGGCCCTCACCGGGTACGCCCGTCACGCGGCCTCGCTCGGAGTCGTGGGCGCCACGGTCGATCACCGGCTGCACGACGTGACCGACTATCCGGTGGCCGCCGCGGACCTGGCCGACGCCGTGCAGGCACTGCGCGACGACCCGCGCGTCGACGGCGACCGGATCGCCCTGTGGTTCCTGTCCGGCAGCGGGCCCCTGACCGCCGAGTGGCTCGACGGGCCGCCGTCCTGGCTGCGCTGTCTGGTCGCCTGCTACCCGATCATGGCGCCGATGCCGAACTGGGGCGTGCCGGCCGGGCGGTTCCGTCCGGCCGAGGTGGTCGGCGAGGCGGGCTCACTGCCCGTCGTCGTCCTGCGCCCGGAGCTGGAGCAGCCGGTGTTCGCGGACACGGTCGACCGCTTCCTGCGGGCCGCCGACGACACGGAGGAGGCGGTGGTCGAGGTCATCGGGATTCCCGGCGCGCGGCACGGTTTCGAGGGCCTGGACCACACGGAGGCCGCGCGGGACGCGGTGCGGCGTGCGGTGGCGTACGTCCTCGACCGGCTCGGGGCGCCGGGCGGCGCCTGACGGTCACACGCGCACGGCCCGGCGACCGAAGTCGCCGGGCCGCTCCGCACTCCCCCTCGGGTGGTCGGACCCTCGATGGTCAGGTGTCAGCAGCCGGTGCGCCAGCGGACGGCGTCGACCTCGATGGCGGGCCTGATCCTCGCGCTGTACCCGCCGGGCCCGTAGCAACGCCACTTGTTGCTGTTGTACTTCACCTTGGCGTACGCCGGACCCTGGGACCGGTCGCCGTGGTTCCAGATCGACTCGATGCCCTTGAAGTTGTGGTTCGTCTTCCCCCAGATCTTGTAGACCTTCCCCCGGCCGTTGGGCTCCGTGTAGAGGCACACCGCGCCGAGCGGGCACTTCTTCCACGCCGCCCGGTCCGCCTGCTGCGGGCCGCTGTCCAGCGCGGTGGCCGTGCCCACTCCCGAGACGAGCAGGGCTGCCGCGCCGAGGCCGATCCATGTGGTCTTCATGGTCGTCCTCATGGTCCTGATTCCGTGCATGGTGGTGCTCCCCGTTCCTGTTGCCGGTCGAGCTTTCGGACTGGTTCGACCGTAGGACGCGGGACCGTTCGCACCCCATGTGCACGGTGCTCGACTTGCGGCTCGGATCGTGCACGGTGCTCAGCCGGTGCGGCTCGCGGTGATGCGCAGGGCGTGGACCACGTCGTGGACTCCGGTGCCGAGCGTGAGCAGGTCGAGGCCCAACTCGGCCTCGGCGGCGCGCAGATGGGTGCGTACGGTGTTGCGGCTGATGCCGAGGGTGTGGGCGGCCCGCTGGGCGTCGGTGTCGGCGTCGATCCAGGCCTCGAGGGTGCGGCGGTGCCGGTCGGCGAGGGGGCTGAGCCGGCTGTGGGCCCAGGCAGCGGCGCGTTCCGTACGGAGGATGTCGTCGAGGGCGGCCGGAGGGCCCGGCGGCGGGTCGGCGGCGCACGGGGTGCGGGTGGCGTCCAGGGCGAGGGCGAGGTGGAGTGCGGCGCGGGCGCGTACGTCGCCGAGGTCGACGGCGAGGGCCTGTTCGACGCGCCGGATGTGGGCGGCGACCGTGTTGCGGCTCAGTTCGAGGAGCCGGGCGACCGCGACGCGCGGCATGCCGAGGGAGAGGAGGGTGATGTCGGCGCTGATCCTGGGGGCCTGCCCGAGGGGCTGGAGGAAGGCGCGGGCCCAGGCCAGGGCCGGTTCGCGGGGCAGGACGCCTTCGAGGGGGCTGCGGCCGTGGTGGTGGGCGACGCGGTCGGGGAGGGTACGGGCCGCGGAGAGGGCGTGGGCCGCCTGACTGTAGGCGGCCGCGGTGTCGGTGAGGGGGTGAGGTGCGCTGACGCCGAGGGCGTAGTGGGGGTTGTCGTGCACGAGACGGTGCAGGGTGGCGGCACGTCCCCGCGCCCGGCCGGGAACCTCCCGCCCAGGTCCCTCGCCGTCGGCGTCGGCGATGAGGCAGATCAAGTGCTCCTTGAACACCGGGCATTGGACCATCAGGTCGGAGCCGTGGTAGCCGGACGGGTCCTGGAGCGCGAGAACGATGCGTTCGCGGTCGCCGGGCGGGCAGTGCAGGAGATGGAGGCGGAGCCGTCCCGCTTCCAGGAGCGGGGGCACCGCGCCCGTGGTCATCCGGCGGGCCAGCAGGACATCGCCGGAGAGCAGCGCCTGGAGCACGGCGAAGCGCACCTGGCGGGCCTTGGCCTGGTAGCCGCGCCAGGTGCGGTCGCCGTCCCCGGCCCGGCGCAGGAGTGCGAGGACTCCCGCGGTGTGGGCGAGCGCGGCGGTCGCGTGCGGGGTCGGTTCCCCAGGGGCGGCCGCCACCAGGACGGGGTGGGGTGCGAACGGGCCGAGCGCCTCGCAGCGGACGTGGAGACCGGCGGCCTGGGTGGCGGCGGCGCCGAGGGTTCCCGCCGCGAGCCGGCGCAGCAACGCGGCAAGCGGCGGCAGCACTTCGCGCGGGAAGGCGCGGGTCGCCTTCTCCACGCGGCCTGTCGCGCCGTCGACCAGAGCGGTGTGCGTACCGGTGTGGCGGTGCAGCCAGTCGAGGATGCGCCCGGGATCGGGGTCGGTGTCGCCGCGGGCGGCCTGGCGGTGCACCTCACGCAGCAGTGCGTCGAGTCCGCCGTCCCTGTCGCCGGCCGCGGCCGGCCCGCAGCCACCGGTGTCCTCCATGGCCCCGCCTCCCCCTCGGTCGTACCGCCTCGAAGGAGGCCGTGCCCAGGAGGGCGGGCAGCGAATCGGGACGACGGGGGTGAAGGCGGCGGATCCAGAGGGGTTCAGAGGGGGTTCAGAGGGATTCAGAAGCAGTCAGAGGGCGTCGAGGAAGTCGAGCAGGATCTCGTTGAACCGTTCCGGCTGTTCGAGGTTGGTGTAGTGGCCGGCGCCCTCGATGACGACGGACCGTCCGTCGGGGACGGTGTCGGCGAGCCGGCCGGCGGCGGCGAGGAGGTCGTCCGGTTCGAGGGAGCCGTTGACGGCCAGGACGGGCACGTCGATCTTGGGGACGCGGGACCAGGTGTCGGTCATCGGCGTGTGCAGGTTCGGTTCGCCGGGGCTGTGCTTGGACAGGGTGTGCAGCGCCATCTCGCGCAGGCGGCGCAGGACGGCGGGGTCCATGTCCTCGACCCTGCGGTGCGCGCCGGGGACGACACGCAGGAACGCAGCGAGCCAGCCCTCGATGTCACCGGCCGCCATGGTGCGGGCGTACTCGGCGAGGATCTCCCGGTACCAGGGGTCGGTGTACTGGAATTCACTGGTCGCGGCGCCGCAGGCGACCACGGCCCGCACCAGGTCCGGGTGTTCGAGGACGGTGTCGGTGGCGATCGCGCCGCCCATCGAGAGTCCGACGAGCACGGCGGGGCCGGCGTCGAGGTGGCGCAGCAGCGCGGCGAGGTCGTCGGCCCAGCGGAACGGCTCGGTGGCGTTGGCCGAGAAGCCGTGGCCGCGTACGTCCGGGGCGATCACCCGGTGACGGGCGGCGAGGGTGGGGATCTGCGCGTCGAAGAGACGGTGGTCGACGAAGCCGGCGTGGAGCAGGACCACCAGGTCCCCGGCGCCCGCGTCGAGGTAGGCGAGGTCTCCGTCCGCCGACCCGAAGAAACGCAGACGGCCCGTGTCACGTCCTGAGGCACGGTCTGAAGCGCGGTCCGAGGCAGATTCCGAAGCAGGTTCTGAAGCACGGTCTGAAGCGGCATTCATGACAACCAAGGTGTCATCTTGAGAGCCACTTGGCAACCCAGGTGTCATGATGTCGAGGTGACCGCTTCCGGAGCCCCGCTCCCTCCCGACACACTCGGCCGCCGCCTCACCGAGGTCTACGACCTGGTGGGCCCGCTGTACCGGCGCGCCCAGCGCAGCGTCGAACACGGCCTGACGCGCGACGGCCTGAGCGTCGGCGTGCGCGCCGTGCTCACGCTGCTGCGGCGCAACGGGCCGATGACCGTGCCGCAGATGGGCCGGGCGCAGGAGATCAGCCGGCAGTTCGTGCAGCGCATGGTGAACGAGGCGGCGGACGCCGCTCTCGTCGAGAGCATCCCGAACCCGGCGCACCGGCGCTCCTCGCTGATCCGGCTCACGGCGGCGGGCGAGGAACGCATCGACTCCGTACTGGACCGCGAGCACGCGCTGCTCCGGCAGGTCGGCGGCGATCTGACGGAGGCGGATGTCGCCACGTGCCTGCGGGTGCTCGGCGCGATGCTGCACTCGCTCGACCACGTGGACGCCGACTGACACCACCCGCCCGCCACCCACCCGGCACCCGTCCCGGGCCGGAATCAGCGGCTCCGGTGCGGTCACGGACGATTCCCTGTGATGCCCCTGTCAGGCAGATCTCCCTGCCGTTAGCATGTTCGAACTCATGACGATCACACCGATCGCATGCCCTTCACCGGAAATTCATGCCATACCGAGCCGACAGATGACCGAGCGCCCCGAACCCACCGATGAGTCAGGCAAGTGAACACCACACCACCACGAATACCTTCACAGCGGCGCGGCGAACTCCCCGCTCCCCGGCAACGGACACGCACCCTGCTCTGGTCGGCGGCGGGCGTGGTGACGCTCGTCTTCTTCGTCGCACTGGAGATCGTGGCGCGCCGGTACGGCCAGCTCGGTCCGCTCACCGTCCAGGCGCAGGAGATCGTCCTCGTGCCGCGCTCGGGGCCCCTGCTCTACGCCGGTCTGGCCCTGACGATGGTGGTGCTCACCTGGCGGCAGCGGGCCGTCGCGCTGGCCTGTGCGGTCGGCATCGACCTGGTGTTCCTGCTGGTGCGCCTCGTGGTGGGCGGCGGTCTCCAGTTCGGCAACGGCGCCCTGTGGGTGACCCTCGGCATCGCCGGCCTGGCCGTCGTGCGCCGGACCGGCGCGGAGCGGCTCCTGCTCCTCAAGGGCGTCGGGCTCGGCATGCTGCTGGTGCTCGGTCACAAGACGGGTGACACCTGGCTGCTCATCACGTCCAAGACCCGCCCGGAGGTCCTCGACCCCTACGTGGCCACCGCCGACCACGCGCTCGCCAACCCGTCCTGGCTGGTCGGCCAGGTCGTCGAGGCCACGAACCCGTTCAGCGGCCACTTCCTGCACCTGGTCTACGGCCAACTGCCGCTCGCCGCGGCCCTCGTGGGCCTGTACCAGCTGCGCAACGTGGCGGCCGAGCGGCGCTTCCCGGCCCATCACCTCGTCCGCACGTTCCTCGCCATAGGTCTGCTCGGTCCCGCGATCTACATGATCTTCCCGGTCGTGGGTCCGATCTATGCGTACGGCGCCGAGGGCGGCCAGTGGGCGGCGGCCAACGTGTGGCCCGACGCGCTGCCGGCCATCGGCGTCCCGCACCCGATCCCGTTCGACGAGATCACGCCGCGCAACTGCATGCCGAGCCTGCACACCGCATGGGCGACCAGCCTCTTCGTCCACACCCGCAAGGGGTCGCGCGGCATGCGCTGGGCGGGCACGTTCTGGCTCGTCGCCACGCTCGCCGCGACCCTCGGCTTCGGCTACCACTACGGAGTCGACCTCGTCGCCGGAGTGGTGTTCGCCCTCACGATCGAGGCGGCCATGCGGGCGTTCGCGCACGGCTGGGACGTCTCGGCGACCCGCCTCGTCTCCTACGGCACGGCGGTCTTCACGGCGCTGCTCGTCGCGTACCGCTGGCTGCCGACCGAGATGGCCGCCTACCCGTGGGCCTTCGGCCCGCTCCTGCTCGCGCTGCTCGGTTCGGTGATCGCCCTGTACGCGCGGACGACGGCGCTCTGGGACGCGGCGGAAACGGTGCCGGTCCCGAAGCCGGCGGCGCGCCCTGCGGACGCCCAGCCGGAACTCGCCTAGCTCGCGGCTCCCTCCGCCCCCGGGGCCGCAGCACCGGGGGGGGGGGGGGGGGGGGGGGGGGCCGCCGGCGCCGGGGGGGGGGGGGGGGGGGGGGGGGGGGGGGCGGGCGGGGT
>NZ_JBITJS010000001.1:0-347683 GCF_044460245.1 Streptomyces sp. NPDC050145 | reverse complement strand
CGGGGGCCCCCCCCGGCCCCCCCCCCGCGGAACCCCGCAGCGCCGGCGCCCCCCCCCCCCCCCCCCGGGCGCCCGGGGGGGGGGGGGGCGCCCCCCCCCCCCCCCCGGCCGCTGTTCTGTGCCGGGGTGCGGGTCGATCAGTCCCCGTAGCCGGGCGTGCCGGGCCCCTCGCAGGTGCAGTCGCCCTCGGACGGCGCGACCGTGAAGTCGACGCCCGTCGCGTCTCCGTGTGCGGCGTCGGCCTTCTCGGTGTCCGCGCCCTTCACTTCGTAGCCGTGCGGCGGGGTGACATGGACCGTGTAGCCACCGGCGGCCACGTCGGAGAAGGTGTAGTCGCCGTCCGCGTCGGGCGTGGCGGTGACGGGCTCGTTGGCGTCGTCCAGGACGGGCGTGCCGTCGGGCCGGCGCAGTTCGAGGACCGTGCCCTCGGGGAGCGGGTCGCCGCTCTCGGTCGCGACGTTGCCGCTGACGTTCGCCGTCTGCGCGGTGAACCACACCTGGTAGGCGGGGATGCCGGTCCGTACGGAGAAGGTCAGGGTGAGAGTGCGGACCTCGGCGGTGGGGCGCAGCCAGGCGGAGGCGCCGGAGGTGTCGGTGCCGCTGCCGTGCAGGGTCTGGGTCGCCGCGTTCCAGGTGGGTTCGTCGGTGTACGTGCCGCCGGTGCAGGTGGAGGGGCGAGGGCTGGCGTCGCAGTAGTTGAACGACTCCTGGAAGCCGAGCTGCTGCGCGGTCAGCGGCTGCCCGTCCGGACCGGTGGCGGTGATCTTCACGTCGTCGGCGTCGATGTCGCCGAGCGCGATGCCCCAGCCGCCGGGCGTCGGGACCTGGTCGAACGTGAAGCTGGTGGTCGACGGGGTGCGCCCGGCGGCCGTGGCGAGGTTCAGATAGGGCGTGCCCTGCGAGGATCCGTAGACCTGGCCGAACGGGGTCTGCTCGCCGAGGAAGGCCGAGCCGCCGGCCGAGACGCGCGGCCGCGTGCTGTTCGTCGTGAACGTCCCCTGCGGCCCGCCGGTCGCGGCGGAGGTCACCGTTCCGGTGGAGGCCGGAGGCGCCGCGTCCAGGGTGTACCGGGCGTACTCGGCGCCGTCTGCGACGGCCGGCGCGGCGGTGAGGCCGACGGCGACGAACGCGGCGGCGGTCACGGGCACCCAGCGGGAGGATCTGCGGAAGCGCATGAAGTGGCTTTCTGGTCGACTACGGTGTCGACGGACAGAATCCATGATCTACATACAAAACGTCCGCAAAGGGGCGGCGCGCCACGGAAATTACACCCCGTCGCCACTCAGGAAAGGCAGCACCGCGTCGAGGAACTCGTGGGGTCGTGTGTGATGGACGAGATGGCCGGCCGGGATCGTGACGAGGCGGGCGTCGGGGACGCGGCGGGCCAGTTCGGCGATGTCCTCCTGCGGCACGTGACTCTCGGGGCCGCCCGCCACGGCGAGGGTGGGGGCCGTGATGTCCCGGAGCCCTTCCGCCCAGGCGGGGTCGGGGTGGTCGAGCTGCGCCCGGATCGCGGCCACGACGTCCCAGTCGAACGAGAGCGCACCGTCCGGCCGGGTCGCGGGCTTCGGTTCGCGGGGGCGCAGCAGCGGTACGTCCTCGAGGACGAGCCGGTGGACGCGCGCGGGCCGGTGCATCGCGAGCAGAGCGGCCACGACGCCGCCCATCGAGTGCCCGACGACGTCGACGCGGTCGAGGCCGAGGGCGTCGAGGCACCCGAGGACGTCGTCGCGCATGGCTTCGACGCTGTAGGTACCGGGCCATTCGCTACGGCCGTGTCCACGCAGATCGAGGGCGTAAACCCGGTGGGTGCGGGCGAGGGCGGGAGCGACGCCGGACCAGTCGCGGCTGTCCTCCCCCAGGGCGTGCAGCAGCACGAGGGGTGGTCCGGTGTCGGGCCCGCTGATCCGACAGCCCGACCGGAGGGATCCCGCCCGCACGAGGCGGAGTTCGTCGTTCATGACCCCGACCTTGCCGTGCCCGCCGGCTCATTCGCCAGAGATCGACTGCGCGGAACGGCCCTGTTCACCGACCGCTGAAGCCGCCGGCCGCGGTATCGCGTCAGGGACCGGGCGCGGGGTCCGGCGGGGCGGCCCCGCCAGGGACGCCGTGGCGATCGCCGCGAGGAGCAGAGCGACCAGGGGGCACCAGATCGCCAGGGTGAAGCCCTCCAGAGCCGCGGCCCGGGTCCCGCCCACCGCTGTGGCCGCCACGCTCGCGGCGACCGTGTTGAAGACCGCCGAGCCGATCGAACCGCCCACCTGCTGAGCCGAGTTCACGGCGGCGGACGCGATGCCGGAGTCCTGCTCGGGGACGTTCGAGGTGACGCCGGTCATGATGGCGAGGAAGCTGCCGCCGTTGCCGACGCTGAAGGTGACGAGCGCGGGCAGGACGTTCCCCGCGTACGTGGAGTCCGGCGTCAGGAGCGTGAGCTGGAAGAGGCCGCACGCGGAGATGAACAGGCCGGCGGTCATCATGACGCGCGGCCCGAGGCGGGGCAGCAGACGGGTGCCGAGCTGGGTGGCGGTGCCCGTGGTCACGAGGCTGATCGGCAGGAAGCCGAGGCCGCTGGCGACGGCGGACCAGTCCAGGACGGTCTGCAGGTAGTACGTGAGGTACAGCGCGACCGACAGCTGGCCCGCCATGAGCGCGGCGCCCGCGAGCAGGGAGGCGACGCGGCGCCGGTCCTTCATGAGGCGCGGCGGGAGCAGCGGGGTCGTCGCGCGGGTCTGCCACCAGGCGAAGGCGCCGAGCATGACGGTGCCGCCGATCAGGGAACCGAGCACGGTCGGGCCGGTCCAGCCCTGCGCCTCGGCCTGGCTGCAGCCGTAGACGAGGGCGGTCAGGCCGCCGCAGCCGAGCACGGCACCGGCGATGTCGATGCGGCCGGTGAGGCGGCGGGTGAGGTCCGGCGGGGTCCAGACGGTGCCGAGCAGGGCGGCGAGGGCGATGGGCACGTTGACCAGGAGGCACCAGCGCCAGCCGAACCACTGGGTGAGGAAGCCGCCGAGGACGACACCGAGCGAGGCGCCGGCGCCGCCGAGCGCGCCGAAGAGGGCGATGGCGCGGCGGCGTTCGCGCGGGTCGGTGAAGGTGGTGGCGACGAGCGCGAGCGCGGAGGCGGCGAGCAGCGCGGCGAACGCGCCCTGGACGGCGCGCGCCGCGAACAGCGCCTGTGCGGTGGGCGCGAGGCCGGCCGCGGCGGAGGCGAGGGCGAAGCCGCCGAGGCCGATCGCGAAGACACGCTTGCGGCCCAGGTGGTCGGCGACGCGCCCGGCGAGCAGGAGGAGGCCGCCGAAGGCGACGGTGTAGGAGGTGACCACCCAGGGGCGGTCGCCGTCGCTCATGCCGAGTTCGGTCTGCAGGGACGGCAGGGCCACGTTCACGATCGTGCTGTCGAGCAGGATCATCAGCTGGGCCAGCCCGAGGACGCTCAGCGCCCACCAGCGGCGCGGATGAGGGGAAGAGGCGGTCGGGGCGGCGGCTGAGGACGACGACACAGGCATGTCACTTTTTGTATACCAAATTCCACCCCCGAGGCAAAGATGGGATCCCATATCGGCCGACGCGGAGGGGAAATCAGGACAATCGACCACCATCGCACCCACCCGACGGGGCACTTCGGTATACGGAAATCACGGCGCCCCTCAGGCGGTCGCGTATCCCCGCTCCCGGACGAGCCCGTTCGCGAGAGCGGTGAACGCCCGGGCGGCGGCGCTGCGGTAGCCGCTCTCACGGTGCAGGAGCGCGACGCGGCGGGCGGGCAGCGGCGGATCGAGCGCGACGGGAACGAGGTGCGGGTGGTCGTCCGTCACGGCGTCGGGCAGCACGGTGGCGAGGCCCGGGACGCGCTGCACGATCTCGGTGATCGCCTGGACGGAGTTGGCCTCGACGACGATGGGCGGGGTGACGCGATGCTCGGCGAGGTAGGCGTCGACGTGCTCGCGGGTCACGAAGTCGCTGCTGAGCAGGGCGAGTTGGCGCTCGGCGAGGCGGCGTACCGGGAGCGCGGCGCGGTCCGGGTCGGGTGCGGCGGACGCGGCGACGACCAGGCTCAGCGTCTCGGTGAACAGGGCGTCGGCGCCGATCCCTGGCAGGTGCGGCCCCTCGAAGGCGATACCGAGGTCGATCTCGTCGGCCAGCAGGCTCGCCTCCATCCGGTCCTTGGCCATCTCGCGCACGTCGAGCGTGATGCCGGGGTGCCGCTCGTGCATCGCGCGCACGAGCGGACCGATCAGGTACGCGGTGAAGGTCGGCGTCATCGCGAGGCGCAGATGACCGCGCGAGAGGTCGGCGACGTCGAGCACGGCGCGGTCGGCGGCGGCCAGCTCCCGCAGGGCGCGGCGCGCGTAGTGGACGTAGGCCTCGCCGGCGTCCGTGAGGTGGACGCCGCGTCCGCCGCGGTCGAGGAGCTGGGCGCCGACCACCCGCTCCAGCTGCTTGATCTGCTGGGACAGGGTGGGCTGCGAAATGCGCAGTTCCTCCGCGGCCCGCGTGAAGTTCCCGTTCTCCGCCACGGCGATGAGGTAGCGGAGATGTCGCAGCTCAGGACCCATGTGAGCACTATAGGACCTTCTATAGATGTCATCAATAGGAGTCATGGATATCAAGTCTTGGACACTATAGGACCAGGTCGTGCAGGGTTGTTCCTGCCGGCCCACCCAGGGGGTTCGGCAGGACCCGAAGGGAGTGACGGATGGACAAGCTTTTCGACGGTGTCGCGCATTTCCGCCGCGACGTCTTCCCCGGCAAGCGAGACCTGTTCGCCCAGCTCGCGTCGGAGCACCGGCCGGAGACGCTGTTCATCGGCTGTTCCGACGCCCGGGTGCCGCCCGAGCTGATCACGCAGAGCGAGCCGGGCCAGCTGTTCGTCATCCGGACCGCGGGCAATCTGGTCCCGGCGTACGCGCCGGGTTCGGACGGTGTCGCCGCGAGCATCGAGTACGCCGTCTCCGTGCTCGGCGTCCAGGACATCGTCGTCTGCGGGCACTCGTCCTGCGGCGCGATGACCGCCCTGGCCGAGGAGCACGACCTGTCGGCGGCGCCGGTCATCGCGGACTGGCTGCGGCACGCGGACGGAGCCCGCGCCCGGGCCCGTACGGCGGCGGACCCGGCCGGCCAGTCGGCCTCCTCCCGCGTGGCCACCCTGGTCCGCGCCAACGTGGTCGCCCAGTTGCAGAACCTCGGCACCCACCCCTCCGTCGTCAGCGCCCTCGCCCAGCGGCGGCTCACCCTGCACGGCTGGGTGTTCGACATCGCCTCCGGCTCCGTCGAGGTGCTCGAGACGGGCACCCGCACCCCGGTGCCGGCCGCCTGAACCGCGGGCCCGACTCCCCACACCCCACCCCACAGATTCCCCCCACCTCCCTGGGGGCCGGGACCCCACTCCCGGCCCCGCACGAAAGGAACTCCTCATGATCCACGCCCAGTTCTCCCCCGAGGCCCGTGAGGCCGTCGCCATCGCCGCCGTGGCCGCCAAGACGCAGCGCGACCTGTCGTGGCAGCAGATCTCCGACGCGGCCGGTCTGTCCCCGGCGTTCGTGACGGCCGCCGTCCTCGGCCAGCACGCCCTGCCCGAGGCGTCCGCCCAGGCCGTCGGCGAGCTGCTCGGCCTCGACGAGGAGGCGGTCCTCCTCCTCCAGACCATCCCGACCCGCGGCTCCATCCCGGGCGGCATCCCCACCGACCCGACGATCTACCGCTTCTACGAGATGCTCCAGGTCTACGGCACCACCCTGAAGGCCCTCGTCCACGAGCAGTTCGGCGACGGCATCATCTCCGCGATCAACTTCAAGCTGGACGTGAAGAAGGTCGCCGACCCCGACGGCGGCGAGCGCGCGGTCATCACGCTGGACGGCAAGTACCTGCCGACCAAGCCCTTCTGACCCCCTCACGCCTCCGACGATTCGTTCATAGAGCGTCACCCCCTGTACGAACGGCGGTGGCGGGCGGCCACGGTCGTCCGCCACCGCCTGTTCGCACATCGCCGGCGCGGCCGGCACCACCAGCGCCGAGAAGGGAAGCACCATGGCCGCATCTCCCCGCCGCCACACTCTCGTGTTCGTCGCGATCACCGGTCTGCTCGTCCTCGCGAGCGCGTGCACGGCCGAGCCCCGGGGAAACGGGTCCGGCCGCTCGAGCTCCTCCGCCGCCAGGGAGTCGGACCCGTCCCGCTCAGCGAACGCCGACCTGCTCCGGGCCGCCCGCTCGGGCGACGCCGACGCCGTCCGTACGGCCGTCGAGCGCGGCGCCGACCTGGAGACCCGAGACGGCGACGAACGCACCGCGCTGCTCCTGGCCGCGTCCGGCGACCACGTGGCCGCCGCGAAGGCCCTCGTCGACGCGGGCGCCGACCCCGACGCCCTCGACGGGCAGCACGACACGCCCTGGCTGGTGACCGGGGTGACGGGCAGCGCCGCGATGGCCCGCACCCTCGCGCAGGCCGACCCCGACTACACGATCGTGAACCGCTACGGCGGTACGTCCCTGATCCCGGCCGGCGAGCACGGGCACGTCGACTACATCCGCGAGGTCACCACCAACCCGGACATCGACGTCGACGTCGACCATGTCAACGACCTCGGCTGGACCGCCCTGCTGGAGGCCGTCATCCTCGGCGACGGCGGCGAGGACCACCAGGAGAGCGTGCGGCTGCTGCTGGCGGCCGGCGCCGACCGCTCCATCGAGGACAAGGACGGCACGACAGCCCTGGAGCAGGCCGAGCTGCGCGGCCAGGACGAGGTCGCCCGCCTGCTGCGCGGCTGAGCGGGGATACTTGCCGTCGATCACCGCAGGCAAGGACGAGGGGCAGGGGTCCAGTGACCGTCGATCACCGTGTGGGACCGCCGAGTTTCGGCGACGAGCGGGTGAGACGCTGCGGGCGTTTCTCGACTATCAGCGGGCGACGCTCGCCATGAAGTGCGAGGGGCTCGGCGACGAGGAGCTGAAGCAGCGGTCGATGCCGCCGTCGACGCTCACGCTGCTCGGCCTCGTGCGGCACATGGCGGAGGTCGAACGTGCCTGGTTCCGCCGGGTGTTCGAGGATCACGACGTGCCGATGGTCTGGTCCGACAAGGTCGACTTCCAGGCCGCGTACGACGCGACCGGCTCGAGCCGCGCCGAGGCGTTCGGCGCGTGGGAGGCAGAGGTGGAGCACTCCCGGCGCGTCGAGCGCGCGGCCGCGTCCCTGGACGTGGCCGGGTACCAGCCGCGCTGGGAGGAGCAGGTGTCGCTGCGGATGGTGATGGTCCACGTGCTCCTGGAGTACGGCCGCCACAACGGCCACGCGGACTTCCTGCGCGAGGGCGTGGACGGCACGGTGGGCGCCTGAGCCCTGCCGTGTTCAGCGCCGACGGCCCGGCGGACCACCCGGCGCGTCGGACAGGTGGGCCAGCAGCAGTGCGGTCAGCCGGGCCGGCACCCGCAGCGGCAGATAGTGGTCGGCGCCGGGCAGGATCTCGCCGTACGCGTCCCGGACGCCCTTGACCAGGCACCCGGCGATGACCGCGATCTCCGGGTGGTCGTGGGTGCCGTGGACGACCAGGGTGGGGGCGCTGATCTCCGCGAGCCGGGACGCCGCGTCGCGGTCCTGGGTGCCGGGCAGCCAGGCCTCGCTGACGAGCCGTCGCTCCGCGTTCTCCGTCACCATCCGCTCGACGAGCGCTCCCCCGGGCGCCTCCCGTCCGAGGGCGGCCCACACCGACAGTTCCAGCGCGGCCGGTTCGACCGCGTCGCCCGACCGTCGGGCCGCGCCGTAGGCGGCGGTGTCCGGGGTGTCGGGCCAGGGGTGACCGCCGAGGGAAGAGGCGACCAGGGCCAGGGACGTGACCCGCTCGGGGTGGGCGAGGGCGAAGTCGAGCGCGGTCTCGCCGCCCATGCTCAGGCCGACCAGCGCCGCCCGCTCCACACCGCAGTGGTCGAGCACGGCGCGCAGGTCCGTGACGTCGCTGAACCAGGTCGTCGGCGGTGTCGAGCGGCCGAGGCCGCGCGCGTCGTAGCGGATGACGTGGTGGTGGCGGGCCAGATCGGGGGCGACTGCGTCCCAGAGTCGCGCGTCCATGCCGGCGCCGTGCAGCAGCACGACGGGCGCGCCCGTGCCCGCCCGTCGGACGTGGAGGCGGCCCTCGCCCGGTGCCGGTATGGCTTCCCCGTACTCGTTCGTCATGGGCCGATCCTGTCCGATCCGGCGGCCACGCACCACCGACGGCCCCTGCCTCACCGGGAGATGAGGCAGGGGCCGTCGGGGTGCGGACAGGGTCAGTCGCGCTCGACGTCGACCGTGGTCAGCGACGCGTACCGCTCGGGGTCGCGGCGGCGGATACGGAAGGCCACGGCCAGGCCCGCGGCGAGGACCAGCGGGAGCGGCACGAGCAGCACCGTGTTCGTGAGTCCGGTGCGGCCGGTGAGCAGGTCGAAGTGGATCACTGCGAGAACGGTGAGCAGGGCCAGGCCCGCGCAGGACACGAGCGGCGCCCAGACCACGCGGAAGGCCGACATGCCCTTGCGGTCGTGGCGGAAGTACGCCCAGACGGCGAGGGCCGCCAGTGCCTGCATGCCCATGATGCCGAGGACGCCGACACTGTTCGTCCAGAGGAACACCTCCCCGTACGGGTCGGCCGCGAGCAGGGCGCCGCCGCCGATCAGGGCGAGGTTGAACAGGGTCTGCGCGACGACGGCGCCGCTCGGCGATCCGTGCCGGCGGGACACCGCGCCGAGCCGCCGGGGCAGCAGGCCCTCCCGGCCGAGCGCGTAGAGGTAGCGGGCACCGGCGTTGTGGAAGGCGAGCGTCGCGGCGAAGGCGCTGACCACGATGAGGCCGTGCATGGCGTCCGCGAGCCACGGCCCCGCGTACATCTCGGCGGCGGTGAAGGTGAGATCGGGTCCGGCGGCGGCCCGGGCGAGTTCCACGGCGCGGCCGGTGCCGAACGCGCCCATGACGAGCCAGCAGCCGGCCGCGTAGAACACGGCGAGGAAGCCGATCGCGATGAACGTGGCGCGGGGCACGGTGCGCTGCGGGTCGCGGACCTCCTCGGCGAAGATCGCGGTGGACTCGAATCCGGTGAACGCGCCGATGACCAGGACGAACATGCCGGCCGCGCCGCCGACGGCGAGGGTCGACGGGTCGAAGGAGGCGGGGTCGAGCGCGGCGGTGCCGCGGTCGCCGATGATGCCGCCGTCCATGACCAGCAGGGAGAGGACCTCGAGGACGAGCGCGACGCCGAGAACCTTGGCGCTCAGGGTGACGCGCAGCCAGCCGAGCACGCCGACCGCGGCCACGCACACGCCGGAGAGCAGCCACCACGGCACGTCGGCGCCGGTGGCGTCCCGGACGGAGCCGGTGGCGAAGTAGCCGAAGGCGGCGGCGACGCCCGGGGTGACGAGGTTGTAGGAGACGACGGCGACATAGGCGGTGCCGACGCCGAGCGCGCGGCCGAGGCCTCGGGCGACGTACGCGTAGAAGGCGCCGGCGTTGCGGACGTGACGGCTCATCGCGGTGAAGCCCGCGGCGAAGAGGGCGAGCAGGGCGCCGGAGACCAGGTAGGCCAGGGGCGCACCGGCGCCGCCGATGCCGATCGCGAAGGGGGCGACTCCGGCCAGGACGGTGAGCGGGGCCGCGGCGGCCACGACGAAGAACACGAGGTCGAAGGTGCCGATGCGGCCCGCGGCGAGCCGCCCGGTGCTCTGCTCCTCGGCGCCCGGCGCGGCGTCGGGACGTGCCGGGCTGTCGGTGGTGGTCGTCATCTGGTGTCTCCCGCCGGTGCGTACCTCGGGTACGAGTCGATCGGCCCGGGTCCGACGACGCGGCCCGCGTGGAGGACGGCGACGCGGCGCGGGTGCGCGGCGACGGCCTCGGCGACGGACCCGGCGGCGACGGCGACGAGGTCGGCGCGGCTGCCGGGGGTGAGCCCGTAGTCGGTGAGTCCGAGCGCGGCGGCGGCCTCGTCGGTGACGAGGGCGGCGGCGTGGTGGAGTTCGGCGTCGGTCATGAGGCCGGAGCGCAGGCCGATGATCGTGGCGCGCTCGAGCATGTCGCCGGTGCCGTACGGCCACCAGGTGTCGCGGATGTTGTCGGAGCCGCCGAAGACGCGGACGCCGTGCTCGCGCAGGCGCAGGACGGGCGGGAGAGGGCCGCGCGGTCCGTTGGTCATGATCGAGACGCCGGCGGTCGCGAGGGCCTTGGCGGTGCGGTCGAGTTCGGTGTCGTCGACGTCGCCGAGGGCGTAGGCGTGGGAGACGGCGACGTGGCCGCCGAGGCCGAGGGCGGCGGCGCGGGCGGCGATGTCGCGCAGCTGCGCGGTGCCGCTCTCGCCTCCGTCGTGGAGGTGGATGTCGATGCCCTTGCCGTGGCGTTCGGCGAGACCGAAGACGATGTCGAGCTGGCCGGACGCGTCCTGGTCGAAGCCGGCCGGGTCGAGGCCGCCGATCAGGTCGGCGCCCTCGGCGAGCGCGGCGTCCAGCAGGTCGGCGACGCCGGGCGCGGCGATGACACCGCTCTGCGGGAAGGCCACGATCTGGATGCCGAGCCGGTCGCGGAACTGTTCACGGACCGTCTGCACGGCGTGGAGGTGGTCGAGTCCGGTCGCGAGGTCGATGTCGACGTGGCTGCGGACGTGCCCGGTGCCGTGCGCGACCATCCGGTGGGCGAGGGCGGCGGCCCGCTCCACGACCGGCACCGGCGACCCGGTCCGGGCGGCGCGCTCGGAGGCGATCTGCTCCTGGAGGGTGGCGGTCTCTCGGTGCGGCTGCCAGGGCCCGCCGAGGAAGGTCTTGTCGAGGTGGGCGTGGCCGTCCACGAACGCGGGCAGCAGCAGCGCCCCGTGCAGGGGCAGCTCGTCCGGTGCCGGGGTCCGGCCGGGGACGTGTTCCTCGACGGCGTGCACCCGGCCGCCGCGCAGGCGGACGTCGACGGTGCGGCCGTCGGGGAGCGTCGCTCCGAGCAGGGCGGCGGGTTCGGGCGGGGCGGCAGCCTCGCGCATGTCATCTCCTTGAGTCGTACAGCTCGGCCGAGCCTCTGGGAAAGTGGCTGGTGAGCGCGGTGCGACGTCAACGTAACTGGTATACCGAATACCAGACAATGCTTCTCGGGCACGGATTTTCCTGCCGGGTCACCGGGTCTGCGAAGATCGGCTCTGCACCACCCGTCTCAGCACCGCCTGGAGCTCCCGTCATGCCGACGCCCCTCACGACCGCCGACACCGCCATCGGGGACACCCATCGGTCCCTGCGCGAGCGGGTCTACGTGGAGCTGCGCGAGCGGATCATCGAGGGGCAGTACCCGGCGGGGATGCGCCTGGTCGAGCGGGAGGTCGCCGACGAGCTGCGGGTGTCCCGGGTGCCGGTGCGCGAGGCGATGCAGCGGCTCGCCTCGGAGGGCTTCCTCACGGTGCAGCCGCGCCGGGGTTCGGTGGTGGCCGGCTTCGGACCCGAGGACGCGGCGCACCTGTTCGACATCCGGGAGAACCTGGAGGGGCTCGCGGCCCGGCTGGTCGCCCGCGGGGCGACCCCGGCCGAGCTGAAGGACCTGGAGAAGCTGCTCGCGCGGGCCCGCAGGGCGTCCGAGTCGGGCCGGCTGCGCGCGGCGGTGTCGCTCAACGCGGACTTCCACCGGCGGATCGTGGAGCTGTCGGGCAATCCGCTGCTCGTCGACGTGATGGCGCCGCTGGACTCGCGGCTGCGCCGGCTGTTCCGGCTCACGTCGGGGCAGGCGGACGGCGAGCCGATGTGCGGGGCGCACGAGCGGCTCTTCGAGGCGATCCGGGACGGCGACGAGGCACGGGCCGAGGAACTGGCGCGGGCCCATGTGGCGGACACCCGGGACTCGGCGCTGCACCTGCTCGCGGAGCAGCCGGCGCGGGAGAACTCCGCGCAGGCGTAGGCAGTTCGGGGAGAGTGTGGGCCGCCGCGCCCGCCGGGGGGATTAACGGAGCGCGGCGGCAGCCACGACTTCACCGTGCCATCGGCGGCGGACGTCCGCCCCCGGGGCGCGGCAGTCGGGTGAGCGGCGCCGGGCGGACCGTACTCCGCGAGCGGAGGCCCCGAAACCGGTGGCGCCGATGATGATCGGCTGCGTAGCGTGCGACGGCAGCGGCACCCCCGACGGCAGAGAGCGAACCCACCTGATGCAACCGACCTTCGTGCTGGTCCACGGCGCGTTCGCGAACTCCTTCTCGTTCGCGCCGCTCCAGGCCGAGCTCGGCCTGCTGGGGCACCGGTCGGTCGCGGTGGACCTGCCCGGGCACGGCTTCGCGGCCACCTACACGTACGCGTACCAGGCGCCGCAGGACACGGCGGCGCTGGCCGAGGCGCCGGGCGCCATCAAGGGCGTCACGCTCGCCGACAACGCGGCGCATCTGATCGGCGTGCTGGAACGGGCGAAGCGGAACGGGCCGGTGATCCTCGTCTCGCACAGCCGCGGCGGGGTCACGGCGACGGCGGCGGCCAACGCCCGGCCCGATCTCGTCGACCGCCTCGTGTACGTGTCGGCGTGGTGCCCGGTCGACCTGGATGTCGGCGACTACTACGCGGAGCCGGAGATGGCCGGCGTGGACGCGGGGTCGCTGGCGCTCGCACTGGCCGGGAACCCGGCCGAACTGGGCCTGATCCGGGTCAACTTCCGCACCGCGGACCCGGCGGCGCTCGCCGCGTTCCGCTCCGCGTTCGCGGCGGACGTCACGGACGAGCAGTTCCTGACGTTCCTGAACACGTTCCAGCCGGACGAGAACCTGGACGTGGGCGGCTCGGGAGACCGGGCGCAGCCGGCTACGTGGGGCCGGATCCCGAAGACGTACGTCCGCCTGGCGGACGACACGAGCCTGCCGCTCGCGTTGCAGGACCGGCTGATCAGGGAGGGGGACGCGCTGACCCCGGACAATCCGTACGACGTGCGCACGCTCCCGGGCAGCCACTTGAGGTGGCTGGTCGATCCGGCTCCGGCGGCCCGGGTCCTGGCGGACGTCGCCGCGCTCACCACGGGCGCGTGAGCCGGAGGTTCTCGAACGAATCGGGCGCGCCCGAGGGCGCGCCCGTGTCACACTCGGCACACGCTGACGCCGCTCCCCCCGTGGCGGCGTCAGCGTTCCCCGGCCGTGTGCGCGGGGTGGCGGATCAGCGCTTGCGCGTGAACCAGAGGTAGACACCGCCCGCGACGCCCAGCGCGATGACACCCAGGGCGAACAGCATCTGCGGCAGCTCGCCGGCCGGGTCGACGGTGGCCATCGCGAGGGAGACGACGACGGGGCCGACGACGCCGAGCAGGGTGCCGACCGTCTTGTGCGCGGCCGTCCAGCGCGCGGACATCCACAGCAGGACGAGGCCCACGATCCAGCAGCCGAGCTGCAGGAACGACCACACGAGTGCGGCCGGCGAGGCGAGCGCCAGGAGCAGCACGGGGGCCACCGGGTGCACCCCGCCCTTGGCGGGCGCGGCGACGCCGGCCTCGGCCAGCGCGGTCGCGGCGATGGCGCGCGGATCCCCCAGCTCGCGCAGCACCTCGGTCTCGGTGCCGGGGCGCTCGGCGAGGGCCACCGCTATGTGTTCGGCCAGGTCCGCGATCAGTTCCTGCCTGCGCTCGGCGGGCAGCCCCGCGGCCTCACGCTCCACCGATACGAGGTAGTCCTGGATCCGGGCCGACTGCTCGGCGGTCTTCATGGGGTGTCTCCTGATCGGTGGTCGCCCTGCCGTGACGGGGCGAGAAAGTGGTCCACGGCGTCGCGGAACGCAGGCCAGACGTGGGTGAACTCGGCGAGTGCGGCATGGCCCGCCGCGGTCAGTTCGTAGTAGCGCCGCGGCGGTCCGGACGCCGATTCCTGCCAGCTCGTCTCGACGAGCTCGTCCCGCCTGAGCCGGGCCAGCAGCGGATAGACGGTGCCTTGGCTCGTGGCCAGCGCCCCGCTCTCCTCCAGCCTGCGCAGCAGCTCCACTCCGTACAGCGGGCCGTCGCGCATCAGCGCCAGGACGCAGTACTCGAGCACGCCCTTGCGGAGCTGGCTGGCCGCCTTCCCCGCGTCGCGCTTACTCGCCTTGCCTGGTTCCATGCAATGCACAGTACCTTGCCAACCATGAGCACGTCACCCCCCCTCCCGGTGGGTGAGTGCTGTGGATCAGCCCCGGCCGAAGAGGTCCGCCGGTTCCCCGCGCCGGGTCCCGGTCGCGTCCGGCCGTCCGGGCACCTCGCGGCCGAGCGCCTGCCAGCGCGCCACGAGCGCGTCGTAGATCGGCGTCGCGGCGTACGTCGCCGCCCGCGTCCTCGCGTCGTCCTGTCCTGGCTCCCCGTGCTGGTCGCGCGGCGCAGGAACGGTTTTCCCCGTGTCAACCACGGACTGCCCAACGAGCGGGCGGGGCCGGGGCCACGGCCTGCCGCGCCAAGAGGCCCTAACGTGCTCCCATGACCTCCGAGGACACCCCAGCCGCCGCCTTCCCGCCGCGCCCGCTGCGGGACCTGCGGGTCGTGTACGCGCGCCAGGCCGGCTGCCCCGCCGACTTCGCGGAGATCGTCGTGGACTTCGAGCCGTGGGAGCCGGGCTTCACCTTCGAGGTGCACGCGAGCCTGGAGCGGCGCCGCCCGGTGCCGGCCGCGGAACTGGCCGAGTACGCGGCCGCCGTGGAGGAGGGGCTCCGGGCGGAACTGGCGGCGCTCGGCCCGGAGTCCCGGCCGGCCGTGGCCGTCGTCCTGCGTGGCGTGCGGGTGCACGAGGTCGACTCGCACGCCGGCGCGTTCCGCGCGGCGGGCCGGCTGGCCGTGCGGCGGGCGCTCACCGAGGTGCACGGCCCGCCGAGGCGGCCCGGGCGCCGGGGACCCGCGGGGCACTGACGCACCCGGGCCCTCGGCGGTTCGGGCCGCCTTCGGACGCTCCGTCAGTCGCCGGCGACCAGCAGCACGTCCTGCTGCCCCGTCGCATGGAAGCGCGGCACGGGCAGGCCGCCCTCCGGGGCCAGTTCGAGGACCGTCGCTTCGACCTCGGCCTCGCCCGGCTCGACGGCACCCTCGGGCACCTGGCCCGTGTTGTGCCAGGCGTGCTCGGCGCCGTCGCACACGGCGCGGGTGCCGCCGATGCCACGTCGCAGGTTCGGGTTCTCGGCGTCGCGCACGGAGGACGAGACGAAGGCGGGGCCCTCGGCGCCGGAACAGCTGTAGGTGCCGGACAGCGACACCGTGCCGTCGGCCGAGACGTGGCCCACGCGGTCGACCGTCACCGAGCCTCCGGGCGCGGCGGCCTGGGCCGCGGGGGCGGCGGCCAGCAGGGCGAGGGCTCCGGCGGCGGCGCTCAACACCAGACGAATGGACATCGAACAGACTCCTCTTGTGGGGGGATTTTTCACGTACAGGGGGTCATTCGGGGTTCATTCATATCCGCCCCTCCGCGTCGCCCACCGGCCATCACTCCATCGGGGGCGCGTCCCCACCAGGCCGGATGGCAGAGTAGGCACCGTTGATCCACAAGTCCGAAGGCGGCCCTCGTATGCGTCTGTTGCTCATCCGGCACGGTCAGACACCGTCGAACCTGAAGCGCCTCCTGGACACGGCGGAGCCGGGCCCGGGGCTGACGACACTCGGGCAGCGGCAGGCGGCGGCACTGCCCGGCGCGCTCGCGGACGAGTCGATCGACGCCCTGTACGCGTCGACGCTGCTGCGCACCCAGTTGACGGCGACGCCGCTGGCGCGGGCGCGCGGGCTCGACATCATGATCCGGCCCGGCATCCGGGAGATCTCCGCGGGCGAGCTCGAGATGCGGGGCGACGAGGCGGCCATCACCACCTATCTGACGACGGCGCTCGCCTGGGCCGCCGGAGACCTGGACCGGCGGATGCCGGGCGGCGAGACCGGGCGCACGGCCCTATCCCGGTTCGACGAGGTCGTCGCCGAGGCCGCCGCGGGCGGCGCCCGGACCGCGGCCATGGTCAGTCACGGCGCCGCGATCCGCATGTGGACCGCGGCCCGCGCGGGCAGCCTCGACCCCGGCGAAGCGGCCGACCAGCACCTGGACAACACGGGGATGGTCGTGGTGACCGGCTCCCCCACCGACGGCTGGCGGCTCGAACGCTGGAACAGCGCTCCCGCGGGCCCGCGCGATCCCGCGCCGCACCACGAGGGCCCGGCGGGCGAGCCGCTCGGCGACGCCTGAAGCGGCGCCGGGCGGCGGCTCAGGCCACGCGGGCCGCGATGACGCGCGCACACTCCATCGGGCCGGTGGAGGTCGTGTCGACCTCCAGGTCGTAGACCACGCCCTCGTGGACGGTCTTCGCCTGGGCGGCCGCCATGCCCCGCGTCCGGTCGCCGCGCGCCACCTCGCGCTCGGCGGCGACCTCGGGCTCGCAGTGCACGCCCACCCACAGCGCGTCCAGGTCACCGAGGGCCCTCAGCCAGCGCCGCTGGGAGGCGGCGCCGCCCAGGAAGATCTCGTCGATGACGATGCGGGCGCCGGCCCGCGCCATCGTGACGACGCCCTCGGTCCAGGCGGTCTCCAGGGTGCGGAAGGCCTCGCCGACCTGCACCGTGCCGTCCGGCGCGATGTCGATGCCCTCCTCCCCCGACTGCATCCGCGCGGGCAGCGCGTCGACGAACGAGTCAGCGCCGAACGCCAGCCAGGGCTCGGGGAGCAGCTCCTGCAGGCACCGTACGATGCCTGATTTCCCGGCGCTGGAACCGCCGTTGAGGATGATCATTCGAGTCGTCATCGCGCCAGCGTACGGCGGGCGCGGCGGGCGCGGGCCGGCTCCGAGTTGCACGAACGGAGTAATGACCCGAACCTGTATGTGACTCTCCCGACACCACCACTCACCGTGAGTGAGCGCCGGGTGAGCCCCCAGAGACAGAAAGGATGAACGGCATGGATCCGCGTTACGTCCACATCGACGCGGGGGTCACCACGCAGGACATCGCGCTCGTGGACCGCGATGTGACCGCACGGCTGCTGGGTTGGGGGCTCGGCGCCTATGTGCGGCCGGTCGGCAGCTGTGTCGACATCCTGCTGCGTCTGGCCGGCGAGCCCCGGGCCGGTGGCGCGCACACCGTGGAGATGTGGTGGAACGGGCGCCACCTGATCACGGCCGTGTCCGGCACGCAGCCGGGTGTTCTGCGGGACGCCACGGGGCTGCATCCGGGGCTCGCCCGGGTGGCGGCGCTCAGCGACGGCTGGGGCGTGTGTACGGGCAGGTCCGGCACGCTCACCTGGTTCTCGCACCGGACCCACGAACATCAGCCGGCCCTGCGGGTGCCGCGGCCGCCGACGCCCGTCCTGCACACGGCGCGCGCCCTGGAGGCCGAGGCGTTCATCCCTGCGGTTCCGTGATGTTGACCATCCAGGCGATCCCGAAGCGGTCGGTGCACATGCCGAAGACGTCGCCCCACATCTGCTTCTCCAGGGGCACGCCGATCACACCGCCTTCGGAAAGCTTCGCCCAGTAGCCGCGCAGCTCGTCGGCGTCGTCGCCGCTGAGCGAGAGCGAGATGTCGCGGCCCGGCCTGTACTCCATGCCGGGCGGCGTGTCCGAGGCCATCAGGGTGTAGCCGGACGGGGTGTCGAGCATGGCGTGCATGATCTTGTCCGCCACCTGCTCGGCACCCGGGGCGCCCGTCTCGCCGAAGGTGTTCAGGGCCAACTCCCCGCCGAACACCTGCTGGTAGAACTCCATGGCCGGGCGGGCGTCGCCGTCGAACTGAATGTAGGGGTTGAGTCGAGAAGCCACTGCCTGTTCCCTTCGATGCGGGTGCGGTTGCCCGCATTATGGGACGGCTTCTCGCTCACCGCCCGGCGACAGGGACCGCAGGTCCCCGGTGTCCCGTCCGGCGCCCTCCACCCGGGCGCCCCGGCACACCCACTCGATCCACCGCCCCCACCCGCAACACCGACACAAGTCCCTCTGGCAGAGGTCGAGTTGAGGCCTGACAATGGGGTGGTCGCGTTCTGCGCGGCCCGGCTCCGCCGTCTCATCCCCGTGTCGGCGGAGCCGGTCACGCCTGCTCTCAGGCGGCCCCCACCGGGTCGAAGTCGACCTTCTCCCGGACGCCGCAGTCGGGGCAGCACCAGTCGTCGGGGACCTCGTCCCACAGAGTGCCGGCCGGGAAGCCCTCGCGGGGGTGACCCGTGTCCTCGTCGTAGACGTAGTCGCAGGACGGGCAGCGGTACCGGCTCATGCGGCGACGCCCGGGGTACCCTCGGGGCGCTCTCCCGCGCCGTACCGGGCGAGCAGCGCGCCGCGCCGCGCGGGCTGGAGATTGGCGCGCCGCACGTCGCCTCCGTAGTGGGCGAGCACCCGGTGGTCCATGACGCGGCGCCACAGCGGCGGGAAGTACGCGAGGACGATCATGCCCGCGTAGCCGGTGGGCAGTTCGGGGGCGTCCTCGAAGTGGCGCAGGGCCTGGTAGCGGCGGGTGGGGTTCGCGTGGTGGTCGCTGTGCCGCTGGAGGTGGTAGAGGAAGACGTTGGAGGCGACGTTGTCGCTGTTCCAGCTGTGCTTGGGGGCGCAACGCTCGAACCGGCCGCTCTCGGTGCGTTCGCGCAGCAGGCCGTAGTGCTCGGTGTAGTTGATGACTTCGAGCAGGCAGAAGCCGAAGACGGCCTGGCCCACGAGATAGGGCAGGACCTCCGGCCCGAAGGCGATCGCGAGCGCGGCGAAGAGGGCCGCGGACATGGCCCAGGCGCTGAGGATGTCGTTGCGCGGGGTCCACGGGGAGCCGCCGCGCCGAGTCAGGCGCCGCTTCTCCAGGCGCCAGGCGGAGGCGAGGCTGCCGACGACGGTGCGCGGCAGGAAGCGCCAGAAGCTCTCGCCGAGCCGGGCGCTCGCCGGGTCGTCGGGGGTGGCCACCCGGACGTGGTGGCCCCGGTTGTGCTCGATGTAGAAGTGACCGTAGAAGGTCTGCGCGAGCGCGACGCGGGAGAGCCAGCGCTCGGTGGACTCCTTCTTGTGGCCCAGTTCGTGGGCGGTGTTGATACCGATGCCGGCGACTCCGCCGAGGGTGACGGTCAGGCCGATCCGGCCCGCGAGCGAGAGGCCGCCGCCGGTGAGCAGCGCGCAGCCGGCGACGAGGCCCGCGTACTGGAGCGGCAGGTACATGTACGTGCACCAGCGGTAGTAGCGGTCGGCCTCCAGGCGGGCAAGGGCACTGTCGGGCGGGTTCGCGGAGTCCTTGCCTATGAGCTGGTCGATGACCGGGAAGAGGACATAGAGCAGGATCACTCCGCTCCACCAGAAGACGCCGAGGCCGGTGAGTTCCACCAGGCCCCAGGCGATGAAGGGGAAGCACGGCACGATCAGGCCCATCAGCCACAGGTAGCGCTTCGGGTCCCGCCAGGGCGGTGCCTCGTGCAGGGGTTCGGTCTCGTGGTGCAAAGGCACGGCCGGTCTCCTCACGGATCACGTCATTGGACACTTCAGGCACGTACTGTCCGGCAAAGTGACACCCGTCCGGCCGGGCGTCAATGGCCCGCGCAGGGATCGGTGCAATCGAGACGTGAAGAAGCGGTCACAGTGGGGACGCGGGGCGCCGCTCCGGTGAAGGCCCGGGAGACGTAAGGGTGTTGATGCCCCGTCAGGATGCGTCGCCGGCGGGCGCGGGGTAGGCGATCCGTGTGGTGATCGCGGCGATCCTCCGGGCCGACTCCTCGGGCGAGGCGGCGGGCTGCACGATGTGGCTGACCGTGAGCCGGACGATCGTCTCCACGGCGAGACTGCGGGAGAGCGCGTCGATCTCAGGCCAGGCGTCGGCCGCGTAGGCGTCGAGCATGACGGTCGCGGTGTCGAAGACCGGCTCGGGGCGGGTCGTCAGGTAGGCGAGCAGATCGTCGTCCTCGCCGCCGCGGGCCGCCGTGAGCACGGACTTGATGAGCGGGTTGTCGGCGGCCTGGCCGAGGACGAACCCGACGCCCGCGCAGGCCGCGGCGTCCAGGGAGTCGCGGTGCGCGTCCAGTTCCCGCTGGATCCCGAGCAGGAACCGCTCGGCCTCGCGCTCCACGAGGGCCAGACCGATCGCGTCCTTCGAGTTCGAGCCGAACTCGTTGTAGACCGTCTGCCGGCTCACCCCCGCGGCCCGTGCCACGGCCGCGACCCGGAGCCGCCCCCAGCCCTCCGTCGTCACCAGCTCGTATGCGGCGTCCAGCACCCGCTCGCGGAGCAGGTCGCGGACGGCCTCTCGGAAGCGCGTCATGATCAGCCCACTCTAGACGGAGGACGACGGCCGGGAAGGGGTGAGGTCCCCGGCCCGCCGTCCGCCCGCTCGGCCGCGCGGCGCCGCAGCGCGAGCCCGAAGGCGAAGGCGGCGAGCAGCGCGGGGACGGTCAGTTCGACGACGAACGACACCAGCCAGTCGGGGTTGATCCCCCTCGTCTCCCCACTGGCGAACCGGCAGGTCGCCTGGGGCGGGAAGAGACTCGCGTCGAGGGTCCGCGGCGCGCCGGGGCTCCAGCCGTCGCCGTCGGAACAGGCTGCCGAAGGGCTGGGCAGCAGCCGCCACGCGGCGAGGAAGTAGGCCATGAGGAAGACGGAGCCCAGCACGAAGAGGGCCGCACCGGTCCGGCGCACCTTCTCGGTACGGGACATGGGGCGCACCAGATCACTGCCGGGCCGCGGGTCGAGGCACTCGGCGACCAGGGCCCCGAGCAGGGCGACGACCATGACGACCAGTCCGGCCCACAGCAGGAAGCCCAGCGGCGCCCGCCCGCCGACGGACGCGACCTCACCCTGCTCGAACGCGCAGACGGTGGCGGGCGGGAACGCCTGGTCGCGCACCCTGAGCAGCCGGCCCGGTCCCTCGGTCAGGCCCTGCGTGCAGTGCTCACCGAACTCCAGCATGCCGAGGAGGGCGATCCCGCAGCCGACGACCAGCGCGGCGAACGCGATCGCTGAGGCGGCCCACAGCCCGTCGGTCCGGTAGCCGCTCGGCGTTCCCTCGTGTGGCATTCCCGCACTGTAGTCGTGGAGGCGCGGTGGTCAATCCGTGGGGAGGAAGTGACGGGGGCGAAGTGGCCGGAATCGAGGCGCGGTTCGGGAGGGGCCGCTGTGGCGGACGTCCCCCGAAACGGTTCCGGCCCCCGACTCGACCTGATCCCGGCGGTGTTCGCGCCCCGTGTGAACCGTGCGCACACCCCGATCACTCACGCACCCTCGCCGTGGCCGGAATTGCGCGGTGCACTGAGCTCATGCACCGCACCACACGGCCTCGTGGAGTGGTGCCGGGGCCGCTGTCCTCCCCTCTCGCCCCGGCGGCCCCCAGCGCGCCCCGGGGCGCTGCGCGGGCTTCGGTTCCCAGCCGCCGGAGTCCGTCGGTCCATCCGGCCCCGGGCGCGCGCCCCGCACGGGCGAAGCGGCACCTCCCCGGACAAACCGGCGTTCACGCTGTCCGACCGCAGGGGTGTGACGTACGGTCAACTCATGGACGGGGCCCAGTGGTTAGCCGCCTGTCATGCGCAGCCTGAAAAGGCCTTCGCGCAGTGGGAGCAGGCACCTTTTCTCGCCCGGCTGCCGGCCGGTCGCCGCTTCGACGCGCTACGGGTGCACCAGCCCCTCGGGCTGACCGTCCTGTGGGAGCTCGGCGACGACGCCGGCAAGGTGCCGGTCCTGGAGGAGCACGCGCCACCGCGTCCGGTGTTCTACATCCTGACCCAGCCCGGCAGCGCGGACGACTGGCCGCAGACGCAGGACGACGCCGTGCTCCTGGGCGCCGGCACGGAGCTGTCCGTACCGTCCCCGCACGCCGACGACATCACCGGCGTGCAGCAGCACACGTACATGTGGCGGGTGCCGCCGGACGGCAGCGGCCGGCTCGCCGATCCCGACGTGCTGCGGGCGGCGCTGGACCTCGCCCGCGACACCGACCGGCAGGCGGCCAGGATCCGCGCGGCCCGTTCGGTGTTCTACGGCGCCAAGCACGCCCGGCAGAAGTAGGAACGCGTGTGCCCGCGGCCGGACGAGGGGTCCGGCCACGGGCACATGCCCTCGCGGGCTCCGCTCAGTGCGCGCGGCGCTTCGCCGGGCGGGCGATCCGCAGGCAGACGGCACCGGCGGCGACGCAGGCCGCCGCGATCCCGGCGAGCACGTACAGCCCTTTCTCGCTACCGGACTCGGCGAGCTCCGGCGGCTTCGGGTGGCCCGTCGGCGGGGTCGTCGTCCCGGGAGGCGTCGTGACCGGAGGGTGGGTCACCGGCGGGTGCGTCACGGGAGGAGTCGTGACCGGCGGGTGCGTCACCGGAGGCGTCGTCACCGGCGGGGTGGTGACCGGCGGGTGCGTCACCGGAGGGTGCGTCACCGGAGGGGTGGTGACCGGAGGATGCGTCACCGGGGGATGCGTCACCGGGGGCGTCGTGACCGGCGGGTGCGTCACGGGCGGGGTGGTGACCGGAGGATGGGTCACCGGCGGGTGCGTCACGGGGGGCGAGGTCGGCGGGGTCTCCTCGCCGTAGCCCGAAGGCCCCTCGTCCTCGCCGCCCTTCGGCCCCTGCTCGTCGCCACCCTTGGGCCCGTGCTCGTCATGACCCTTGGGGCCCTGCTCGTCGCCACCCTTGGGGCCGTGTTCGTCATGGCCCTTCGGGCCCTCCGACGCGCCGTAACCCGAAGGCCCTTCCTGCGCGTCGCCGTCATCCCCGTATCCCGGGACGTCCAGCCCCGGAACGGCACCCTGCACCACGGACGGCGCCTGCGCCTGCCCGGACGCCGCCGGGTGCGGCGCGTCCGAGGCGGCCACGGCGTTGGCCGTCCAGCACCCCAGCGCCAGCAGGGGTCCCGCCCCTGCCACGATGATTCCTCGAGCGGACGGCTTCATCCGCACCACCTCCATGTCTGATGGTTCTTCACATGGAAGGATGAACAGACAAATCGGCCATTACGGGGCAACACGCCGCCAGAACCGTCCGCCGTCACTCACTTGGCCTCCACGATCTTCACGAGATCCACACGAGAGGCTCACTGGTCGCGCAGGCTCACCACCAGGTCCCGGGGCAGGCCGTGCGTGTCGTGGAGGTACCGGAAGTCCTCGTCGTCCAGCGGCCCCTGGAAACGGGGGCGGGCCAGGACGCGCCGGCCGCGCTCGAGCAGCCCCCGGAAGCGTCGCTCCTCGTCGGCCAGCAACTGCCGTACGGCGTCGGGCTCCGGGCCCCCGTCCTGGCGGAAGTGGTCCTGGGTGTGCCGGACCAGGCCGGGGGGCAGGTCGCCCAGGCTGCGCGAGGGGTCGCCGCGCCACAGGACGGTGAGCGTGCGGCGCAGCAGCCTGCGCAGCACGTAGCCGCGGCCGGTGTGGGAGGGGCGGACGCCGTCGCCGAGGATGACGACGGCGGAGCGCAGGTGGTCGCAGACGAGGCGCAGGTCGGACTCGTCGAGCGGCCACAGCGTCGGGACCAGCCGGCGCCACGGGTCGAAGACGTCGCACTCGAACACGGAGGTCCGGCCCTGCAGCAGGCTGGTGAGGCGTTCCAGGCCGAGGCCGGTGTCGACGTTGCGCTGCGGCAGCGGGACGAGGGAGCCGTCGTCGAGGCGGCGGTGCCGCATCATCACGTGGTTCCAGATCTCGACCCAGCGGTCGTCCTGGGTGGGGGTGGAGCGTGGCGGGGTGTCGCCGGTCCACAGGAAGATCTCGGAGTCGGGCCCGCAGGGGCCGACCGGTCCGTTGGACCACCAGTTGTCGTCGACGGTGAGCTCCACGGGCACGCCGCGTTCCTGCCAGAGCTCGAGGGAGTCCGTGTCCGGGCCGACCTGTTCGTCGCCGCCGAAGACGGTGGCGTGCAGTCGGCCGGGGTCGATGCCGAAGCCCTCGGTGAGCAGGTCGTAGCCCCATTCGAGGCTCTGGCGCCCCTCGTAGTCGCCGAGCGACCAGCTGCCGAGCATCTCGAAGACGGTGAGGTGGGTGCGGTCGCCGACCTCGTCGAGGTCGGTGGTGCGCAGACAGCGCTGGACGTTGACCAGGCGCCGGCCGAGCGGATGCGGGCGCCCCTCCAGGTACGGGGTGAGGGGGTGCATGCCCGAGGTGGTGAAGAGCACCGGGTCGCCGGGCGGGGGCAGCAGGGTCGAGCCGGTGATGCGGCGGTGTCCGCGGTCCTCGAAGTACTCGACGAAGGTCCGTACGACCGTGTCGGTGTCGACGCCGGCACCTGTGGTGGTCCTCGTGCCCGTTCGCGTGTCGGTGCCGGTGTTCGTGGACTCGCTGTTCATGGGGTGTCTCCTGTGCGTCCGCGTGACCGTGGGGTCGGCGCGTCGGGGGCGGAGGCGCCGGACGGCGGGCCGCGCGGTCGTCACAGGGTGGAAGCCATCAGGGGCACCACAGAGAAACACCGGCGGACCGTGTCCGGTCGCCGGTGGGAAGGTGGAACGTCAGGCGGCGGCAACCGGCGAGCTGGTCGCTCGCGCGGTCGCGGTGCTGCTGCGATGGATGACGTTCATGAGTCGACGGTAACGCGTCCCGCCGACCGGGTCACCCGAATTTCTCTCAGGCCTGCGCGCGCCGGGGCAGCTTCCAGTTCGGGCGCGGGAAGTGGCAGGTGTATCCCTCGGGGTAGCGCTCCAGGTAGTCCTGGTGCTCGGGCTCGGCCTCCCAGAAGTCCCCGAGCGGCTCGACCTCGGTGACGACCTTGCCGGGCCACAGGCCGCTGGCGTCCACGTCGGCGATGGTGTCGACGGCGGTCGCGCGCTGGGCGTCGTCCGCGAAGTAGATCGCCGAGCGGTAGCTGCGGCCCAGGTCGTTGCCCTGGCGGTCGCGGGTGCTCGGGTCGTGGATCTGGAAGAAGAACTCCAGCAGGTCGCGGTAGGCGGTGGCCGACGGGTCGTAGACGATCTCGATGGCCTCGGCGTGGTCGCCGTGGTTGCGGTACGTCGCGTTCGGAGTGTCACCGCCGGTGTAGCCGACGCGGGTGGAGAGCACTCCGGGCAGCCTCCGGATCAGGTCCTGCATCCCCCAGAAGCATCCGCCCGCCAGTACGGCCTTCTCGGTTTCCTTGGTCATGCGACGCTCCCTGTACTACGTGGCACGGCTGACCTTCAGCCCCGCCCGGACGTGTGCAACAGCGGCACCGTACGGTCTATGCCCGAAGACCGCAGGCACCCAAGCCAGGCTATGGCATCTCATAACCTTCCCTTATGACCCCATAGACGGGACCCGCCTGCCAACTAAGGCTTGCCTTACTTTAAGATCTCCTCGAGTACCCCCTGGACCACTCGAAGGGAACCTGAACATGCCCCGCCCCCTGAGGGTCGCCATCGTCGGAGCCGGCCCCGCCGGCATCTACGCCGCAGACGCGCTGCTCAAGTCCGCCGCGGCCGCCGAGCCGGGGGTGTCCATCGACCTCTTCGAGCGCATGCCGGCCCCCTTCGGCCTGATCCGCTACGGCGTCGCCCCCGACCACCCCCGCATCAAGGGCATCGTCACCGCCCTGCACCAGGTCCTCGACAAGCCGCAGGTCCGCCTCTTCGGCAACGTGAACTACGGCACCGACGTCCACCTGGACGACCTGCGCTCGTTCTACGACGCCGTGGTCTTCTCGACCGGCGCCATGTTCGACCGCGAGCTGAAGATCCCCGGCGTCGACCTGGACGGCTCCTTCGGCGCCGCCGACTTCGCCTCCTGGTACGACGGCCACCCGGACGTGCCCCGCACCTGGGACCTGTCGGCCGAGAAGGTCGCCGTCCTCGGCGTCGGCAACGTCGCCCTCGACGTCGCCCGTATCCTCGCGAAGACCGCCGAGGAACTGCTGCCGACCGAGATCCCGGCCAACGTCCACGACGGGCTCAAGGCCAACAAGGCCGTGGAGATCCACGTCTTCGGCCGCCGCGGACCGGCCCAGGCCAAGTTCAGCCCCATGGAGCTGCGCGAGCTGGACCACTCCCCCACCATCGAGGTCATCGTCAACCCCGAGGACATCGACTACGACGAGGGCTCGATCGCGGAGCGCCGCAAGAACAAGCAGACCGACATGGTCGCCAAGACGCTGGAGAACTGGGCGATCCGCGACGTCGGCGACCGCCCGCACAAGCTCTTCCTGCACTTCTTCGAGTCCCCGGTCGAGATCCTCGGCGAGGACGGACAGGTCGTCGGCCTGCGCACCGAGCGCACCGAGCTGGACGGCACGGGCAACGTCAAGGGCACCGGCCGCACGACCGACTGGGACGTCACGTCCGTCTACCGCGCCGTCGGCTACCTCTCCGACGAGCTGCCCAAGCTGCCGTGGGACGTCACCACCGGCACCGTCCCCGACGAGGGCGGCCGCGTCATCGAGGAGAGCGGCGCGCACCTGTCGTCGACGTACGTCACCGGCTGGATCCGGCGCGGCCCCGTGGGCCTGATCGGGCACACCAAGGGCGACGCCAACGAGACGATCGCCAACCTGCTCGAGGACCACGCCGAAGGCCGCCTCCAGACGCCGTCCACCCCGGCCCCCGAGGCAGTCGAGGCCTTCCTCGGCGAGCGCGGCGTGCGCTACACGACGTGGGAGGGCTGGTACAAGCTCGACGCCGCCGAGAAGGCGCTCGGCGAGCCGCAGGGCCGCGAGCGCGTGAAGATCGTCGAGCGCGACGAGATGCTGGACGCGAGCGGCGCCTGATCCGCCACCGCCAGTCCGTACGGTGCGAGCCGCCGGCCCCGGGACCTCCGGAGCCGGCGGCTCGCCCGCGTGACGGCACCTGAACCGGCTCAGCCGGACCGCCGGGGCCGCTGGCCCACGCCCCGGCACACCAGGCAGACGTTGTCGCCGTGGCAGTCCGGGCAGCCGGAGCGGTAGCCGGTGTAGGAGCCGCTGCGCAGGAAGACGATGCGGCCCTCGCAGGTGGGGCACCGGCCGAGCCCCTCGCACTCGGGACACAGCTCGTGCCCCCGGCTCACGGTCCGCGCGGTGACGACGGGTTCCGGGCTCACCCAGGTGTACAGCCGGGTCACGGGGGTGCGGCCGTATAGGTCGACGGCCCGGGCCGACAGCCGGAACTGGATCTCGAAGCCGTCCCGGGTGCCGGAGACGATCGCGGCGTACCGCGTCCGGACGCTCTCGGGTTCCCCCGCCCCGCTCCCCGTCGTCCAGCCCGCAGCCGCCAGGACGGAACCGACCCGTTCCGGGAACCCGGAGTCCGGCCCGAGAGCCTCCGCCGGGAGAGGAAGGCGCCCGGACAGGGACTGGTAACGGCCGTCCGGTGTCCAGGGATCGTCGGTCCACAGGTCGTCGAAACCGCTGAGGCCGGGCGCCGATCCGGGAACCAGCTCGGACGCGAACCGCTCCATGTGCCGGGCCAACTCCTCCACCGAGCGGCGCAGTTCCTGCCGCGCCCCGGCGATCTCCTTCTCGGGCATCCGCCCCGCCCTCCCCGTACGTCGTCGGCGCTACGCCGCGATTCTGCCCCGGACGGCGCGGGCGGTAAGCGGGGGGTTAAGGTGACAGACACTGTAGTTGCATTCTGAACTTATTTTTCCGCCCCGTGCACCTGCCCTGGAGGCGCCGTGCCTCACGTCACCGTCGACTACTCGCCCGGGCTCGCCGGCGCCTTCGACCGGCGCGCCTTCGCCGCCGCGCTGCACGCGCTGGTGGTGGAGGCCGCGGGCTCCCAGGGGACGTGCAAGGTCTTCTTCCGCGCGGCCACGGAGACGTACGTGATGGGGAGCGGAGCCGAGGACACCCCGGTCGCGCACGTGGAGGTGGCGCTGCTGCCCGGCCGCAGCGAGGGGACGCTCGCGCGGCTGTCGGCGAAGGTGCTGGAGCTGCTGCGCACCCACCTGGGTCCGGGGACGGGCCCGGGGGACGGGGCCGAGGCTGGGGTCGGAATCGGGGTCGGCGGTGTCGTGTGTTCGGTGGAGGTCAGGCCGCTCGCCGCGTACAGCCTGTACCCGACCCGGCTGACGTCGCGGGCCGGGGCGGCGCTCAGGTCGTGGACCCGCAGCGGCCGCAGGTCCCGAGCCAGCGGCGCAGCGCGTGATGCACGCTGTCGGGCAGGGCGCTGAGCCGGTCGATCGCCTCGGTGTCGCCGGGCGAGGGGGCGACTCCGGCCGCGGTGAGCAGGGCGTGCAGGTCGAGGCGGCGCAGGTCGCGCGGGTCGACGTGGCAGGGCAGCCGGTCGGCCGGGTTCGGCGGGGGCAGCAGCCAGTCGCCGGCCGGCGGGGCGTCGTACGTCAGCAGGTCGTCGGGGTGCGTCGTGATCGTCTGCATGCCGCTCTCCTCGGTGGGGTGAGCCGTTCCTGTCCCTCCCCGAGAGGCGCTCGGGGCGCCGCGCGGTTGCGGCGCCGGCCGAGGTTCACACGATGGACGCAATCCACGGATAGTCGGACGACTCCGGCGGCGCCCACCGTCGGTACTCCGCTCAGGGAAGGATCAACAGGGCGTCTCCCACCGGCCGTTCACCGGTCGCGTCGGAGGGTTTGTTGATCACGGCGTCGTCCACGACCATCGTGGTCGAGCCGCCCCCGTCGAGGTTCACGGCGTCGCGTAGGCCGAGGCTCCGTGCCACGGCCGCGCTCTCGGGGATCGACAGTCCGAGCGCGTCGGTCGCCCGGCCGTCGGCGGTAACGAGGACGGTGCGTCCGGCGGCGTCGACCCCGGCGAGGGTGCGCGGGTTCCGCTTGTGGACCCAGCCGTAGTAGAAGCTCGGGTTGCCCGGCTGGACCATGCCGTCGGCCGCGGGGGTGACGTGCGGGCGTCCGTCCCGTACGAGTTCGGGCCCGCCGTTGAGCACGCTGGTGTCGGGGGCGGGCGTGACCTTGCGGCCGTCCTCGTCGCGCAGGTCGCCGCGCACCGCGAGGTGCCGCCCCACGGTCGCGAGCCCTTCCAGGTCGTCGACGAGGTCTCCGGTGGCCTGGACCGAGCTGCCGCCGGCCGGGAGCGGACCGCCGCGCGGCGTCCGCACCTCGACGACCTTGCCCATAGGGTCGAGGACCGCCTCCGCCCCGTCACCGGCTGGGGTGCGGGCGCCGAACTCGGGGGTGAAGGCGACGAGTTCGTCCGGGTCGGCGCAGGTGACGTCGTGCAGCGGGAGCGCGGTGGGGGTGTCGTCGGCGGTGCCGCCGCAGTTGCGGATCAGGCCCGGGACGCGGTCGACCCCGTCCAGCGGGAGCGAGCCGTGCGGGCCGGCCACCCGGCCCTTCCAGGACAGGCGGCTGATCTCCCCGTGCCGGGCGTCCTCGCGGAACACGAACCCGGGCCGCCCGCGCACCGGTTCGCTCAGCAGCCGTCCGTCGTAGACGCCGATGCCGGCCGGATCGCCGGGTGCGCCCGCGCGCGGGTCGAGGACGAAGAAGCCCGCGTTCACGGCCGCGGTGGCTCCGGCGTCGGCGGCCAGTTCGCTGGTCGTCTCGCGCTGCTCCACGTCGGGTCCGTACGAGGCTTTCAACGTGCCCCGGAAACGGTGCGGGTCGATGGTGAGGACGTCGACGCGCCAGGGTCCCCGGTCACGCGCCTCCCCGTCCCACCCGGTGTAGACGGCGGAGCCCGTGTACCCGGCGGCGCGCAGCCGGGTCCGTACGGAGTCGGCGCCGGTCCGGGCGTCGAAGGTCCCGACGCGGACGCGCCAGCCGAGGCTGCCGCCCGCGTAGTCGGCGACCGCCTCGGTGACGACCTGCTCGGCGCGTGCGTCGAAGCCGTCCGCGCGCAGCCGGGCGACCAACTGGTCGGCGCTGGCCCGGTCGTTGAGGGCGCTGGGCGGGGCGTCGGGGTCGGGCGAGCCCGGGCCGCCGGGGATGGAGACCTCCACGGTCCACGGCAGTGCGGGGGCGTCGGCGCCGCGCACGATACGGGTGAGGGTGACGCCGGGCTGGAGCGTGCGGGTGGTCCGGGTCTCGGTCAGGCCCGGGGCGCCGAGCGGCAGGCCCCGATCGCGGTCGGTCCGGGGCGCGGACGCGGCGGGCGCGACCAGGCCTCCGACCACCGCCAGCGCCGAGATCACCGTGCACGCGCCGAGCAGTCGTCTGTTCACGTCTCCCCCTCCGTCGGAACGCGGCCCCGGCACACGGTGCGTGGCCCGACCGTCCCGCGTCAAGGAGTGCGCGACGTGAGGCTCCGTCACGGGGTGACGTTCAGCTCGGGTCGTCCGGCGGGCTCAGGCGGCGGTAGGCGGCGCGGGCGTGGAGGATGCGGGCCGTGGCCGTGCCGAGGACCGTGGCGGTCAGGAGGCAGGCCATCCAGCCGGGGTCGCGGTGGCCGGCCCAGGAGAGTTCGCCCGCGGGTTCGGTGCCGAGGACGTTGAGGCAGATCCAGCACAGGAGGGCGGTTCCCGGGGCCGCCCCGAAGCGGCCGCGGCTGCCCAGCAGGGCGGCGAGCAGGGAGACGGTGACCAGGGCGACGCCGGTGCGGTCGAGCATCCCGCACACGTCGAGGAGGACGACCAGCGCGAACGCGCCCGCGTAGGCGAAGGTCCAGATCAGCGGGGTCGCCCAGGGGTCGGGGACCTGCCGGGCGCCTCGGCTCATCCATCGCCACTCCACCATCGCCGGCTCCCTCCCGCGCACCCCGTCGTTCAGGGCCCGGCACGGCCGGCGCCCCCGCCGGAACGCTACCCCTGGGCGTCGCGGGCGTCCGCGCCGGGCCCTGCCGTGAGCAGGGCGTTCAGGTCCCCGAAGTCGAGCGCGCCGGCGAGCGGTCCGTAGCCGCCGGTGCCGAGGAGTTCGAGCGTGGCCCGGTGGGCGGCCGTGTACGCGGCCTGCGCGACGCCCGAGCCGAGGCTGACCCTGGCCACACCGGCCCGGCCCAGTTCGGCGACGGTGGGGGCGCCCGCTCCGGCCATGGCGTTGAGCGGTACGGGAATCTTCGACGCGAGAGTGGTGAGGACGTCGAGGTCGACGACTCCGGGCACGAAGACGCCGTCGGCGCCCGCGTCCACGTACTGCCGGGCCCGGTCCAGGGTGTCGGCGAGCCGGTCCGCCTCCGGGCCGAGTCCGAAGAGGTAGGTGTCGACGCGGGCGTTGACGAACAGGTCGAGGCCTTCCGCGTCGGCGGCGGCGCGGGCCGCGCGGATGCGTGCGGCGAGTTCGGCGGGCGGGCGGGTGCCGTCCTCGATGTTGATGCCGACGGCTCCGGCCGTGAGCACCTGCCGCACGGTCTCGCCGGCCTCCGCGGCGTCGGCGCCGTACCCGCTCTCGATGTCCACGGTGACCGGGACGGTGACGGCGGCGGTGACCCGGCGGATCGTGCCGAGGGCGTCCTCGCGGCTCAGCGCGTCCCCGTCCGGGCGGCCGAGCGACCAGGCGATCCCGGCGCTCGTGGTGGCGATCGCGGGTGCGCCGGCGGCCTCGACGACGCGGGCGGAGGCGACGTCCCAGGCGTTGGCGAGGGCGAGCGGGCGGGCGGCGGTGTGCAGGGCGCGGAAGCGGCGGGCGAGCTCGTCGTGCGGGGTGGTGGTCATACGGGGAGTGAAGCACCGGGGCGGGGCGGGGTTCTGGCAGGAATCCGACATCGACGTGAAGCGAGGGTGACGCGGGAGGCGAGGTCTCCCGCGGCCGCCGGGCCCCGCCCCTGATCCCTCTCCATACCGGCGAGTACGATCGCGCTCGTCCCGTAGAACCGCGCCCGACCCCCGAACCGTGGAGTGTGCCGTGCCCACAGCCAACCGGATCCAAGTCGGTTCCGTCGTCCCGGACTTCGAGCTGCCCGACGCGACCGGGACGCCGACGACGCTGTCCTCGCTGCTGGCGGACGGGCCGGTCGTGCTGTTCTTCTACCCGGCCGCGATGACGCCGGGCTGCACCACCGAGGCCTGCCACTTCCGCGATCTGGCGGCCGAGTTCGCCGAGGTGGGCGCCCGGCCGGTCGGGATCAGCTCCGACGCGGTCGAGCGGCAGGCCGAGTTCGCGGGGCGCCACACGCTGGGCTTCCCGCTGCTCTCCGACCCGGAGGGCGTGGTGCGCGGGCAGTTCGGCGTGGCACGCGGCTTCGGCCCGCTGCCCACGAAGCGGGCGACGTTCGTGATCGGCACGGACCGCCGCGTCCTGGAGGTCGTGCGCAGCGAGTTCCGGATGAGCGCGCACGCGGACCGGGCGCTGGAGGTCCTGCGCTCGGCGGCCCGCTAGAAGGCGCCTCGCCGGTCGTCACCACCGGCACCGCGGCGTGGGTGACCGCCTCCGGCCTGCGCGCTTCCCTCTGCGCCCCATCCAGCGCCTCGGGATCCAGGGAGACACGGAAGACGTCGCCCTCCAGGACGGCTTCGCGCACACAGCCGTAGGCGGTCCCCTGTCCCGGCGGCGAGGGCCGTGAATCGGAACGTCATGAAGCGGTTCTATCAACGACGGCCAGCGGCTCCCGAGGTGAGTCTGGGGGTGGCGGACAGCGAGATCGAGGCCGTCCTCGCGGCGCCTGCCGAGGATGTCGCCCGGTTCCGGGAGGTCCTCGCCCGGGTGCTGGCCTACGGGCGCGCCGAGGCCCGGCCGACGCGCGTAACCCTCTGATCCGGGCGGCGCCCTGAAGGGCGCTGATCACCATATGGATACTTGAACCCTCATTCAACGTTTTGTTTATGATCGACGGACCCCAGCCGCCCGACCGGAGTCCCGCATGCCCACGCCGCCCCTGCCCGCCGCGCCTCGTCCGCACCCCCTGCACGTACTGCGGACCACCGCCTTCGCGATCGGCGCCCTGCTCGTGCTCGTCGGGGTCGGGGTCCTGCTCCACCAGCCGCTGCTGATCCCGCCGCTGGCGGCGAGCGCCGCGCTGGTGCACGGCGCTCCCGGTCTGCCGATCTCGCAGCCGCGCAACATCATCTGCGGCCAATTGCTCTCCGCCGCCATTGGCTTCGGCACGCTCGCCGTCATGGGCAGCAACGGCTGGGCCGCGGCCGTCGCCGCCGGTCTCTCGCTCGGCGCGATGATGCTCACCCACACCTCGCACTCCCCCGCCGTGGCCACCACGGTCATCGTGGTGCTCCAGGCGCCGCACCCCTTGCCGTTCCTCCCGCTCCTGGCGCTCGGCACCGCCCTCCTCGTCGCCATCGGACTGCTCCCCGGCCGCGTCGGCGCCCACCCGGTGCGCTACCCGCTGACCTGGTGAACCCCGTTCAGACGAGCAGCCTGAGCCGGTCCGCGCAGCGGCCCACCCGGACGGTCTGACCCCAGGTCAGGCCGAGCGCGTCACTCTCCACGCCGTCGCCGAAGGCGATGAGCCGCTCGGACTCCACGGTCAGACTCAGCCGGGCGGCGGCCCGCAGTTCGCCCCCGTTCAGGCGCGTCCCGGTGGCCGGCGAGGGCCAGGCCTCGCGGACGTACCACAGGAGGCGGTCGTCGGTCGGCGCCGGCAGCGCGAGGCCGCTGCCGCGCTCCTGCCACACCGAGCGGATCCAGCCCGTGGCCCCCGTGCCGGTGCCGACCAGCACCCCGGAGGAGGCCTGGGCCTCGACGACACCCCCGTCGGCCTCGAGGCCCAGGCGGTAGCGGGCGGTCTGGTGACCGGCGGAGCCCACGTAGATCTCGTTGAGCGCGACCAGGCGCTGGCCGTCGTCCGTGACGGCCTCGACCATGGTCAGCTCGTCCACCCCGGCACCGGACGCGAGCGCGGCCGGCAGCAGCCGGGACACGTCCGCGGGCCGGTGCCGGACGAGCACGCCCGGGTTGCGGCCCGGCTCGGCGTCCACACCCACCACGGGCCGCCCGACCACGTACTTCGCCGCGTTGGCGACCAGCCCGTCCTGACCGACGACCACCACGACGTCCTCCGGCGCGAACAGGAAACGGTCCAGGTCGGCCCGCTCCACGCGGGCCTGGCGCCAGTTCAGCGGCACGGCCGCGGCCGCCTCGGCGAGGGCCCGGTGCGCCCGGTGGTGCCGCTCCGCGATCTCCTCGATGGCTCGGCCCCGGCTGCTCAGGAAGAACGCGGCCTGGCCGTGGGTGCCGTGGTGGGCGACCAGTTCCTCGTACTCGGTGGTGCGGTGGACGAGGACGGCGCGCGGGGCGAGGCTCATGCCGGCCGGCCGCCGTCCGCGCCCTGTCCGGCGCCGAGCTTGGCCAGCAGCCCGGTCAGCACGTCCGGAGACACGGTGAGGCTGTCGATGCGCGGCAGGTTCTCGGCGAGCCGGGTGCCGGTGAGCGCGTGCAGGGTGGCCGCGTCGGTGTCGGCGTGCACCCGCAGCCACGCCGCCTGCGCCTGGGCGCGGGCCTCGCCGATCTCGCGGGCACCCTCGGCCTCGGCGCGGGCCAGCCGGACGGAGCGCTCGGCCTCCGCGGTGGCGCGTACGGCGTCGGCGGCGGCCTGCTCCTCGGCCTCGCGGCGGGCGTTGGTGCCGCGCTGCTCGACGAGCTGCTCCTCCCGGCGGGCGAGTTCGATCCGGCTCGCCAGCTCGTTCTCGGCGATGGTCCGCTCGCGCTCGACGGCCACGGCGCGGCGTTCGTACGTGGCCCGGTCGGCCTCCTGCTGGATCCGCTCGCGGGCCGGGGTGCGCAGCGCGCGCTCGACCTCGGGCTCGGGGCGCAGCGCCATGACGCGGACGGCGACGACCTCGATGCCGGAGGCGGGCAGCCGGGGTTCGGCGGCGAGCCCGGCCGCGACCCGCTCCCGTACGGCCGTGACGCCGTCGGTCACTGCGGACTCCAGCGGGGTGCGCGCGAGGACGTCGAGCGCGTGCTGCTGTGCGGTCTCCGTCAGGAGGGTGGAGAGCTGCTCCAGCGGAGCCCCGCGCCAGACGCCGGTGTCCGGGTCGACGGAGAAGTCGAGGTGCTCGGCGGCGACGGCCGGGTCGGCGATCCGGTAGGTGAGCGTGGCCTGGACGGCGATGTCCTGGAAGTCGGCGGTGCGGCCGTGGAAGGTCATCGCCAGTTCCCGGTCGTCGACCGGCACTTCGGAGAGGGCGGCGACCAGCGGGCGGAACCAGAAGCTCACCCCGGCGCCGTCGTGGGCGAGCCGGCCGCCGCGGTGGTGACGGATGTGGGCGGTCGGCGTGCCCCGCAGATGGCGCCAGCCGAAGCGCTTGGTGATGTCGGCCATGACGAAAGCTCCCCTCGTTCGAGTCAGCACGACGTCGAGTCGGCAGGACTTCAGGTCGGCACGGCGTCGAGCCGGCACGACTTCAAGTCGAACTGACTTTAAATCCGGGGAGTCTTTTTCGTCAAGGCGACCAAAAAAGGGAGCGGTCAGGAGACAGGGGCGTCGACGACGGCCGCGACGGCTTCCACCTCCACCAACTGGTCGGCGTAGCCCAGCACCGTGACGCCCATCAGCGTGCTGGGCACGTCGTGATCGCCGAAGGCGTCCCGTACGACCTGCCATGCGGCGACGAGATCCTCCTGCCGCGTCGTGGCGACCAGGACACGGGTGCTGATGACGTCCTCCAATGCCGCGTCCGCGGCGGCGAGCGCGGTCCGCAGGTTCGCGACGCAGCGCGCCGCCTGGCCCGCGTAGTCACCGACGGCCACGGTCGAGCCGTCGTCGTCCAGCGGGCAGGACCCGGCGAGGAACACGAGCCGCGCCTCGGCCGGAGCCGTCGCGGCGTAGGCGTACTCGGCGACGTCGGACAGGGCGTCGGAACGGATGAGCGTGACGGAGCGGGCCACGGCGGCAGGTCCCTTCGATCGGCGGAGCGGGGCGGAAAACCCGGTCATGCTGACACAGGACCCGCCCCGGACTCCCCCGAATTTCCCCGCGTCAGGGCTTCCAGGGCAGCGTCGAGCAGTTCGTCCCCGCGGGCTTCCCGGCGAGCCGGTCGGTGAGCCAGTCGACCGCGGGCCCCTGGTCGGTCAGGAGTGGCGCGAAGTGGTTGATCAGCGCCCGGCCGACGCCCGGCAGCACCACCGGCTTGTACGTGACCTGGGCTCCGCGCCCGCACCAGTCGACGGCCAACTGCCGGGCCTGGCCGTGCGGGACGAGGTCGTCGCTCACCCCGGTCGCGACCCGCACCGGACTCGCGGGCCGCAGCTTGCCGATGCGCTGCTCGGCGAGGAAGGCCTGGAGCCGCGGTTCGGCCTGGATGATCTGCGCGAGCGACTTCCCGTCGTTCGTCCACGAGGAACTGCGCTGCGACGAGTAGGAGAAGATCGCGTCGCCGACGCACATGGTCGACAGGTCCTTCAGGGCGGCCGCCCCCTTGGCGCCGAGGTGAGCCTCGGCGATCGGCCGCAGTTCGGGGTCGGACTGGAGGAAGCCGTTGAGCGACCAGCCGAGCGCGCCGACGAGGTCGGTGCCGTCGATGGCCTTCGTCGTCTCGGTGAGGTCGGCGGGCGGCGCTCCCGCGTACGTGCCGGAGAGCCGGACGTCCGGGGCGTACGCGGGCTGGAGTTCGGCGGCGGCCGCGGTGGCGCCGCCGCCCTGGCTGTAGCCGAACAGGCCCACGGGTGAGTCCTTCGTGACCGTGGCCTGCTTCAGGGAGCGGGCGGCGCGCACGGCGTCGAGCACGGCGTGCGCCTCGTCGAGCCGGTTGACGTAGGTGTGCAGCCGGTCGGTGGCGCCCAGGCCGATGTAGTCGGTGACGACGACGGCGACACCCTTGGCGAGCAGCCGGTAGATCGCGAGGTCCTCGTAACCGACGGACACGGTCTGCCCGTTGAGCCGCAGCGGATGCTCCAGGCCCATCGACGCCGCGCACTGGTCGCCCTGGCCCATGGTGCCGGGGGCGAGCGCGACGAGCGGGCGGGGGCCGGTGCCGCGCCAGCGGGCGGCGGGCTCGATGTAGGCGCCGGTGACGGCGGCGGGCCGTCCGGAGGCGTCCGTGGTCTTGTACATGAGCCGGGTCGCGGTCCCGGGCAGCGGGCCGCGCAGGGTCGGCAGGCTGAGGGCGAGCGGCAGCGGCTCGGTGCGGATCACGGCGCCGTCGGCGGCGGGGAGCGCGGCGGGCGGGTCGTAGAACGCGGGGATCGGGACCCCGCGCGAGACCTCCCCGGACGCGCCGGACGCGGCCGCGGCGGGCAGGGCCTGGGCGCCGAGGCAGGCGGCGGCGGTGACGGCTGCGGCCAGCAGACGGGTGGGGGCGGGCATGGCGTACCTCCTGGGTACGGGCCGGAAGGCGGGCAGGCCGACAGGGCGCGGAAAGCCGATGGCACCGGCTCCCCACGCGTCGCCGGACGCTATCGGCCCGGGAGTTACCGCCGGTAGCGGTCCGCTGGTTACGGTTGAGTAACTTGCGGGCGTGGGGCGCGGCCGTCCTAGATTGCGGACATGACCGAGGGGACGGCGCCAAAGATCACGGCGCAGGAGCGGGCCGGCGTACTGGGCGAGCGGCTCAAGGAGCGCATCTACGCGTCACTGACCCTGCTGGCCGTGCTGGTGGGCCTCGCCCAGAACGGGCACGCCTCCCACCTCGGCGCGGCGGCCTCGGTCGCCGTCACCGCGCTCGGCCTGTGGCTGGCCACGCTGGTCGCCGACATGCAGGCCCATCCGGTGGCGCACGGCCGGATGCCCCGGCTCGCGGAGATCCGGCACACGCTCTTCGTCTCCAGCCCCCTGCTGACCAGCGCCGTCGGCCCGCTGCTGCTGATCGGCCTGTCCGCGCTGGGCGCCCTGCACCTGACGACGGCCCTGTGGATCGCGGTCGGCAGCGAGGTGGCGTCCCTGGCGGCGTGGGGCTGCGCGGGCGGCCTGCGCACGGGCGCGGGTCCGCTCGGCGCGGTGGTCGTGGGCGCGCTCAACGCGGTGATCGGCGCGGGCGTGGTCGCGGTGAAACTGCTCGCCGGTCATTGAGCGCCCGGACTCGGAGCACCCGGCCGTCGAGCGCCTCGGGCCTCAGAGCACCCGATGCATCACGTGCAGCCCGACCCGTCCGTGGCGCGGGTGGTCGAAGGCGTCCGGGACCGTGCCCAGGACCGTGAAGCCCAGCGAGGTCCACAGACGTACGGCCGGGTTCGTCTCCACGACCGCGTTGAAGACCATCGCCCGGAAGCCGTCCGCCTTCGCCTCGGCCAGGACATGCTCGGCGAGCGCCCGCCCGTAGCCGTGTCCGGACCGCTCGGGGTCCACCATGAACCCGGCGTTCGCGACGTCCGCCGCGGGCCCGCCGTAGTTGGCCTTGACGTACGCGGAGGCGACGACCGCCCCGGCGTCGTCCTCCACCACGAACACCCGCCGGCCCGACCCCGTCCACAGCGTGCGGGCCTCGGCCTCGCCGGTGTCGGGGTCCCAGGTGTACGTCTCGCCGGCGGCGACGATCTTCCGCCAGAAGGGCCAGATCCGCTCCCAGTCCTCCGCGCGGGCATCCCTGATCAGCATGATCCGAGTCTCGCACGGCTTCCTGGACAACTCGTCAGTAATGGACCCCCGCTCACGCGCGGGCCCGCGCGCCCGCATAAGGTCCCTGTCTGTCCCCCTCTCGTCCCCCGCCCCAGGGGACCTGAAGATCCACACCAACAGGAGTTCACACCGTGCCCGCACCCTCCAGCTCCCCTGCCCCCATCTACGACCAGCTCGTGGACGAGCAGGGCGACGTGCTCGCCGACGTCCGTTCGGCGGCCCGGGAGACCGAGCGCACCGCCGAGAACGTCCTCGACTTCGCCCGCCCCGCGCCGGGAGAGCACGTGCGCTGAGCTGCGGCACCCTTTTACGGGCGGGCAGGGCCTCATCGGCCCCACCCGCCCGTTTGTCATGTCCGTGCACGCCTATTGACTCGTTTTCGAACTCGTCGGTAGCTTCAACTTCAGCGCGCTGGAACCCCCTGTTCTCACACGGAACTTGGCCTGTGGGCCGAGCCGCATTCGTTCGAAGGAGTTCAGATGGCGATCCGCGCGTTCGGCGGCCGTGTCGCGGCCGTGGCGGCCACGGCCGGCGCAGCCCTCGTCACCCTCGGCGGGCCGGCCCATGCCACCGGGCAGCCCCTCCCCTACGTCGCCCTCGGCGACAGCTACAGCGCCGCGTCCGGGGTGCTGCCCCTGGACCCCTCGGCGAGCCCGCTGTGCGCCCGGTCCACGGCGAACTACCCCCACGTGATCGCCGCGCGCACCGGCGCCGCACTCAAGGACGCGACCTGCGGCGGGGCGCAGACCAAGGACTTCGCCGGGTCCCAGTACCCGGGCGTGGCCCCGCAGCTGGACGCGCTCTCCGACGACACCCGCCTGGTGACACTGACGATCGGCGGCAACGACAACAACACGTTCATCAACACGATCCTGGCCTGTGCCTCCGCCGGGATCGCCACGGCCGGGCAGGGCGACCCGTGCCGCACCCTGTACGGCGACAGCTTCGCCAAGGACATCGACGGCAAGACGTACCCGGCGGTGAAGGCCGCGCTGGAGGCGGTGCGCAACAAGGCGCCGAAGGCGCGCGTCGCGGTGCTCGGCTACCCGTGGATCATGCCGGCGAAGGCCCAGGCGGGCTGCTTCCTCAAGATGCCGATCGCCTCCGGCGACGTCCCGTACGTGCGGGACATCCAGACGCACCTGAACGAGGCGGTGCGCCGGGCCGCCGCCGAGACCGGGTCCACGTACGTCGACCTGGGCACGGCCTCCGAGGGGCACGACGCGTGCCAGTCGAGCGGCACCCGCTGGGTGGAGCCCGCGCTGTTCGGCACCAACTTCGTGCCCGTGCACCCCAACGCGCGGGGCGAGGCCGCGATGGCCGACCTGACCACGGACGCGCTGGGCCTGCGCTGACCTGAACGGCGCAGTCCGACAGGGACACGCCTCGGCAGCCTGCCTACGGTGGCCTCGGGGCGTGGAACGACGAGGTCGGAGGGCCCGTGGGCGGCGAGCGGCACACCAGGCGCAGGAAGACATGGCTCGCGGGAGCGGCGGCGCTCGCCCTCGCCGGGGCGGGCACGGCGGCCTGGGCGGTGGTCTCGCCCGGCGAGGAGGCACCCCGCACCGGCCCGCTGTCCGCCGCCGAGGTCCGCTCGGCCGCCGCCGGGTTCCTGGACGCGTGGGCCGACGGGGACGCCGGCCGCGCCGCGTCCCGCACCGACGACGAGAAGGCCTCGAAGGCCGCGCTGCGCGACTACCTCGACGGGGCACGCCTCTCCCCGGTGACGATCCGGCCCGGCGCGGCGCGCGGCACCCGGGTCCCCTACGCCGTGCGCGCCGAGTTCCGCTACGACGGGGCGCGGGCGCCGCTCCGTTACGAGGACGCGCTGACCGTGGTGCGGCGGGCCGGGGACGGGAAGGCGGTCGTGCGCTGGGCGCCGTCGGTGCTGCATCCTCGGCTGGACGCGGGCGAGCGGCTCTCGGTGCGGGACACGGGCCCCGCACCGGTGCGGGCGACGGACCGCGACGGCAAGGCGTTCGACGCCGGGGACTTCCCCTCGCTCGCGCCGGTGACGGCCGGTCTCGGCCGGACGTACGGCAAGGCCGTGGGCGGGCGGCCCGGGCTCGAACTGCGGGTGGTGCCGGACGGCGGGGCGGGCGGGGACGCCGAGCCGCCCTCCGGCGAGACGCTGCTCTCGGTCGCCGAGGGGCGGCCCGGGAAGGTGCGGACCACCATCGACCGCCGGGTGCAGCAGGCGGCCGAGGAGGAGGTGGCCAAGCGCGCGGACGCCTCGATCGTCGTCCTGAGGCCGTCGACCGGCGAGGTGCTGGCGGTCGCCAACTCCCGCGCCGACGGGCCGAACACCGCGCTGGAGGGGCGGCTCGCGCCCGGCTCCACGATGAAGATGATCACGGCGTCGCTGCTCCTGGAGAAGAAGCTGGCCACGCCGGACGCGCCGCACCCGTGCCCGAAGAACGCCTCCTACGGCGGCTGGACCTTCCACAACGTCGACGACTTCGAGATCCCGGGCGGCACGTTCCGGGCCGACTTCGCGGCGTCCTGCAACACCGCGTTCATCACGCAGGCCGGCAAGCTCGCGGACGACGATCTGCCCCGCCAGGCCCGTGAGGTGTTCGGCATCGGTACCCGCTGGTCGGTCGGGGTCGACGCGTTCGACGGGTCGGTGCCGGTGCAGCACGCCGCGTCGAAGGCGGCCGCGCTGATCGGTCAGGGCGAGGTGCGGATGAACCCGCTGACGATGGCGTCGGTGATCTCCACCGCGCGCACCGGTACGTTCCGCCAGCCGTACCTCGTCGCGCCGTCCGTCGACCACCGCGCGCTCGCGAAGGCCACGCGCACCCTCGACCGCACGGCCCACCGGAGGCTGCGGGACCTGCTGCACACGACGGCGGCCTCCGGCTCGGCCGCCGGGTCCATGGCCGGGCTCTCCGGGGACATCGGCGCGAAGACCGGCTCGGCGGAGGTCGTCGGGCAGGAGGACCCCAACGGCTGGTTCGCCGCCTGGCACGGCGACCTCGCCGCGGCCGCGGTGATGCAGCGCGGCGGCCGGGGCGGCGAGTCGTCGGGACCGCTCGTGGCGGCCGTCCTGAAGGCGGTCGACGAGAAGGGATAGTGCGGGACGGCGAGACGAAGGCTCAGTGCGGGACGGCGAAGAAGAGCACGGCGGCCAGGCCCAGCGCCCCGCACAGTGAGGCGGCCAGCGCGATGCTGACGCCCTTGGCCACGACCGCGGTCGTGTCACCCCCTTCCTGAACGCTGCGCCGCATCGCCCACACCGCCTCGGCGAGCAGGGCGACTCCGACGACTCCACTCAGCATCACCACTACATCGATCATGTGCTGATCGTCCGATGCGACCGCGCCGGGCGGGCGCAACCGGTGGGCGCGTCCCGCCCGGTTCCGACCGAACGGCCGCACGTCGGAACCGCTTCCGTGGGCTCGTATGCTCGGAGGCGGCACGACGGATCGATCTTGGAGTGACACGGTGGCGCGACGGCCGACCCTCAAGGGAACCTGGGACCGCATCGTGGCGTCCGACCCCGGTCTGCTCCGGCTGATGGCCGGACTGCGGACCGTCGCCGCGATCGGCCTCGCGCTCGCCGTGCTCGCGCTCATCGGCATGAGCGTGACGCAGATGGTCGTGGGAGCCATGACCGCGATGGTGAGCACGTTCGCGATCCGCGAGAAGACCGTCCGCGGACAGGCCGTCACGCTCGCGCTCGGACTGCCGGTCGCGCTCGTGGCGATATCCCTGGGCGCGGTCCTCAACCACCGCGTTGTCGCGGGCGATCTCTTCTTCATCGCGCTGATCTTCGGCGCGGTCTACTCCCGGCGCTTCGGCGACCGGGGCACCGCGCTCGGCCTGATCGGCTTCCAGGTGTACTTCGTTTCCCTGTTCGTCGGCGCGGGCACCGGCCAACTGCCGCCTCTGTACGGAGTCCTGGCGATCTCCTTCGCGTGCAGCGCCGTGGCCCGCTTCGCGCTGGTGCCGGAGACCCCGCAGCGGGTACTCGGCCGGCTGCGCGAGGCGTTCCGGGCCCGGCTCGGGCAGCTGGTCACGGCGCAGACGCGGCTGCTGGACGCGCCGCCCGAGGAGCTCGACGACGTCCTGGACGACCTGCGCCGGCACACGGCCCGGCTGCACGAGTCGGCGCTGATGATCCAGGGCCGCCTGGAGGACGGCACCCGCGACGAGGCGGCGGCCGCGCTCGTGCAACGCCGTGTCGCGGACGCGGAGGTCGCGGCCGAGCGGCTCGGGATGCTGCTCCTGAACGCCCGCAGCGCGGACCGCGCCGACACCCTGACCCTCCATCTGCCGGGCGCGCCCGTGCCCGCCACCGGCCGGCTGCTGCGCCGCGAGGACGAGGCGACGGCGACGCTCCGCCGCGATCTGGGCGCCCTGCACCTGATGGTGATCCGCCCCGCGGAGTCCAACCGGGGCACGGCCGTCGCCCAGATCCGCAACCGCCTGCTCGGCTACCGCGACGAGGAGCGCATCCCGCCGGGCGCCACCCTCGCCGTGCAGGACGTGTTCCGCGGCATCGGTGAGGCGGCCCGCGCCGTGCTCGGTCTGCGGCTCGCGCTGGACGGCCCGCAGGACGAGTCGGACGACTCCCCCGCGACGACCCGTTCGCGCGAGGAGTTCGACGCGGAGGACGTGTCGATCTCGGTGGAGAAGGAGGTCGCCGAGGAGGCGGAGGAGGAGCCGTCGGGGCTGCGCCGTCCGACGACCCGCGCCGCGTTCCAGGTCGCGGTGGGCTCCTCGCTCGCCATCGTCGGCGGCGAGTTCCTGTCCACGCAGCGCTGGTACTGGGCGGTGCTCACCTGCTGGGTCGTGTTCCTGAACACCGCGTCCACGGGCGAGATCGTGGTCAAGGGCTACCGGCGGCTGCTCGGCACGGTGCTCGGCGTCGTCGCCGGTGTGGGGCTCGCGGGCGTGGTCGGGAACCACACGTGGATCGCGTTCGGCCTCGTCCTGCTCTGCGTGTTCGCCATGTTCTTCACCGCCCCGCTGTCGTACGCGCTGATGTCGTTCTTCGTGACGGCGATGCTCGGCCTGCTCTACACCCTGCTCAACACCTACAGCGTCGACGTGCTCGTGCTGCGCATCGAGGAGACGGCGCTCGGCGCGGCCTGCGGGATCATCGCCGCGATGCTGGTCCTCCCGGTGCGCACGGACAGCCGTACGGACGAGCAGCTGGCCACGGTCCTGGAGCGGCTCGGCGACGTGGTGGCGGGCGCGGTGGAGCAGCTGAGCGGCGGGCCCGCGGCCGATCTCCTCGACAAGGCGCGGGACCTGGACACGGCGCTCGACGACCTGCGGGCGTCCACGCAGCCGCTGACGCATCCGATCACGCCGCTGCGCGAGCGCCGCCAGACGGCCCGCTATCTGGTGGCGCTGCTGGAGACCTCGGCGTACCACGCGCGTTCCCTCGCGGCGACGGCCGAGCTCGTGCCGTACAGCAAGCGGGTCGGGGCCGATCCCCGGCTCGGGCGTGCGGCGCGGCGCATCGCACACAACATCGACGTGCTGGTCGCGCACGTGACGGAGGCCGACAGGGACGGCCGCGTGGAGTCGGGCGCGAGCATCGCGGCGATGCTGGAGACGGACGGTCTGGGCGTGCCGGCCGCGAACACCGTGACGTTCCGCGTGCTGCGGCATCTGCAGCGCCTCGACGAGGGCATCACGGGTCTGGCCCGGCCGCTGGACGTTCCCGTGGGCCCGCGTGCGTGACGGGAGTTGATGATTGACTGGCTCGAACACCCGTGTTTGAGGAGGCACTTCATGTCGGACCAGGGTTCCGGATACGCCGCCGCGTCTGAGCTGCGCAGCCGCATCGACACCACGACGCCGCATTCGGCCCGCTTCTGGAACTACTTCGTGGGCGGCAAGGACCACTACGAGGTGGACCGGCAGGTCGGCGACCAGATCAAGAAGATCTTCCCCGGGCTCGTCGACGTGGCCGTGTGCAGTCGGCACTTCCTGGGCCGCGTGGTGCGTCATCTGGTCGCCGAGCACGGGGTGCGGCAGTTCCTGGACATCGGCACGGGCCTGCCGACCGGGGACAACACCCACCAGGTCGCCCAGGGCGCGGCTCCGGACGCGCGGATCGTCTACGTCGACAACGACCCGCTGGTCCTCACCCACGCGCGGGCCCTGCTGACCAGCACGCCCGAGGGCGCGACCGCGTATCTCGACGCGGACCTGTACGACACGGCGAAGATCCTCGAGTCCGCCGCGGACACGCTGGACCTGTCGCGGCCGGTCGCCCTGCTCATCCTCGGCACGCTGGGTCACGTCGACCCGGTCGAGCGCGCGCAGGGGATCATCGGCGAACTGATGGCGGGACTCGCGCCGGGCAGCTTCCTGGCGGTCAGCGACGGCACCGGGACGAGCCCGGGCATGATCGCCGCGTCCGCGGCGTACAAGGAGAGCGGCGCGGTCCCGTACCATGTGCGCTCGGTCGCGGAGGTCACCTCGCTGTTCGACGGTCTGGAGCTGCTGGAGCCCGGCGTCGTGCGGGTCACGGACTGGCGGCCGGAGCCCGGCGCCGCGCCGTACCCGAACCCGGCGGTCGACGCGTACGGCGGTGTGGCCCGCAAGGCCTGACGCCGGGCTCCGAGGCAGGGACTACTTCCCGGCCCACCGGCGGATCGTCGCGGTGGCGGCGTCCCGCTGGTCGGCCGGCAGGGCGGCGATCCGCGCGCCGTGGTTGGAGCCGGGCACGACGTACTTGTACGAGTCGTGGGCGCTCGGGGTGAACTGCTCGGCGCTCCACGGGTCGTTCTGCCCGTACACGAAGAGCATGCGCCGCGAGTCGTTGCGGACCCACTTGTCGACGCCCTTGATCGCGGTGCCGTCGTAGGTGGTGCGCATGCCTTCGGGCAGGACCGAGTTGGGCTGGTAGATGTCCGGGTAGTGGCGGACGCCCTTGAGGTTCTTGAACTTGAGGTCGGCCCAGCCGAGCTGGGCGGCGGCCTGCCGGTAGTAGGGGCCGCTGCCGTTGGCGCCGAGGGTGGAGTCCTCGTAGACGGACAAGCCGTGGTCGAGGGACCAGGCGTAGAGCGCGTCGTCGGAGACGGTCTTCGCGTCGGGGACGGTGGGGCAGTCGGCGGCGGTGCCGGACTGCCAGAAGTTCCACACCTGGTCCAGGACGGCGAACTCGTAGGCGCGGTCGGTGGTGCCGAGCGTCTCGGTGAAGGTGTAGCCCTCGTCCTTGGCGGTCTGCTCGAACTTGGGGAGCAGGGTGTCGCGGCGGACGAGCATCTCGCGCTGGACAGCGGCGAGCGCGTCCCGGCACTGCTGGGTGCCGACGGACGTGAAGAAGCGCTCGTACGTGCTGTCGTCGTCGTTGTTCGCGTCGTTCGGGGCGACGTAGGCGACGACGCCGTCGTAGTCGCGCGGGTAGAAGCGGTAGTGGTAGGTCGCGGTCATGCCACCCTTGGAGCCGCCCGTCGCGAGCCACTTCGAGGTCTTCTCGTACAGCGGTCTGACGGCCTGGACGACGGCGTGCTCGTCGGCGGCCTCCTGCTGGACGGTCATCTTGTTCCAGGGCGTGGCCCCGGCGGGGACGGACGGGCCGAAGAAGCGGTGCTCCATGCTCAGCTGGTTGGCGTCGAGGAGCGCGGTGGGTTCGCGGGTCGAGGAGGAGAGCCCGTAGCCGCCGGTGTAGAAGACGACGGGCCGGTCGGCGGACTTGTGCCAGAGCGTGAAGCGCTGCTGGAAGGTGCCGGCCGCCGGATCATTGTGGTCGACGGGCTGGGTGATCGCCAGGGAGTAGAGCGGGAAGCCCTCCTTGTCCGTCACGCCGGTGACGGACACGCCGGGTATCGCGCGCAGCCGGTCCTCGAAGGACCGATCCGCGGCGGACGCCGGTGCGGCGGTCGCGGCGAGGGCGCCGGCGGTCAGCGCGGCGGACAGCAGGAGCGTGGGTACGGTGCGCAGGCGCACGGATGCCTCCCGGGTTGTGGGCACGACGATGTGGATCACGATCGGTGAGCGTGACCCTAACGCGCCCGGGGCCGCCGGGAGTTGAGTGCGGGAAGTTACTGCTCGTTACTGTCCCCGGCCCGGGTGCGGGTGCGTCCGGGAACGCGCGGAGGCCGGGCCCCGCCGTGTGGCGGGGCCCGGCCTCTACGGGTGGATCAGAACCCGTGAATCAGAGCCCGTGACTCAGAACCCGTGGATCAGAGCCGACGGATCAGAGCTGGCCGGACTCGGAGATCGTGATCTTGGCGGCGGTGGCACCGCTGCGCGAACCGAGGGACTCGATCTTCTTCACGAGCTCCATGCCGTCCTCGACCTCGCCGAAGACGACGTGCTTGCCGTCGAGCCAGTCGGTGACGATGGTGGTGATGAAGAACTGCGAGCCGTTGGTGTTCGGGCCCGCGTTGGCCATGGAGAGCAGGCCCGGCTTGGTGTGCTTGAGCTGGAAGTTCTCGTCGGCGAACTTCTCGCCGTAGATGCTCTTGCCACCGGTGCCGTTGCCGGCGGTGAAGTCGCCGCCCTGCAGCATGAACTGCGGGATGACGCGGTGGAAGGAGGAGCCGGCGTAGCCGAAGCCCTTCTCACCGGTGCACAGCGCGCGGAAGTTCTCCGCGGTCTTCGGGACGACGTCCTCGAAGAGGTTGAACGTGATCCGCCCGGCGGGCTCGTCGTTGATCGTGATGTCGAAGTAGGTCTTGATTGCCATGGCCCAATCTTTTCATCACGACGGGCGGATTGCCGATTCGGCCCGCCCGTACGACCGCGCCGGGACACCCGGTAGCCGGAGCATGACCGCCCGTGACCGAATCAGGTCGACAACCGGTCGCGCGCCTGCACGCCGTCCTTGAGCGACCGCATCCCGTAGGCCTTGGCGAGCCCGTAGGGCGGCATGTCCCCGTAGATGGTCTCGTACGAGCCGGCCGGGACGACGTAGGTCTCGTGCCAGAGGCCGACGTGGCCGCCGCTCTTGCGCACGAGCTTGTTGATCCGGGCCCACCACGGGCGGTGCCGCTTGTCGGGCAGGGCCGCGTAGGTGAGGAGCTTGTCCTTGGACTCCCAGTACTGGATGACGAAGTAGGAGCGCGGGCTCGCGGTGCCCAGAATGTGGTCGAGCAGTCCCAGACTGCGGTCTTTGCCCAGCTCCCTGAGCATCATGGGCATGGCGAAGAACACCGGCAGCCAGCGGTGCACCGCCCAGAAGTGATTGATCCGCATGCCGATGAGGAAGACGACGACGTCCTCATCGACTGCAGCGGTCGAGCGTCCCAGTTGAGTTTGCGCGGACACGACTCCCCCGATCCGTCGGACTTCGAATGTGAGACTGCAGGCCATGCGTGTGCTGCGGCTGCGGCGATCACCGAGGCCGTGGTTGGATAGTGACACTTTCCAAGAAGGGGCACAAGAGATGCGGCTTGCGGAGCTGAGCGAGCGCAGCGGGGTGCCGGTGGGCACGATCAAGTACTACCTGCGCGAAGAACTGCTCCCGCCGGGGCGGCGGATCAGCGCGACCCAGGCGGAGTACGAGGAGGCGCACGTGCGCCGGCTCGCACTGATCCGGGCGCTGATCCAGGTCGGCCGGGTGCCGGTGGCCACGGCCCGCGAGGTGATCGCGGCGATCGACGACGACTCGCTCGACACGACGTTCCGGGTGGGGGCCGCGATGTGGGCGCTGCCCCAGCCGCCGGACCCGGACCCGGAGGACCCGTACATCGTGCGGGCGACGGCGCTGGTCGAGTCGCTGCTCGACGAGCTGGGCTGGACGCACGCGCGGGAGATCGGCGCGCTGTCGCCCAGCTACCGCGCCCTGATCAGCTCGCTGGCGACCCTGCCCCGGGTCGGCTACGAGTTCCCGCCCGAACAGCTGACCCCCTACGGGCGCGCCGTGGAGGAGATCGCGACGGTGGACCTCGACCATCTGGACCGGTACGACGACACCACGGAGAAGGCGGAGATCGTGGTCGGCGCCGCGGTGCTCTTCGAGCCGGTGCTGCTCGCGCTGCGCCGGCTCGCCCAGGAGGAGCTGACGACCAGGCGTTACGGCTTGTGAGGACCGGGCCGGGGCTGCCTACGATGACGTCAGGCCCCGGGATCCCGGCGGCGGGTCGGCATCGGGAGGGGACGTCATGATCATCTTTGGCACGCGGGGCTACGTGTACCAGCTCGCCATGCTCACGCTGCTGTGCGGCCACTGCGGCAATCCGGCCGCGCACGCCCTGCGCAAGCACGTCACGAAGTTCACGCTGTTCTTCGTGCCGCTCTTCCCGGTCTCGGTCAAGTACCGCACCCAGTGCACGTTCTGCGGGCTAGAGCAGCGGCTGCCCAAGGAGCAGGCCGAGGGAATGCTCGCGCAGGCCTCACCGGCGCCGGGCGGCAGCGCGCACCAGCAGCACATCCAGGGCTGAGCCCCGGCCGGCCCGGCGTGGGCCTCGCGCGGGACTGACACCCGCCCGACGTTGGCCCGGCGCGAGACCGGCACCCGCCCGACGTTGGCCGAAAATATCCGCCCGGCGACTTTCCCCGGACGACTCCGATGCCTCCGGCGCCCTCGCGCCGGAGGCATCCGTCGTTCCCAGCCCGGACTCGAGGGCGGTCCCGCCCCCGCCCGGACCGGCTTCCGCCACCCCTTCCGGTTCCTCACGCCGTATCACGCCCCCTGTCACGGAAGGCGAGTTCGCGACGAAGTCACCGCCAGGGCGTACTACCCGGATTGTCCGGTCTGCTCGGCCCGCGGCATGACTAGCATGAGCGCTCGTACGGTCCGGAAGATCGGCGTCCCGTTCGGCGTCCGCCTGGTGGACCGAGCCGTCGACGTGACCGGTCGGCGCATCACCCCCCGCACTCAAGGACCGAGGACCGCGGAATGTCAGTGCCTGCTCCTCCCCGCCCGCGCGCGACCGCGAAGGCCCGGCGCACCTCGCTCGGCAGACCGCTCGCCGTGCTCGTGGCGGCGGCCGCGGCGGCGGGCGCCTCGGCCGCTCTCGCCCCGTCGGGCGCCACCGGCTGGGCGGTCGTCACGGTCGCGGTCGCCTGGGCGGCTCTGGCCGTCGCCGTCCTCCTGGGACACACGGGCGGCGACCGGGCCCGGCGCGACGCCCGGCGGGCCCGCGAGGAACTCGCCCTGACGCAGGGACGGCTGACGCAGCAGTCCGCCGAGACCGCCCAGCTCGTGAACCTCGGGCTGCCCGCCGTGCTGCGCCGCATCGAGGAGGGCACCGAGGCGGCGCCGGGCGCACAGTCCCCCTCCGATCCTCAACTGCGCCGGATCCTGGACGAGTTCACTGCCGCCCTGGAGTCGATGGACCGCCGCGCCCGACAGGTCGCCGCCGAACGGGACGCCGCGCGCGCCGAACTGGACCGTGGCACCGCCGAGTTGGCCCGCATGACCCAGGAGACGTTCCCGACCGCCGTGGCCCGGCTGCACGACGGGGTGTCCGCCGACGCGGTCCTCGCGGAGCTCGACTGGCCCGCGACCCCGGTGCTCCGCGTGCCCGCCGAGGCGTTCCTGCGCGAGCTCGCGCTGAGCGAGCGCCGCGCCGCCGCCGCGCAGGCCGCCTCCGCGAAGGCGCTCAGCCGTGTCCAGGCCAAGTCCGTGAGCATGCTGGCCGATCTGCGCAGCATGCAGGAACGTCACGGCGAGGAGGTCTTCGGTGATCTGCTGCGCCTGGACCACTCCACCTCCCAGCTCGGCCTGATGACGGACCGCCTCGCCCTGCTCATGGGCGGCCGCTCCAGCCGCGCCTGGAACAAGCCCATCGTCATGGAGAGCGTGCTGCGCGGCGCCGTCGGCCGCATCGCCGCCTACCAGCGGGTGCGTCTGCACTGCGCCACGAACGCGGCGATCGCCGGGTTCGCCGCCGAGGGCGTGATGCACCTGCTCGCCGAGCTGATGGACAACGCGGCCAACTTCTCGCCGCCCATCGACGAGGTGCACGTCTACGTGGAGGAACGGTCCGCCGGGATCGTCGTCACCATCGAGGACAGCGGCCTGAAGATGGCCGACGCCGCGATGCGCCGCGCGGAGGAGGCGGTCTCCGGCCAGGTCACCGACCTCGCCTCGCTCCAGGGCACCCGGCTCGGGCTCGCCGTCGTGGGCCGGCTCGCGCTGAAGTACCGGATCGACGTCAACTTCCGGCCGTCCTCGCGCGGCGGCACCGGCGTCGTCGTCCTGCTGCCGCCGCAACTGCTCGCCCAGCGGCGGGAGGCCGTGCGGCCCGCCGCCATGGCGCCGCCCGCCCCGGCCGAGTCCGCTCCCGCCGCGGCGCCGGTCCCCGGGCCCGCGTCGCCTCCGGCGCCGGAGGAGACCCACGAGCGGGCCGAGGTGCCCGATCCGCGTCCCGCGCCCGCGAGCGGCGCGACGCCGGGCGGCCTGCCGGTGCGCGCCCCCGGCCGCACCATGGCCGCCGCCGAGCAGGAGCGTTCCCGCCCCGCGCCCTCCCCCGGGCGCGCCGCGGACCCCGCCCGGAGCGCGGGTGCCCGCTTCGGCGCCTTCCACCGGGGCCGCAAGACCGCGGAGAGCGGGCTCCACGACGGCGCCCCGTCCGCCCCGGACGCCCCCGGACGGCGCCCCGCCGGCCCCACGGACGACGCGGACCGGCCGGACCGTCCCGCGTAGCCGCCGCGCCCGAGACCCACTCACCCCCCGCTCGACACCTGAGATTGGAGGCACGGGCGGCACCCCGGCTCCCCCGCCGGACCGGTCCGCCCGACCCGCCGTGCAGACCACTGACACCAGCCTGACCTGGCTCCTCGAGAACCTCCTGGAGCGCACCCCCGGCACCCGGCACGCCCTGGTCCTGTCCCGGGACGGCCTGAAGCTGTGCTGGAGCGAGCATCTGACGCTCGACCAGGCCGACCAGCTCGCGGCGATCTGTTCCGGCATCCAGGCCCTCGCGCAGGGCGCCTCGGTCGAGTTCGGCGACGGCACCGGCGGCGTCCGGCACTCCATGACGGAGTTCCACGGCGGCCTGCTGTTCATCGTGGACGCGGGCGAGGGCGCCCACCTCGCGGTGCTCGCGGACGAGGACGCCGACCCGGGCGTCGTCGGGCACCAGATGACGGAGCTGGTGGAGCAGATCGGCGAGCACCTGCGGGCCGCGCCGCGCGAGCCCGTCGTGGGGAGCGGCGCCGCGTGACCCGGCGGCCGGTGGACACCGGCGACCCGGACCGGCTGTACACCGTCACCGGGGGCCGCTCGCGCGTCGACGACACCTCGTTCGACCTGGTCACGCTGGTGGTCAGCGAGTGCGCCCCGGTCGCGGGCATGCAGTCCGAGCACGTCCGGATCCTGGAGCTGTGCCGGCATCCGACGGCCGTGGTCGAGATCGCCGCCGAGCTCAGGATGCCGATCACCGTGGTCCGCATCCTGCTCGGCGACCTGCTGGCCGGCGGCAAGGTCACCGCCCGTCATCCGCGCGCGGCCCCCGGGGTCGCCGCGCTCCCCGATTCCGCCCTTCTCAAGGAGGTGCTCCATGGGCTCCGCAACCTCTGAACTGTCCGCGACCTCGGAGCTTTCCGCGCGCACCCCGCTCGGCCACACCGCGGACACCGGCCTGAAGATCGTCGTGGTGGGCGGCTTCGGCGTCGGCAAGACCACGCTCGTCCGCTCGGTCAGCGAGATCCGCCCGCTGAACACCGAGGAGGTCATGACGCAGGCCGGCGTGGGCGTCGACTCGACGGCGGGCGTCGCCTCGAAGACGACCACCACCGTCGCCTTCGACTTCGGCCGCATCAGCCTCAACGACCGCATGGTCCTCTACCTGTTCGGCGCTCCGGGCCAGGAGCGGTTCTGGTTCCTGTGGGACCGGCTGTTCTCCGGCACGCTGGGCGCGGTCGTCCTCGTCGACACCCGGCGCATGGACGACTCCTGGTACGCCATCGACCGGCTCGAGCACCACGGCACGCCGTTCGTCGTGGCGGTCAACCGGTTCGACGACGAGCCCGTGCGGCACTCCCTCGACGAGATACGCCAGGCGCTCGCACTGCCCGCCCACGTGCCGATGGTGGACTGCGACGCCCGGGTCAGATCCTCCGGCAAGGACGTGCTGATCACCCTCGTCGACCACCTCTACGAACTGGCCATGGCCCAGGAGAAGACACCGTGACCGACCAGAGCCCCACCGCACCCGCGGGCTGCCCGGCGCACGCGGGCGCGGTCCCGCTGAGCGGCCTGGAGTACCAGCAGACACCGTCCCAGCTGTACCGCTCGCTGCGCCGTGAGCACGGTCCGGTGGCCCCCGTGCTGCTCGACGGGGGCGTGCCGGCGTGGCTGGTGCTCGGCTACTCCGAGGTCAGCTATGTGACCGCGCACGACGAGCTGTTCGCCCGTGACTCGCGCCGCTGGAACCAGTGGGAGAACATCCCCGCGGACTGGCCGCTGATGCCGTTCGTCGGCTACCAGCCCTCGGTACTGTTCACGGAGGGCGTGGAGCACCAGCGGCGGGCCGGGGTGATCACGCACGCCCTGGAGCAGGTCGACCAGTTCGAACTGGCCCGGGACTGCGGGCAGATCGCCGACGCGTTGATCTCGCGGTTCGCGGGCAGCGGGCAGGCCGAGCTGATGGCGGCGTACGCGCACGCGCTGCCGATGCGGGCCGCGGTGCAGATGTGCGGGATGCCGCAGCTGGGCACGGACACGCAGGATCTGGTGGACGATCTGCGGATGTCGCTGGACGCGGGCGAGGGCGACGATCCGGTCGCCGCGTACGTGCGCGTGGGCGAGCGGATCCAGCGGCTGGTCAAGGAGAAGCGGGAGCGGCCCGGGGCGGACGTGACCTCGCGGATGATCCTGGACCCGGCGGGGCTGACCGACGAGGAGATCGTGCAGGACCTGATCTCGGTGATCGCGGCGGCCCAGCAGCCGACGGCGAACTGGATCTGCAACACGCTCCGTCTGCTGCTGACCGACGAGCGGTTCGCGCTGAACGTGTCGGGCGGCCGCGTGAGCGTGGGCGAGGCGCTCAACGAGGTGCTGTGGCTGGACACGCCGACGCAGAACTTCATCGGCCGGTGGGCGGTGCGCGACACCCAGCTCGGCGGCCGTCTGATCCGCGCCGGCGACTGTGTGGTGCTGGGGCTCGCGGCGGCGAACACGGACCCGCAGATCTGGCCCGAGTCGCACGTGGGCGCGGAGAACGCGGCGCACCTGTCGTTCAGCAACGGCGAGCACCGCTGCCCCTATCCGGCGCCGCTCCTCGCCGACGTCATCGCGCGCACGGCGGTGGAGACGCTCCTGGACCGGCTGCCGGACCTGGTGCTCGCGGTGGAGCCGGCGGAGCTGACCTGGCGCCCGTCGATCTGGATGCGGGGCCTGACCTCGCTGCCGGTGCGGTTCACTCCGGTGGTGCACTGAGCGGGCCGAGCACCGGGCAGACGAAGAGTTCCGCCAGCAGAGTCCGTTGACGGTCCGTCACGGGCGTGACGAACACGGCGGCGTCGGCCCCGGTCCGCGCGACCAGGGCCGCCGCCTCCCGCGCCTTGCCGGGGCTGAGGACCGTACGGGCGGAGTGCGGCAGGTGCATCTTGGCGGCCCCGCCCGCGGACACGCCGCGCCGCTGCACGATCCGCCCGACGACGCGGGCTCCGGCTGCGGTCAGCTCGGTTTCGGCGGCGTCCATGCGGGCCGTGTGATCCTTGTGCCGCGCGCTGAAGTGCCCTACGAGGACGAGGTCGGCGCCGGCCAGGGGCAGGGCCCGCACCGGAGTCCGGCCCGGCGCCGGCCGCCGCTCCGGTCGTCGGTCCCGCCTCCGGTTCTGCTGCACGCCGGCCAGCGTAAGCCCTTCAGTAGGCGGCGCCCATGGACTCCCGCACCTCCCGGAGGGTCCGCTCCGCGATCTCGTTGGCGCGGGCGTTGCCGGCCCGGAGCACGTCCGTGACCAGTCCCCGGTCCGCGGCGAACGCGGCGCGACGGGCTCGGATCGGGGCGAGGCGGGTGTTGACGGCCTCGGTGACCCGGCGCTTGAGCGCGGCGCCGCCCCCGTCGCCGATCTCCTCGGCGACCTGGTGCGGGTCGCTCTCCTCGCAGAGCGCGGCGAGCAGCACGAGGGAGGACACCTCGGGCCGGTGCGCGGGGTCGTACGTGATGCGGCGCTCGGCGTCGGTCTTGGCGCCGCGGATGAGGCGGGCGGTCTCGTCGGCGTCGGCGGACAGGGAGATGGCGTTGCCGCGGCTCTTGCTCATCTTGCCGCCGTCGGTGCCGAGGAGCAGCGGCGCGGTGGAGAGCAGCGCCTCGGGCTCGGGGAAGACCGGACGGTCCTTGGCGTAGCGCTCGTTGAAGCGGCGGGCGACGGTGCGGGTGATCTCCAGGTGGGGCAGCTGGTCCTGGCCGACAGGGACGAGGTTCGCCTTGCAGAAGAGGATGTCGGCGGCCTGGTGGACGGGGTAGGTGAACATGAGGCCGCTGACGGAGGCCTGCCGGGAGTGGGCGATCTCGTCCTTGACGGTGGGGTTGCGGTTGAGTTCGGAGACGGAGACCAGGCTGAGGAAGGGCAGCAGCAGCTGGTTGAGGGCGGGTACGGCGCTGTGCGTGAAGATCGTGGAGCACTCGGGGTCGATGCCGATGGCGAGGTAGTCGAGGACGAGCTCCTCGACGTACTCCTTCAGGTTCTCGGCGATGTCGCGGTCGGTGAGGACTTGGTAGTCGGCGACGAGGACGAGGGTCTCGACGCCGAGGTCCTGGAGTCTGACGCGGTTGTGCAGCGTGCCGAAGTAGTGGCCGAGATGGAGGCGTCCGGTGGGACGGTCTCCGGTCAGGACACGGAACCGTGCGGGGTCCTTGCGGATCAGCTGCTCCAGCTCGGCGCTGCGCTGCTGGGCGGTGGTGGTGCCGAGGGTGTCGGTGCTGCTCATGGTCTCTCCCGGGGTCGTGGTCGCCCTCGGGACGGCACCGCTTCCGGGAGACTTCCGGGGGAAGCAGAAAGGGCCGTCCGGGGACGGCCCTTGTACGTGCGTGAGTGGGTGGCCGCCTCTAAGTGAGGCGCCACCAGTTCAGGCACGAAGAACGATGCATACGGCCATGCTACACGGGACCACGGCGGAGGTCAGGCTCCCACGGGCGTGAAGCGCACCGGCAGGGACTTCGGGCCGCGGGTGAACACGCCCTGTTCGACGGGGTCGAAGCCCTCGGCGAGCCGCAGGTCGGGCATGGCGTCGAGGAGCTGGTTCACGCCGGTCTCGACCTCGGCCTTGGCGAGCAGCGCGCCGACGCAGAAGTGCCGGCCGAGCGCGAAGGCGAGATGGTCGGCGGCGGCCGAGAAGGCGGTGGTGGTGGTCAGGTCCTCGCGGAAGATGTCGAAGCGGTCGGGGTCCTTGTAGCGGTTCTCGTCGCGGTTGGCGGAGCCGATGAGGCAGGTGACGGTGGCGCCGGCGGGGACGGTGCCGCCGCTGAGCTCCACGTCGACGGCGGACTGCCGCATGATCATGTGGACGGGCGGGGTGAAGCGGAGCGTCTCGGCGAAGGCGCGGGGGATCAGGGAGCGGTCCTCGCGGACGGCGGCCAGCTGCTCGGGGTGGGTGAGCAGGTTGGCGAAGATGCTGGCGATGGCCTTGTCGGTGGTCTCGCCGCCGGCGGCGAGGAGCAGGCTGCAGAAGGCCTTGATGTCCTCGTCGCTCATGCGGACGCCGTCGACCTCGGCGGCGCAGAGCGCGGAGAGGAGGTCGTCGCCGAGGTTCTCGCGGCGGGCCCGGATGATCGGGATCATGTACTCGGCGAACTCGACGCGGGTGCGCTCGCCCGCGGCGGCGACGTCGGGGTCGCCGGCGAGGTTGCCGAGAAAGGCGATGACGGTCGTGTACCAGCCGTGGAAGCGGGCGTGGTCGGCCTTGTCGAGGCCGAGCATGTCGGCGATGACGTTGACCGGGAAGCGGGTGGCGTAGTCCGCGACGAGGTCGGCGGAGCCGGTGGCGCGGAAGGTGTCTATCAGCTCACGGGAGTTGGCCTCGATGACGGGCAGGAACTTCTCCTGGAGGTCGCTGCCGCGGAAGGCCGGGGCGACGAGCGCCCGGCGCACCGCATGCTCGCGCCCGCTGAGCTGGAGGATCGTCCTGCCGTGCACCGGCTCGATCTGCCAGTCGTAGTTGTCGGTGGTGAACTGCGCCTCCTTGTCCTTGAAGACGCGCTCGACGTCGGCGTACCGCGAGACGATCCAGCTCTGTGTCGGCTCGTGCCGGACGAGCGGCGCGGACTCCCGCATGGCGCGGTAGGCGGGATAGGGGTTCGCGGCGAACTCCGGCGACAGGATGTCGGGGATCTGCGCGGTGGACATGGAGCTCCCTGAGTGGGGTGACGGACGGTCCACCTCAGGTTATTGATCACCCGTCACCCGGAACAGGGTGCTCCGCGCCGACAGTTGAGCGCTGCACGAACCTCGTGGCCGAAAACCGACGGCACCCGGCCGGTCTCAGCCGTTGGGGAGGATGACGGCCCGGCCGTTGATCTTGCCGTCGTGCAGGCGCGCGTACGCCTCGGGCGCGTCGTCGAGCGAGTACGTCTCGGTGTGCACGGAGACGTCCCCGGCCCGCGCCAGGTCGAGCACCTCGATCAGCTCGGCGCGGCTGCCCCAGTACGGGGCGGTGACGCTGACCTCGTAGTTCTGCCGACCGAAGCCGACGGGGAGGGCGCCGCCGCCGATACCGACGAGGGTGACGTCACCCTCGGTCGCGGCGATGGCGCCGGCGGTGTCGACGGTGGGCTGGATGCCGACGAAGTCGAAGACGGCCTCGGCGCCGCGCCCGCCGGTGAGCTCACGGACCTTCGCGGCCGCGCCGGCGTCCGAGAGGAGCGCCTGATGGGCGCCGACGGTGCGGGCGAGCGAGAGCTTCTCCTCGGAGACGTCGAGGGCGACGACGCGGGCGGCGGTCATGGCGCGCAGCAGCTGGATGGCGACGTGGCCGAGCCCGCCGGTGCCGATGACGACGGCGGTGGAGCCGGGCACGAGCTTGGGCAGCGAGCGCTTGATGGCGTGGTACGGGGTGAGGCCGGCGTCGGTGAGCGGCACGGCGGCGACGGGGTCGAGGCCGCCGAGGGGCACGAGGTGGCGCGGGTCGTCGACGATCATGTACTCGGCCATGGAGCCGGGGGCGCCGAGGCCGGGCGGGTGGATGCCGAGTTCGCGGGCGCGCAGGCAGTAGTTCTCCTTGCCCTCGGCGCACTTGATGCAGGCGCCGCAGCCCCAGGGGCCGTAGACGGCGACGGAGTCGCCTTCGCTCAGGCCGGTGACACCCGCGCCGAGGGCGGCGACGGTGCCGACGCCCTCGTGGCCGAGGGTGAGGGGCAGCGGGAAGGAGAGCTCCTCCGCGGACCAGCTCATGACGGCGATGTCGGAGTGGCAGACACCGGCCGCGGTCACCTTCAGGAGGACCTGCCCGGGGCCCGGTTCCGGATCGGGGACGGTGACGACCTCGGGGGCTGCTCCGACGGTCCGGTACTGAAGTGCCTTCATGGCTCGACTCCTTCGTCGCTCTCGCCTGCCCCCGCCCCTCCACCGTACTCCCACTCGCGTCCCATCGGGACACATGTCCCCATGGGACATGCCACAGGACAAAAAAGGACCCCGACCGTACGGGGGAGAACGGTCGGGGCCTGGTTCAAAGTTTAACATCGAACCAACCTGCTCCGGGCCGCCGCCGCGCCGTCCGGGGGTGAGGTCGGACACATCGTTCCATCAGACGCACATGCCGCGTTCCACCACTGCCCATAAGGTGTCAAAGGCCAGTATTCGCCGCCACCTGTGCAGGGAGAGCTCGTGGTTCAACCGCAGGACGTCCTCGCCGCACCCGTCAAAGCCTCGGTCTTCCTCGTCGTCACCGTCGCGCCCGGCGGGGAGGAGACCGTACGGGGCACCTTGGAGGACCTCTCGGGGCTGCGCAGATCCGTCGCCTTCCGCGCCCCCGAGGACACCCTCACCTGCATCACCGGCATCGGCTCGACCGCCTGGGACCGGCTCTTCGACGGGCCCCGCCCCCGCGAGCTGCACCCCTTCCAGGCGCTGGCCGGTCCCCGCCACCTGGCCCCGGCCACCCCCGGCGACCTCCTCTTCCACATCCGCGCCCGGCGCATGGACCTCTGCTTCGAACTGGCCCGGCTGCTCGTCGAGCGGCTCGGCCGCGCGGTGACCGTCATGGACGAGGTGCACGGGTTCAAGTACTTCGACGAGCGCGATCTGCTCGGCTTCGTCGACGGCAGCGAGAACCCCACGGGGAACGCCGCGCCGGCCGCCGTCCACATCGGCGACGAGGACCCGGACTTCCGCGGCGGCAGCTACGTCATCGTGCAGAAGTACCTGCACGACATGGCGGCCTGGGAGGCCCTGCCGACGCCCGAGCAGGAGAAGGTCATCGGCCGCGCCAAGCTCACGAACGTGGAGATGGCCGACGACGTGAAGCCGTCGAACTCGCACGTCGCGCTCAACACGATCGTCGACGAGGACGGCACGCAGCGGCAGATCGTGCGCGAGAACATGCCGTTCGGCACGGTCGGCTCGGGCGAGTTCGGCACCTACTTCATCGGCTACGCGCGCACGCCCGACGTGACCGAGCGGATGCTGCGCAACATGTTCCTCGGCGATCCGCCCGGCAACCACGACCGCATCCTCGACTTCTCCACGGCGGTCACCGGCTGCCTGTTCCACGTGCCGACCGCCGACTTCCTCGACGACCTGCCCGCGCCGCCCGCCCGGACCGCCGACCCCGTCGACGGCACCCTCGGCATCGGCAGCCTCAAAGGAGCCTGAGCACCATGAGTACGAACCTGCACCGGGAACTCGCGCCGATCACCCCCGCCGCCTGGGCCGAGATCGAGGAGGAGGCGCGGCGCACCTTCCAGCGCCATGTGGCGGGCCGCCGCGTCGTGGACGTCACCGGGCCCGACGGGCCCGAGCTCGCCGCGGTCGGCACCGGCCATCTCAGCGACATCAGTCCGCCCGCGCCGGGCGTCCTGGCCCGGCTGCGCGGGGTGCAGCAGCTGGTCGACCTGCGGGTGCCGTTCACCGTGAGCCGCGACGCCGTCGACGACGTGGAGCGGGGCGCGCAGGACTCCGACTGGCAGCCGGTGAAGGACGCGGCCCGCGCCATGGCCTTCGCGGAGGACCAGGCGATCTTCGACGGGTACGCGGCGGCGGGCATCCCCGGGCTGCGCCAGCGCACCTCGAACCCGGTGCTCAGCCTGCCGGCCGAGCCGCGCGACTACCCCGACACGATCAGCCGGGCCCTGACCGCGCTGCGCCTCGCCGGTGTCGACGGCCCGTACGCGCTGCTGCTCGGCGCGGACGCCTACACGGCCGTCAGCGAGACCTCCGACCACGGCTATCCGATCGCCAATCATCTGGGCCGCATCCTGAACGGCGAGCTGATCTGGGCGCCCGCGCTCAACGGCGCGTTCGTGCTGTCCACGCGGGGCGGCGACTTCGAGCTGCGGCTCGGGCAGGACCTGGCGATCGGCTACACGGCGCACGACGCGCACGGCATCGAGCTGTACTTCCAGCAGACGCTGACCTTCCTGCCCTACACGGACGAGGCCGTGGTGGCGCTCAACGCCTGAGTACGCGCCCCCCGGCGGTTGAGTACCCGCACCGGTGCGCCGGTGCGGGCCCGGCGCGTTCCATGGCGCCATGGATCACCTCCCCGCCCCGCCCTCCGACACGCCGCAGCGCCTGCGCTTCTGGTCCGTCGTGGCCGCCGTGCTGTTCCTGCCCGCGGCCCTCGGCGCGGCCGTGCTGACCCTGATGTCCGAACGGGCGGGACGCTGTCTCACCTACGGCGAGCAGTGCGGTTCCTCGCTGCCGAACCAGGTGCTCGCCGCGGCTCTGGTGCTCGGGCTCGTCGCGCTGGTGGTGGTGCAGGCGGCGTCAAGCGTGCGGGTGCGCCGGTGGGCGTTGGGCGCGCAGCTCGCCCTGGAGTGCACGGCGCTGGTGACGATCCTCAGTCACGCATGAGGCGTTCGACGGCCTTCACCGCGGCGCCGGTGCCGTCCTCCGCGGCCATGCGGGCGGCGACATCGGGTGCGCCGGTCGCCTCCGGCAGGGCACGCAGGGCCGTGGTGAGACGGGCGGCGGTGAGCTCCGCGAACGGGATCGGGGCGACGGCGGCACCCACGCGGTACAGCCGTTCGGCCCAGAACGGCTGGTCCGCGGTGACCGGCACCGGCACCGAGGCCGCGCCCGCGCGGGCGGCGGCGGCCGAAGTGCCCGCGCCGCAGTGGTGCACGACGCCGGCGGTGCGGGGCAGCAGGAGTTCATGGGGCAGGTCGCCGACGGGGAGGATGCCGTCGGCGTCGGCGGCGAGCCCGGCGGCGCCCGACTGGAGGATGCCGCGCAGCCCCGCGCCGCGCAGCGCCTCGACGGCGAGGGCACTCAGCCGCTCCCCCTCCCCCGCCGCCATGCTGCCGAACGTGACCAGGACGGGCGGCGGCCCGGCGGCGAGGAAGTCCTCGACCTGCTGCGGCAGTTCACGCGTGCCGAGGTACGGCCACCAGGTGCCGACGACCTCCAGTCCGGGCCGCCAGTCCGCGGGGCGCGGCACGAGCGCCTCGCTGAAGCCGTGCAGCACCGGACGGCCGGCCCGCTCCTCGCGGCGCCGGATCTCGGGGCCGTGCGCGGGCGGCAGGTCGAGACGGGCGCGCAGGTCCCGTACGGCGGGGGCGTAGACGCGGTCGACCATGCGCAGCGCGAAACGGCCCGCGAGGCGGTTGCCGAACCGTCCGAGCGAGCGCGTCCCGGCGACGACGGGCGGGAACGCGCCGGTGGGAGCGTTGGGCTGGAGGTGCGCGCCGAGCGCCGGAATGCCGGTGGCCTCGGTGAGGTGCGGGCCGAGCGGGGCGGTGGTGGCGGACAGCAGCATCAGGTCGGTGTCCGCCTCCACGGCGCTCTCGAAGCCGCGCCCGATCTCGGCGACGAACGCGGCGGCGCTCCGCATCAGCGCACGCCGGTCCCGGGGCCGCCCCGGTTCCACGGCCCGCCGCGTCCCCTCGGCCAGCGCCCGGAACCCTAGCCCGGCGGTCCGCACCATCGGGGCGAACTCCTCCTGCGTGGCGACGTGCACGTCGTGCCCGGCGGCGAGCAGTCCGGCGCCGAGCCCGGTGTAGGGCGCGATGTCTCCGCGGGACCCCGCGGTGGCGATGAGAATCTTCACGGCTGCTCCGGGGAGGGTGGGTGTAGGCGGTCGGCTCGGCCAGGCGGCCGCCCGGCTCGGGTGATTCGAGGGCGAAGGCGCCGGATCCTCGACGCTGCGCAGGGGCAGCCGGGACGTCTGCGGGCGCGGCCTGTGCGCCGCGGCCGGCCGCGATGCCACGCACCGCGCGCCCCGAGACGGGCGGGGCCTTCATCGCTGATCCGGGGAACCCTCAAAGGTCTCCGGGTCGGCGTCGAGGCGGGCCGCGTTAGCGTGCACCGCGGCCTGGAGGTACGCGGCGAGGCCGGGACGCTGTTGGCCGGGCGGCACGACGAGGGCGAAGGCGCGGGGGTCGCGGGCGAAGTCGTCGGCGATGCGGCGGTGGGTCTCCGGTGGGCACGGGGTGAACCAGCGGGCGGTGTGGCGGCGTTGTTCCTCCGCCAGGGCCATGGCCTCGGGGCCGTCGGCGGGCAGGCCGTCGTCGTACGCGGCGAGGAGGTCGCGGCGCCAGGCGGCCGCCTCGCGCATCAGGGTGCGCCAGTCCTCCTTGGAGTGGGCGGCGGCGCGGGCCATCGCGGTGCGGTGGCCCGCCGAGTCCCGCCCTCTCACCTCGGCCTCGGTCGCGTAACTGAGGTCGAAGGTGATGTCGCCGAAGACGTCGAGGCGCTCCTCGGGGGTGAGGCGCACACCGGTCGTCTGCACCTCGATGGCCCGGTCGGTGAGTCCGGCGAGATGGGTCAGGCGTTCGATCTGTTCGGCGAGCTGACGCCGGCGGGCCCGCAGGTGGTCCAGCACGTCGGCGTCCGGGTCGGCGAGGATCGCGGCGATCTCGTCGAGGGGGAAGCCGAGTTCGCGGTAGAAGAGGATCTGTCGCAGGCGGGCCAGGTCGGCGTCGCCGTAGCGGCGGTAGCCCGCCGGGGTGCGGGTGCTCGGCGAGAGCAGCCCGGTGCGGTCGTAGTGGTGCAGGGTGCGCACCGTCACCCCGGCGGCCTCGGAGAGCTGCCCGATCGCGTACTGCATGCCCGTGCCCTTTCGTCGGGGTCGAGCATGCAGCCTGACGTAAGGGGAGACTCAAGCCCGGTGCGGCACCACCGCCACCGGGCAGGGCGCGTGGTGCAGGACCGCGTGCGCGACGGAGCCGATGCGGGCGCCGACGGCGGTGCGGCGGGCGCGCCGCCCGACGACGAGGAGCTGGGCGTCGGAGGCGACCGACAGGAGGACCTGTCCGGCGCTGCCGATCTCGGTGTGCTCGACGACCGGCACGTCGGGGTACCGCTCGCGGAGCGGGGCGAGGGCGTCGCCGAGGGCCTTCTTCTCGTACGGTTCCAGGCCGCCGGACTCGTCGAGGAGTTCGAGCGAGGCCGGGCTGTAGGCGAAGACCGGCGGAAGGCTCCAGGCGCGCACCGCCCGCACCCGCGCACCGCGGGCGGCGGCGGTGCGGAAGGCGAAGTCCAGGGCGTCCGCGCTGTCCTGCGGATCGCCCTCCTGTCCTACGACGACATCCCGCCCGGCGGCCTCGGCGGAGGCCTCGTCGCCGGAGCGCACCAGGACGACGGGGCGCTCGGCGCCCGCGATGACCTGCTGCCCGACGGAGCCGAGCAGGAAGCCGACGAGCGGGCCGTGGCCGCGCGAGCCGAGCGCGAGGAGCTCCGCGCCGGCCGCGGCGGCGATCAGGGACTCGCCGGCGCCGTCGTCCTCCAGGACGTCGGTGGTGACGGCGAGCCCGGGGTGGCGCTCGGCGAGTTCCCGCCGGGCCTCGGCGAGCAGGTCGTGCGCCCACTGGATCTGCGCGGCCTCGTCGGCGGCGAGCACCAGGGTCTCGGGCAGGAGCTGTCCGACGTGCACGAGGCGCAGCGGCAGGTCGCGGCGCACCGCCTCGCGGGCCGCCCACGCGGCGGCGGCCGCGCTCTCGGGTGATCCGTCCACTCCCGCGGTGACCGGCCTGTTCATCCGACTCTCCTCCTCGTGCGGCGTACGTGTGTCTCCGCCCGATCCTGCCTCACTTCGCTCGCTGTCCGACGCCGCCCCCGGCCGGCTTCCCCGCCGTCCCGGTCCTCTCGGGGCGCAGGTAGGTGTTCCAGCCGCCGGGCGGCCGCTCTCCGACCTGGAGCGAGCGCAGCCGGTCGAGGACGGCCGGGTCCTGGGCGTCCAGCCAGTCGACGAACTGACGGAAGGACACGAGCCGTACGTCCTTCTTGTCGGAGATCTGCTTGAGGGTGGTCTCGACGGCGTCCATGTAGATGCCGCCGTTCCATTCCTCGAAGTGGTTGCCGATGAAGAACGGGGCGCGGTTCGTCTCGTAGGCCCGCTGGAATCCGGCGAGGTAGGACTCGGTGGCCTGGGTGCGCCAGCCCGGGTAGTTGTAGGACGGGGCGCGGGTGGAGTTCTTCGACTGGTTGGCGAGGATGTTGTAGTCCATCGACAGGACCTCGAAGCGGTGGCCGGGGAACGGGATGCCCTGCAGGGGCAGGTCCCAGACGCCCATCTTCTTGTCGGGCCAGCGCTGGAGTCCGCCGGGCGAGGAGGCGTCGTAGCGCCAGCCGAGCTCGCGGGCCACGGGCAGCAGGTTCTCCTGGCCGAGCAGGCAGGGGGTGCGGCCGCCGATGAGTTCCTTGTCGTAGTCGAAGGGCAGCGACGGGTGGTCGTGCCAACCGGTGTGGGTGCGCCAGGACTTGACGAAGGTGCGGGCCTGCTCGATCTCGCTGCGCCACTGGGCTCCGGTCCAGTTGGCGACCGAGCCGGAGCCGCCGCAGAAATGGCCGTTGAAGTGGGTGCCGATCTCGTGGCCGTCCATCCAGGCCTGGTGGACGCCCTTCAGGGTCTCCCGGACGTGGGCGTCGGTGAGGTAGCCGATGTCGGAGGCGCCGACCGGGTTGTTCGGCGGGTTGTAGAGCCGCTTCCTGGACTCGGGCAGGAGGTAGAGCCCGGAGAGGAAGAAGGTCATGTGGGCGTTGTGCTCGCGGGCCAGGTCGAGGAAGCGCGGGAAGAGCCCGTTGCCGACCTCTCCTGCGCCGTCCCAGGAGAAGATCACGAACTGCGGCGGGGTCTGCCCCGGCTCCAGCGGCGCGGGCGCGCCCGGCTGGCGGGGCTGGGCCCCGGTGTACGAGGTGGAGCCGTCCCCGATGAGCCGCGGGGCGGCCTTCTTCGGCCCGGCGGGCTTGTCGGGCCGGCGGCCCGGACCGGCCTGCGGGCGGGGCTGTTCGGCCTCGCCGGCGCATCCGCCGAGCGTCGTCACGGCGGCGGCGCCGAGACCGACCCCGAGGCCCAGGCGCCCCATCTCCCTGCGGCTCATTGCCTTGCTGGAACTCATGGACATCCCAACCCGCGCCGCGCGAGGGCGCGTTGTACGTCCCCCCACACGGACACCGACCCCCGCACCGTAGAACCGATAAACGGACAAAAGGGTCATTTCAGGCGGCGCGGCGCACAAAAGGGCCCTTAAGTCGGGCAGCGGGAAGGCCGGGCCGGGCTCTCAGGCCGGGAGCGTCAGGACGGCACTGACGCGCTTGCCGACCGGTACGCGCTCCACCCTGAGCTCGGCGAGCGCGCCCACGATCTCGAGTCCGTGTCCGCCGACCCGGGCGGGATCGCGCGGCCGGCGGCGCGGGACGGCGGCCCCGCTGTCGTAGACGGTGACGGTGACCTGGCGGGGCGTTCCCTCGAGCTCGAGGACGCAGGGGCCGGGGCTGTGCCGGTCCGCGTTGGTGATCAGCTCGCTGACGACGAGCAGGACGTCGCCCGCGGTCACCCTGTCCAGGGCCACGCTCCAGGTCTGCCGCAGCCCGGCCAGGAAGGCCTCCGCGAAGGCACGCGCCTGGGCGCTGCACCCCGCGCCGCCCGAGTAGTGGGTCGCCCGCCACAGGGGTTCCATGGTCGCCGCGCCGCGTCTCGGCGACGGCGCCTCGTCGAATCTTTCGGTCATTCCGCGTCTCTCTCGCACCGGGAGGACCTCCGTCGGGGAGGCTTCCGCAGCGGGCTGCTACCCCGGGACGGGCAGGGCAGTCCTGCCGGGGGGTGTGACGCGCAGCGCTGTCCTGGCCATCCGCAGGGCGTCGACGGATTCGGCGAGGAGCTCGTACTCGGTCGTGTCGTCGCGGGCGGCGATCCGCACCAGCCGGCCGTCGGCCAGCTCCTCGGCGGCGCGGTCCTGATGCCCGTCGTCGGCGCACCAGGCGCGCAGCCGGGCCGGTACGTCGGGGGCGTCCTCGGCCACGGGCACGAGGGCCCCGTCGGGTAAGTGCGGGAGCCCGGGGCGGGGGTCGAGGCGCTCGGCGATCCAGGTCGCCCGGTCCCGTAACCACCACAGAGCCAGTGGCAGGGTCGGGGCGCGGTAGGTACCGAGCGGGACCCCCACGCGCCGTCCGCCGCAGATTCCGTACGCGGTGACATGGCACAGGAATTCGTCGTGCACGATCTCCCCCATTGCCTGACGTCATTGATCAGTACTTGGTGAGCAATTGATCAGTGATCGAGCGCGGCGGCGGGAACAGCCGGCGATGCGGTTCTCGACGTGCCGTGTCCCGTTGTCGCGGAACGGATTTCAACCATCCCACCTGTTGAGTATCGACACTCAGGACCCACTGTCACCACAGCATTCACGCCAGTCTCTTACCAAAGCAGGGCCCAGAATTGGCCGAAACCGGCACGGTGGACGACACTGCTGCTCATGCGCTCACACGAGGTACTCATCGACGGTTACGGAAGAATTCGCGAAGAAGTGCACGCGGTCCTCGACGGTATTTCCGTGGCGGATCTTCATGCCCGCCCGACGGCCGAGGCGAATTCCGTCGCCTGGCTGATCTGGCACCTCACCCGGGTGCAGGACGACCACATGGCGGACGCGGCGGGGCGCGACCAGGTGTGGCGGTCACAGGGCTGGGCCGAGCGCTTCGACCTGCCGCTGCCCGAGGCGGACACGGGGTACGGGCATTCGCCGAAGCAGGTCGGCGAGGTGCGGGTGGAATCCGGCGCGGTGCTGCGCGAGTACTACGACGCGGTGCACGAGCAGACCGTGGCCTTCCTGGCCGGGCTCGACGACGCGGCGCTCGACCGGATCGTCGACACCCGGTGGGACCCGCCGGTGTCGCTGGGCGTCCGGCTGCTCAGCGTGCTGTCGGACGACCTTCAGCACGCCGGCCAGGCGGCGTACGTGCGCGGCCTGCTCTGAGCCGCCGGGGCCCGCTCAGCCGAGCCGCTCCTCCAGCCGGACGATGACGGAGTCGCCCGCCTCCTTGCCGATCGTCCGGCGCAGCTCGGCCTTCACGGGCAGCTTGTGGCGGCCGTCGCCGAGAGCCATGAAGGAGCTGGTGAAGGGGCGGCCGTCGACGGTGCCGCGGACCTTGACCAGGCCCCGGGTGCCGAAGAAGGCGGCCGCTTCCGGCCACACCACATAGGTCCATCCGCCCGGCTCCGGGCTCTTCTCCAGGACGGCGCTGAACTCCTTGTTCAGCGCCGTTCCGGCGTTCGCGTGCGCGCTCATCGCGGCCTCCGGTGATCGTCTGAGGGCCGGTCCGGTGCGGCCCGCCCACCCGTACTGACCGCGCGCCGCCGGAGAACTCATCGCGTCCGGTCGGAACGTGAACCCTTGACAACTCGATTGGTCTGGACCAACTTTGGCGCACAGCAGCGGTGGCCACCGTTCACTCCCGTTCCTCACCTCTCCCCCCGGAGGCACCCGTGGACCGTGTACGTCATCGCAGATCCGGCACCCGCCGGCGGCTCGGCGCCCTGCTCGCCGTCACCTCGGCCGCGGCGCTCGGCGTCACGACGCTCGCCGCGCCCGCCCAGGCCGCCGATGTGAACGTCGCCAAGAACGCCGGTTTCGAGGCGGACCTGAGCGGCTGGACGTGCAGCGCGAACAGCGGCACCGCCGTCACCTCCCCCGTGCACGGCGGCGCCAAGGCTCTCAAGGCGACCCCCTCGGGTCAGGACACCGCCGAGTGCAGCCAGACCGTCGCGGTCAAGCCCAACTCGACGTACCAGATGAGCAGTTGGGTGCAGGGCAGCTACGTGTATCTCGGCGCCCGGGGCACCGGCACGACCGACGTCTCGACCTGGACCCCCGGCGGATCGTCCTGGCAGCAGCTGACGACGAGCTTCACGACCGGCGCGAACACGACGTCGGTCACGATCTACACCCACGGCTGGTACGGGCAGAGCGCCTACTACGCGGACGACATCGACGTGCGCGGCCCGGACGGGGGCGGCGGCACCGACCCGGTCGTGATCCCGGCGGTGCCGGCCGGGCTCGCGGCCGGCACGGTGACCGCCTCGTCCGTCGACCTGTCCTGGACGCCGGTCACGGGCGCCACCGGCTACACGGTCTACCGGGACGGCACGAAGGTGGCCTCCGTCGCTGGCGCCGCCACGACCGTCACGGGGCTCGCGGCCGACACCGCGTACAGCTTCCAGGTCAGCGCGTCGAACGCGGCGGGCGAGTCGGCCCGGTCCACGGCGGTGAGCGCGCGCACGGCGAAGTCCGGGGGCGGCGGAGGCGGGGGCGGGACGGTGCCGGCGCACGCGCTGACCGGCTACTGGCAGAACTTCGACAACGGCGCGACGGTGCAGAAGCTCCGTGACGTCTCCGCGCAGTACGACATCATCGCCGTGTCCTTCGCCGACGCGACGACCACGCCCGGGCAGATCACGTTCAACCTGGACCCGGCGGTCGGGTACGCCTCCGCCGCGGACTTCAAGGCGGACATCGCGGCGAAGCACACCGCGGGCAAGTCCGTGATCCTCTCGGTCGGCGGCGAGAAGGGCAGCATCTCCGTCAACAGCGACGCCTCCGCGACCGCCTTCGCCGACAGCGCGTACGCGCTGATGCAGGAGTACGGCTTCGACGGCGTCGACATCGACCTGGAGAACGGGCTGAACTCCACGTACATGACCAAGGCGCTGCGCCAGCTCGCCACGAAGGCGGGGTCGAAGTTCGTGCTGACGATGGCGCCGCAGACGATCGACATGCAGTCGACGGCGGGTGAGTACTTCAAGACCGCGCTGAACGTGAAGGACATCCTCACGGTCGTCAACATGCAGTACTACAACAGCGGTTCGATGCTGGGCTGCGACGGCAAGGTCTACAGCCAGGGCACGGTCGACTTCCTCACCGCGCTCGCCTGCATCCAGCTGGAGGGCGGCCTCGACGCCTCGCAGGTCGGACTCGGCGTCCCGGCGTCCACGCGCGGTGCGGGCAGCGGCTATGTCGCCCCGTCGGTGGTCAACGCGGCCCTCGACTGCCTGGCGCGCGGCACGGGCTGCGGCACGTTCAAGCCGTCGAAGACGTACTCGGGGCTGCGCGGCGCAATGACCTGGTCGACCAACTGGGACGCGACGGCGGGCGGCGCCTGGTCGAGTGCGGTCGGGCCGAAGGTGCACGCCCTGCCGTAGCGGAGCCGTGGCAGAGGTGGATCGGTCCGCGGTCAGCCGCCCATGAAGAGCATCGTCCCGTCGGGGCCCAGTGCCTCGACGCGGGCGCCGTGCTCGACGGTGCGGCTGACCGTGCAGTACTTCTCGTGGGTGAGGCGGATGCCGCGCTCGAGCGTCTCGGCGGCGCGGGTGTCGCCCTCGGGCAGCTCGATCTCGTACGAGACGCGGACGGCGCCGATGCGTCCGTCGTCCTCGGGACGGGACACGGACTCGACGACGATGCGCAGCGCGTCGTGCTCGACGGTGCGGGCGGTGCGGTCCACGACGAGGCCGCCGCAGCCGCCGAGGGCGGCGAGGAGCAGCTCGACGGGGGTGAAGGAGGGCTGGGCGCCGGCGGAGTCGGCGGGGGCGATGCGGACCTCGGCGCCCCGGTCGTTGCGGGCGGTCCAGTCGCGATCGCCGTTGCGGACGGTCTCGATGCGGTAGTCGGCCATGGCGGAACGCTATCGACGCGGGCCGCGCGGCGCCCCCGGAGCGGAGGCTCGGGGGGGGGGCCGGGGGTGGTCCGGGCGGGGGTGGTCCCGCAGGGTCGGGGAGCCCGCGCGCCCCACACGCGCGGGCTCCCCCGGGTGGTGCTTCCCCACTCCGCGGCGGCCGGAGCGGGAGCCGGTGTCCGCCGCGGGCCAGAGTCTGCCGCGCGCCGGGCGCGATCTCATCCCGGACCCCCGGCTTTCGGCAACCGTCCGTGTTGAATCAGTGGCCGGAAGTGACGTACTCCGGGCGCGAGGGGCCGTACGCATGCCGGACACCGAAGTTCGGAATACGACCACTGGCGCGATCTTGTCGACGGAACTACGGCCGGATGACTATGGCCGGACGGCTGCGCGGCGATCGCTACGGCCGGCTCTCCGCGGTCGGCAGGCGCTCGCCACAGCGCGAGCAGTAGCGCGCGGCGGAGTCCTCGGTCACGCGGCCGCACTCCGCGCAGACCCGGGGCAGCAGGCACGGCGCCTCGCCGCCCTCCGCCGTCACGGCGCTCGGGGCGCGGCGGATCGTCATGCCGGGGCGGCGGCGGTGGGCGGTGAGGTAGACGAGGCCGTCGGGGCCCGAGCTCACGGCTCGCTGTTCGCCGCGCGGGACGAAGGCGAGGACGCCGGGGGCCAACTCCTCGTCGGCGTCCGCCCGATGGAGCGTGCCGCCTCCGGCGACCACGAGGAGGAGTACGTCCAGGTCCGCCTCGACGTGGGCGGTGCCACGCGTGTCCGGGCGCAGCCGGATCATGTTCGCGTCCAGTTGGCGGGCCGCGCCCTCCAGGCGCCACAGGGCGCCGGTCGCGTCCGATGCGGCGGTGGCCAGTACGTCGGTGAGGGTGACGTGGGCGGCGGGCATCGTTCTCGTTCCTCCCTGAGGGTCGACGGGTCGGCAGCCTACGCGGGGGGGCGGGTCCGGTTCGGCGCCGTAGCTCCGCCTCTTCGTCGCCGACCGACGGCCGGTGGGGGCTGGTCGCGCAGTTCCCCGCGCCCCTGAAATGCAGACCCTTCGGGTCGCATTTCCCCGATCACCTCCCGAAGCAGAGTGTCAACTGAAGGTTGACACCCCCGCACTGTCAACCTAGGGTTGCCTCATGACGAATCCGGTCGGCATGAATCAGCCCGTACGCCTCGACGACCTGATCGAGGCCATCAAGAACGTCCACACCGACGCCCTCGAACAACTCCAGGACGCGGTGCTCGCCGCAGACCACCTCGGCGACATCGCCGACCACCTGATCGGCCACTTCGTCGACCAGGCCCGCCGCTCCGGCGCCTCCTGGACGGACATCGGCAAGAGCATGGGAGTCACCCGGCAGGCGGCGCAGAAGCGCTTCGTGGCGAAGGGCTCCGAGGGCGACCTCGACCCGCAGCAGGGCTTCAACCGCTACACCCCGCGGGCGCGCAACGTCGTCGTCGCCTCGCAGAACGAGGCGAAGGCCGGCGGTCACAGCTCCATCGGCACGGCCCACCTGCTGCTCGGGCTGCTGCACGAGCCGGACGGCCTCGGCGCCAAGGCGATCCGCGCGCAGGGCGTCCTGCTCGACACCGTGCGGCAGGCGGCGACGGCGGCGTTGCCGGAGGGCGGCGACGACGTCCCCGCGCTCATCCCGTTCGACGCGGACGCCAAGAAGGCGCTGGAGCTGACGTTCCGTGAGGCGCTGCGCCTCGGGCACAACTACGTCGGCACCGAGCACATCCTGCTCGCACTCCTGGAGCAGGCGAACGGCACCGGCGTGCTCGCCGAACTCGGCATCACCAAGGAGGCGTCCGAGGCCGACATCGCCCGGGTCCTGGAGCAGTACGCGCAGGACGCTCAGGAAGGGTCCGAAGGCTGACGGTCCGTCCGGTCCGGTGGCCGCGCGCCGCCGGACCGGACACGTCGCCGGGCGTCCAGGTCCCGCCCATGCCGCGGATGGGAGACTGCTCCCATGACTGACCGCTCTGGAACCCCCGCCCGGCCGGACGACCTCGTCGACCTCGACGAGCTGATCGACGCCTATTACACGAGGGAGCCCGACGTCACGCGCCCCGAGCAGCGTGTCGTCTTCGGCACGAGTGGCCATCGCGGCTCCAGCCTCGACGGCGCCTTCAACGAGAAGCACATCGCCGCGATCACGCAGGCCATCGTCGAACACCGCACGGCCGAGGGCATCACGGGCCCGCTGTTCATCGGCCCGGACACGCACGCCCTGTCCCGGCCCGCGCTGAAGACCGCCCTCGGCGTGCTGAGCGCGCACGGGGTGCGGGTGCTGGCCGACGCGCACGACGGTTTCGTGCCGACGCCCGCGCTGAGCCACGCGATCCTGCGCTGGAACGCGACGGGGCCCGCCGACCGCGCCGACGGCATCGTGATCACGCCGAGCCACAACCCGCCGCGCGACGGCGGCTTCAAGTACAACCCGCCGAACGGCGGTCCCGCCGACTCGACGACCACCTCGTGGATCGCGGACCGCGCCAACGAGCTGCTGGAGGACCCCGCGTGGTCCCCCCGCTCGGACGCCGAGCCGGCCTGGGAGCCGTACGACTTCCGTGAGCACTACGTCGCGGACCTGAGGAACATCGTGGACGTGGAGGCGATCCGGGCGGCCGGGGTGCGCGTGGGCGCCGATCCGCTGGGCGGCGCGAGCGTCGACTACTGGGCGCGGATCGCCGAGATGTACGGGCTCGACCTCACAGTGGTGAACCCCGAGGTCGATCCGACGTGGCGCTTCATGACACTGGACTGGGACGGCAAGATCCGGATGGACCCGTCCTCGGCGCCCGCCATGGCCTCGGTCCTCGCCCGGAGGGACGACTACGACCTGCTGACCGGCAACGACGCGGACGCCGACCGGCACGGCATCGTCACCCCGGACGCGGGCCTGATGAACCCGAACCACTATCTGGCCGTCGCGATCCACTACCTGTTCACGCACCGGCCCGACTGGTCGGCGTCGGCGGCCGTCGGCAAGACGCTGGTCTCCAGCGCCGTCATCGACAGGATCGCCGCCTCGCTCGGGCGTGAACTGGTGGAGGTGCCGGTCGGGTTCAAGTGGTTCGTGCCCGGACTGGTCGACGGCTCGGTGGCGTTCGGCGGCGAGGAGAGCGCCGGCGCGAGCTTCGTACGCACGGACGGCACGGTCTGGACGACGGACAAGGACGGCATCCTGCTGGCCCTGCTCGCCGCCGAGATCACCGCCGTCACCGGGAAGACGCCGTCGGCCTACTACGCGGAACTCGCGGCCGAGCACGGGGCGTCCGGCGCCGCCTACGCCCGGATCGACGCCAAGGCGACCAAGGAGCAGAAGGCCCGCCTGGCGAAGCTCACAGGGGACGCGATCACCGCGGACACCCTCGCGGGCGAGCCGATCACGGCCCGCCTGTCCGAGGCACCGGGCAACGGCGCGGCGATCGGCGGCGTGAAGGTGGCCACGGAGAACGCGTGGTTCGCGGCGCGGCCCAGCGGCACGGAGGACGTCTACAAGATCTACGCCGAGTCCTTCCGCGGGGCCGAGCACCTCGCCCAGGTGCAGGCCGAGGCGCAGGCCATCGTGGACGCGGCGCTGGCGTAGGTCAGGCGCGGGCGGTCTCGGGCAGGCCGGGGACGTCCGCGACGCTGTCCAGGACGTGGGAGTGCGGGTGGGCCTCGAGCTGCTCACGGGTCAGCTGACCGGTGAGCACGCCCACCACGACCCCGGCGCCCGCGTTCGTCCCCGCCTCCAGGTCGACGGCGGTGTCCCCGGCGACGAGCACCCGGCGCACGTCGACGACGCCGGCCTTCTCCATGGCGCGGTGGATCATGTACGGGGCCGGGCGGCCGCGGAGCACCTCGTCGGAGGTCACGACGGCGTCGAGGTTGCCGCCCTCGCCGGTGGCCCAGCCGAGCGACTCCAGCAGCGGCAGGGCCACGTCGTCGCTGAAGCCCGTGGTGAGCGCGACCTTGATGCCGCGGGCGCGCAGCTCGGCGAGCGCCTTGTCGGCCTGCGCGATCGGCTCCGGCGGCGTCTTCGCGTAGGCCTCGCGCAGATACGCGCGGAACACCTCGTACTGGCGCTCCACGAGCGCGGCGTCGGGCGTGCCGCCGCCGATGCGGACGAGCGCGGCGATGGCCTCGCGCTTGTCGGTGCCCATCCAGGTCTGCAGGTCGGTCGCGGCGACGGACGCTCCGGTCGTCTCGACGGCGTGGCGCAGCGCCTCGTACACGGCGCCGTGCTCCTCGACGGTGGTGCCGGCCATGTCGAAGACGGCGAGCTCGATCGCGGGGGCGGGGGTCTGGGCGGTCACTCGGTTTCCTCACTGGTGGTTCGGTGCGGTGCGGCGTCGGAGGGGTCGCGTCCGGCGACGGTGCGGCCCCCGACGGTGTTCTCGATGGTGAAGGTGGCCATGGCGGGCAGGTAGCGGTCGTCCGCGTACTCGACGGGGGTGCCGTCGCGGGTGTGGGCGAGCCGGCGGACGCGCAGCAGCGGCTGCCCGGCCTCGATGCCGAGGAGTCCGGCGTCCTCGGGTCCGGCCGCGATGGCGTCGATGGTGTGCCGGGCGTGGTGCAGGTCGACCCCGCGCGAGGTCAGGGCCTCGTAGACGGATCCGGCGTCCGGGTCGACGGCGAACAGGTGCAGGCCGGCGTCGAGGACGAACGTGGAGCGCTCGATCATGGCGGGCACCCCGTCGAGGTGCCGGACCCGGACCAGGTCGACGACGGGCGCGCCCTCGTCCAGGCCGAGCCGGCCCGCGACGTCGGGCAGGGCGCGGCGGCGGGCCACCTCGACGGTGTACTGGCCCGGGGTGCGCCCGATGGAGTGCGCCCACTGGGTGAACGACATCAGGGACGCGAACGGCTGCGAGGGCGCGATCCTGCGGGCCACCGGCGGCCGGCCGCGCCCGCCCACGAGGTGGCCCTCGGCGCGCAGTTGGGCCAGCGCCTGGCGCACGGGTCCGCGCGAGGTGCCGAACTCCTCGCACAGTTGCGCCTCGGTCGGCACGGGCTGCCCCTCGGGCCACTCCCCCGACGCGATCCGCCGCCGGAACTCGGCCCCGAGCCGCTGGTGCAGCGGCCCGTCATCACTTGTCTTCACAACACGAAGTCTCGCAGCCCGGCACCCGACGAATCAAGGTGGGGCCTGGCGGCCGTCCGGTAAACAGTCGGGAAACTTGTATAGACAACACTTGCCCGGGGCGCGGGTCGGTCCGCAGGGTGGTCGGCATGAGCATCGCAACCGCACCCACTCCCGCCCGCTCCTCCCTGCCGGGCACCCGCTCCGATCTCGTGGTCGTCGGCGCGGGCATCGTCGGTCTCGCCCACGCCGTCGAGGCGGTCCGGCGCGGACTGAGCGTCACGATCGTCGAGCGGGACCTGCGGCCGGTCGGCGCGTCCGTCCGCAACTTCGGGCACTGCTGCGTCACGGCCCAGCGCGGCGAGCTGCTCGATCTGGCGCGGCGGTCCCGGACCGGATGGCTGGACGCCGCCGCCGAGGCCGGACTCTGGGCCCCGGAGGCGGGCGCGCTCGTCGTGGCCAGGTCCGCGACCGAGCTGGCCGTCCTGGAGGAGCTGCGCGACGAGCGGGGCACCGACGCGGTCCGGATGCGCACGCGCGACGAGGTGGCCGACGCGCTCGGCCGCTCCGCCGACGGACGCGACGACCTGGTCGGCGGCGCCGTACTCCCCGCCGACCTGCGGGTGAACCCGCGGGAGGCGGCGCCGAAGCTCGCCGCGTGGCTCGCCGCGCAGTCCGGTGTACAGATCGCGTGGGGCACGAACGTCGTCGGCGTCGAGAGCGGCACCGTGCACACCAGCCGCGGCCCGGTGCACGGCGACCAGATCCTGCTCTGCGTCGGCCACGACCTGGACCGGCTGCGCCCGGCCGAGGCGGAGGCCCACGGCATCCAGCGCTGCCGTCTGTCGATGGCCCGGATAGTGGCGCCGGCCGGATTCCGCGGCGACGCCGCGGTCCTCACCGCGACCTCAATGCTGCGCTACGACGGCTTCACCGCGATGCCGTCCGCGGCCGCACTGCGGGAGGAAGTGAGCGGGCACAGCGCGGAGTTGCTCGACATCGGCGCCAACGTGATGTTCACGCGCCTGCCCGACGGCACGGTCCTGGTCGGCGACTCGCACGCGTACGACACGACGGAGATCCCCTTCCAGGACGAGGCGACGAACCGTCTGCTGCTGCGCGAGGCGGCCCGGGTCCTCGGTGTCGACCCGGCCGGGGTGCGGGTGACCGAGCGCTGGCAGGGGGTCTACGCGAGCAGCGAGCGCGGCCCGCTCCTGGTCCGTGACCTCGCCCCGGGCGTGCGGGCCGTGACGGTGACGTCCGGGATCGGCATGACGCTGTCCTTCGGCCTGGCGGCGGCGACCTTCGACGGGGCGCTGCGAACAACTGTGTGACCGGCGTGGCGGGCGGGTTACGATCGAGACAGCATCGCGTGCCGGTCACCGTCCGGGTGAGGCATGGAGGTGCCGGAGTTGCCTTCTGGAGGCAATCCATCGTGGCAGTACATCTCAATCACACCATCGTCCACTCCCGGGACAACCGGGAGTCCGCCGAGTTCCTGGCAGGCGTTCTCGGGCTCGTCGCCGGGGACGGATGGGGTCCTTTCATCCCGCTCGAACTCAGCAACGGCGTGACGCTCGACTTCGCGACCGTCCCGGCCGACTCGATCGTCACCCAGCACTACGCCTTCCTCGTCACCGAGGAGGAGTTCGACGGGATCTTCCGGCGGATCCGGGAAGCCGGGATCACGTACTACGCCGATCCGCATCTCAGGCAGCCCGGCGAGATCAACCACAACGACGGGGGCCGCGGGGTCTACTTCCTGGACCCGGCGGGTCACGGGATGGAAGTCATCACGCGCCCGTACGGCGGGTTCTGAGCGATCGGGTCGAAGGGCGGGGCCGCACCCCTCGGGGTGCGGCCCCGCCCGTGCCCGGGTCAGTCCTGGAGCACGCCGAACACGTTCCCGTCGGCGTCCTTGAGTTTCGCCACCCGCCGGGTGCCGCCCACCTCGGTCACGTCCTGGACGACCTCCGCGCCCCGGGCGACCAGGGACTCGACCGACTTGGTGATGTCGTCCACGGTCCAGAAGCCGACCGGTGCGGTCATGCCGCTCTTGTGCCCGTTGGGATCGAGCCCGAAATGCTGTCCGGCGACCTCGAAGCCCACGTAGTACGGCTCGTCGACGGCGGGCTGCACGCCGAGCAGTTCCGTGTAGAGGGCCTTGGCCGCGTCGAGATCCCGTACGGGCGTGATGACGGTCTTCTGACCGGTGGTCATGAAACGCTCCTTCGCGAGTTCTTCGAGATCCGTGTCAGCTGAAGTCCGTCATGTGGAGCACGAGGAACACCGTGCCCACGACCAGTGAGGCCGCACCCAGCAACCCCAGTGCCAGTGCCGTACGGCGTGCCGGGCGGCAGGCCAGTTCGGCGTCCTCCTGGCGGACCGAGGCCGAACAGGGCAGCACCGCGAGACCGTACGTCACCAGTCCGGCCGTGCCGACCGTGAGGCCGAGTCCGAGCCATGTCACACCTGCGGACATAAGGGACATGTCTAAGATTCTGGGCCCGCCTCGGCGATCTCGCACTTCCGCCACATGCGTTACCCGAGCACCACCGGTACAACGGGAGGGACAGCACCGTCCCACGGCCGAGGGAGGCCCATGCCGCTCACGCCGGAGCAGCGCGAAGAGTTCCTCGCCGGGACGCGTCCCGCGTGCCTCGCGGTCGACGCCCGCGAGGGACGCGGCCCGCTCAACGTCCCGATCTGGTACGCCTACCGGCCCGGCGGCGGCCCGTTCACCTTCGTCACCGGCAGCGACAGCCGCAAGGCGCGCCTGCTGGCCGCCGCGGGCCGGGCCACGCTGCTCGTGCAGCGCGTCGAACCCACGTTCCGGTACGTGTCGGCGGAGGGCCCGGTGCGACTGCGCACGGCGACGGCCGAGGACATCGCGGCGATCGTCGGCCGGTATCTGGCCCCGGACGTGGTGGCCACGTACACCGACAACGCGCTGCGCGGCTTCGGACCCGAGGGCGTGGCCCTGGTGGAGCTGCTGCCCGAGCACTGGCTGAGCGCGGACATCGGGGCGAGCCGGACCCATCCCCCCGCCTGAGCGCCGGGCCGCCCTCTCCTCTCTCCCCTCTCCCCTGCCCCGAGTCCCGGTCTCGATAGGCTCGCTCTCCACGTCCTTCCTGGTCACGGAGCCGCCATGTCCCGCCCCCACGTGCTGCTGTCCGCCGCCGTCTCGCTCGACGGCTGTCTCGACAACACCGGCCCGGAGCGGCTGCTGCTGTCCGGCCCCGAGGACTTCGACCGGGTCGACGCCCTGCGCGCGGAGAGCGACGCGGTGCTCGTCGGGGCGGGCACCCTGCGCGCCGACCGGCCCCGGCTGCTCGTCAACTCGGAGCCGCGGCGCGCCCGGCGGGTCGCGGAGGGCCGCCCCGCGTACCCGCTCAAGGTGACCGTGAGCGGGTCCGGCGACCTCGACCCGGCGGATCCCTTCTGGACGACGGGCGGCGACCGGCTCGTCTACACGACGGACGCGGGCGCCGGGCCGGCGCGGGCCCGGCTCGGCGCGGCCGCCGAGGTCGTGGCCCTGGGCCCGGCCGTCGACTGGGCGGCGCTCCTCGACGACCTGGGCGGGCGCGGGGTGCTGCGGCTGATGGTCGAGGGCGGGGCGCGGGTGCACACGCGGCTGCTGCGGCTCGGCCTCGCGGACGAACTGCGGCTGGCCGTGGCCCCGCTGGTCGTGGGCGAAGCGGACGCGCCGCGCCTGTTCGGACCCGGCGACTACCCCGGCGGACCGCGCAGCCGGATGCGGGTGCTCGGCACCGAGCAGGTCGGGGACATGATCGTGACGCGGTACGCGCCCACGGTCCCGGGGAACACGGCGCGGGCCACCCCGGCGGACCGGCACTGGCTGCGGATCGCCTGCGACCTGGCGACGCTGTGCCCGCCGTCCCGGACGGCCTTCAGCGTGGGCGCGGTCGTCGTGGCCGCGGACGGCACCGAGCTGGCCCGCGGCTACTCGCGCGAGGGCGGCGACCCGACCGTGCACGCCGAGGAGGCGGCCCTCGCCAAGCTGGCCGGCGACGAGCCGCGCCTGACCGGGGCCACCGTCTACAGCAGCCTGGAGCCCTGCGGCCGGCGGGCCTCGCGACCGAAGCCGTGCGCCCGGCTGATCGTGGAGGCGGGGGCGGGCCGGGTGGTGACCGCGTGGCGCGAACCGGACACGTTCGTGCCCGGCGCGGACGGGATCGGGGTGCTCGCCGCGGCGGGCATCGCGGTCGCGGAGGTGCCCGAGCTCGCCGAGGCCGCCATGATCCCCAACAATCACCTGGTCAACCCGGGTACACATAAATAACAAATAAGCGCAGAATGGATATGCGCGGCTCTGCCGTCCCGACGGTCGGCCCCACCGCGCGACGCGGTCGGACTCGGTGAAAGAGGAGTCGATTTCCATGGCCGACGTTTCCCATCACAGGGGCGATCTCTCGAGTCACCCCGACGTACACGAAATGCGGGACCGGTACGCACGTATGCTCGGTGGCCGCCAAAGCGCGCTCGTGGACGGGCCGGTGTTCCTGCTCGGCCTCTACTGCGCCATCTCCCCCTGGGTCGTGCACTTCACCGCCAACCAGCCCGTCCTCGCGTCGCACAACCTCGTCATGGGGATCGCGATCGCGCTGCTGGGCCTGGGCTTCACGGTCGCACCTGCCCGGATGTCCGGCCTCAGCGCGGCCATCTGCGCGATGGGCGTGTGGATGATCATCTCCCCCTGGGTCGTGGGTGACAGCCCCGACCGCGGCGTGATCATCAACAACGTCATCATCGGCGGCCTCGCGGTGCTGCTGGGCCTGGCGTGTGTCGGCGTCGCGATGAAGAGCGGTCGCGACACCACGACCTAGGCCCGGGCGGGCGAACCAGGACACGCACCCGATCGCCACACCCGATTCCATCCCCACTCACGGATCCCACGCACTGATCCCACCATCACGGATCCCTCTCACGGACGGAGAACCTGCGGGGGGGGGGGGGGGGGGGGGGGGGGGGGGGGGGGGGGGGGGCCGCCCCCCCGCCCGGGGCCCCCGCGCCCCGCCCCCCCCCCCCCCCCCCCCCCCCCCCCCCCCCCCCCCCCCCCCCCCCCCCCGTACCCGCCCCTCGGCCCCGGGCCCCGCTCTAGGCTGGCCGCATGGTGACCGAGGACCCCCACAAGTTCTGGGACGCGGACGCTCCCGGTGTGCTGCGGCTGCCGTCCGGCCGGTTCGTGCGCGGGCGCGGCCTGCGCCACGCACTCCCGGCGGGCCCCCTGCCCGCGTACGGCGTCTACCTGCTCGGCGCGCCGCCGGAGCCCGTGGACTGGGAGTCCGACTGGCTGCGCTGGCCCGACTTCCGCCTCCCCGCCGATCCGGCCCGCACCCGCGCCGTGCTGAGCGACGTGCTGCGCCGGTGCTCCGGCGAGCGGGTCGAGCTCGCCTGCCTGGGCGGGCGCGGCAGGACGGGGACGGCGCTCGCCTGTCTGGCGGTCCTGGACGGCGTGCCCTCGGACGAGGCCGTCGCGTACGTGCGCCGGCACTACGACCCCCGTGCGGTGGAGACGCCCTGGCAGAAGCGGTACGTACGGAAGTTCGGCGCCCCGCGAAAATGACTTGCGGCCCGCCCCTGTCCTTCGGGCACCATGGGCCGGTCATCGACCCCGCTTGATCTGGAGCACCCGAATGCGCCGATTCCTCGAAGCAGTTCAGCGCCCCCGCCGGACGAACACTTTCGAGGACTCGACCTTCCATGCAGCCCCAGCAGCTCCGCTCCACCCTGAACATCGGGATCGTCGCCCACGTCGACGCCGGTAAGACCAGCCTCACCGAGCGGCTCCTGTTCGACACGGGTGCCATCGACCGGCTCGGCAGCGTCGACGCCGGGGACACCCGCACCGACACCGGCGCCATCGAGCGGCAGCGCGGCATCACGATCCGCTCCGCCGTCGCGTCGTTCACCGTCGGCGACACCCGCATCAATCTCATCGACACCCCGGGGCACAGCGACTTCATCGCCGAGGTCGAGCGCGCGCTCGACGTGCTCGACGGGGCCGTCCTGCTCGTCTCGGCGGTGGAGGGCGTGCAGGCCCAGACCCGCCTGCTCCTCAAGACGCTGCGGCGGCTCGGCCTGCCCACGCTGATCTTCGTCAACAAGGTCGACCGGGCCGGGGCGCGGATCGCCCCGCTGCTCGACGACATCCGGCGGCGGCTCACGCCGCACGTGGTGCCGCTGGCGGACGTGCGCGCGGAGGGGACCCCGGGTGCCCGCGTCGTGGCCCGCTCGCTCGACGACCCGGCGGTGCGGGAGGCCGCCGCGCTGACCCTCGCGGAGGTCGACGACGACCTGCTCGCCGCGCTCGTCGACGGGCCCGCGCCGAGCGCCGCGACCGTCCGCGCGACGCTCGCGGCACGGACCGCGCAGGGCCGGGTCCATCCGCTGCTGCTCGGCTCCGCGCTCGGCGGACAGGGAGTCGGCCAACTCCTGGCCTCTGTACGCGAGTTCCTGCCGCCCGCGCCGGTCGCGGAGACCGGTGACGGCCCCTCCGGCACGGTGTTCGCCGTGCACCGGGGGCCCGCCGGTGAGCGTATCGCCCATCTGCGGATGTACGAGGGCGAGGTGCGGGCCCGCCAGGACGTGACGCTGCTGCGGGCCGACGCGGACGGGGGCACCGAGCGCCGGCCGGGGCGGATCACCGGGCTGCGGGTCGTCGGGGCGCAGGCCGGGTCCGGCGACCGTCCGGCGGTCGCCGGGCCGGGGCAGATCGCCGAGGTGCGCGGGCTGCACGGGGTCCGGGTCGGGGACCGGCTCGGGGCGCCGCGGGCCGGGCGGGTGCGCTTCGCTCCGCCGACGCTCGAATCGGTCGTACGGGCGGTCCGGCCCGGTCAGGGGGCGGCCCTGCGGGCCGCGCTCCTCGATCTGGCCGACCAGGATCCGCTGATCCACGCGCGGGCCGCCGACGACGGCGCGACCGCGCTGCTCCTGTACGGGGAGGTGCAGAAGGAGGTGCTCGCGGCCACGCTGGCGCAGGAGTTCGGCATCGAGACCGTCTTCGAGCCGAGCCGGATCCGGTGCGTGGAGCGGCCCGTCGGGATCGGTGCGGCGGTCGAGGAGATGGGGCCGGACAGCACGACTCCGCTGCCCGCGACCGTCGGGCTGCGGGTCGCGCCGGGGCCGCGGGGCTCCGGGCGCGTCTTCTCGTACGAGACGGAGCTCGGGGCGCTCCCCCGGGCCTTTCACCAGGCGATCGCCGACACGGTGGAGAGCGTGCTGGCGGGGCGGGGCGGGCCGCACGGCTGGCCCGTGACGGACTGCCGGGTCACCTTGACGCACTCGGGCTTCAACTCGGTGCTGAGTGTGGCCGGGGACTTCCGCGTGGTCACGGAGCTGGTGGTGCGGCGGGCGCTGGAGCGGGCCGGGACGGGGGTGTTCGAGCCGGTGCACACCTTCGAGGTGGAGGTACCGCTGAACGCACTGGCCCCGGTGACCGGCCTGCTGGCCGGCCTCGGTGCCTCGTTCCGGGAAACCGTCGGGGGCCGGGATTCATGGGTCGTCCGGGGAGAGATGGTGGCTCGACGAGTACGGGAGACCGAGGTGGCACTGCCCGGACTCACGCGCGGCGAGGGCGTGTGGTGGTCCCGCGTCTCGGCCGACCGGGCCGTGGACATCCGCACAGCGGGCACCGGCCCCGGCCTCCCTCCTCGGACACCGGCCGCACCGTAACCGGTGGGGTGAGGGGGGTGTGGTCGTCCCGCGACTCGGGGGCGGAGCGTGATCGTCCCGCCTCCCGGCGACCGAGGCGTGGGCGTCCGCTTCGCCGGCAGCGGCCCCGGCCTTCCTCCTCGGACACCGGCCGCACCGTGACCGACGGGGTGAGGGGGGTGTGGTCGTCCCGCGACTCGGGGGGGGCGGAGCATGATCGTCCCGCCCCCCGGCGACCGAGGCGTGGGCGTCCGCTTCGCCGGCAGCGCCTCCGGGCCGGACACCAGCCGCACCGGGATCCATGGATGAGGGGCGGAGTCCCGCGTCTCCGGGGGCGGGACCCCGACCTCCACCGGCCCCGACCGGGGCGCCGGCCTCCGTACCGCGGGCACCGGCCCCGACCTGCCATCCCAGACACCGGCCGCACCCTGCCCTCGAGGTGAGGGGGTTGGTCGTCCCGCCTCCCCCGCCCGGACACCGGCCGCATCCCGAACTCTGGGGCGTCGGCCCCCTCCCGCTCCTCCCGATGCCCCCGGCCGGCCGGCAGGTCCCTGTTGACCTTGACACCGTGGCAAGGTCTTCACTGCTTGCCGAGGAGGTGGTCCCATGACCACGGCACGGCGGGACACGGATGCGATGCGAGCGCTAAGGGCGCTGGAGGACGGGCGTTCGTCCGTGCGGCTGCGGGCGGCGATGGCGATCGGCTCGGCGCCCGATCCGCGCTTCGTCGGCCCGCTCGTCGAGCGGTGCGCGATCGAGCCCGAGTTCTTCGTCCGCGACATGCTGACCTGGGCGCTCACCCGCCACCCGGTGGACCTGACGCTCCCCGGGCTGCTCGGGGAGCTCCGCTCGGGGCAGGCGCAGGCGCGCAGTCAGGCACTGCATTCGCTGTCCAAGATCGGGGACCCGCGGGCCTGGCCGGCGCTCACCCGGGCCCTGCTGACCGACGCCGACGACGAGGTGGCGCGGAGCGCCTGGCGGGCCGCGGTGGTCCTCGTGCCCGAGGACGAGGTGGCCGGCCTGGCCACAGTCCTGGCGACCCAGCTCGGGCGCGGCACGCGGGAGACACAGCTGAGTTTGAGCCAGGCGCTGGTCGCCCTGGGTGAGGCGATCGTGCCGGTGCTGCAGGGCACGGCCACGATGGACGACCCGGGCGTGCGCGCCCACGCGCTCGCCACCGGGCAGTTGCTGCGCGACCCGGACGCCGGATTCGAGTCGGCGATCGAGGAGGCGCGGCGCATCGTGGCTCTCGCCGGCGCTCCCGGGACGGACAATGGGGCCCATGCTGATCGGTGAGGTGGCGAGAAGGTCCGGAGTCAGTGCCCGCATGCTCCGGCACTACGAGTCCCTGGGCCTGGTGCGGCCTTCGGGCCGTACCGGTTCCGGCTACCGGGAGTACGGCGAGCAGGACATCAGGCGCATCTTCCACATCGAGAGCCTGCGGTCCCTGGGTCTGTCGCTGCGGGAGATCGGGCGCGCGCTCGACGATCCCGGTTTCACGCCCGCGGCGCTCGTCGGCGACCTCGTGCGGCAGACCCGGGAGCGCATCGCGGCCGAGACCGAGCTGCTCACGCGGCTGCGCCGGATCGACGCCGCGGACCCGGCAGGCTGGGAGGACGTCCTCCAGGTCGTCGCCCTGCTCCAGGCCCTCGGTTCGCCGAGCGCGGACGCCCGCCAGCGCGCGGCCCTCTCCTCGGCCGGCGAGGTGCCGGTGGAGGCACTGGCCGAGGCGGCGCTGAGCGAGACGGATCCGCACGTCGCCGGCGCCCTTCGATGGGCGCTGACGCGCTCGGGCGACGGCGCCCCGGCGCTCCTCGCGAAGGGCCTCGCCTCCCCCACGGCCGCGGTCCGCGTACGCGCCGTCCAGGCTCTCGCCGAGCTGCCCGGCACCGCACCGGCCGCGCATCTGCGCGACGCTCTCGCCGACACCGACCCGGAGGTCCGCGGATACGCGGCGCTGGCGCTCGGGACACGTGGGGCGGCCGAGGCCATTCCGACGCTCGTCGACATGATCGTGGCGGGCAGGAACGACACCGATGCGGCCGACGCCCTCGGCGCGCTGGCGGGCGACACCATGACGGCCGACGGGATCGCGACGAGGATCGTCGACCGGCTCGCCGATCCCGCCACCGGGGCACCCGCGCGGGGCCGGCTGACGCAGGCGCTCGCAGGTCTCACGGGGGCGACGGCCTCGCGTGCCCTCGGGGAACTGGCGCGGGACGAGGACCCCGCGGTCGCCCTGACCGCCGCGTACCTTCTGCGGCTGCGCGCCCCGCGGTGACGGCAGGCGACTCAGGTCACACCGGGTCGCCGAGCGGCCCGTGCTCCTCCTCCAGGGCCTCGGCCCAGTGCGCGGGCCAGTCCGGCTGCGTCCCGTCGGCGTCGGTGAACCCGTACTCCTTGTACAGGCCCCACGTGGCCAGGGCCTGCCCGGTCCTGGCCATGACGTCGGGGTCGGCGGCCAGCGCGGCGACCGCCCGTCCCAGGTAGGCCGGGGTTTCGGAGGCGGCGAAGTTCGGGTCCTTGGCCGCGCCGTCCCGCCAGTTGGCCTCGGTGACGCCGAAGCCCTCCAGCATGGCTTCCGAGCGCAGGAAGCCGGGCGTGACGGCCACGGCCGCGACGCCGTGCTCCTTCAGTTCGGCGGCCTGGGCCACCGCGAGCCGGATGACCGCCGACTTGGCGAGGTCGTAGAAGAACGAACCCCGGTAGCGGTTGGTGTTGCCGTCGGTGACCTCCACGACCAGGCCGCTGCCACGGGCGACCATCAGCGGGAGGGCGAACCGGCTGGTGATCACGTGGGTCTCCACCGCCTGCCGCAGCAACCGCAGTCCGGTGTCGAGGTCCTGCTCCCACAGCGGATGCGCCCAGTCGGTCAGGGGGTCCCCGCCCCATACGGAGTTGACGAGGACGTCGAGCCGACCGTCCTGTTCGGCCGCGATCCGCTCGACCAGGGCGCGGACCTCGTCCGGGCGGCTGTGGTCGGTACGGACGGGGATGCCGAGGCCGCCGGCGTCGGTGACCAGGCGGGCGGTCTCCTCGATGGTCTCGGGGCGGTCCAGGTCCGAGCGTCCGGCGGCGCTGCTGCGGCCGGTGACGTACACCGTGGCACCGGCGGCCCCGAGCTCGACGGCGATGCCGCGGCCGCCGCCTCGGGTGCCGCCGGCGACCAGGGCCACCTTGCCGGTCAGCGGCCGTGCGTTCCTCGTCATGATTCCTCCAGGTCGTGGCCGTGGCGGGGCGGGCGGTGCGAGTCCAGCACGTGGGCGAGCTCCTGCCGCAGGCGCCGCTCGAGGGTTCCCCGGCGGTCGAGGGCCCAGTTCAGGCCCGCGCCGGAGGCGATCGCCTGAACGGTTCCGGCCAGGGCGGTGACGTCCGTCCCGGCGCGGAGCTCGCCGGTGGTCAGGGCCTCGGCAAGCAGGGCCTCGACGGCGCGGCCCCGGGCGCGGTGGATGGCCAGGGCGTGCGCGTGGAACTCGGGGTCCGTGAGGTCGATGCACAGGAACGCCAGGTGGTTGGCGTAGGTCTCGGGCGTGGCCATGGCCGCCATCGGCTCCACGATCAGCGCCGTGAGCGCCTCCAGCGCGGACGCGTGGTCCTCGCGTACGGTCCCGGGCAGCGCGTCGGCGTCCTTCGCGGACCGCTCGGCGAGGGCCAGGAGCAGGCCGCGCTTGGACCCGAACCGCTGCACGAGGGTGCCGGGCACGAGTCCCACCTCGTTCGCCACGGCGGCCAGGGTCAGGCCGACCGGGCCGACCCGGCCGATCACCTCGGCGGCCGCCCGCAGGATCACCGCGTCGTCGACACCGCGAGGACGTCCCGCCATCACCGCTCCCCTCTTCTTCTCTCTTGCCTCATTAATAAATGCTCGTTCATTCATTAAAGGGCCCGGACGGCCGCGCGGCAAGACCCGCGCGGCCGCGGATGCGGATCCGCCCTCCCGCGTCAGTGCGCGGTGGCGATGATCACGGTCGCCGCGAGGTCCTCGTCCTCGGCGAGCGTGGGGGTGAGGCCCGCTTCCCTGACCGCCCTCAGGGCCGCGTCCGACTGGCGGGCGCTGGTCTCCATGAACGCCCGCCCGCCGGGGGACAGCCAGGTACGGGCCTCCAGGGCCACGCGGCGGAGGATGTCCAGGCCGTCGGTGCCGCCGTCGAGGGCCATGCGGCGCTCGTGGTCGCGGGCCTCCGGCGGGAGCAGGGGGATGTCGTCGGTGGGGACGTAGGGGCCGTTGGCGATGAGGATGTCGACGCGGCCGGCCAGGGACCGGGGCAGCGGGTCGTACAGGTCGCCCTCGTGCACCTCGCCGCCCAGCGGGGCGAGGTTGCGGCGGGCGCAGTGCACCGCCGCCGGGTCGAGGTCCGCGGCGACGAGCCGCGCGGGGCGGCGCCCGGCGAGGAACGCCGCGACGGCCCCCGTGCCGCAGCACAGGTCGACGACGACGGCCCCGGCCGGCGTGCGGGCCGCGGCCTGACGGGCCAGGAACTCGGTGCGGCGGCGCGGCACGAAGACGCCGGGGTCGACCTCGACGCGCAGGCCGCAGAACTCGGCCCAGCCGACGACGTGTTCCAAGGGAAGCCCGGCGGCCCGGCTCTCCACCATGGCGGAGAGTTCGGCGCCGTCGCGGGCGGTGGACAACAGGACGCGCGCTTCGTCCTCGGCGAAGACACAGCCGGCGGCGCGCAGCGCGGTCACCACCCGGTCGGAACCGGGCAGCAGGAGGAGCGGATCAGACATGGAAAAGCGTGACCTCTCGGGAAGCCGATGGGGCTCCCGGCCGCCGCGCCGCCGTCGGACCGCTCAGCTGGAGCGGACGCGGCGCACGGCAGGAGGCGGGAGCTCCCGACCTGACACTGCGGTGATCGGACCCACCTCCTCGTTCTCTCGTTCACGGCCTGTACGGCCCGGTCACATTACCGCACCACTCCCCCACCGACCGGGGAAGGCACCGCCCGCACGACCCTCGCCGCGCCGCGCCTGCCGGGCATATCGTTGACTGAGGGGACCTTTCGGACGCCTGGGGGCAGTCATGGTCCAGGAACTCGTCGTGGCGGGCGCGGCAGCGGTGTCCGCCTGCATGGTGTACGTGGCGGCCGCGGCCCGCGTGGTGAAGCAGTACGAGCGCGGTGTCGTGTTCCGGCTCGGCAGACTGTCCGGCGGGGTCCGCGAGCCCGGGTTCACGATGGTCGTGCCCGGCGTCGACCGGCTGCGCAAGGTGAACATGCAGATCGTCACGATGCCGGTGCCGGCCCAGGAAGGGATCACGCGGGACAACGTGACGGTGCGCGTCGACGCCGTCGTCTACTTCAAGGTCGTGGACGCGGCGAACGCGGTGATCGAGGTCGAGGACTACCGGTTCGCGGTCTCGCAGATGGCGCAGACCTCGCTGCGGTCCATCATCGGCAAGAGCGACCTCGACGATCTCCTGTCGAACCGGGAGAAGCTGAACCAGGGCCTGGAGCTGATGATCGACAGTCCGGCGATCGGGTGGGGCGTGCAGATCGACCGGGTGGAGATCAAGGACGTGTCGCTGCCCGACACCATGAAGCGGTCGATGGCGCGGCAGGCCGAGGCCGACCGTGAGCGGCGGGCGCGGGTGATCAACGCGGACGCGGAGCTGCAGGCCTCGAAGAAGCTCGCGGAGGCCGCCGCGCAGATGGCGGAGCAGCCCGCCGCGCTCCAGTTGAGGCTGCTGCAGACCGTGGTCGCCGTCGCGGCGGAGAAGAACTCGACGCTGGTGCTGCCGTTCCCGGTGGAGCTGCTGCGGTTCCTGGAGCGGGCGCAGCAGCAACAGCCTCCGTCCGCTCAGCCCTCGCCGTCGCCGCCGCCCGAGGTCGAACCGTAGGGCGCCGGACGCTACGTGCCCGTGAGACGTTCCATCAGCGTGACCGCTTCGGCGAGGGTGCGCCGCTCGTCCGCGTCGAGTTCGGCGTCCACGGCCGCGGCGAGCCAGTCGCGCTTGGCGGCGCGGACCGCGTCGAGGACGGCGCGGCCCTCCTCGGTCACCGAGACGACCGACTGGCGTCCGTCCTCCGGGTCGGGCGCGCGGGACACGAGGCCGCGGTCCTCCAGCGCGCCGACGGTGAGCCGCATGGACTGGGGGCGTACGTACTCGGCGCGGGCGAGCGCGGCGGTCGTCGCGGGGCCTTCCATGGCGAGCCGGGCGAGGACCGTGCGCTGGGTCGGGGTGAGGAGGCTGTCGGGCGACGCGGTGCGCAGGCGGCGGGCCAGCCGGCCCACGGCGGTCGCGAGGTCGGCGGCGATCCGCTCGGTGGGCGGGTCCTCGGCCGTGCGGCCCTGCGTTCCTGGCATGCGCCCACGGTACGAGGCGGATGTGAGGCCTCACAAGCCGCGCCGGCTGCGAAGCGGCGGGCCGGGTCAGCCCGCGGCGATGGCCCCGAGCAGGGTGCGCGCGCACAGGTCGCGCACGTGGGCGCGGGGCAGTTCGGGCCGGTCGAGCCAGTCCAGGCAGACGGCGACGAGGAACGCGAGCCAGCCGCGGACGGCGATGCCGAGCGTGTCGGGCGCGGGCAGCCGGCCGGCGAGCTGCGGGTCGGCGGCGAGGGCGGCCCTGATCTGTGCCTCGTGCGCGGCGAGGCCTTCCCGGTAGACGGCGCGCACGGTCGGGTCCCCGGCGGCCTCGGCGCGATGGAAGGCGCGGAAGCCCTCGGCGTGGGTGGCGACGTAGTCGAGGAAGGTGTCGAGTCCGGTGCCCAGCTGGTCGAGGACGGGGACGCCGGGGACGGCGGCGGTCAGCCGCAGCATGCGCTCGCTCTCGCGCCGGACGACGGCCGCGAAGAAGTCCCGTTTCGTCGGGAAGTAGTGGTAGAGCAGCCCGCGCGAGACGCCGGCGATCTCGGCGACCTGCTCGATCCACACGTCGTCGTACGGGTGCTGGGCGAAGAGCCGCGCTCCGACGCCGAGCAGTTGCTCGCGCCGCTCCTCGGTGCTGAGCCGGCGGCGCGTGGTGCGCTCCCCCGACGTGCCCGTTCCCCCTCGGTCCGTCGCCATGGACGGCACTCTACTGCGGCTTCGCCCGATTACTTGACGTGAGTTCAACAACAGGCCCAGACTGTGGCGCATTATTGAATCCACGTCTAACAAGGTGCTCGGTTCCGCTCAACGGGCGGTCGGCGCAAGGGAGATGGGCACGATGGCGCAGGTGACTCAGGCGCCCGGCGGTGTGCTGCCGCGGGGCTTTCGCAGTGCCGAGCAGGGGTGGCCGCGCCTGGACCGGATACCGCACCCGTCGCGCCGGGTGCCGCTGATAGGTGACGTGGTGGGGGCGAACGTCCGCACGCCGATCCAGGACTCGATGCGGATCGCGGCCGAGCTGGGCCCGATCTTCCGGCGCAAGGGCTTCGGCAAGGAGATCGTCTTCGTCTGGGGCGCCGATCTCGCGGCGGAGCTGGCGGACGAGTCCCGGTTCGCCAAGCACGTCGGGCTCGGGGTCGCCAATCTGCGGCCGCTGGCGGGCGACGGCCTGTTCACGGCGTACAACCACGAGCCGAACTGGCAGCTGGCGCACGACGTGCTGGCCCCCGGGTTCAGCCGGGACGCGATGGCCGGGTACCACCCGCTGATGCTCGACGTGGCGGGTCGGCTGATGAGCGCGTGGGACGCGAGCGAGGCGGCGGGCCGCAGCGTGGACGTGCCGGTCGACATGACGAAGCTGACCCTGGAGACGATCGCGCGGACCGGGTTCGGGTACGACTTCGGCTCGTTCGAGCGGGACTTCGACAAGGAGGGCCCGCACCCGTTCATCTCGGCGATGGTGGGCGCCCTGTCGTTCGCCCAGCGGCGCAACGTGGTGCCGCCGCTCCTTTCGGTGCTGCTGCGGGGCGCGGAGCGGCGCAACGCGGCGGACCGCGCCTATCTGAACCGTACGGTCGACGAGGTGATCGCGACGCGCCGCGCGTCCGGCGACGGTCCGGGCGATCTCCTGGACCGGATGCTGGAGGTGGCGCATCCGGAGACCGGTGAGCGGCTCACGCCCGAGAACATCCGGCGGCAGGTGATCACGTTCCTGGTCGCCGGGCACGAGACGACGTCGGGCGCCCTGTCGTTCGCACTGCACTATCTCGCGCAGAACCCTGAGGTCCTCGCGAAGGCGCGGGACGAGGTCGACCGGGTGTGGGGCGACGTGGACGTGCCGGCGTACGAGCAGGTGGCGAAGCTGCGGTATCTGCGGCGGGTGCTCGACGAGTCGCTGCGGCTGTGGCCGACGGCGCCCGCGTTCGCGCGCGAGGCGGTCACGGACACCACGCTCGGCGGGGCGCATCCGATGCGGCGCGGGGCGTGGGCGCTGGTCCTGACGACGATGCTGCACCGCGATCCGGCGGCGTGGGGCGAGAATCCGGAGGCCTTCGATCCGGAGCGGTTCGCGCCGCAGGCGGTCCGGGCGCGTCCGGGGCACGTGTTCAAGCCGTTCGGCACGGGGGCGCGGGCCTGCATCGGTCGTCAGTTCGCGCTGCACGAGGCGACGTTGGTGCTCGGACTGCTGCTGCGCCGCTACGACCTGGCGCCCGAGCCCGGTTACCGGCTGCGCATCGCGGAGCGGCTGACGCTGATGCCGCAGGACCTGCGCCTGCACCTCACGCGCCGCTGACCTGCGCCGGAGCCGGATTGTCAGTGCCGTGCGCAAGAGTGGGGGGCATGAACGGGACGACGAACCTCGGGCAGCGGACGACACATCACGAGCGGGCGGCCGCGCAGGCGTTACTGCGCCTCACACACACGGCGCGGGCCGCGCTGTGCGGCACGGAGCCACCGGACACGGCGTCGGTGCTCACCGTGCCGATCGCGGAGGCCGACGAGGCCCTGCGGCGCGCGGGCCTCGCGGGCAACGAGGCGTGGCTGCTGGAGCGGATCTACGGTCTGGACGCGGCACCGGGGTCCGCGTAGCGCGGACGGCGTCGGTCTCCCCCGTCGGGCGGAAGGTCGGTGACACTGGCCGTATGGAAGATCAGCTGGATCCGGGCCGCGCCGACGCCTACCTGCATCGCATCGGGGCCGAGCGCCCCGCCTCGCCCACGGCGCAGGCCCTGCGCGCGTTGCAGTACGCGCATCTGCGGACGGTGCCGTTCGAGAACCTGTCGGTGCATCTGGACGAGGACGTCTCGCTCGATCCCGGGGCCCTGTTCGCCAAGGTCGTCGACCGGCGGCGCGGCGGCTTCTGCTACGAACTGAACGGGGCGTTCGCGTCGCTGCTCGACGCGCTCGGCTTCGAGGTGACGCTGTTGCAGGCGCGGGTGGCGCGCGAGGGCGGGGGCTTCGGCATCCCCTACGACCACCTGGCTCTGCGGGTCCGGACCGCCGAGGGGACGGACTGGCTGGCCGACGTCGGGTTCGGCGCGCTCAGCCACTTCCCGTTGCGGTTCGACGAGCGCGGGGACCAGACGGATCCGGGCGGTGTCTTCCGCGTCGAGGAGGCCGCCGGGGGCGATCTGCTGCTGCGCTGCGACGGGGTGCCGCAGTATCTGCTCGACCTTCGGCCCCGGGCGCTGGCGGACTTCGAGGTGGGGGCCTGGTACCACCGGACCTCGCCGGCCTCCCGGTTCACCCGCTCCCTGGTCTGTTCCCTGCTCACCGAGGAGGGCCGGATCACGCTCACCGGGCGCACGCTCAAGACCACTTTGGGCGAGGGCCGCAGCGAGGTGGTGCTGCCGTCCGACGCCGCCGTGCTCGACGCGTACGCCCGGCACTTCGGCATCGCGCTCGACCGGGTCCCTCCGGAACCGGCGTCGTCAGGGGACTGACCTGCGGCGCCGTCGCCTGGTTATGCTGCGCGCCGGAGCTCTCCGGCACCCCGGGCGACCGTCCCGTCTCCCTGCCTTCCTGTCTTCCTGCCTTCCGGGTGACGCGGGAGTTCCTTCCGTTCGACGCGAGAGGCTGGCGTTCCCCGTATGACGATCCCGTTCGAACTGCCGGAGGAGGACCGGGAGCTGAGCCCGGTCACGGGCTACACCCGGGCGCACTGGGAGGCCGTCGCCGACGGGCTGCTCGGCGCGGCCTGGCGCTGGGCGACCCCGCGCGGGGCGCTGCTCGACCTGCCGGGCGCGCCGTCCGTGTCCGGGGTCCGTTCGGACGGTCTCGAGGGGTACGCGCGCACGTTCCTCGCGGCCGCGTTCCGGGTCGCGGGCGCCGACGGCAAGGATCCGCACGGCTGGCTCGACCGGTACGCGGAAGGGCTCGCCGCGGGCACCGCGACACCGGGCCGGGACGACGCCGAGTCCTGGCCTCTGATCCTCGACCACCACGTGCAGGGCCAGCCGATGGTGGAGTCGGCGTCGGTCGCGCTCGGTCTGACGCTGACCCGGACCTGGCTGTGGGACCGGCTCGACGACGGGGTGCGGGACCGGACGGAGACCTGGCTGCGCGGGGCGCTCACGCACACGCCCGCGCCGAACAACTGGTACCTCTTCCCGTTCACGGTCGCCTCGTTCCTGGAGGCGGTGGGCCGCGGCGACGCGGTGACCGCCCGTGCGAGGGAGCGCGCGCTCGACCTGATGGAGACCTGGTACCGGGGCGACGGCTGGTACGCGGACGGGGACGGGCGGTCCTTCGACCACTACAACGGGTGGGCGCTGCACCTGTATCCGATGCTGCACGCCCATCTGTCGGGAGACGCGGAGCTCCTCGCACGGTTCGGGCCGCGGCTGCGGGAGCACCTGGAGGGCTTCTCGCTGCTGTTCGGGGCCGACGGGGCCCCGGTGCACTTCGGGCGGTCGCTGACGTACCGGTTCGCGGCGACGGCGGCGGTCGGCGTGGGCGCGCTCACGGGGCACACGCCACTCTCCCCCGGTACGTCGCGGCGGCTGGCGAGCGGAAGCCTGCGGTACTTCCTCGATCGCGGCGCCGTCACCGACCGGGGCCTGCTGAGCCTCGGCTGGCACGGACCGCACGCGGCCACGCTGCAGAACTACTCGGGGCCCGCGTCCCCGTACTGGGCGTCGAAGGGGTTCGTGGCGCTGCTCGCGCCGCAGGACCATCCGTTGTGGACGGCGACGGAGGAGGCGGCGCCGAGCGAGGGTCCCGACCGGGTGCTCGCGCTGCCCGCGCCGGGTCTGCTCGTGCAGTCGACCGGCGCCGACGGGATCGTGCGGCTGCACAACCACGGCAGCGACCAGATCCCGCCGCACGCGGGCGAGGTCGCGTCCCAGGAGGACGCCCACTACAGCCGGCACGCGTACTCCACGCACACCGGCCCGACCTCCCTCACGAACGTCCCCGACAACCACCTGTCGGTGGAGATCGGCGGGGCCCGCAGTGTCCGCCGCCGGATCCTGCCGCTCGGCGCGGGGCACGGGGACGGCTGGGGCTGGGCGGCGTCCTGGCACCGCCCGGTGTTCCCGTCCGGCGCCCCGATGGTGCCCGGGTTGCGCGTGGAGAGCGTGACCGTGGCCCGGGGCCGGCACGAGCTGCGCGTACACCGGGTCGTGGGCGCTCCGCACGACGCGCGCGTCACCCTGACCGGTTGGGCCACGGACGCGCTCCCGTCGGAGCTGACCGGCCTTTACGGCTGGGAGGAGCGCGACGCGATCCGGGCTCCGGAGGGCACGGCGTACGAGGCGTGGGTACGGGTGCCGCGTCTCGGGGCGCCGGTCGAGGGCACCGGGGTCTTCGCGGCCCTGGCCTCCCTGGGCGGATCGGCCGACGAGGTCGCGCCGGCGGACGCCGTGACCGAGGTGACGTACGCGGACGACGCACTGCGGGTCGCCTGGGCGAACGGCCCGACGACCGTGATCGCCTTCACGCCGGTGAGCGTGCGCTGCGAGTGAGTTCGGGGGCGGCGGGCGGCGAGCGGCGGCCGGTGATCTGCGGGCGGCGAGCGGCGGCCGACGCGCGACGCTCAACGGGCTGCGCTCGGCGAGCGGCGGTTGGCGGGCTGTGCTCGGCGAGCGGCGGTTGGCGGGCTGTGCTCGGCGGGCTGCGGCCGGTGGCAGGCGCTCGAGGGACTGCGGCCAGGGGCCGGCGTGCGGCGCTCGGCGGCCGGTGGTCGGCGGCCGGTGGTCGGCGGCCGGTGGTCGGCGGCCGACGCGCGACGCTCAACGGGCTGCGCTCGGCGGCCGGCGGGCGGCGGCCGGTGGCAGGCGCTCGAAGGACTGCGGCCAGGGGCCGGCGTGCGGCGGCCGGTGGTCGGCGGCCGACGCGCGACGCTCAACGGGCTGCGCTCGGCGGCCGGCGGGCGGCGGCCGGTGGGTTGCGCTCGGCGGGCGGTGGCCGGTGGGTGGCGGCCGGCGCTCGACACGCGGTGGCCGGTGGTCGGCGCGCGACGAGCTGCGTTCGGGGGTCGACCGACGACGGGCGACGGCAGCGGTCCTCAGTCCGCGGCCGACGGTCGGCCGATGGGTTCCGGTCCGAGCCGTTCGTGGGCCGGGATCGTGGGAGCCGGTCAGGTCAACCCTGTGACGGGCAGGCACTCTTCGAGCAGGTCGACGACGTCTCGCCAGGCTCGCCATGCGTGCTGAGGGTGGTAGCCGACCCCGGGGCGCACGGTGTGGTCGACCGACGGGTGATGGAAGGCGTGCAAGGCGCCACCGTAGACCGTGAGGCGCCAGTCGACGCCCGCGGCCTGCATCTCGGCGGTGAACGCGTCCCGTTGTGCGGGCGGCATGATCGGGTCCTCCGACCCGACCCCGGCCCACACCGGGCAGTGGATGCGCGCCGCCTCGCCCGGCCGGCCCGTGGTCAGTGCGTTGAGTGTCGCGATCGCGCGCAGGTCGACGCCGTCGCGCCCGAGTTCCAGCGCGATGGCGCCGCCGGTGCCGTAGCCGACGGCGGCGATCCGGTCGGGGTCGGTACGTGGCTCGGCGCGGAGCACGTCGAGCGCCGCGTGGCCGATGCCTCGCATCCGGTCGGGGTCGGCGAGCAGGGGCATGCAGCGGGCCAGCATCTCCTCGGGGTCGCCCAGGTAGCGCCCGCCGTGGAGGTCGAAGGCCAGCGCCACGTACCCCAGCTCGGCGAACGCTTCGGCACGGTGACGCTCGACGTCGCTGAGCCCGACCCCCTCGGGCCCGACCAGGACCGCGGGCCTGCGGTCGGCGCCGGCCGGGAGCGCGAGGTGCCCGATCATCGTCAGGCCGTCGGCCGCGTACTCGATCGTGCGTGTGGTCACCGTCGTCATGAGCCTGGACTGTAGTGATCGTCGAGTCCGGTCGGGCCGGTGTTCTGCCGTCGGCAGAGCACCGGCTCCGTGCCCGGTCGGTCAGTCGATGCCTTCGACGATGCGGAAGTCGCGCTCGACGGCGTCCGCGAGGACGGCCAACGCCTCCTGGTAGGCCGCGCTCTCGCGCGCCGCGACGGCCTGCTCGAAGCTGTCGAACTCGATCAGGATGGCGCGCTCGGGGATTCCGCCGTCATGCGTGAGGACCCGGCCTCCGCGGGTGAGGACCCGACCGCCCCCCGCCCGGACGGCCGGACCGGCCAACTTGTCGTACGCGGCCAGCTTCTCCGGGTCCGAAATGGTGCGGTAGACGCTGACCCAGTAGCCCTTGGGCATGGAACCTCCAGTGTCGGGATGCGTGTGCATCGCCATGATCCGCCTAGGGCCGGTCCAACTGCCCCTGGACGGCGGGCCCGTAGCGATGGACGATGTCCTCGATCTCCGAGGCGCGGACGTACGGACCGCGGGCCAGGCCGTAGACGACGCCCAGGCCGAGCAGCGCGGCGACGGCCAGTTCGGCGCGCAGACCCGTGTCGGGGCCGGTCAGACGGGTGGCGAGGCGTTCGGTGACCTGGGCGCGGAAGTTGGCGCGCAGGATCTCGCCCTGCGCGCCGTGGAGCGGGGCGAAGGCGATGCGCAGGATCGGGTCGGTGCCGTTCCCCGCCTGGCTGGTGAGCACCGAGCGGACCATGTGCCGGCCGAGATCCTCGAGCGGCGCGTCGAGGAGGGCGTCGACGTCGGTCTCGAAGTCCATGGTGTGGGCGAGCAGCGCGTCCTTGTTGCCGAAGTACTTGAGGATCAGCGGCGGGCTGACCCCGGCCCGGTCCGCGATCGCCTTCAGGGTGATGTCGCTCTGAGCGTGCCGGGCGAGCAGATAGCGCGTGGCGCGCACGATCTCCGCCTTGCTGGCCCCGGCGTCCCGGCGGGCCGGTGCGGGTCGCGCTCCGCCCGGGTGCGCCGTGTCCGTGCCGTCCATCGCCTCACGCTCCTTTCGCGGTGGCGACGGGGGCCGCCACGGGGGTGCCGGCCGTCCCCGCCGCGCGGTCGTCGGGGACGGCCAGGGCGATGGCGGTGGCCACCAGGGCGACGCTACCGGCCATGGCGAAGGCCAGTTGGTAGCCGTGCAGGGTCGGGACCGGGAGGCCGCCCACGTCGGTGGTGTGGTGGACGAGGACGGCGGCGACGGCCGCGCTGGAGACGGCCTGTCCGATGGTGCGCATCAGGACGTTGACGCCGTTGGCGGAGGCGGTCGCGGCGGCGGGGACGGCGCGCAGGATGAGGGTGGGCAGGGCGGAGTAGGCGAGGGTCGTGCCGGTCGAGACGACGGCCGCGCCGACGAGGATCACCCACAGGTCGGTGCTGTCGACGATGCGGATCCCGTAGCCGAGGGCGAGGACGACGCCGCCGGCGGCGAGGGTGACGCGGGGGCCCCAGCGGGTGGAGATCCGGGCGGACACCGGCGAGAAGAGGAGCATGATGACGCCGCTGGGCAGCATGCACACGCCGGTCGCGACGATGGACAGACCGAGCCCGTAGCCGGTGGCCACGGGGGCCTGCACGAGCTGCGCGGTCACCAGCGAGTTGGCGTAGAAGGCGAAGCCGGTGAACAGGGCCGCCACGTGCGGGAGTCCGACGCGGCGGCCCACCGCGAGCCGCAGGTCGACGAGCGGCTCGTCCGTGCGCAGCTGCCACAGGGCCCACAGGGCGAGGATCACGACGGCGCCCGCGAAGAGGCTGAGGACCGTCGCGCTGCCCCAGCCCCACTGGCCGCCCTGCGAGACCCCGAGCAGCAGACAGACGAGTCCGGCGGCGAGCCCGGTCGTGCCGAGCGCGTCGAAACGTCCCGGTGAGCGGACCGGCGACTCCCGCACCGCCCACCACGCCGCGGCGAGGCCGAGGGCGCCGAGCGCGGCGGTCGCCCAGAACATGACGTGCCAGTTCGCGTACTGGACGACGAGCGCGGCGAGCGGCAGTCCGAGTCCCGCGCCGATGCCGACCGTGGAGCTCATCAGGGCGACGGCGGAGCCGGTGCGGTGCGGCGGCAGTTCGTCGCGCAGGATGCTGATGGACAGCGGTACGACGGCCGCGGCGGCGCCCTGGAGGGCGCGGGCCGCGATGAGGACGCGGATGTCGGAGGTCAGCGCGCAGAGCACGGAGCCCGCGGTCATGAGCGCGAGCGCGCCGAGCAGGACGCGCCGCTTGCCGTACATGTCGCCGGCCCGGCCGAGCACCGGGGTGAGCACGGCGCCGGCCAGGAGTGTCGCGGTGACCATCCAGGACACGGCGGCCGGGGAGGCGCCGGTGAGCCGGGGAAGGTCGGGCAGCAGCGGGACGACGACGGTCTGCATGACGGCCATGAGGATGCCGCCGAAGGCGAGGACGGGGACGGTGAACCGCTCGCGCGGGCGCGGCGTCGCGGGTATCGGCACGGGGTCCATGGGTCTCCTGCTCGGGGCGTCGGGCGCGGGCCGGTGCGCTCCGGTGGGCGCCCGCGTGGGGTGAATGGCCATTCACCCGGTGGTGAATCAGTATTCACCACCGAGTGCCCGACTGTCTGCGCCTGTCTCACGCCGGTCCTGCCACCTCCGTCACACCCGCCGGGCCCCGCCCCACGACCCCCGCCCCACGGCCCCGACTCACGACCCTCGCGCGGGGCCTGCGCGGGCCCGCGCTCCCGGGCGATACTGCGGCCCATGACGCTCACCACGGACGCCCCGCGCTTCGGACTCGTCGGCACCGGCCCCTGGGCTCGGCGCACGTACGCCCCTGTTCTCCAGGCCCATCCGCAGGTGCGGTTCGCCGGGGTCTGGGGCCGGCGCCCGGAGGCGGCCTCGGAGCTGGCCGCCGCGCACGGGACGACGGCGTACGCGGACGTGGACGCGCTGTTCGCGGCCTGCGACGCGGTCGCGTTCGCGGTGCCGCCGGACGTGCAGGCGCCGCTGGCGGAGCGGGCCGCCGCGGCGGGCTGTCACCTGCTGCTCGACAAGCCGCTCCGGTCGTGGCCGTGAAGGAGCTCGCCGAGCGGCCGGCGCTGCGCGAGTACGAGATGCTGCGCGTCCTGGACCGGACGGGCATACCGGCGGTGGATCCGCTGGCCGTGGTCACGGGCCGCACGACGGCGGACGGCGCCCCGCTCGAACCGGTCCTGATCACCCGGCACCTGGGCGGTTCGCAGCCGTACCGCTCGATGTTCGAGACGACGCTGCGCCCCTCCACGGTGCATCGGCTGATGGACGCGCTGGCCGTGCTGCTCGTACGGCTGCACCTGGCGGGTTTCGCGTGGGGCGACTGTTCGCTGTCCAACACGCTGTTCCGCCGGGACGCGGGCGCGTACGCCGCGTATCTGGTGGACGCGGAGACCGGGGAGATCCATCCACGGCTCAGCGACGGGCAGCGGGAGTACGACATCGATCTGGCCCGGGTCAACATCAGCGGCGAGATGCTCGACCTGGAAGCCTCCGGCGCGCTGCATCCGTCCATCGACCCGATCGAGTTCGGTACGGAGATCGGGCAGCGGTACGCGAACCTGTGGAGCGAGCTGACCCGCACCTCCGTGTATCCGCCGGGCAAGCACCACTACATGGAGCGGCGGATCCGGCGGCTGAACGACCTGGGCTTCGACGTGGCCGAGATGCAGATCTCGCGCTCGCCGCAGGGCGACACGGTGACGTTCGTGCCGAAGGTCGTCGACGCGGGGCACCACCAGCGTCAGCTGCTGCGGCTCACCGGCCTGGACGCGGAGGAGAACCAGGCGCGGCGGCTGCTGAACGACCTGGAGAGCTGGATGGCCACGCAGGACGACGTGCGGGACGCCCGGCCGGAGGTACTGGCGCACCGCTGGGTCCGTGACGTGTTCCGGCCGACGGTCCGCGCGGTCCGCGACCGTCTCCCCTCCCCCGTCGACCCGGCGGAGCTGTACCACGAGCTGCTGGAGCACCGCTGGTACCTGTCCGAGCGCGACGGTCACGACATCGGGCTCGAGGCGGCGGCCGAGGACTACGTGACGTATGCGAAACAGAGGCCGTAGGCGGGCGGCAGCCGGACTAGTGGCCGCCTTCGGGCTTCACGCAGCCCGTGCCTTCCATGTAGACGCCGTGGGTCTCCACCCGGAGGAGATCGCCGACGGAGCCCTCCACGCACACGGGCGTGAGGTCGACGATGTACGTGACCAGGGCATCGGATCCGGCCACGGTGATCTCGGAGGGCTGGTAACCGAGCTTCTCCAGGGCTGATCTGACCCTGTCCGCGCCGACGTCCCGGTGTCCGGCGAACCGGGTGAGCGCGCCCCGCACCCGCTCCTGTTCACTGGCCGCCGCGCACAGGTCCGCGCCCTTCAGTTCGACGGGCCGCTGGAAGGCGTGATTCTCGCCGTACTTGGGGTTGGCGTCTCCGCCCGATCCGGGCTCTGCCGTGACGGTGGCGGCGGCGGTCGCCGCGGGGCAGTCGGCGGCCGGGATGGCCGAGGCGGAGGCGGAGGGGGTCTGCGGGGCGATGGCGCCGGCGTCGGTCGCCTTCTCGTCTCCGCAGCCGCTGAGCAGCAGAAGGGCGACGCCGATCGCGGCGCAGGTTGTGGCCCCACGTCTTCGGATCGCCTTGGGGCGCCCGGTGGTTCCCGTGATCATCATGCGCCGAGTATGCCCCGCGGATGCGGGGCGGACCGGGCGCGACCGGTGCCGTGGCCGCTACGTAATGGCGAGTGACGGCACCGACCGCAGCCAGAAACCCCGTCGGGGCGTCGCGAACGAGTGCGGGACGTGCGTCGTGCAACGCATTTTCCGGCCACATCGAACGAATTGGTGGCCCGGTCCCACTCTCTTCCTCGAACAGCCCCAGGAGGCTCGCGGGTTACCCGTCGCCGGGAAATTTCGGCCAATTTCGAGCGGCCTGGCACAGGTGCCACATCACTGTGTCTACGTACGCACAGACGATGAAACCGGCAGGTGGGCAACCCCGCACGACTCATCATGACGGACCGACTGATCGTTTTCTTCGGGCAATGTTTATTACCAAAGCCGTTGGGAGTATTTAGACTGCCGGTGCTCAACTCGGCGTGTACGAATGGGGATTACCCACCATGAACAAGAAGGCGCTCCGCGCCCTGCTCCGCGAACGGCGCGCCCTGATAGCCCCCGAGTCCCACGGCTTCACGCGTCCGACGGGACAGGGCAGACGGGCGCCGGGCCTTTCGCAGCATCAGGTGGACCAGCTGCTGCACCGGACGCTGGGCACGTATCACCGGCTGGAGTCGGGCAACTATCCGAATCCCCCGAGCTCCTTGTTGCGCGACATCGCCCTCCTGTTCGGTCTGGACGAGCAGGAGTGGAGCTCGCTGTGCCGCTTCGCCCTGCACCAGGACCCACCCGGTCCGCTGCACTCCTCCTCCGGCAAGGAGATCCCGGGCATCTGGCAGGAGGCCGTCGACGGCATCGAGCACATCGCCTACGTGACCGACGCCTCCTGGGACCTGCTGACGTACAACTCCGCGTTCGCCGAGCTGTTCCCGGACGGCCGGGTCCCGACCAACACGATGCGCTGGATGCTCCTCGAACCCGAGGCGCGCGGCACGCTGTTGCAGTGGAACACCGCGTGGGTGCCCTGGATCATCCCCCAGTTGCGGGCGGCGATCACGGCGCGCCCCGAGGACGGGACGCTGGCGCAGATCGAGCGGGAGATTCTGGACGCCCCTGAGATCGCCCCGTTCTACGAGGAGGGCGGCGCCCTGGTCCACCCGGACGGGCACGAACGCCCGCTGCGACACGCGCTCAAGGGGCCGGGCTGGGTGTCGATCTGCGCGGCGCAGCCCATGACGGCGCCCGGGTCCCGCATGTTCATCCTGCTGTTCCGCCCGGGCCCGGAACGCTCCGTCCCCACACCGCCGAACCTGCGCGCCGACCGCCCCCGGGCCTGGGGTGACTGAGCTTCCTGTGAAGTACGTTGAGCAGCACCCCCCACTCCCTACTCACCCCTGTGGGAGCTGCCATGCCCGCGTACGTCTCACCGCCCCGCACCGTCCTCGGCGCCCATAAGGTCACCACCGAGGAGATATCCGACGACATACGACTGCACCACCCGGACCATCCGCGACTGCGGGCCGTCCTGCGCGTCGTCGACAACTGCGGGGTCCGCACCCGGCACTTCACCCGGCCGCTCGACGCGGCCACGATCTCCGGGAACGCCGGTGTGGACGAGCGCACACGGCTCGCGTTCGAGGACGCCCTCGACCTGGCCGAGCGGGCTTCGATGTCCGCGCTGGAGACCGCGGGCCTGGCGGCGGACGACATCGATGCCATCGTGACGACGCACGCGACGGGCTGGGCGGTGCCGAATCTGGACATCCACCTCATCCACCGTCTCGGGCTACGGCCGACGACCCGGCGCGTCGCCATGACGACGGCGGCCTGCGGGGGTGGCGCCCAGGCGCTCATCCGCGCCTCGGACCTCGTCGCCGCGCGCCCCGGCAGCACCGTCCTCGTAGTGGCGTCCGAGGTGCTGTCCGCGACGTACAACCACGCGGCGTCGTCGATCGAGTCCATGATCTACAAGGCCCTCTTCGGCGACGCGGCCGCGGCCACCGTGGTCACGAGCGATCCGCTCGGCCCCGGTCTCGCCGTCGACGACACCTTCGAGTACACGCTCCCGGACAGCGTCACCCGCTACAGAGGCCGGCTCGACGACAAGGGGATGCATTTCGAGTCGACGAAACTCGCCCCCACTACCGCCGCGGAGACACTGACCGTGGTCAAGGACTGGTACGGCGTGGACGTACCGGACTTCACCGTGATCCACCCGGGCAGCCTCAGCATCATCGGTGACACGGCGGAAGCCTTCGGTGTCGATCCCACGCTCACCCGCCACTCCACCGAGTCGCTCGCCGACGAGGGCAACCTGGGCGGCGTCAGCGTCCTGCGCGTCCTGGAACGGACCTGCGCAGAGCCGCCCGCGGCGGGCGCCCGCGGGCTCACCGTCGCGTACGGCCCGGGTTTCTTCAGCGCGGCCCTGAAATGCCACTGGCACGCCTGAGCCCATCCCCTCCCCCACCCTCCGTGAAAGATGTCTCACCGGGACTCATGTCCCCACGGGACATGAAGGTGTACTCTGGGGGCATGAAGGCGAACGAGAGTGCGGGGGCCCAAGGGGTCGACCGGCGGCAGCTGAAGGCGCTCAGGACGCGTGAGGCGCTGGCCGAGGCGGCCGTCGAGCTCGTGCTCGAGAAGGGGCTCGCGGCCGTCACGGTCGAGGCCATCGCCGAGCGCGCGGACGTCACCCGCCGCACCTTCAGCCGGCACTTCACCGGCAAGGAGGACGCGGCGCTCGACTTCACGCGGGCCGACGGCACGGGGATCAACGCCGCGCTGCGCGAGCGCCCCGCCGCCGAGCCCCCGCTCCTCGCGTACCGCCGTGCCGTCTCGGACTGGCTGACCGACCGGGACACCCCCGGCTGGCACCACCGCCCGCGCCTGCGCGAGCTGTACGCGGTCGTGGACGCGGAGCCCGCCCTGTTCGCCGCGTACGAGCGCATCCGGGTCGACGCCCAGGAGGAGTCCGTACGCATCATCGCCGACCGGCTCGGCACCGACCCGGCCCGGGACCCGCTTCCCGGCATCGTGGTCGGCGCCGCCGCCGGTGTGCTGACCGCCGCGCTGCGCACCTGGGCGCGCGGCGCCGGCTCGGACGCCGAAGACCTCGCCGATCTGGTGGCGCGGGCCTACGACGCCCTCTTCGGGGAGGCCGCCCGCGCGGCGACCGCCGACAACGCAACCAGAGAGTGAACCGCACCATGAGCACCACCCCCTCCACCATCACCCCCGACTACGCCACCGAGTTCGCCGGGAAGACCGCCCTGGTCACCGGCGCCGCCTCCGGCATCGGCCTGGCCACCGCGCGCCGGCTCGGCCTCGGCGGAGCGAAGGTCGTCGTCGCCGACTTCAACGAGCAGGGCGCACGGGACGCCGTGGAGGCGCTGCGCGAGGAGGGCGTCGAGGCGGCCGCCGTGGCGCTCGACGTGACCGACCCCGAGTCCGTGCACGCCGCCGTGCGGTTCACGGTCGACACGTTCGGCGGGCTCGACCTGGCCGTCAACAACGCGGGCATCGGTGGCGCGAGCGCCCCGACCGGCGAGTACGACATCGATGTCTACCACCGGGTCGTCCGGACGAACCTGGACGGCGTGTTCTTCAGCATGAGGCACGAGATCCCGGCCATGGAGGCCTCCGGCAAGGGCGGTGCGATCGTCAACGTCGCCTCGATCCTCGGCTCGGTCGGCTTCGCCGGCTCCCCGGCCTATGTCGCGGCCAAGCACGGCGTCGTGGGCCTGACCAAGACGGCCGCCGCCGAGTACGCGGCGAAGGGCATCCGGGTCAACGCGGTGGGCCCGGGCTTCATCGACACCCCCCTGCTCAAGGAGATGGACAAGGCCGCCTACGACGGTCTGGTCGCTCTGCACCCGGCGGGCCGGCTCGGCCGCTCCGAGGAGGTCGCGGAGCTGATCGTGTTCCTGCTCTCGGACCGTGCCTCGTTCGTGGCGGGCAGCTACCACCTCGTGGACGGCGGCTACACGGCGGTGTGACACGCCCGGGCGCCTCTCACCTCAGGGCCCCCGGCGGCGAGTTCCGACTCGCCGCCGGGGGCCCTTGTCCCGTTTCGGGGTGCCATGGAACGGTCGATGCCGGGAAGACGGGAGGCCTGGACTCACCCGACGGGCGACACGCACGACGAGGGGCACCGCGACGCGATGGCACAACGGACGGCACGGACACCGACACCCACAGGGACATCACCCGAGGCGCGGGCACGGGCGCAGGCACCGGTGCAGGAGCCGGTGGCGGCTCCCCCGCAGGGCAGATCCGCCGGCCGTGAGTCGTACTTCGACAACGTGAAGTACCTGACGATCGTGCTCGTCGCCTGCGGGCACGCGTGGGAGCCGCTGACGTACGGCAGCCGGACCGTGCACGCGGTGTACCTGTTCGTGTACGCCTTCCACATGCCGGCGTTCGCGCTCGTGTCGGGGTACTTCTCGCGGAGCTTCGACATGGCTCCCGGACGGCTGCGGCGTCTGATCACCGGGGTGGTCGTCCCGTACGTCGTCTTCGAGGTGGCCTACACACTGTTCTACCGCTGGGCGCAGGACGATCCCGGGTACCCGGTCAGTCTGCTGGATCCCTGGTACCTGATGTGGTTCCTGGTCGCGCTGTTCGTGTGGCGGATGTCGACGCCGCTGTGGCTGCAGCTGCGTCACCCCGTGCCGGTGGCGCTGGCGATCGGTACGGCGGTGTCGATGTGGCCGGGCGCGGGCGGTGATCTGGCGTTGCAGCGGGTGCTGCAGTTCCTGCCGTTCTTCGTGGTGGGGCTCGTGCTGCGGCCGGAGCACTTCGCGCGGCTGCGGACCTGGCGGGTGCGCCGGGCGGCGCCGGCGGTGCTCGCGGCGGCGGTTGTGGCGGCGTACGCCGTGGAGCCGTGGCTCGACGCCGGCTGGTTCTACCACCGGAGCAGCGTCGCGGGGCAGGGGGTGCCGGCGTGGACGGGCCTGATCGTCACGCCCGCGCTGTTCGTGCTCGCGCTGGTGCTGACGGCCTGCTTCCTGGCGTGGGTGCCGGGCCGCAGGCTGTGGTGCACGGCGCTGGGCACGGGGACGCTGTACGCGTATCTGCTGCACGGGTTCGTCATCAAGGCGGCCCGGTTCGGGGACTGGTACGCGCATCCGTGGCTGCACACGCCGCTGGGTGAGCTGGGGGTGACGGCTCTGGCGGTCGGCGGGATCACGCTGCTGTGCACCGGGCCGGTGCGCCGGGTGTTCCGGCCGGTGGTGGAGCCGGCCATGGACTGGGCGTTCCGGCCGACGCGGCGCGAGCGCCGGGCGGCGGCCCGGGAGTCCGCACGGGAGCAGCCGGCGCGGGTCACATCCGGCGGTGGGTGACGGCCTGCGCCGAGGCGAGGAGGCACTGCATGCGTTCGGTGAGCGAGGCCAGGTCGTCGGCCGGGCTGTGGAACGGGATGCGGACGTCGGCCTGGCCGCGGGCGCGCTCCAGACGGAGCGTCAGTCCGTGCCGGTCGACGGCGAGCGGCTGGACGCGGTTGACGCCGTGCAGGCTGTCGGGGCAGATGAGCCGGGTGAGCTGCTCGACGGCCTCCGGGTGGGCGTCGGCGAGGTGGGTCAGGAGCCGGGGTTCGGCGTGGGCCAGCGGGTCGGCGCGAGTACCGGCGAGTTCGTCGAGGTCGATGCCGGTGCGGCCGGTGCGGGTCTGCAGGACGGCGCGTTCGGTGCGCAGCACCAGTTCGTCGCCGTCCGGGACGAGTTCACCGGAGAGCCAGAGCCGGGCGCGGATCCGGTCCCGTACGGGCACGGGTGCGGTGTCGGCGAACTCCACGAGGGTCGTGGGCCGGCCGTGCGGGGCGCAGAGCGCGGCGGCGGCGAGGACGCTGTCCGGCGGCGGCGCGATGCGCAGTGTGCCGTCCTCGTCGACGCGGTGGGCGCCGACGAGGTCGTCCCGTCCCACGTCGGTGGTGACGCCGCAGCTGAACGCGGTGGCGAGCACGGAGCGTGCGTGGGCCGCCGTGGTGGGCACGGCGGCAGCGATCGATCGGACACCCATCCCGGAACCTCCATTAGGTAAGCCTTGCCTAACTTATCTGAGACCTCGGGGAGGATCCACCCCGGGCCCCACCCCGGTCCCCCTCTGCGCCCCTGTGTCGTCCCCGCCCGGGGAGCCCGCGTGCGCTTGACTCGACGGATGCGCCGATTCCTCGTGTTCGTCCTCGTCGCCGCCGCAGCGGCCGCGACGACGGCCCTGTCGCTCCTGGTGTCGCCGTGGTGGTGGTGCGCCGCCGGTCCCCTGCTCGCCCTGGCCGCGCTCGGCGTCGCCGATCTGGCGCAGACCCGCCACTCGGTCCTGCGCAACTACCCGCTCGTCGGCCACCTGCGCTTCCTGATGGAGTCGCTGCGGCCCGAGATGCAGCAGTACTTCATCGAGCGCAACTACGACGGCCGGCCCTACGACCGCGACGTGCGCAGCATCGTCTACGAGCGGGCCAAGGACACCGAGGCGGAGGAGCCCTTCGGGACCGAGCAGGACGTGTACGCCCCCGGCCACGAGTTCCTGGTCCCGTCCATGCGGCCGGTGGACGTGCCCGAGGAGGCTCCGACGGTGCGGCTCGGCGGGCCCGACTGCTCACGCCCGTACGACATGTCCCTGCTGAACGTCTCGGGGATGAGTTTCGGCGCGCTGTCCTCGCACGCGATCCGGGCGCTCAACGCGGGCGCGGCGCGCGGCGGCTTCGCGCACGACACCGGGGAGGGCGGTCTGTCGGACCATCATCTGGCGCCGGGCAGCGACCTGGTCTGGGAGATCGGCACCGGGTACTTCGGCTGCCGTACGAAGGACGGGGGCCTGGACCGCGCCGAGTTCGCCGAGAAGGCGGCGAACCCCCAGGTCAAGTGCGTGTCTCTGAAGCTGTCGCAGGGGGCGAAGCCCGGGATCGGCGGGGTGCTGCCGGGCGGCAAGGTGAACGCCGAGATCGCCCGGGTGCGGGACGTGCCGGTGGGCGAGACCGTCATCTCGCCGCCGTACCACCGGGAGTTCTCGACGCCGCGCGAGATGGTCCTGTTCCTCGCCGAGCTGCGGGAGCTGGCGGGCGGCAAGCCCGTCGGGTTCAAGCTGTGCGTCGGTTCACGCGTGCAGTTCCTCGCGGTCTGCAAGGCGATGCTGGCCGAGGGCGTGAGCCCGGACTTCGTGACCGTGGACGGCTCCGAGGGCGGCACCGGCGCGGCCCCGCTGGAGTTCGCCGACCATCTCGGCACGCCGCTCACGGAGGGCCTGATCACGGTGCGCAACGCGCTGGTCGGGGCCGGGCTGCGGGACCGGATCCGGATCGGCGCGAGCGGCAAGGTCGCCACCGGCGCCGACATCGTCAAACGGCTCGTGCAGGGCGCGGACTTCACGAACGCGGCCCGCGCGATGATGTTCGCGGTCGGCTGCATCCAGGCCCAGCGCTGCCACACCAACACCTGCCCGGTCGGGGTCACGACCCAGGATCCGCGCCGGGTGCGCGCCCTGGACGTCGCGGACAAGGCCGCCCGCGTCTACCACTACCAGCGGGCGACGGTGCGCAGCGCGGCCCAGATCATGGCGGCGATGGGGGTCCGCGACCCGCGCGACCTGGACCCCGACCAGCTGGTCCGCCGTGTCGCACCGCACGAACTGGTCTCCTACGCGCGGCTCTACGAGTGGCTGGAGCCGGGCGAGCTGACAGGGGATCCCCGCGCGGGCTGGGCCGGGGACTGGGCGGACGCGGACCCCGACCGCTTCTGAGCGCCACCCGCTCACCCCAACTCCACGCGAACGGGGGGTGAATATGCCATCCGCCCACGCGCCCGGCGTCGCGAGCGGCATCATGCCCGCCATGGACGGTACTGCGCTGCTCCGAGAGCTCTTCACGGCCGACGAGTACGAGGCGGTCCGCAGGCACGCGGACCATCTGGGAGTGACCGTGAGCGAGTACGTGGCCCGGTCGGCCGCCGAGCGGGCTCTCGAGCGCCTGCATCTGACGGAGGCTCTGGAGGTCCAGGCCCCGCACCTGGGCAAACTGTCGATACCGCATCTGGAGCGGGCGCGGTGCGCGGGCGGCGCCTCGTCCCCTGCGCTGGATCGCTTCCTCGACACGCTGGCCCATCCCGCCGACCCGGCGGCGGCCTCCGACCCGGCCTGAGCCCGGGACGGGCGCGCACGCCTCCCGCCCGGGATCTGCTTGTCGATCAGGTTCCCGGGGAATGTGGCTCGTTACGAGGGGGCTCCGCCCCGACGCGAACGAGAGGGAGTGATCGTCATGCGTGCGTCCATGGGCGCCGACCGGCGTACCGCGCGCGTGGAGTTCCTGATGCCGCAGGGCTCGGGAGCGGCGCGATGGGCCCGTCGCATGACCCGGTCGTTCCTCGCCGGGCAGCTGGAGTGCGCGGCGGGCGACGCCGAACTGGTGGTCTCCGAACTGGTCGCGAACGCGACCCGTGCCTCCCGCGGCCGCAGTGTGCGGATGAGTCTGCGCCTCGACGCGGGCGAGCTGACGGTGGCCGTGCACGACGACGCCCCGGGGCTCCCCCGGTTGCAGCCGTCGTCCACGACCGCCGAGTCGGGGCGCGGGATCGCCCTGGTGCACGCGCTGGCCGACCGCTGGAGCGTGGAGCGGCATCCGTACGGCGGCAAGACGGTGCGGGCGGTGCTGGGCCCCTGCTGAGCGCACGGGACGCGACGACGGTCCTCGGGGCCGCCGCCGCGTCCTGGTGGGGCGTGGGACTCAGTGACCCCGCGCGATCCACTCCTCCAGCTGCGGCGCCTCGGCACCGATCGTCGTCGTGTCGCCGTGGCCGGTGCGCACCACGGTGTCGGCCGGCAGCGTCAGGAGCTTCCCGCGGATCGACTCGATGATCGTCGGGAAGTCGCTGAAGGTGCGGCCGGTGGCGCCCGGGCCGCCCTGGAACAGGGTGTCGCCGGTGAAGACGGTGCCGAGGGCCGGGGCGTACAGGCTGACGGCACCGTGGCAGTGGCCGGGCGTGTGCAGCACGGTCAGTTCGACCCCGGCGACGGACAGGCCCTGTCCGTCGGCGAGTTCACCGTCGGGCGCGCGGTCCGGGTGGGTCCGCTTCCACAGTTCGGTGTCGGCCGGGTGCAGCAGGATCGGCGCTCCGGTGCGCTCGGCGAGCGCGGGGGCGGCGTCGATGTGGTCGTCGTGCGCGTGGGTGCACACGATGGCGACGAGCCGGCGCTCGCCGACGGCCTCGGCGATCGCGTCGGCGTCGTGGGCGGCATCGATGACGACGACCTCATGGTCGTCGCCGACGAGCCACACGTTGTTGTCGACGTCCCAGGTGCCCCCGTCGAGCGAGAACGTGCCGGACGTGACGAGGTGTTCGACGCGCGCGGCGCCCGCGGCGGCTTCGGTGGCGGCCATCAGAAGACCACCACCGAACGCAGCACGTCGCCCCGGTGCATCCGCTCGAAGGCCTTCTCGACGTCCGCGAGCTCGATGGTCTCCGTCACGAACGCGTCGAGGTCGAGGCGGCCCTGGAGGTACAGGTCGATGAGCATCGGGAAGTCGCGGGAGGGCAGGCAGTCGCCGTACCAGGAGGACTTGAGGGCGCCGCCGCGGCCGAAGACGTCGAGCAGCGGCAGGTCGAGCCGCATCTCCGGGGTGGGCACGCCGACGAGGACGACGGTGCCGGCGAGGTCGCGGGCGTAGAAGGCCTGCTCGTACGTCTCCGGGCGGCCGACCGCGTCGATCACGACGTCGGCTCCGAAGCCGCCCGTCAGCTCGCGCACGGCCTCGACCGCGTCGGCGGAGCGGGAGTTGACGGTGTCGGTGGCGCCCAGCGAGCGGGCGGTCGCCAGCTTCTTGTCGTCGATGTCCACGGCGATGATCTTCGCGGCACCGGCCAGGCGCGCGCCCACGACCGCCGCGTTGCCCACGCCGCCGCAGCCGATGACGGCGACGGAGTCGCCGCGGCCGACCTCGCCGGTGTTGATGGCGGCGCCGAGGCCCGCCATGACGCCGCAGCCGAGCAGGCCCGCGGCGGCGGGCGAGGCGGCCGGGTCGACCTTGGTGCACTGGCCGGCGGCGACGAGGGTCTTCTCGGCGAACGCGCCGATGCCGAGCGCCGGGGACAGCTCCGTGCCGTCCGTCAGCGTCATCTTCTGCTTCGCGTTGTGGGTGTTGAAGCAGTACTGGGGGCGGCCGCGCAGACAGGCGCGGCACTGGCCGCACACCGCGCGCCAGTTGAGGATCACGTAATCGCCGGGAGCGACCTCGGTGACGCCCTCGCCGACCGACTCGACGACGCCGGCGGCCTCGTGGCCGAGCAGGAACGGGAACTCGTCGTTGATCCCGCCCTCCCGGTAGTGCAGATCGGTGTGGCAGACCCCGCACGCCTGGACCTTCACGACGGCCTCGCCCGGTCCGGGGTCCGGCACGATGATCGTCTCGATGGTCACCGGTGCGCCCTTGGCCCGTGCAATCACGCCCTGAACCTGCTGTGCCATGACGGTCAGCCCTCTTTCTCTACGCGTTCGTTCACGCTTGTTGCCCGCCCATCGTCGCTCACGGCGAGGGTGCGGCGCAGCAGGGGTGCGCAGGTCGGGGCGTTCTAGGGTGCGTACGTGCGTGAGACAAGCTTTGCGGCTTCCACTCTGCTGCCGGTCGACGGGTCGCTCGCGGCGGCGCTGATCGTGCTGCTGGTCCTCGCGGCCACGGTCGCGGCGGTGTTCCGGCTCGCGCCGGACGGGTCGTGGCGGCGGGCGCGGGACATCGTGTTCGCGGGGGTGCGGGCCGCGGTGCAGCTCGCGGTCGTGGCGCTGGTGATCGGCTGGGTGGTGCGGCACGGCGCGGCGCTGCTCGGCTTCCTCCTGGTGATGTGCGCCGTGGCCGCGGTGACGGCGGGGCGGCGCGTGACGCGGGCCCGCGGGTGGGCGTGGGCCTGGGCGGCGGTGCCGATCGCGCTGCCGGTCGCGCCGATCGTCGGGGCGCTGGTCCTGTCGGGGCTGTTGCCGACGCGCGGGATCGCGCTGATCCCGGTCACCGGCATCCTGATCGGCGGGGCGATGACGGCGACGGTCCTCGCGGGGCGGCGGGCCCTGGACGAGCTGACGCTGCGCAAGGGCGAGGTGGAGGCCTGTCTCTCGCTCGGGCTGCTCCCGCGCGAGGCCCGTCTGGAGATCGCCCGCCCCGCCGCGTCGGAGGCCCTGCTCCCCGGCCTGGACCAGACCCGCACGGTGGGCCTGGTCACGCTCCCCGGCGCGTTCGTCGGCATGCTCCTGGGCGGCGCGTCCCCGGTGGCGGCGGGCGCGGTGCAGCTGTTCGTCCTGGTCGCGCTGATGGCGGTGCAGGCGATCGCGGTGGCGGCGACGGTGGAACTGGTGGCCCGGGGCCGCCTGCACCGCCCCGAACCCTGATCCTCAGGCCGCCCGGGCCCCGGCGTCGCCCACGACCTTGCGCAGCGCCGCGCGACCGGCCGGCCCCCAGGTGGGCTGTCCACCGGGCAGCCCCCAGTCACCGGCCCGCCCGATCAGCACCAGGCCGAGCGCCCGCAGGACGGCCCAGCCCCGGGCACGGCGCACCGTCTCCGGGTCCGCTCCGTACGCGGCGAGAAGCGGGCCCGCCTCGCCCTCGGGCAAGAGGGTCCAGGCGGCGCACAGGTCACCGGCCGGATCGCCTGCGCACAGGTCCCCGAAGTCGATGACACCGGAGAGACGGCCGGTGGCGTCGACGACGACGTTGGCCGGGTGCAGGTCGCTGTGCAGCCACAGGCGCGGGCCGCTCCACACCGGGGCGGCCACGGCGTCGTCCCACAGAGCGCGGAGCGCGTCTGTGCCGGGCACGTCCGGGATGCCTTCCACTTCCCCGAGGCAGTTCTCGAAGTCCGCCGCGAGGGTCTCGAGAGGGACGCCGCGGCCCGGATGGGCCGGTGCGTCCGCTGGTGCCGGGCGGTGCAGTGCGCGCAGGAACGCCGCCAGGGCGGGCGCGGAGCCGGTGCCCGGGGCGATCGGAGTGCGGTCGGCCGGGGTGCCGGGGATCCAGGTGGTGACGGTCCAGGGGCGTGGGAAGCGGGCCGACGGCACACCATGGCGGCGCGGTTGCGGGGCGGGCAGCGGCAGCTCGGGGGTGAGGCCGGGGAGCCAGCGCTGTTCGTTGTGCACGGAGCGGGAGTCGGCGTCGGTGCAGGGCAGCCGGACCGCCAAGTCCTCGCCGATCCGCCACAGTTGGTGGCTCCATCCGGTGGCCGCGTGGCGCAGGTGCAGCTCGGCGAGGTCCGCGTGCTGCTCGCGCAGCAGGGCCCGTACGAGTGGCTCATCGATCTCGGGCCCTCTTGTCCCCGCAGGCATATCCGTAGGCATCTCCGTAGGCATCTCCGCACTCTCGCAGACAAGGGCGCGGGGACCGGTGTGAAGGGTGTTCGGGGGCTGCAGTACGTTCCTGTCGAACACGGGGGCGAGCCGGGTGGGCTGCTCTTTTATCGACGGGTGGGGAACATGGCGGCGCTGGGGTTCGTATTCGTCATCCTGCCCTGCCTGGCGGTGCTGTGCTTCACGGGTTTCGCGGCGTGCCGTGCGCAGCGGGCGCTCGCGTTCCAGGTGCTCGCGTGGCTGCTGCTGGCCGCCGGGCTCGTCTGTGCGCTGGTGCCGGTCGGGTTCGTGGTGTGGTTCTTGTTCCTGTGACGTCCTCGAGCCCTCCCCGGGCTCGCTCGCACCCACGCCGCTCCGACATGCGGCGGCCCCCGCGCCCGTAGGACGATGGACCGCATGTTGCTGGCCCGGCTCGCCCAGGTGTCCCAGGAGGTCGCCGCCACCTCGGCGCGGTCCCGGAAGATCGAGCTGCTGGCGGAGTTGTTCCGGGACACGCATCCGGACGACGTGGCGATCGTCATCCCGTACCTGGCCGGGCGGCTGCCCCAGGGGCGGCTGGGGATCGGCTGGCGGGTGCTGAGCCGGCGGGTGGAGCCCGCGGTGGAGCCCCGGCTGACGGTCCAGGACGTGGACGCCGCGCTGACGGTCATCGGCGATGTCTCGGGGGCCGGTTCGCAGGCCGAGCGGACACGCCTGGTCGGGGAGCTGCTGGGCGCGGCGACCGAGCCGGAGCAGCGGTTCCTGTTCGGGCTCGTGACGGGTGAGGTGCGTCAGGGTGCGCTGGACGCGGTGGCGATCGACGGGCTGGCGAAGGCCACGGACGCGCCGCCCGCCGAGGTGCGCCGGGCGGTGATGCTGGCGGGCGGGGTGCAGCCGGTGGCGCAGTCGCTGCTGGCGCGGGGGCCGGCCGCGCTGGAGGACTTCCGGCTGACGGTGGGCCGGCCCGTGCTGCCGATGCTGGCGCACAGCGCCGGTTCGGTCGGCGAGGGCCTGGACAAGCTCGGGGCGTGCGCGGTGGAGGAGAAGCTCGACGGTATCCGCGTGCAGGTGCACCGGTCCGGGGACGAGGTGGGGATCTACACGCGCACGCTGGACGACATCACGGACCGGCTGCCCGAAGTGAGCGCGGCGGCGCGCGCGTTGCCCGGGACGTCGTGCGTGCTGGACGGGGAGGTCATCGCGTACGACGCGGCGGGGCGGCCGCGCCCGTTCCAGGAGATCGCGGGCCGGGTCGGTTCCCGGGTCGACGTGGCGCGGGCCGCTGCAGCCGTGCCGGTCTCCCCCGTCTTCTTCGACGTCCTGTCCCTGGACGGGGAGGAGCTGCTGGATCTTCCGTTCGCGCGCCGGCACGAGCGGCTGGCCCTTCTGGTGCCGGAGCCGATGCGGGTGCGCCGCCTCGTGGTGGACGACGACTCGGACGCCGGACAGCGGTCCGCGGCCGACGCGTTCTTCGCGGCGACGCTGGAGCGCGGGCACGAGGGCGTCGTCCTGAAGGGCTTGGAGGCGCCGTACAGCGCGGGCCGCCGGGGTGCGTCCTGGCTGAAGGTGAAGCCCGTGCACACGCTCGACCTGGTGGTGCTTGCGGCGGAGTGGGGGCACGGGCGGCGCACCGGCCGGCTGTCGAACCTGCATCTGGGGGCGCGGCGGGCCGACGGCTCGTACGCGATGCTCGGCAAGACGTTCAAGGGGCTGACGGACGCGTTGCTCGACTGGCAGACCGAGCGGCTGGGCGCGCTCGCCGTGTCCGACGACGGGCATGTGGTGACGGTGCGTCCGGAGCTGGTCGTCGAGATCGCGTACGACGGTCTGCAGCGCTCCACGCGCTATCCGGAGGGCGTCACGCTGCGTTTCGCGCGGGTGGTGCGGTACCGGGAGGACAAGGCGCCCGAGCAGGCGGACACCGTGGAGACGGTCCTCGCCGAGCGGGACCGGCCCCCGGGTAACTGACCGTTTCTTTGCCAAAACATGGCACGTATATGGTGTCCCTAGCGCCGAACAAGGTGCATCCGACATCCATTCGCAGGGGGAGACGTGCCCGCTTCACGCCTGAGCAGAACACCATTGCCAGGGATCGGCATCCGTTACGACCTGACCACGCGCGAGCAGCGCCTGCTGTCGGTCGTCGCCCACCGGGACGGCGGCCGCACCCTCAGCGCGTACCAGGCCGACGACCCGGACGCCTGCTCCCTGTCGCTGAGGCTGACGTCGGGTGAGACCGAGGCGCTCATCGACGCGTTGATGCCCTCGCACCACAGCCCGAACCTGCTGCACACCACGGACCTGGGCCTGGTCGCCGAGCGCATCGAGGTGGCGGCGGCCTCGTACTGGAACGGGCGGCTGCTCGGCGAGACGCAGATGCGCACCGAGACCGGCGCCTCGATCGTGGCCGTGCTGCGCCGCGCGGACGCGATCCCGTCCCCCGCGCCGGACTTCCGGCTCGCGGGCGGCGACACCGTGATCGTCATCGGCACCCGCGAGGGCGTCGAGGCGGCGGCCACGATCCTGGGTCGGGAGTGATCGGATGCATTCCGCTGTCTTCCTGATCGAGTTCGGGGCGATCATCCTGGCGCTCGGCCTGCTCGGCCGGATCGCCGGGCGGCTGCGCTTCTCGCCCATCCCGCTGTATCTGCTGGCCGGTCTCGCGTTCGGCGAGGGCGGGCTGCTGCCGCTCGGCGCGAGCGAGGAGTTCGTCGCGATCGGCGCCGAGATAGGCGTGATCCTGCTGCTGCTGATGCTGGGCCTGGAGTACACGGCGAGCGACCTCGTCTCCAATCTCAAGACCCAGTACCCGGCGGGCCTCGTCGACATGACGTTCAACGCGCTGCCGGGCGCCGCCGCCGCGCTGCTCATGGGCTGGGGCCCGGTGGCCGCCGTGGTGCTCGCGGGCGTCACCTGGATCTCGTCCTCGGGTGTCATCGCCAAGGTGCTGAACGACCTGGGCCGGGTCGGCAACCGCGAGACACCGGTGATCCTGAGCATCCTCGTCCTCGAGGACCTCGCCATGGCGGTGTACCTGCCGATCATCACGGCGCTCCTCGCCGGGGTCGGCTGGGCCGCGGGCGGGCTGACGCTCGCGATCGCGCTGGGCGCGGCCGGGCTCGTCCTGTTCGTCGCCGTCCGCTACGGGCGGCACATCTCACGCTTCGTCTCCAGCGACGACCCGGAGAAGCTGCTCCTGGTGGTCCTCGGTCTGACCATCCTGGTCGCGGGGATCGCGCAGCAGCTCCAGGTGTCGGCCGCGGTCGGCGCGTTCCTCGTGGGCATCGCACTGTCCGGCGAGGTCGCCGAGGGCACGCACACGCTGCTGTCGCCGCTGCGGGACCTGTTCGCCGCCGTGTTCTTCGTCTTCTTCGGACTGCACACGGACCCGGCGAGCATCCCGCCGGTGCTGGTGCCCGCACTGCTCCTGGCCGTGGTCACGGCCTGCACGAAGATCGCCACGGGGTACTGGGCGGCGCGCCGCGCCGGGATCTCCGTCAAGGGCCGCTGGCGGGCGGGCGGCGCGCTCGTGGCGCGCGGCGAGTTCTCGATCGTCATCGCGGGTCTCGCCGTCACGTCGGGGATCGAGCCGCGGCTCGGCCCGCTGGCGACCGCGTACGTGCTGATCCTGGTGATCGTGGGGCCGCTGACGGCGCGGTTCACGCAGCCGCTCGCACAGCGCCTGTTCAAGCAGCGGGCCGCACCCGTGACGACCGCCGCCGTGCCGGAGCCGCGGCCCGCGGAGGAGCCGGCCGCGGTGGACGCCACGGACGGGGCGCCCCGCGCCTGAACCCCGGGGGCCGGCCAGGTCCCGCATCGCTCGCCCGGACGGCGACCGCGAGGAGAACGCACGCGTTCTCTCCCCGGTCGCCGTCCCCCGTTCGGGCGCATAGCGTGGTGGGCGATGTTGATCGGGGGTGCACCTGGGTGTCTGGAGGCCTCCATGGATCGCTCGCCCGATTCCGCAGCAACCGCCGGATCCGTACCCGCCTCCGCCCCACCGGGCACGAGCACCGCGTACCCCGGCGGCGGGCGGCACGAGCACCGGTGGCTGATCCTCGCCGTCATCGGCATCGCGCAGCTCATGGTCGTGCTCGACGCGACCATCGTGAACATCGCGCTGCCGTCCGCCCAGCGGGATCTGGGGTTCACCGACGGCAACCGGCAGTGGGTCGTCACCGCGTACGCGCTCGCGTTCGGCAGTCTGCTGCTGCTCGGCGGGCGCATCGCCGACCTGGTGGGCCGCAAGGCGGTCTTCCTCGCGGGCCTGGTGGGCTTCGCCGCGGCCTCCGCGTTCGGCGGTGCCGCCACCACGTTCGGGATGCTGGTCGCGGCGCGGGCGTTGCAGGGCATGTTCGGCGCGCTGCTCGCGCCGGCCGCGCTGTCCCTGCTCACGACGACGTTCACGGACCCGCGCGAGCGGGCGAAGGCCTTCGGCATCTACGGCGCCATCGCGGGCGCGGGCGGCGCGGTCGGACTGCTGCTCGGCGGCGTGCTCACCGAGTACCTGGACTGGCGCTGGTGCCTGTACGTGAACCTGCTGTTCGCGGTCGTCGCGATCCTCGGCGGAATGCGGCTGCTGCACGGCGGGCGGCCCGCCGACCGGCCGAAGCTGGACGTGCCGGGCACGATCCTGGTGTCGGTCGGCCTGTTCTGCATCGTGTACGGCTTCGCGAACGCCGAGTCGCACGCCTGGGGAGACGCGCAGACCTGGGGCTTCCTGGTGGTGGGCGCGGCGCTGCTGGTCGTGTTCGCCTGGTGGGAGACGAGGGCGGCGCATCCGCTGCTGCCCGTGCGCGTGGTCACGGACCGGGACCGCGGGGCCTCGTACCTGGCGATGTTCATCTCCGGCGCCGGCCTGTTCGGCGTGTTCCTCTTCCTGACGTACTACCTCCAGCAGATCCTCGCCTATTCGCCGGTGCTCACGGGTGTGGCGTTCCTGCCGATGGTGGCGTGCATGATCTTCTCCTCGGTCGTGGCGACCAACTCGCTGCTCCCCCGGCTCGGCCCGAAACCCCTGGTCCCGCTGGGCATGGCGCTCGCGGCCGCCGGTATGGCCTGGCTGACCGCGCTGGACACGCACAGCTCGTACGCGGCCCATGTCATGCCCCCGTTGCTGCTCTCCGGCATCGGCCTCGGCCTGGTCTTCGCCACCGCGATGAACCTGGCGACGGCGGGTGTGGCCGCGCACGACGCGGGGGTGGCCTCCGCGATGGTGAACACGAGCCAGCAGGTGGGCGGTTCGATCGGTACGGCGCTGCTCAACTCGCTGGCGACGAGCGCCGCCGCGAACTACATGGTCGGCAAGAAGCCGACGCCGCAGGCCAGGACACAGGCGGCGCTGGAGAGCTACGCGACGGCGTACTGGTGGTCGGCGCTGTTCTTCGCGGTCGGGTTCGTGGTGACGCTGGTGCTGTACCGGCCCGGCCCGCCCAGGTCACTGACCGGCGAAGCCGTCCACATGTGAGCCCGAGGCCATGACCGACAAGGCCGATAAGGCCGATAAGGCCACCAAGGCCGGGAAGCGACCGCGGCGCAGCGCGGGCCTGCTGCTGTTCCGCCGTACCGACGCGGGGCCCGAGGTGCTGCTCGGGCACATGGGCGGCCCGTTCTGGGCGCGCAAGGACGCGGGGGCGTGGACCGTGCCGAAGGGCGAGTACGAGGAGGACGAGACGGCGTGGGACGCGGCCCGCCGGGAGTTCCGCGAGGAGCTGGGGCTGCCGGCTCCCGAGGGAACCGCGCTGGCCCTCGGCGAGGTGGTGCAGTCCGGCGGCAAGCACGTCACGGTGTGGGCGCTGGAGGGCCGGCTCGACCCGGCGGACGTGGCGCCCGGCACGTTCACGATGGAGTGGCCGCCGCGCTCGGGCCGCAGCGCCGAGTTCCCCGAGCTGGACCGGGTGGCGTGGTTCGGCGTGGACGCGGCGCGGGCGGTGATGGTCACGGCGCAGGCGGTGTTCCTGGACCGGCTCGTCGAGCGGCTCTGAGGCGGGGCTCGGGCCACGTTCTCGCGTTGCGCGGCCCGGCGGGGCGCGGGAAGGTCGTAGGAATCGCGCTCAGGAGGTCGCCCCATGCCCATCGCGACGGTCAACCCCGCGAACGGCGAGACGCTGGAAACGTACGAGGCCCTCTCCCCCGACGCCCTGGAGGAGAAACTGGCCCTGGCCGCCCGCACCTTCGCCACGTACCGCGCGACGGCGTTCGACGAGCGGGCCAGGATGATGCGGCACGCCGCCGATCTGCTGGACGCGGACACGCCGGAGATCGCCCGGATCATGACGACCGAGATGGGCAAGCCGATCAAGGCGGCCCGTGCGGAGGCGGCCAAGTGCGCGCGCACCATGCGCTGGTACGCGGACCACGCGCAGGAGCTGCTGGCTCCGGAGCATCCGGCCGAGTCCGACGTGAAGGACTCGGGCGCGGCCCGTGCCGAGGTGCGCTACCGGCCGCTGGGCCCGGTGCTCGCGGTGATGCCGTGGAACTTCCCGCTGTGGCAGGTGGTGCGGTTCGCGGCCCCGGCGCTGATGGCGGGGAACGTGGGGCTGCTCAAGCACGCCTCGAACGTGCCGCAGACCGCGCTGTACCTGGAGGACCTGTTCCTGCGCGCGGGCTTCCCCGAGGGCTGTTTCCAGACGCTGCTGATCGGGTCGGGCGCGGTCGAGGGGGTGCTGCGGGACGAGCGCGTGGTGGCGGCGACGCTGACCGGGAGCGAGCCCGCGGGCCGTTCGGTGGCGTCGATCGCGGGCGACGAGGTGAAGAAGACGGTGCTGGAGCTGGGCGGCAGCGACCCGTACGTGGTCATGCCGTCGGCGGACGTCGTGAAGGCCGCGAGGACCGCGGTGACGGCGCGGACGCAGAACAACGGGCAGTCGTGCATCGCTGCGAAGCGGTTCATCGTGCACGAGGACGTGTTCGAGCGGTTCAGGGAGGCGTTCGTGGAGGGGATGCGGGCGCTGAAGGTCGGCGATCCGCTCGACGAGGAGACCGACATCGGTCCGCTGGCCAGTGAGCAGGGCCGCAAGGACCTGGAGGAGCTGGTCGACGAGGCGGTGGAGAGCGGGGCGACGGTCCTGTGCGGCGGGCAGCGGCCGAAGGACTTCGACCGGCACGGCTGGTTCTACGAGCCGACGGTGCTGGCGGACATCACGCCGGAGATGCGGATCCACCGCGAGGAGACGTTCGGCCCCGTCGCGACGCTGTACCGGGTCACGGACCTGGACGCGGCGATCGAGCTGGCCAACGACACGCCGTTCGGGCTGAGTTCCAACCTGTGGACCGGTGACGCGGACGAGATCGAGCGGTTCGCCCGGGACAGTCAGGCGGGCGGTGTCTTCGTGAACGGGATGACCGCCTCGCATCCCGCGCTGCCGTTCGGCGGGAACAAGCGGTCCGGGTACGGGCGGGAGCTCTCGGGGCACGGGATCAAGGAGTTCTGCGACATCACGACGGTGTGGATCGGGGCCTGATCCCGTAAGGGCCGACGCCGGCCCCCGAACGATCGAAACGATCAATTCGGCCGATTCTCTTGAGCGTTTGAATCACCGGGTGCTAGAAACCGCTTACTCCCAGCGGACCCTCCAGCCTCCCGGAGCCCTTCATGACGCCCCAGCAGCCGTCCTCCGTACCGCCTTCCGCCCTGTCCTCCGCGGTTCCCTCCCCTCGCTCGTCGTGGTCCCGCCGCGGCTTCCTGGCCACGACCGCCGCGGCCGGCGCCGCACTCGCCGCCGGGATACCGCAGCAGGCGTCGGCGGCCGCCCCTGCCGCCGCAGAGGGGTCGGGAACCGCCGTGGACGAGTTCGCCGCGCTGCGCGCCAAGTGGCGCGCGCTGTACCTCGGCGAGGGCTTCAGCCCGACCGCCGAGCCGTTCCGCTCGAAGCTGGCCACGCTCGGCACGCAGGCGCGGGCCTGGCAGACGGCGATGGCCCCGGCCGCCGGATCGCTGTGGCCGGACGCCGTGTTCGGCGACCCCGAGCCGAACACGGACTCCGAGTCGTACGGCTACTCCGAGAAGATCCAGACGAGTTACGAGCGCGTGCGCGTGATGGCGGAGGCCTTCTGCCAGCCCGGCACCGGCCTGACCGGCGACGCGGCACTCAAGGCGGACGTGCTCACGGCGATCGACCACCTGAGCACGCAGGTCTACAACAAGTCCCAGGCCCAGTACGGCAACTGGTACAACTTCCAGATCGGCGCCCCGCAGCGGCTGCTCGACATCGCGGTCCTCATGTACGAGCACCTGAGCGCGGAGCAGATCACGGCCGCGCTCGAGGCGGTCGACCACTTCGTGCCGGACTCGCTCGTCGCGAAGTACACGGGCACGAGCACCGGCGCCAACCGCATCGACCTGTGCCGCGTCCTCGCCCTGCGCGGCGTCCTCGGCGGCACCGCCGCGAAGCTCGCCCTCGCGCGCGACGCTGTGTCGCCGGTCTTCCCGTACGTCACCTCGGGCGACGGCCTGTACGCCGACGGCTCGCTGATCCAGCACACGTACGTGCCGTACACCGGGTCGTACGGGGCGGTCCTCATCGACGGCCTGAGCAAGCTGTTCGCGCTGCTCGGCGGTTCGACGTGGGCGATCACGGACAGCGGACGGCAGATCTTCCTGGACTCGGTCGAGGGCGCGTACGCACCGTTCCTGCACGACGGGCTCGTCGTCGACAACGTGTCCGGGCGGGCGATCAGCCGCGGGCTCGTCGCGGGCGACCCGCTGAAGGTGCAGCAGGACGACCACACGCGCGGCCACGGGATCATCGCGTCGATCCTGCTGCTCGGGCAGGGGGCGAGCGCGGAGGAGAACGCGCGCTGGCAGGGGCTGGCGAAGGGCTGGTTCACGCGCGACCGCTACAAGGACGTGACGACGGGCGGCACGCTCGGGGTCGCCGCGCTGTCGCGGGTCACCGCGCTGCTCGCCGACGGGGCGGTGAAGGCGGCGCCCGAGCCGGCCGGGCACCAGGTGTTCCCGGCGATGGCACGCGCGGCGCACCGCTCGGCCGCGTTCACGGCGTCCGTGTCGATGGCGTCGAAGGCGATCACGTTCTACGAGAACGGCAACGGCGAGAACGTCCGTGGCTGGCACACCGGTTCGGGGATGCTGTATTGGTGGGCCGCCGGTGACGGTGCGGGCGGCGGGCAGTACAGCGACGGCTTCTGGCCGACGGTCGACCCGTACCGGCTGCCCGGCACGACGGTCTCGCGCAAGCCGCTCGCGGACGCGGCGGGCGGGGTGTGGGGCGCGGCGCGTCCCGACACGACGTGGGTCGGCGGTGCGACGGACGGTACGTACGGGTTGGCGGCGCAGGACGTGCGGGGGCTGTCCTCCACGCTGCGGGGCCGCAAGGCGTGGTTCTTCGTGGACGACGCGGTGATCTGCCTCGGGGCGGGCATCACGGCGGCGGACGGGGCGGGCGTCGAGTCGGTCGTCGACGCGCGCAACCTCGGGGCGGCGGGCACGGCGCGCCTGACGGTGGACGGCACGGCCCAGCCCACTGCCCTGCCGTGGAACGGCAGTTTCCCGAAGGCCCGTTGGGCGCATGTCGCCGGCCACGGTGGCTACGTCTTCCCCGGTGGGGCGGCGCTCAAGGCTCTGCGGGAGGAGCGCACGGGGACCTGGAAGGCGATCAACGGCGGCGGCTCGACGGACCCCGTGACGCGGCGCTACGTCACCCTGCTCGCCGACCACGGCACGGATCCGTCGGACGCGGCGTACGCGTACGTCCTGATGCCGGGTGCGAGCGAGCAGCGCACGGCGGAGCGGGCGGCGGACGCGGCCTGGCTGGAGCTGACAACCAACTCCGGCGCCGCGCAGGGCGTCCGGGTCCCCTCCCTCGGCTTCACCGGTGCGGTGTTCTGGGAGCCGGGCACGATCGGCAAGGTCAGCGTGGACGCGCCGCTGATCGTGCAGATCCACGAACGCCGCGACGGCACGGCGACCGTGTCCGTCAGCGACCCGAACCGTGCGGTGCGGGGCGCGACGCTCGTCTGGCGCCGCCCGGTCCGCTCGGTGACCTCGAAGCCGGCGTCCGTGACGGGGGTCTCGACGGGCCGTGAGCTGAAGCTGACGTTCGGCGACCTCACGGGGTCGGGCGGGGTCACGCAGAAGGTGACGGTACGTCTGTCGTAACGGGTGCGCTCCACTCCCGCCGGGGCGCGCCCCTTATGGGGCGCCCCGGCGTCAGGCGTCCAGGCGGCGGGCCGAGAGCCAGGTGACGATCTCGGGATCGCGGTGGTCGAAGAAGAGGGAGCGGCCGGTGTCGAGCGTGGCGATGCGGGCCATCTGCTCGTCGGTGAGCCGGAAGCCGAGGACGTCGAAGTTCTCGGCCATGCGTTCGGCGCGCACGGACTTGGGGATGGCGATGACGCCGCGCTGGGTCAGCCAGCGCAGCACGACCTGGGCGACCGACCTTCCGTGCTCCTTGCCGATCTCGGCGAGCAGCGGGTTCGTGAACAGGTCGTTCCTGCCCTCGGCGAAGCCGCCCCAGGACTGGATCCGCACCCCGTGCTCGTCCATGAGGTCCTGGTAGTCGGCGCGCTGGAAGAAGGGGTGGGTCTCGATCTGGTTCACGGCCGGGGTGATCTCGTTGTTGACGATCAGGTCGATCAGGCGGTCGGGGTAGAAGTTGGCGACGCCGATCGCCTTGGTCAGGCCCGCACGGTGGAGGGCCTCCATCGCGCGCCACTGGCCGTAGACGTCGCCGTAGGGCTGGTGCATCAGGTACAGGTCGAGGTGGTCCAGGCCCAGCTTGGTCAATGACGTCTCGAAGGCGCGCCGGGCGTTGTCCTGGGCGGGGGCGTCCTGGACCCACAGTTTGGTGGTGACGAACAGCTCCTCGCGCGGGATGCCGCTGCCCTTGATGGCGCGGCCGACGGCCTCCTCGTTGCCGTAGGCCGCGGCGGTGTCCAGCAGCCGGTAGCCGGCGGCCAGGGCCTCGGAGACGGCGCGTTCGGTGTCCTCGGCGGGGATCTGGTAGACGCCGAAGCCGAGGAGCGGCATCTCGACACCGTTGTTCAAGGTCACGTACTGCATGGGGAAGTCCTCTTCGTGCGGGGTGGGGAGAGAGGGAGGCGGCCGGTGTCAGCGTTCGAGCATGCGTGCCTGGGCCTCGGTGTGGGTGGCGCCGGCCGCGGGCGGCAGGCTGCTGAGCCGGTGCAGCTGCTCGGCGGTCAGGCTGACCGCGTCGGCGGCGGAGTTCTCCTCCACGCGGCTGACGCGCTTGGTGCCGGGGATCGGGGCGATGTCCGCGCCCTGGGCGAGCAGCCAGGCGAGCGCCACCTGGCCGGGCGTGGCGCCGGCCTCGTCGGCCAGGGCCTTGACCTCGTCCGCGAGCGCCAGGTTGCGCCGGAAGTTCTCGCCGGTGAAACGGGGGTTGTCGCGGCGGAAGTCGTTCGCGTCGAACTGGTCGGTGGAACGCACGGTGCCGGTCAGGAAGCCGCGGCCCAAGGGGGAGAACGGCACGAGGCCGATGTTCAGTTCCCGCAGGACGGGCAGCACCCGCTCCTCGACACCGCGTGTGAACAGGGAGTATTCGGACTGGACGGCGGTGACCGGTTGGACGGCGTGAGCGCGGCGGATCGTGTCCGGGCCGGCCTCCGAGAGCCCGAAGGCCCGCACCTTGCCCTCCGCGATCAGCTCGCCCACGGCGCCGGCGGTCTCCTCGATCGGCGTATTCGGGTCGACGCGGTGCTGGTAGTAGAGGTCGATGTGGTCGGTGTCCAGCCGCTTGAGGGAGCCCTCGACGGCGGTACGGATGTTGGCCGGGCCGGAGTCCAGGTTCCACGCGCCGTCTCCGCCGTGCGAGACCAGGCCGAATTTGGTGGCCAGCACCACCTTGTCCCGGTGGCCCTTCAGCGCCCGCCCGAGCAGTTCCTCGTTGATGTAGGGGCCGTAGATCTCGGCGGTGTCGATGAGCGTGACACCCAGGTCGAGCGCCCGATGCACGGTCCTGATGGACTCCGCGTCGTCGGAACCGCAGCCGGTGTAGCCGTGGGACATGCCCATGGCGCCCAGCCCGATCCGGGAAACCTCCAGGTCACGCAGCTTGATGTACCGCATCTCGCCCTCTCCGGTCGGTCGTGTCGCCCATCCCCTCACTCTTGCCACTCTTGCCGCTCCTGCCCGGCCCGGCAGGTCGTGCCGGTCGGAGCCTGGGCGGCGGCGAGGGGGCCGACGTCTTCCTCATCCACTCTCACCCCGATCGCGCCCCTGTGGCAGGGCGGGCTGTTCAGGGGTAATGACAGGGCCCCTCTCCACCCTGCGGGGCGGGTGCCGGGCAGGTGAGACTGGAGTCATGGCATCGACGAGCGCACAGAGCGAGGGCGCCGAGCTGGGCCGCTACCTGCGCGCCCGCCGCACCCGGACCAGCCCCGACCATGTCGGTCTCACCGTGGGCACCGGCATCCGTCGCACTCCCGGCCTGCGCCGCGAGGAGCTGGCCACCCTCTCCGGCATCAGCATCGACTACTACGTACGTCTGGAGCGCGGCAAGGAGACCCGCCCCAGCCCGGCCGTCCTCGACTCCCTCGCCCGCGCCCTGCGCATGGACGACCAGGAACACCAGCACCTGCGCGAGCTGGCCGCCCGCGCCGCCCGCTACGTCTCCGACCCCCCGCCCGCGCCCAGCCGCACCGTCCGCCCCCACCTCAAACTGCTGCTGGAGTCGCTGCGGCCGAACCCCGCGTACGTCATCAGCCGCAGCATGGACCTGCTCGCCTGGAACCCGGGCGGCCTGGCCCTCTACTCCGGCCTGGACGACTGGCCCGCCAAGCACCGCAATCTGGCCCGCTACCTTTTCCTCCACCCCGCCGCGCGTGACCTCTTCCCCGACTGGGACCGCCAGATCACCGCGTGCGTCGCCCGCCTGCGCGCCCTCGCCGGCACCGCGCCCGACGCCCCCGACCTTGCCGGCCTCGTCGGCGAGCTCCTCCTCAAGAGCCCCGAGTTCGCAGGGCTGTGGGAGCGCTACGAAGTCACCGGCCGCAAGCCCGCGCTCAAGACGTTCCACCACCCGCAGGTCGGCACGATCACCCTGACCTCGCAGTCCCTGCACGTCGAAGGCACCCCCGGCCAGCGCATCGGCGTCTACACCGCCGAGCCGGGCACCCCCGACCACGACGCCCTCCTGCTCCTGGACCTGACCGCCCCGAGCCGGCAGCCCAGCGGGTCTTCCCACCCAGCTCCCCACACCCAATAGGCCGCCGCTGCAAGGGCAGTACACCGCTGGTCGGAGTCAGGTGCGGGGCCGCAGCCAGGACAGAAGCTCGGCTGCTCCGCGGCGGACGTCCTCCGGTTCGGGGGGCTCGGTGAGCCGCACGCAGATCGCGGCGCGATCGCCGGCGACCGCCGCCGCGTCCGTCACGCCCACCGCCATCCAGTCCGCCTGCTGGTCATCGGCGTGCGCGAAGGCGCGGGCGACCAGGCGCGCGGCGTCCACGCTCCCCCCGCCGATCAGGGCCTCGGCGGCCCTGCGTGTCACGGCCGTGTCGGACGGGTCGTGGAGGAGAGCGGTCAGCGCCTTTGCGGCCTCGGGAACATGGGCCCACGGCGTCAGGACAGCGGCGGCGTCGGCCCGGACCTGCCAATCGGGCGAAGCGGCGTCCCCGAGGGCCGCTCGGAGGGCGCTCACCCTGGCGCTCCGTCCGGCGACGCCCCGCACGAGCTGCGGATTCTCAACTGCGGGAGGATGTCGAGGTGCTGGGCCGGTTCCGCCGGCTCGGCCGGGTCCCGGGTGAGGCGGGACAGGAGCAGCTCCGCGGCGCGGCGGCCGACGGTGCGCTTCGCGGGGGCCACCGCCGTGAGGGGCAGGTCGGCGAGCGCGGCGACCTCGTCGTCGTAGGTGATGACGGCCAGGTCCTCGGGGACCCGGATGCCGTGGGCGCGGAGCCTGGGTACGAGGACGATGGCGTCGGCGTCGCTGTGCAGGATCGCCGCTGTGACCCCGTGTTCCTCCACCGCCTCACGGAGATAGGTGAACGTTCGCTCGAAACGCTCGGCCTCGGTCGTGGCCACGGGGTGCCGGGACGGCTCGGGCGCCGCTTCGAGACCGAGCGCCTCGACCGCCGCCTCGTGCCCGCGCCGCAACTGCGTACTGGTCGGGGAGTCCTGCGCGGCCAGAGCGACCCGGCGGTGGCCGAGCGCGGCGAGGTGACGGACCGCGACCGCCGCGCCGTGGGCGTGGTCCGAGCGGACGCGGTCGAGCGCGGCCGCAGGATGGCCGTGCGGGGCCGAGCGCTCCACGAGCACGGTGGGCACGTCCCGCCCTGCGATGCGCAGTCCCTCACCGGGCCCGGGCACTCCGGTCTCCCAACTCGGCGTCAGGAGCAGCCCGTCGACCCCGCCCGCGAGCAGCCGATCGACCTGCGCGGAGTCCTCCCCGGGCAGGTAGCGGGACAGGGCGACCACGAGCCGGGCACCGGCCGCCTCCACCGCCTCGCGGGCCCCGCGCACCACATCCGCGTAGTAGTACTCGGTGGTCGGCACGACCATGCCGACGACGAGGTCGGACGGGGCCCGGTCCGCACCGGTGGCGAGCGCACCCCGTTCGGGCGGGCCCGCGAAGGTGTCGCCGGGCCAGACGACGGCCCCGTGCAGTCGAAGGAGGCGCCCCTGGACGGCAAGCGCCTCGACGTCGCGGCGCAGTGTCACCGGAGAGACGCCGAGTTCGCGGGCCAGGTCGGCGACGCGGATCGTGCCGCGCTCCCGGAGCAGTTCGAGCACCCGTGCGTGGCGCCGGTCGACATGCAGCCGCATGATCTCGGCTCCTCCCCCGCTCCCGTCCGTCCCTCGGACCGTGTCGGACCGTGGTGCATCGTATCGATCGGATCCGCTCGCAACGATCACGATGCGCGGTCTCCGACCGGTCTCCTCCCTCACCGACGGGCAGCGCGCCGTCCGCTCGTTCGCCCGCATTCACCCTCCGGCCACCGGCAGTTCGAACCCGGGGCCGACCGTGTGACCGGTCCGAGCGAAGCACCGCGTCCAGGAGGCCCCATGTCCCCGCTCGTCCCCGGCAAGCGCCGCGTCCGCCGCACCCTCGCCGTCGGGGTGCCGCTCGCCGCGCTGGCGGCCGTCGCCGTGGCCGGCACCGCGTCGGGCGCACCGGCCGGTCCGGCCGCGGCCGAGGTCACGGGCGGCGCGACGCTTCCCGACCTGCCGCTCGGCGAGTTCAGCAACCACCTCCTGCCGGGCACCGTCGCCGACGACCGCGGCGTCGACCTGGGCGGCATCGGCTCGGACCTCTACCCGGCGGGCCGCAAGGGCGAGTACTGGACGGTGACCGACCGCGGCCCGAACGGTCAGATCAAGGTCGACGGCAAGAAGCGCCGCACGTTCCCCGTGCCCGGGTTCGACCCGGCGATCGTGAAGATCAAGGTGAACGGCGACGCGGTCGAGGTGATCGACTCGATCCCGCTGACGACCACTTCGGGCAAGGCGGTCACGGGTCTGCCGAACCAGGAGAGCCGCGACGAGAAGCCGTACACGTACGACGCGCGCACGCCGCTCGCCTTCGACCCGAACGGGCTCGACACGGAGGGGATCGTACGGGCCGCCGACGGCAGTTTCTGGCTGGTCGACGAGTACGGCCCCTCCCTCGTGCACGTCTCCGCGCACGGCCGTGTGCTCGCCCGCCACGTGCCGAAGGGCCTCGCTCTGAAGGGCGCCGACTACCCGGTCGTCGAGTCGCTGCCGTCGATCCTGCTGCACCGCAAGGTGAACCGCGGTTTCGAGGGCCTCGCCCAGCTCCCGAACGGCGATCTGGTCCTGGCCGTGCAGAGCCCGCTGTCCGTTCCGGACCAGGACGCCGGCGAGGCCTCGCGCACCACGCGGCTGCTGCGTTTCTCCCCGAGGAAGGCCGCGGTGACGGCCGAGTACGCGTACCGCTTCGACGCGGTGGACGTCGTCGACCCGGGCGAGGACGACACGTCGGAACTGAAGATCTCCTCGGTCGTGGCGCTCGGCGGCGACCGGCTGCTCGTCGAGGAGCGCACCGACAAGGCGGCCCGTCTCCAGGAAGTGCGGCTCACGCGCGGCGCGAACATCCTCGGCGGCCGCTGGGACGACGACCGTACGTCGCCGTCGCTGGAGCAGTTGGACGACCCGGCGGGGTCCGGCGTGCCGGTGCTGCGCAAGCGTCTGGTCGTGGACCTGAACGCGGTCGACGGGGTGCCGGACAAGATCGAGGGCGTGGCGCTCGCCGGGCGCGGCACGCTCGCCCTCATCAACGACAACGACTTCGGGATGACGGACGGGGCGGAGGCCTTCGACGCGGACGGGCGGCTCGTCGACAGCGGCGTCGAGACGCGGGTCACGTATGTGCGGCTGCCCAAGGGCGCGCTCTGAGCGCCTCTTTGGTGTGACGCCGGTGCCCGCGGCCTCCGTTCCTGTCCTGTGGGAGCGGGGGCCGCGGGCCTTTTCGTAGGGCCATGTCGAGGGCCATATCTAGGGCGTGTCGGAGGTCAGGGCAGGAGGCTCTCCACGTCGCTGGGGAGCAGGCCGCTGGGGAGTTCGCTGGGCAGTCCGCTCGGGAGCTTCGAGGGCAGGTCGCTGGGGAGGCTGCTGGGCAGCTCGCTCGGGAGGAAACTCGGGAGGGAGCTGGGCAACTCGCTGGGCAGGCTGGGGAGTTCGCTCGGGAGGCTGCGCGAGGGCGACGTCGTGGCGGACGTGCTGTCGGACGGGGATGGCTTGCCGTCGCCCACACCGTCACCCCCGTCGTCGCGCATCATCGCGAAGGCCACAGCCCCGCCGATCACCAGGAGCGCGGCGACGACGGCGAGGACCAGGAAGCGGCGGCCGCCGGAGTCGCGGCGGGGTGGTGGGGCGTCGGGCGGTGCGCCGAAGCCTCCGCCGCCGGGCGGGGGCGCGTCGCTCGGCGGCGGGGGCGGCTGCGGTGGCATCGGAGGTGTGGCCATGCCTCCAGGGTGTCCGGCGAAGGGGCCGGCGCGCGACCCCTTCCTCTCGAGCCGGCGTCAGTCGCGCACGCCGAGCAGGTGGTCCATGGCGAGCTGGTCGAGCCGTTCGAAGGCCATGCCGCGTTCGGCGGCGGCGGTCACGTCGAACTCCTCGAACGCGCTCTGGTCGGCGAGCAGTTCGGCGAGTCCGTCCTCGGCGGTCGGCCGGGCGAGCTCGTCGAGGCGCGACGCGCGCAGCGCGTCCTGGACCTCGGGGTCGGCGCGGAAGGCGGCCGCGCGCTCCTTGAGGATCAGGTAGTTGCGCATGCAGCCGGCGGCCGAGGCCCAGACCCCGTCGAGGTCCTCGGTGCGCGGCGGCTTGAAGTCGAAGTGGCGCGGGCCTTCGTAGCCCGCGGTCTCCAGCAGGTCGACGAGCCAGAACGCGGAGCGCAGGTCGCCGGCGCCGAAGCGCAGGTCCTGGTCGTACTTGATGCCGGACTGGCCGTTGAGGTCGATGTGGAAGAGCTTGCCGGCCCAAAGGGCCTGGGCGATGCCGTGGGGGAAGTTGAGCCCGGCCATCTGCTCGTGACCGACCTCGGGGTTGACGCCGTAGAGCTCGGGGCGCTCCAGGCGCTCGATGAAGGCGAGGGCGTGGCCGACGGTGGGCAGGAGGATGTCGCCGCGCGGCTCGTTGGGCTTGGGCTCGATGGCGAAGCGCAGGTCGTAGCCCTGCTCGGTGACGTACTGGCCGAGCAGGTCGAAGGCCTCCTTCATCCGGTCGAGCGCGTCGCGGACGTCCTTCGCGCCGCCGGACTCGGCGCCTTCGCGGCCGCCCCACGCGACGTAGGTGTGGGCGCCCAGTTCGGCGGCGAGGTCGATGTTGCGGATGACCTTGCGCAGGGCGTAGCGGCGCACGTCGCGGTCGTTGGCGGTGAAGCCGCCGTCCTTGAAGACGGGGTGCGTGAAGAGGTTCGTGGTCGCCATTGGGACGACCAGGCCGGTGGCGTCGAGGGCCTGCCGGAACCGCTTGACGTGGGACTCGCGCTCGGTCTCGGAGGCGCCGAACGGGATGAGGTCGTCGTCGTGGAACGTCACGCCGTACGCGCCGAGCTCGGCGAGCGCGCGCACGGAGTCGACGGGGTCGAGCGCGGGGCGCGTCGCGTCGCCGAACGGGTCGCGGCCCTGCCAGCCGACGGTCCACAGGCCGAAGCTGAACTTGTCCTCGGGGGTGGGCTGGTACGTCATCGTGCGGCTCCCTCATCTTCGAGCGGGGCGGCGGGTCCGTGCTGACACCGACTGCCGTCCACCCATTTCGTCATCGCACTTTACAAATTAGTATGCGGGCACGTTCCTGGGAAGAGCCGCCCCGGGACCGACCGAGTCAGGAGAGCCGCATGCCAGCTGCCGAGGGCCCCCTCGTCGTCGGGGTCGACAGTTCGACGCAGTCCACGAAGGCCCTGGTGGTCGACGTCGCCACGGGGGCGGTGGTGGCGAGCGGCCAGGCGCCGCACACGGTGACCACGGGCGCGGGCCATGAGAGCGATCCCGAGGAGTGGTACGGGGCGCTGCGGACGGCGCTCGCGCGGTGCGGGGACGCGGCGCGGCGGGCGGCGGCTGTGTCGGTTGGCGGGCAGCAGCACGGGCTGGTGACACTGGACGCGCACGGGCGGCCGGTGCGGCCGGCTCTGCTGTGGAACGACGTGCGCTCGGCGCCCCAGGCGCGGCGGCTGGTCGCGGAGCTGGGCGGTCCGAAGGAGTGGGCGGAGCGGTTCGGGAGCGTGCCGGGGGCCTCGTTCACCGTGGCGAAGTGGGCGTGGCTGGCCGAGCACGAGCCGGCTGCCGTGCGGGCCACGGCGGCGGTACGTCTCCCCCACGACTATCTGACCGGGCGGCTCACAGGCGGCCCCGGCACGACGGATCGCGGTGACGTCTCCGGTACGGGATGGTGGGCGTCGCGCACGGAGGCGTACGACGAAGACGTGCTGGACCGGGTCGGGCTCGAGCCCGCGCTGCTGCCGCGGGTGGTGGCGCCCGGCGAGGCGGCGGGCGCCGTGCCCGGGACCGATCCCGACCTCCCGCTGGCGAAGGGCGCGTTGGTGGCCGCCGGGACCGGGGACAACGCTGCGGCCGCGCTGGGCCTCGGCCTGCTGCCCGGCACCGCCGTGCTCAGCCTCGGCACGTCCGGGACGGTGTACGCGGTGTCGCGGCACCGGCCCGCGGACCCGAGCGGTGTGGTCGCCGGGTTCGCGGACGCGCGCGGCGACTGGCTGCCGCTGGCCTGCACCCTGAACTGCACGCTCGCCGTGGACCGGATCGCCGCGCTGCTGGGCCTGGACCGGGAGGCGGTCGAGCCCGGCGGCACCGCGACGCTCCTCCCCTACCTGGACGGCGAGCGCACCCCGGACCTGCCGAACGCGTCGGGGCTGCTCACGGGACTGCGCCACGACACGACGGGCGGGCAGGTTCTGCAGGCCGCGTACGACGGGGCGGTGCACGCGCTGCTCAGCGCGCTCGACCACGTCCTGGACGCCGACGCCGACCCCACGACGCCCCTCCTCCTCATCGGCGGCGGCGCGCGCGGCACCGCCTGGCAACAGACGGTCCGCCGCCTCTCGGGTCGCCCGGTACGGGTGCCGAGGGCTCAGGAACTGGTGGCCCTGGGTGCGGCGGCCCAGGCGGCGAGCCTCCTCACCGGTGAGGACCCGGCGACGGTGGCCCGCCGCTGGGGGACGTCCGAGGGGCCTGTGCTGGAGCCAGTGGAGCGGGACGAGTCGGCGTTGCAGCGAATCTCGGGGGTACGGGAGGAAGCGAGGCGGCTGCTGGAGGAGGCTTGAGCTTCGCCGGGGGCGGCGGGCGCGGGGCAACTGCTGGAGGGGCGATCGCATCGGGGAAATGCCGCCCGAAGGGCGTGCATTTCAGGGGCGCGGGGAACTGCGCGACCAGCCACGACGGCGCTGAAGCCGCCACGAAACAGAACCCAGCAGACGAGAAGGCGATCCCGCACCGACCAAGCCCGGAGCAACTGGGACCATGAACACATGACCGCACCACTGCACCGGCCCCGCCCCGGAACCCCCGACACCCAGCAGGGCATGCGCCGGCGCAACCTCTCCCGCGTCCTGCACGCCGTGGCCGCCGGAGGCCCCCTGTCCCGCGCGGCGGTCGCCCAGCACATCGGGCTGACCCGGGCCGCCGTGTCCACGCTCGTCGACGAGCTGATCCGGGCCGGGCTCCTGGAGGAGCTGGGGCCGCAGCGCCCCGGCGGCGTGGGCCGGCCCGGTTCCGCGCTGATGGTCAGCCGCCAAGGCCCGGCCGGCTTCGGCGCCGAGGTGGGCGTCGACCATCTCGCGGTGTGCGCGGTCGACCTGCGCGGCGAGGTGCGGGCGCGCGCCGAGCGCCGGGTGAGCAACAGGGGACGCGCTCCGGAGCCGGTGCTGCGCGACCTCGCCGAACTGATCGGCCGGGTGAACGAGGAGGCCGCGGCCGGGGGCCTGCGCCCCGCCGGACTCGCGGTGGCCGTGCCGGGCCTGGTCACGCGCGGCACGCACACCGTCGTCCGCGCCCCGAACCTGGACTGGCACGACACGGACCTCGGCGCGCTGCTCCCCGCGCACCTGCCCTGGGGCGGCGACGTGCCGCTGACCGTCGACAACGAGGCCAACTTCGGCGCCCTCGCCGAGCTCTGGCTCGCCGACGACCGACCCGCCGACTTCCTGCACGTGTCGGCGGAGATCGGGATCGGTGCCGCGCTCGTGGTGGAGGGTGAACTGCTGCGCGGGGCGCGGGGGTTCGCGGGCGAACTGGGCCACGTACCGGTGCGCCCCGAGGGACCCGCGTGCCCGTGCGGGTCGCGCGGCTGCCTCGAGCAGTACGCGGGCCAGGAGGCGGTGCTGCGGGCGGCGGGCCTCACTCCTGGCGAGGACCGGACGGCCCTGTTGGCCGAACGGGCGGAGGCCGGCGACGCGGCCACCCGTCGGGCTCTGCGCGGCGCGGGCGTGGCCCTCGGCATCGCGCTGACCGGCGCCGTGAACCTCCTCGACCCCCGCGCGGTGGTCCTCGGTGGCGCGCTCTCCCGCCTGGCACCGTGGCTTCTTCCGTCCCTGGAACGGGAGTTGACGCGCCGCGCGACGACCCCGGCCGACGGAGTCCTGATCTCCCATCTGGGCTCGGAGGGCCCGCTGCTCGGGGCGGCGCACTCGGTGACGCGGACGGTACTCGACGACCCGATGGGTTCGGTGCAGGCCTGACGCGGTGCCCCCGCACCCCGGCGATCACATACCCCCGCACGACCGCCCGGGTCCCCCGGCGCACCCCCAAAAGGGGCCCGCACCGCCAATGGTCCCCACCTCTGACGTGCGAAGTTCCCTCGATCGGACCCCGCCGCGCCCTCTTCCGCCCCAACCACCGGGCCCCGTAACGTAATTGACGCGCAGGCAGCTTCGGCGCACCCCGGCCCACCCGTCCGACGCGCGACACCGACCCCCCGTACGTGGGCAAGATCCACAAGGATCGGCCGCGCGCACGGGAGACTCACCGCGGGCCGCACGCCCGTCCGCTCGAGATCGTGGCGAACCTGCCACCGTCCCGCGCACTGAATGCCGGCGCCAACTCTCCCCCACCGACCGAGCCCCGCCCGGGCCCGTCCGAGAGGCAGGATCGTCATGGACCGAGCTGAATCCGTCAGCGGCCGACCCGAGCCCGCGCCCCCGTCCCGACTCGCCCGCCGCCGCCTCCTCCAGGCGGGGGCGCTCGCCGCGGTCCCGGGGCTGTTGCTGCCGGCCGGCCGCGCCGCCGCCGGCATCCAGGCCGTCGACTACCCGCCGGCCGAGTCCGTCCCGGCCAGCACCTCCAACTACACGAAGTCCAGCCGCCCGTCGACGTACAAGATCGACCGCGTGATCATCCACGTCACGCAGGAGACGTACGCCGACACCCTGGCCATCTTCCAGAACCCGGCGAAGCAGGTCAGCGCGCACTATCTGGTCCGGTCGGCGGACGGGCACGTCGCGCAGTGCGTGCGCGAGAAGGACGTCGCGTGGCACGCGGGGAACTGGACGTACAACACGCGCAGCATCGGCATCGAGCACGAGGGCTGGGTGGACCGGCCCGAGTACTTCACGAACGCCATGTACGAGCAGTCCGCGGCGCTGACCGCGTCGATCTGCGCGCGCTATGGCATCCCGAGGGACCGCGAGCACATCCTCGGCCATGTCGAGGTGCCGGGCACGGACCACACGGATCCGGGCCCTTACTGGGACTGGACCCGCTACATCCGGATGGTGAACTTCGCCTGACCCGCCCGCCCCTGCCCCGGCCGGTCGCTCTTTTCCGTGTCCGCCGCCTTGTCGCCCTGCCCGCCCGGGGCGACGATGGCCCCACATCACGTGTGCCAGGAGCGAGCGTCCGGGAGGCCGAATTGACCGATCCGTGGGTCGCGCTCGAGCCGGGCACCGATCCGTCCGAACGGGTGCGGGCGCTGCGGCGCGCGCACGACCGGTTCACGGCGGCGGGCACGGTGGTCCGGCCGGTGCGTCCGGTGGTGGCCGCGTCCTGGCGCCGCTCGGCCGGCGCCCATGTGAGCCCGGACGCCTCCGCGTCGGTGGAGCTGGCCGACGGCGACCTCGGGGCGTATCGCGCCGAGCATCCGCTGGCCCGGGTGATGCCTCTGTTCCGTGAGCTGATGGGCACGTTCGCGACGGACGGGGAGCATCTTCTGGCGGTGTGCGACGCGCAGGGGCGGCTGCTGTGGGTCGAGGGACACGCGGCGACCCGGCGGCAGGCGGGCCGGATGAACTTCGTGCCGGGGGCCCGCTGGTCGGAGTCGGCGATGGGCACGAACGCGCCGGGTACGGCGGTCGCGGTGGACCGGCCGGTGCAGGTGTTCGCAGCCGAGCACTTCATCCGCGAGGTCCAGCCGTGGACGTGCGCGGCGGCCCCGGTGCACGACCCGCACTCGGGGCGGTTGCTGGGCGCGGTCGACATCACGGGCGGCGACGGTCTTGCGCATCCGCACAGTCTGGCGTTCGTGCAGGCGGTGGCGCGCGCCGCCGAGTCCCAACTCGCTCTGCTCGCCCCGCCGCCCGCCGAGGAGACCGGGCTTCGACTGAGCGTCCTCGGCCGCGACGAGGCCCTGCTGCTGACCCCGGGCGGCCACAAGATCCGCCTGGGCCGCCGCCACAGCGAGCTCCTCGTCCTCCTCTCCCGCCACCCGGAGGGCCTGACCGGCGACGAGCTGCTGTGCTGCCTGTACGAGGACGAGTCGGTGACGCCGGTGACGCTGCGGGCGGAACTCGCGCGTCTGCGCCGGGTGTTGGGCCCGGGTCTGCTGGAGTCCCGCCCGTACCGGCTCGCCGTCCCGGTCGAGTCGGACCTCGCCGTGGTGGAGCGCCGGCTCGCCTCGGGTGCGGTGACGGCGGCCGCGGCCGCGTACACGGGCCCGCTGCTGCCGCAGTCGCAGGCGCCCGCCGTGGCCCGGATCCGCCGCCGCCTGTCCGACGGGCTGCGGGCGGCGCTGATCGCGCGCGGGGACCCGGACCTGCTCGCCGACTGGGCGCACGCGCCCTGGGGCGAGGACGACCTCGACGTGTGGCGCGCCCTCGCGGCGGCCCGGCCCGCTCCCCCGGTCCTGTCCCGCCTCGCGGCGCTCGACGCCGAGCAGGGCGCCGGTTCGTACGCAACGTAGCTGCAACGTCCGCTTCCCTAGCGTCCGGTGCGGAAGCTGCCCAACGGCGGGCAGCAGCGCGCACAGGAGGCCTCCCCCGATGACCCGTTACGCAGCGCCCGGCACGCAGGGCTCCGTCGTCTCGTACAAGGCCCGCTACGACCACTGGATCGGCGGCGCGTACGTCCCGCCCGCCCGCGGCCAGTACTTCGAGAACCCGAGCCCGGTCAACGGGCAGCCGTTCACCGAGGTGGCCCGGGGCACGGCCGAGGACGTGGAGCGCGCGCTCGACGCGGCGCACGCGGCGGCGCCGGCCTGGGGCCGCACCGCGCCCGGGGCCCGCGGCGACATCCTCCTCAAGATCGCCGACCGGATGGAGCAGAACCTCGAACTGCTCGCCGTCGCCGAGAGCTGGGAGAACGGCAAGCCCGTCCGCGAGACGCTCGCCGCCGACATCCCGCTCGCCATCGACCACTTCCGCTACTTCGCGGGCGCGGTCCGCGCGCAGGAGGGCTCGCTCTCGGAGATCGACGACGACACCATCGCGTACCACTTCCACGAGCCGCTGGGCGTGGTCGCGCAGATCATCCCGTGGAACTTCCCCATCCTGATGGCCACGTGGAAGCTGGCGCCCGCGCTGGCGGCGGGCAACGCGGTGGTCATCAAGCCGGCCGAGCAGACCCCGGCCTCGATCCACGTGTGGATGTCCCTGATCGCGGACCTGCTGCCGCCGGGCGTGGTCAACATCGTGAACGGTTTCGGCGTCGAGGCGGGCAAGCCGCTCGCGTCGAGCCCGCGCGTCGCGAAGGTCGCGTTCACGGGCGAGACCACGACGGGCCGGCTGATCATGCAGTACGCCTCGGAGAACATCAAGCCGGTCACGCTGGAGCTGGGCGGCAAGTCGCCGAACATCTTCTTCGACGACGTCTGGGCGCGGGACGACGACTTCCGCGACAAGGCCCTCGAAGGCTTCACCATGTTCGCCCTGAACCAGGGCGAGGTGTGCACCTGCCCCTCGCGTGCACTGGTCCAGGAGGGCCACTACAGCGAGTTCCTCGACGCGGCCGTCGCCCGCACCGAGGCGATCGTCCCCGGCCACCCCCTGGACACCGACACGATGATCGGCGCCCAGGCCTCCAACGACCAGCTCCAGAAGATCCTCTCCTACCTGGACATCGGCCAGCAGGAGGGCGCGAAGGTCCTGACGGGCGGCCATCGCATCGAGTACGACGGCGAACTGGCGGGCGGCTACTACGTCCAGCCCACGATCTTCCAGGGCAACAACCGCATGCGCGTCTTCCAGGAGGAGATCTTCGGCCCGGTCGTCTCGGTGGCCCCGTTCACCGACTTCGACGACGCCATCAAGATCGCGAACGACACCCTGTACGGCCTGGGCGCCGGAGTGTGGACCCGCGACATGAACACGGCGTACCGCGCGGGCCGCGCCATCCAGGCCGGCCGCGTCTGGACGAACTGCTACCACGCGTACCCGGCCCACGCGGCGTTCGGCGGCTACAAGCAGTCCGGGATCGGCCGCGAGACCCACAAGATGATGCTCGACCACTACCAGCAGACGAAGAACCTGCTGGTGAGCTACTCGCCGAAGAAGCTGGGCTTCTTCTAGCCCAGCTCCTTCCAGCGGCCCGAAAGGAGGCGCCCGGCCTGGGTTGTTCCCCGGGTCGGGTGCCTTCTCGGAAGCATCCGGTCCAGCCAGTTCGGCAGCCACCAGTTGGCCCGGCCGAGGAGTGTCATGGTCGCCGGTACCAGCACCATGCGTACGAGCGTGGCGTCGATGAAGATCGCGGTGGCCAGGCCGAGCCCGAACATCTTGGCGGAGGGGTCGTCGGCGACGGCGAAGGACAGGAATACCGCCACCATGATGAGGGCGGCCGACGTGATGACCCGGGCGGTGCCCGCGACGCCCTCCACGATCGCCGTGCCGTTGTCGCCGGTGCGCAGATACTCCTCGCGCACCCGCGAGAGGAGGAACACCTCGTAGTCCATCGACAGACCGAACAGGATGGCGAAGAGGAACATCGGGATGAACGACACGATCGGGACCGTCGCCTCCAGCCCGATGAGCGCTCCTCCCCAGCCCCACTGGAAGACCGCGACCATGACGCCGTAGGCGGCGCCGATGCTCAGCAGGTTCAGCAGCACCGCCTTGAGCGGTACGACGACCGAGCGGAAGACCAGCATCAGCCATGGTGATCATCGCTCAGGCGGGCCGGGTGCTCGCGGGCACCGACCCGTCCGCCGCCGTCGAGGCGCTGGAGGGGATCGAGGAGGAAGGGGCGCGCACGCTGGAGGAGATGCGCGCCATGGTCGCCGCGCTGCGCGACCGCGGGGTGGGCGCCGAGTTGGCGCCGCCTGCGGGTGTCGCGGATCTGGAGCGCCTGGTGCGCACCCCGGGTGGTCGCCTCAGGGTCGACCTGGGGCTCGACGGCGAACTGGACGCGCTGCCCCCGGCCGTGGACGCGGCCGTCTACCGGATCGTGCAGGAGTCGGTGACCAACGCGCTGCGCCATGCGGTCGACGCGACCGAGCTCGTCGTCCGGGTCGCCGCGGAACGGCACACGGTACGGGTGAGCGTGCGCGACGACGGCCGGCGCACCGGCCGGGGTCGCGACGGATACGGACTTACCGGACTGCGCGAGCGCGCGACCCTGCTCGGCGGCACACTACGAGTCGGCCCGGGCGCCGACCGGGGCTGGCATGTCGAGGCCGAGCTGCCGAGAGCGAGGAGCGAGAGCGGTGTCCATTCGCGTGCTCGTCGCTGACGACCAGACGATCATCCGTACCGGGCTGCGGATCATGTTGAACGCCCAGCCCGGCATCGAGGTGGTCGGCGAGGCCGCCGACGGGCGGGAAGCGGTACGTCTGGCCGGCGAACTGCGCCCCGACGTCTGCCTGTTCGACATCCGCATGCCGGTGATCGACGGGCTCGAGGCCACCCGGCTGGTCGCAGGGCCGGGCGTCACCGACCCGCTGGCCGTGGTCGTCATCACCACGTTCGACCTCGACGAGTACGTCTACGGCTCACTGCGTGCCGGCGCCCGCGGCTTCCTCCTCAAGGACACCGGACCGGACCTTCTGGCGCAGGCCGTACGGTCGGCGTCCGACGGGGAGGCGCTCATCGCGCCCAGCGTCACCGTCCGTCTGCTGCGGGCCTTCGCGGACCTGCCCGCCGGGCGGCCCGTGGTCCAGCCGGTCGCTCCCGTCACCGCCCGCGAGGAGCAGGTGCTCCTCGCCGTGGCGCGCGGGCTGACCAACACCGAGATCGCCGACGCGCTGCACATCAGCCTCAGCACGGTGAAGACGCATCTGGCGAGCCTGATGGCCAAACTGGGCGCCCGCAACCGGGTCGAGATCGCGATGTGGGCCTACGAGACGCGGCGCATCCTCCCCGGAACCTGAGCCGGGTGTCTGGCCAAGTCCCATGAGCCTCCCATGAGTTCCCGCCCCGGCATCAGTGCGCGGGTCGGCTCACGCCCGTCTCCACCAGTTCGGCGACGCGGTCGGCGAGTGCCCGGTTCATCGCGCCGAACTGCGGCAGCGTGCGGGAGTCGAGGCTGCCCCGGAAGAACGGCACCACCACACCGCGGAATTCCTCGCTCTGGGTCAGCCTGACGCGGTGCTCCCCCAACCGCTCGATCAGGAACCGGTGTTCGCCGTCGAAGATCAGGCCCGGGCCGATCCGGCCGAGCCAGCGCAGCTTCCTGCCGGGTTCGGCGGCCAGGACCGTGGGGGTGAAGGTGCTGTCTCCGGTCTCGTCACGCAGCACCAGGCGCAGAGTGGCGTTGCGCTCGACGGTGCCGTCGGCGGAGACGATGAACGGGTTCCACTCGTCGTAGGCGGACAGGTCGGTGAGGGCCCGCCAGACCTCGTCGGGGGTGGCGTCGAGCTCGATCGACGAACTCAGGGTGTACGGGCGCGCGTTCGCCCAGGCGGTGTAGACCGCCAACAGGGCGAGGAGGGTCGCGAGTACGGCGAGGATGCGACGGCGCAGCCGCTTGCGGCGAGGCCGAGCGGACGGCGCCTCCCCCGCTTCCGCGGCTCCCGTCACTCCCGCTGCTTCCTTCGGTTCCGTTGTTTCCTTCGGTTCCGTTGTTTCCGTCAACACGGTCATCAGCTCTCCCTGGCAGGAAGGGCGCCGTCGAGGGCGCCGGTCACTAGGCGTTCGGCGTAACTGCGGTCGATCGGCTGTCCGGTGACGAGGAGCCGGTAGTACAGGGCGCCGGCGAGCTGGTCGAACAGCACGCCGGGGTCGGTGTCGGGGCGGAGGGCGCCGCGCTGCCGCGCCCGGTCGATCAGTCCCAGAACGAGCTCGTTGCGGCGGGCGAACACGGCCCGCACCAGGCCGCCGATGTCGGGATGCCGGGCAGCCGCCGCGACCAGCTCGGCGACCAGCCCGGCCGAGGAGTCGTCCGCCGCGCCCTGCCGTCCGGCCCGCCGCATCCGGTTGAGCCCCAGGGCGATCTGCTCCACGTAGTCGGTCAGATCGGCACGGACATCCCCGGTGTCGGGGACCGCCACGTCGTCCTGCATCCGGGCGATCACCTCGACCGCCAGGTGGTCCTTGGTGGGCCAACGCCGGTACAGCGTCGTCTTGGCCACTCCGGCCTGCTCCGCGACCTTGTCGACGACGAAGCCGCCATAGCCGTGCGCCAAGAGCTGCTCCAGCGCCGCCCGCAGGATCCGCTCATCCGTCTCCGCGTCACGAGGCCGTCCCCGTTGCGCCACGTCCGTCTCCCTCACCATTCCGCTACGACCGTTTCGTAAATACACCGTACGACGGCTCCAGCCTTTACGCAACGGCCGTAGCGAAATAGGTGTCCGGTATCGCCGGCGCATGAGGTAGGAAGGCATCCGTGAAGGAAGCACCGCAGACCGCCACCCAGCACGCGTTCATCGCCCTGGCACCACCCGACGACGCGAAGGACGAGCTGGCCCGCGCGCTGAGCCCGGCCTACGCCGCCCACCCGGAGCTGCGCTGGAACCGCATCGAGGACTGGCACATCACCCTGGCCTTCCTGGGCGAGTTGCCGGTGCGGTCCGTTCAGCGGCTGCGTGCACCCCTTGCCGACCTGGCCGCCGCCCGCCCCGCTCTCGAACTGTCACTGGTCGGTGGCGGGCACTTCGACGAGCGGGTGCTGTGGAGCGGCATCGGGGGCGATCTCGATCCCCTGCACGAGCTGGCCGAGGCCGTGCGGGCGCGGGTCAGGCACTGCGGCGTCGCCTTCGTCGAGCGGCCGCTGCGCCCCCACCTCACGCTGGCCCGCGCCCGCCGCAACGACAGCACGTCGATCGCCGCGGCGGCCGCCTGCCTCGACGGCTTCACCGGGCGCCCCTGGCGGACCGAACGCCTCCACCTGGTCGGCAGCACAGTGAGGGGCCACTCCGGCCCGCGGCGCTACCAGGACGTCGACGCCTGGACCCTCGTCGCCGGTCAGGGACCCGCGACGACGCCGACCGCGCCCTGAACCCGGCGAGACCGCCACCCCACCAGCCTGGTTCCGAACACGTCGGGGCCGGCCGGATCAGTTCTCCTGATCCGGTCGGCCCCGACCGGTTTTTTGGGGGCGCCAGGGGCTTGGCAGCGCGCGCTCGACTGCTTACCGTACGGGGCAGAACATGAGCCGGACTCATATTTGAGGAACCACGTGATCAGTCATCACCCCGAAGCCCGCCTCTGGCTTCTGAGCACCCCCGGCACCTCCTACGCCTTCCGGCTGGACGCCCACGACGTGCCCCGGCACGTGCACTGGGGCCGCCCGCTGAGCCTGGAGCAGGCCGTCGCGGTCGCGGACGACCTGCCCGCCGAGGACCCGGGCGGCGACGATCCCGGCGGGGAGGAGTACGGGGTGGAGGGCGGTCTGCGGTTCGGGGCACCGTCCCTGACCGTCCGCTTCGAGGACGGCGTGCGCGGCTTCGAGTGGCGGTTCGTCTCGCACATGGTCGCGCGCACCGGCGAGGGGGACCTGCTCACGCTCTCCTTCACCGACCGGGTCCGCTCCCTCGATCTCGACCTCAACTACCGGGTCCGGGACGGCCATGACCAGATCGAGCGCTGGGCCGTCCTCAGCGCGGGCGAACCAGTGGACGTCCTGCGGTTCGACTCCGCCGCCTGGACGCTGCCCGCCCGCGACGACTACCGGGTCAGCCATGTGATGGGCGAATGGGCCCGGGAGTTCCAGCTCCGGCGCGACCGGGTGCCCGTCGGCGAGACCGTGTTCACCAGCCGCCTCGGCATCACGGGCCCGCACGCCGGACCCTGGCTGATGCTCGACGCGCACGACGCCGGCGAGGAGCACGGCGAGGTCTGGAGCGCGGCCCTGGCCTGGAGCGGCAGCCGCCGGATCACCCTGCGCCGCGACCCCTACGGCCGCGCCTCCTGGACCGGCGGATTCGGACACGAGGGGCTGGTCTGGAAGCTCGGCGCCGGTGAGCGTCTGGAGACTCCCGTCTTCACCGGCCTCTACGCCCCCGACGGCTTCGGCGGCACCAGCCGCCGCTGGCACGCCTACGTCGAACGTCAGGTGCTCCCCGCCCGTCCCGCCGAACGCCCCCTGATCTTCAACTCGTGGGAAGCCACCGAGTTCGACATCGGCGAGCAGCAACAGCGGGAGCTGGCCGAGCTGGCCGCGGGGGTCGGCGTCGAGGTCTTCGTCGTGGACGACGCCTGGTTCGGCGCCCGCACCAGCGACCGGGCCGGGCTCGGCGACTGGTGGCCGAGCCCCGAACGCTTCCCGAACGGCCTCGGCCCGCTCGCGGATCACGTCCGCGCGCTCGGTATGGGATTCGGCCTGTGGGTGGAACCCGAGGCGGTCAACCCCGACAGCGATCTCTTCCGTACGCACCCCGACTGGATCCTCCACCAGGAAGGCCGCGCCCGTACGCAGCGCCGCAATCAGCACGTTCTGAACTTCGCGCGCCGCGACGTCCGGGAGTGGGCGGTGGAGTGGCTGGTCAGGACCGTCACCGAACTGGACGTGGCCTTCCTCAAATGGGACATGAACCGGCCCTTCAGCGAGGCCGGTCAGCCCGGGGCCACCGACCCCGACCGGGTCTGGATCGAGCACACCCGCGGGGTCTACGAGGTGATGGACCGGCTGCGCGCCGCCCGCCCCGGCCTGTACCTGGAGTCCTGCGCGGGCGGCGGGGGCCGGGCCGACCTCGGTGTCCTGGCCCGCGCCGACCAGGTGTGGACCTCGGACAACACCGACGCTGTGGAGCGCATCTCCATCCAGCACGGTCACAGTCAGCTCCTTCCGGCCCGGACCATGGGCGCCTGGGTCACCGACAGCCCGCACGCCTTCACCGCCCGCGCGACCTCGATCCGGTACCGCTTCCATGTCTCGATGGCCGGGGCGATGGGCATCGGCGGCGACCTCAGGAAGTGGAGCGAGGAGGACCTCGCCTGGTCCCGGATGCTCGTCGAGCAGTACAAGCGGATCCGGCCCGTGGTGCACGGCGGCGTCCAGTACCGCCTGGAGCACGACGCGGTGCAGTACCTCACGGAGGACGAGGTCGTCGTCTTCCAGTTCCAGCCGTCCGCGTCCGCCCGGTCGGTCGCCCGCACCCGGCTGAAGGGCCTCGACCCCGATGCCCACTACCGGGACGAGACCACCGGCGCCGTCCACGCGGGCGCCGTCCTGCTCGGCCACGGCCTGCCGCCGTTGCTGCCCTTCGACTGGACGAGCGAGCTCGTCCATCTCAGGAGACTGCCCCGATGAGCCTCGCCCCCGAGCGGCCCGAGCATCCCGAGCAGCCGGAGCGGCCGATGCCGCCCGTGCGATCGGACTCCCTCGCCGAGCCCGTCCACCCGGTCGGCCGCGGCTGGATCACCCTCTACGTCCTCGGCAATGTCGGCCTGTTCATCCCGATGCTGGTGCCGACCACGCTCCTGATGCCCGAGCAGATCGCGGAGATCGATCCGGCGGGCAAGGTGGGCAGTTACGCCTGGGTCAGCGTCATGGGCGCGATCTCGGGAATCGTCCTCGCGCCGCTGGCCGGCGCCCTCAGCGACCGCACTACCGGCCGGTTCGGCCGGCGCCGGCCGTGGATGGCCGTCGGCTCCCTGATCTACATGGCGGTGCTGGTCTTCCTCGGGCTCCAGACGACGGTCGTCGGCGTCGCGATCGGCTCCTTCGCGCTGTCCGCCGCCTGCATGATCATCGGTGCCGGACTCTCCCCGGTCGTGCCCGACCAGGTTCCGGCCGGCCAGCGGGGCGTGGTCCTCGGCTGGGCCACGGCCCCGCAGGCCGGCGGTCTGATCGCGGGCGGACTGCTGATCGGCCTCGTCACGGCCTTCTCCGCCAAGTACTTGCTGCTGGCCGCCCTGCCGCTGCTGATCCTGCTGTTCGCGATCACCTTGAAGGATCCGCCGCTTCCCGCTGGGCACCGCGAGCCGTTCTCGCTGCGCGCCTTCCTGGAGGGGTACCGGATCAGCCCGCGTGAGCACCCCGACTTCGTCTGGGCGATGAGCTCCCGGTTCGCCATGGGTCTCGGATACGGCCTCGGCACGCTCTACCTGCCGTACTTCCTGGACGACGTACTGCACTACGAGCAGTTGTTCCCCGGCCAGTCGATCGACGACGGCCTCCTCATCGTGATCGGCGTCAACTGTCTGGCCACGGTCGCGACGGTCGTGCTCGGCGGGTGGCTCTCCGACAAGCTCGGCAGACGGCGGATGCCGGTCTTCCTCGGCGGCCTCACGATGGCCGTCGCCGCGATCCCCCTCGCGCTGTCGCCCACGTGGACGATGACGCTGGTCGCGGCCGTCGTCCTGGGCCTGGGCTACGGCGTGTACCTGTCCGTCGACACCGCGCTGATCACCGAGGTGCTGCCCGCCTCGGCGGACCGCAGCAAGGACATGGCCCTCGCCAACCTCATGACCTCCCTGCCGTACGTCCTCGTTCCGCCCATCGCCTCGGTCGTGCTCGGCAGTCTGGGCGGCTACCGCTCGCTGTTCCTCTGCTCCGCGGGGGTGTCCGTCCTGGGCGCGGCCATGGTCTGGAAGGTCAGGAGCGTCCGCTGAGCCAGGTACCGGACCGCCGTCCGGTGCCGCGCACCCACATCCGTACCCGTACCCGTACTCGTACTCGCACTCGTGCCGAGATCTTGATCCACGTTCCATGTTCCAGGAGGTCCGCCGTGACACTGAACCATCTCCCCGCCGATTTCGTCTGGGGCGCCTCGACGGCGTCGTACCAGATCGAGGGCGCCACCGAGGAGGACGGCCGCGGGCCCTCGGTGTGGGACACCTTCACCGCCCGGCCGGGCACCGTCCGCGACGGGCACACCGGTGACGTGGCCTGCGACCACTACCACCGCTACGAGGAGGACCTCGACCTCATGGCCGAGGCGGGCCTCACCGGCTACCGCTTCTCGATCGCCTGGTCCCGCGTCCTGCCGACCGGCAGGGGCGAAGTCAACGCCAAGGGCCTGGACTTCTACGACCGCCTGGTCGACGGCCTCCTCGCCCGCGGCGTCGAACCCGTCCCGACGCTCTACCACTGGGACCTCCCGCAGGCCCTGGAGGACGAGGGCGGCTGGATGAACCGCGACACCGCTCACCGCTTCGCCGAGTACGCCGCCCTCATGGCCGACCGGCTCGGCGACCGGGTCCAGAAGTGGATCACGCTCAACGAGCCGTTCATCCACACGGTCTGGGGCTACGGCCTCGGCACCCACGCACCGGGCCGCGCCCTCTTCCTGGACTGCCTCCCGGTCGCCCACCACCAACTCCTCGGCCACGGCCTGGCGTCGAGGGAGCTGCGGGCACGCGGCCTCCAGGTGATGATCGCCAACAACTGCACCCCGGTCTGGCCCGCCTCGGACGCGGCCGCCGACATCGCCGCCGCCGACGCCTACGACTCCCTCCACAACCGCATGTTCAACGACCCGCTCTTCACGGGCACCTACCCCGACCTCTCCGCCTTCGGCGCGGACGCCACCCTGGGCGGCTCCGTCCAGGACGGTGACCTCGAACTGATCTCGGCCCCCTTGGACGCGCTCGGCGTCAACTACTACAACCCGTCCCGGATCAAGGCACCGACGTCCGAAGGGCTGCCCTTCGAGGAGGCCCCCATCGAGGGCTTCCGGCGCACCGCCTTCGACTGGCCCGTCGTCCCCGACGGTCTGCGGGAACTGCTCGTCGGCCTCAAGGAGCGGTACCCGGCCCTTCCGCCCGTCTACATCACGGAGAACGGCTGCTCGTCCGTGGACGTCGTCGCCGCGGACGGCACCGTCCCGGACCTCGATCGCATCGACTACCTGGACACTCACCTCCAGGCCGTCGACGCCGCCGTGGCCCAAGGCGTGGACGTGCGCGGCTACTTCACCTGGACCCTGATCGACAACTTCGAATGGGCCGAGGGCTTCCACCAGCGCTTCGGCCTCGTGCATGTCGACCACGACACTCAGGTCCGCACCCCGAAGGCGTCCTTCGCCTGGTACCGCGACCTCATCCGCACGCAGCGCGGCTGAGCCGGGTCACTGCAGTCCGAGGCGTTGCGCGATCTCCTCGGTGTGCCGCAGGCGTGCGGGGGCGTCGTCGCCGAGGGCCGTGACGGCTCCGGCGACGACGGTCTCGACCACGGCGAGGGTGGGGACGAGGCTGTCGTACGGTGACGGCGTCGTGACCAGGCTCGGGAGGACGACGTCGGCGTGCGCGGCGACCGGGGAGAGCCATCGGTCGGTGAACAGGATGACCTTCGCGCCCTGTTCGACGGCGAGTTGGGCCATGGTGACCTTGTCCTGCTCGTAGCGGCGGTAGTCGAAGACGACCAGGACGTCGCGGCGGGTGAGCGTGCCGAGCGTCGCGGTCCGCTCGACGTCGCCCGCGGGCAGGAGCCGGATGTCGCCGCGCAACTGCATGAGGTGCAGTCCGAGGTACTGGGCGAGGAGATGGGTGAAGCGGCCACCGGCCAGGGTGATGCGCCGTTTGCCGTCGGCCAGGAGTGCGACGGCCTGCTCCAGGTCGTGCGGCGGGAGTTCGGTGAGAGTCTGCGCGACGGCGGAGCTGAACAGGGTGCTGCCCTGTTCGAGCAGGGACGCTTCGCCGCCCGGCGCTGTGTCGGTGCGGGTGTGGTCGGCGGATTCGTACAGGGACAGGGGCGAGGCGTTGCGTTCGTCGAGTTCCTCGCGCAGCGCTGTCTGGAAGTCGGGGAAGCCGCGGTAGCCGAGCCGGGTGGCGAAGCGGACGACGGTGGGGGCGCTGACGCCCGCCCGGTCGGCGAGGACGGCGACGGTCTCGAAGCCGGCGGAGGGGTAGTTGACCAGGAGGACCCGGGCGACCTTGCGCTCGGCCGGGCTGAGGTCGCCCAGCTTGTGCCGGATCACGTCGGCGAGTGCGCCAGGGGCCATCGCGGGGTCCTTTCTCGGTCATGGGCGGGCGTGCGGCCCGCGTGCCGAGCCTAGTGCCGATCACCGCCGCCGTGATCCCGGCCGCCGCCGCGTCAGGTCCCGCGGCTGTCGCCGAGGTCGGCGATGAGTCGGGCGAGCAGAGCGACCCTGGCTGGGACCGAGCTGACGTCGAGCCACTCCTCGGGGGTGTGGTCGGCGCCACCGACCGGTCCAAGGCCGTCCAGGGTCGGGACTCCCGTCCCGGCGATGGTGTTGGCGTCCCCCACACCGCCCGTCGCCGTCGCTCCGAAGGTCAGGCCCAGGCGTACGCCGATGGCCTGGGCCCGGTCGAGCATCCGGCGGGAGGCGGCCGTGTCCTCCATCGGCGGGCAGGACGCGAGCTCCTCGACGGTGACCCGGGTGCCGGGCACGCCAGGCTGCGCGGCGGCCTGCTCGAGGGCGGCGGTGGCCGCGCGCATGCCGCTGTCCGTGGCCGAGCGGATCTCGACGAGGAGTTCCGCCTCGGGGCAGACAATGTTGAAGCGGCTGCCCGCGCGCACGACGCCCACGTTGAGGGTGACGCCGTCCCACGTGCCGTTCAGCGCCTGGATCGCGATGACGAGGTGGGCGGCGGCCAGGGCCGCGTTCGCTCCGCGCTCGGGTTCGATGCCCGCGTGTGCGGCGCGGCCGGTGACGGTGAGCCTGAAGTCGGCGACGCCCTTGCGCGCGATGACCAGGTCGCCGTTCTCCCGGGCGCATTCGAGGGCGAGGGCGTAGTGCGCCCCTTCGGCCGCCCGCCGGGTGACCGGCCTGCTGGCGGGTGAGCCGATCTCCTCGTCGGGTGTGGCGAGGAAGACGATCTCCGCGTAGTCCTCGATGCCCGCCGTGGCGAGGATCTCGAGGGCTGCGAGGCCGGCGACCAGGCCGCCCTTGTCGTCGCTGACGCCGGGTCCGTGGGCGAGGGGTCCGGTGCGGGAGAAGGGACGTTCGGCGGCGGCCCCGTCGTCGAAGACGGTGTCCATGTGCGCGGCGAGCAGGAGTCTGCGGCCTCCGTCCGCGACGGCGAGGCATCCCTCCTTACGGCCGATGAGCGCGTCTGCGGTGCGGTGTCCGTGGGCCGGTGGCAGCGGGACGCGCTCCACGGAGAAGTCGAGGCGCTCGAGGTGGGCGCGGACCAGGTCGGCGACCCGGTCGACGCCGTCGGCGCTGTACGAGCCGGAGTCGATCGCGACGAGTTCGGCCAGGTCTTCCAGGTACCGGGCCTGGTGTGCGTGGGACAGGGACAGCAGTGCCTCGTCGAGGGGCTGCTGCCGGGACGGGGCGCTCACAGGACCTTCGACAGGAAGGCGCGGGTGCGCTCCTGCTCCGGTTCGGCCAGGACCTGTCGGGGGTCGCCGGATTCGACGACGACGCCTTCGTCCATGAAGACGGCCAGGTCACCGACTTCGCGGGCGAAGCCGATCTCGTGCGTGACGACGACCATGGTCATACCGTCGTCCGCGAGCCGGCGCATGACGTCGAGGACGTCGCCGACGAGTTCGGGGTCGAGCGCCGACGTCGGCTCGTCGAACAGCATCAGTTTCGGTTTCATGGCGAGGGCGCGGGCGATGGCGACGCGCTGCTGCTGGCCGCCCGAGAGCTCGGCCGGGTAGTGGCCCTCCCGGTCGGCGAGCCCCACCTGGTCGAGGAGGGCCCTCGCCTCGTCGCGGGCCCGGCCCCTGGTGGCACCGGCGACCTTGACGGGCGCCTCCATGACGTTCTCCAGGGCGGTCATGTGCGGGAAGAGGTTGAACCGCTGGAACACCATGCCGATGTCGCGGCGCCGGGCGGCGACCTCGCGCTCGCGCAACTCGTGGAGGCGGGCGCCCTGCGGCCGGTGGCCGACCGGTTCGCCGTCGACGGAGAGCCGGCCTCCGTCGATCTTCTCCAGATGGTTGATGCACCGCAGGAAGGTGGACTTGCCGGATCCGGAGGGCCCCAACAGGCAGCACACCTGGCCGCGTTCGACCGTCAGGTCGATGCCCTTGAGAACCTGGAGCTTCCCGAAGTGTTTGCGCACGCCCTCGGCGTGCACCATGGGCGCGTTCAACGGCCCGCCTCCTTCTGTGTACGGCCGCGCAGAGCAGTGAGGGGTTCGGCGCACAGGCGTCGCAGGGGGGAGATCTCGGCGCCGCGGGCCGTGCCGCGCCCGTAGCGGCGTTCGAGCCACGCCTGCGGGACGCTCAGGACGCTGACCAGGGCCAGGTACCAGATCGACGCCACCACGAGCATCGGGATGACCTGGTAGTTCTGCCCGTACACGTCCTGGATGTTGGACATCAGGTCGTGCGCCGCGATCACCGACACGAGAGCGGTCATCTTGAGCATGTTGATCGTCTCGTTGCCCAGCGGCGGGATGATCACCCGCATCGCCTGGGGCAGCACGATCCGCCGCATGGTGAGGGCCGGGCGCATGCCGAGCGAGTGGGCCGCCTCGGTCTGCCCCGGGTCGACGGACCGGATCCCGGCGCGGACGATCTCGGAGGCGTACGCGGCCTCGTTCAGACCGAGCGCGAGCAGGGCCGCGACGGACGGGGTGAGCAGGCTGTTGGTGTCGACCTGGAAGAAGGTGACGCCGGTGAACGGGATGCCGATCATCACGTGCTGGTAGAGGGCTCCGGCGTAGCCCCAGAAGATGATCTGTACGAGCAGCGGGGTGCCGCGGAAGATCCAGACGAACAGCGACGAGAGGCCGTACAGGACCGGGTTGTCGGAGAGCCGCATGACGGCCACCAGGGTGCCGAGGACGAGCCCGAGGGTCATCGCGGCGGCGGTCAGCCACAGGGTGGTGGCCAGGCCGTCGAAGATGAGGCCGGCGAACAGGTAGTGGCCGACGACGTCCCAGTGCACGTTGCCGTTCTTGGCGAGCGAGCCGATGACGCCGGCCAGCGCGGCGACGGCGGCCACGGCGGAGATCCAACGTCCCCAGTGGCGGACGGGGACGATCTCGAAGGTGTCGGGTGCAGGGGTCCGACCGGTGTGAGGTGTGCCCAGGTGGGTGGTGGTGGTCATCTCTAGTCCACCGCCGCGTTCTTGGTGGCTTCCTTCACGGCGATGGAGGCGACGCCGTACTTGTCGCAGATCTTGGTGAGGGTGCCGTCGTCGATCAGGGCCTGGAGCGCCCTCTGGATGGCGTCGGTCAGTTGCGGGAGTCGCCGGTCGACGGCGATGCCGTTGGGCGAGGCGCCGTAGCCCGCCGGCGCCCCGGGGTCCTCGGCCAGGTCGAAGGCCTTGCCGCCGTCGGCGGTCTTGGCCGACCAGCCGGCGGCGGGTTTGGTGACGACCTCGGCGATCACCTTGCCGGAGCGCAGGGCGAGTTGGGCGTCCGAGTCCTTGGGGAAGGTCTGGATGTCGGCTGCCTGCCGGCCGGCCGCCCGGCAGGTGGCCTGATGGGCCTCGAGCAGCTTGTGCTGGTTGGTCGCCGCCTGGACGCCGACCTTTCTGCCGCAGAGGCCGTCGAGCGTGCTGATCTTCGCCGGGTTGCCCTCGGCCACGAGGATGCCCGAGCCGGAGCGCGAGTAGTCGACGAAGTCGACGACCTTCTGCCGCTCCTTGTTGTCCGTCAGCGCCGACATGGCGGCGTCGAACTTGCCGGCCTGGAGGGCGGGCACGATGCCGTCGAACTTGGTCGGGGTGAAGGCGAACCTGACGCCGAGCTTGGCGCCCAGGGCCTGGCCGAGGTCGTAGTCCAGGCCGGTCAGTTCGCTCTTCCCCTCGGCGGCGAACATGGCGAACGGGGGGTACGGGACGTCCGTGGCCACCCGCACGGCGCCCGCCTTCCTGACCTGCTCGGGCAGGGCGTCGTGGAGCGCCGCGTCCCGCGTGACCGTGACCCCGGCAACCTTGCCCCCGCCCGCCGGCTCACCACCGCCGGCGCCACTCGCGCCGCAGCCGGAGACCGCCGCCAGAGCCGTGCAGGCCAGCGCGACGGTCGCCCCGCGGCGGGGCACAGAGATGTACATCAACGTCGTTCCCTCTCGGACGTCCGAAGCTGGCGGAATCCGTTCCGCCGACGTTCCAGAAGTTACACATCAATGTTCGCGATGGCTAGATGTAATAACCGTTACGAGTGACCGTCTGCCGGGCCGACCGCCTCACATCGGCATCGTCATCGAGCCCTGCAGACCCGGCAGCAGCCAGTCCTGGAAGGGCGCCAGTACGGCCAGGACCAGGAACGCGACGCCGGACACCCGGGCCAGCTGCGGTCCCCGGTACCAGAGCTTCTCCAGGAAGATCAGCGCGGCGACCGCCGCCATCGCCGCGATGTTCATGACGCCGAGCGGGATCAGGACGACCATCAGGGCCCAGCAGCAGCCGAGGCAGTACGCCCCGTGATGCAGCCCCACCCGCAGGTCACGCAGGCGCGGCCGGTACGAGGCGTAACGCATCAGCTGTGCCATCGGGCTGCGGCAGTGGCGCAGGCAGATGTCCTTGAGCGGCCCCCACTGGTACAGCCCGGCCAGCGCGAAGGCGGCCGCCCCGATCCACTTCCCGGCATCCGGGTTCCCGTCGACCAGGTCGCCGGTGAGCGCGAGGCCGCCGTACGCGAGGAGGCCGAACGCCGTCCAGACCAGCAGGTACCCGCAGAGGAACTCGGTGGTGCGCAGCGCCCGTACGGCACCACTGGACTGGCGGCCGATGCCCTTGGCCCAGGTCAGCGCGACGGGGGCGACGGAGGGCAGCATCATCGCCGCCATCATGGCCAGCCACAGCAGGAGGAACAGCGGCAGTGCCATCCCCATGGTGCCGGGTTCGACCCCCATGTCCCTGGCCTGGCCCACCGTGAGCACCCAGGCCAGGGCCGCGATCAGAATGATCAGCGTCCAGGCCACGGCGAGGTCCCGGACCGGCAGCAGCACTCCCGTCCGCAACGGATGGTCGCCCTTCGTGTCCAGCCGCTGAAAGGCATGCATGACGCACTCCTCTCGGACCCTTCCAGCACAGCACGGATCCCGGAGAAGGCAAGCCGTTCGCCGCGAGCCGCTCACCGGTGGATGTGCCGGCGATCCGGGCGCAGGATGGAGGGGAGGAAGGGAATCGAACCGTTCCGGCCGCCGGGGGCCGGACGAGCACGGATCACCGGGTCCACGCTCCGCTCCTACGCCCCGCGGCCATGGCTGTGTGAGGTGGGAGCGATGACCCCGGGGACAGAGACGGTGCCGGCCTGGCGCCTGGCGGGCGACTGGTTCGACGTGTGCAAGTGCAGCATTCCGTGCCCGTGCTCGTTCGCCCAGCCGCCGACCAGCGGCGACTGCGAAGGCATCCTGGTGTGGCACATCCGCGAGGGTGCCTACGGTGACGTCCGGCTGGACGGCCTGAACATGGTGATGCTCGGTTCCTTCGTCGGCAACGTCTGGGCGGAGCACTCGGACTCGTACGCCGCGTTCATCTTCGACGAGCGAGCCGACGACGGGCAGCGACAGGCCCTGCAGATGATCTTCAGCGGTCAGGCCGGCAGCTGGCCCGAGCAGTTGGTGACCATGGGGGCCTTCGAGGTGCGGGGCATGGACTTCGCGCCGATCGACGTGCAGATCGACGAGGACCTGGGCACCTGGCGGGCCAGTGTTCCCGGGAAGCTCGAGGCCCGTGCCGAGGCGCTCACCGGTCCGACCACCCCGGACGGCGCCCGCGTGCAGTCGACCAACCTGCCCGGCTGCGAGACCGGCCCCGGCCAGCTCGCCACCTGGGGCCGCGCCGTCACCGATCAGGCCGACGCGTTCGGCTTCACCTGGGACCGCACCGGCAAGTCCAGCAAGACGATCACCTTCGACTGGTCGGGACCCACCTGAACGGACTGACGTAGCGTGACCCCGAAGACTTCCTACGGAGAGCGACGAGGCCGCGATGAGTGAACCGACCAAGCCCGAGGTCGACGTTCCCGGGGGCGACGCCCCCACCGAGCTGACCGTCCGGGACCTGGTCGTCGGGGACGGCCCCGAGGTGAAGCCGGGCATGGTGGTCCGGGTCCACTACGTCGGGGTCACCTTCGCCACGGGCAAGGAGTTCGACGCCTCCTGGGACCGGGGTGAGCCCTTCAAGTTCGCCCTGGGCAGCGGCCGGGTCATCAAGGGCTGGGACCGCGGGGTGAAGGGCATGAGGGTAGGCGGCCGACGCGAGATCATCGTTCCCCCACGCCTCGGCTACGGCAAACAGTCACCTTCACCACTGATCCCGCCGGGCTCGACGCTGGTGTTCGTGGTGGACCTGATCGACGTGTACTCGGGCACGGCGGGGTGGAGCAGGACGGCCTGACCCCGACCTCGTCGAGGTCCTCTCCCGCGCCGGGGACGAAACAGATCTCGTACCCCTCGCGCCTGACCCGGTAGAAGGGACCGTCCCACATGCTCGCTCCGTAACTCCCCGCCGCTGATGGCACGATGGTCGCCGGACAGCGGGCTCGGCGGTGTTGTCAGTGGCGCCCCGTACTCTTCCCGACATCGCACACCGAGCGGGAGGAACAAGAGAGTTGTCCGGCCAGTCCGCTTTTCCGTTGCCTTTTCAGACGTCCCGTTCCCTGCCCTTCGCGACACCCCGCACGCTGCGGGAGCTTGAGATGATGCGGTGCAGCGCGCACATCCGGGCGAAGGCGCGGTGGTTCGAGAAGATACGCGACGCCGGTGTCGTCGCCCGCTGGACCGAGGAGGCGCTCGCCCAGGGGCTCACCCGGGCGCAGGTCGATCACGTGCTCGCCGAGCTCGCGCACTACGCCGCGCTGCGGGACGAGCGCACCGGGATCGAGGTGTCGGGCGTCGACGGGGTGTGGCAGTCGGACGCGCTGGTCGACGACGGGTTGAGGTCGCGGCTGCGCGCGGCGGTGCGGGTGCTGGAGGAGGTGCCGGACGCGGAGAAGGACTGGCATCCCGGGTCCGACGGGCAGGTGCTCGATCTGGTGCATCCGTCCCTGTTCTGCCTCGTGCGCGACGTGAGCGGCGCGCCGGAGCGGGCCTGGCACCGTCCGGCGGACCGGTACGCGAAGTACGAGTTCTCGGAGAAGTTCCAGTGGCTGCCCACGGACGTCGATGTCGCGGAGGACGGCAGTGCCGACTTCCGCTCCTACGTGAACAACGTGCATCCCGAGCGGCATCGTGAACTGGCCGCCGTTCTGCCGGAGTTGTTCGCGCGGATGATCCCGCTCTGGGAGAACGTCCTCACCGATCTGCGTCATCCCCGGCCGCCGCGCATCGAGGCCGATCCCTTCGGGTGGTACGACTCGGAGCCGGAGTATCCGGACAAGGCCTCCTACGGCGAGGACCAGGAGGCGTACCAGGAGGCCATGCGGCTCTGGGAGGTCGCCCAGGACGACTGGTGGCAGAACCGCCGCCCGGTCGTTCCCGACGCCCCGGTCTTCACACCGCCCGAGCTGCCGGACGCGTCCGGGCGAGTCCGCCTGCGTGGTCGCCGGCTTCAGGTCATAGCGAAGCTCGCCACCATTCACCTCACCCCGGACCACCCCGAGTACGCCGGGGGTTCCTGGCACGTCGAGGGGATGCTAAACGAGCGGATCGTCTCGACGGGCATCTACTACTGGGACAGCGAGAACATCACGGAGAGCCGGCTCGGCTTCCGGGCGGCGCTCGACGACCCGGACTACGAACAGAACGACGACAACGGGGTGCGGGACGTCTACGGCCTGGAGGACGAGGACGCGCTGAACCAGCTGCTGGGCTCGGCGGCGACCCCGGCGGGCCGCTGCCTGGCGTTCCCCAACGTCCTGCAGCACCGCGTCGACGCGTTCCGCCTCGCGGACCCGACCCGCCCGGGCCACCGCAAGATACTGGCGTTCTTCCTGGTCGACCCGTCGGAGACGATCGTGTCGACCTCCGACGTGCCGCCGCAGCAGCCGTGGTCCGAGACCTCGACGATGACGCTGGAGCAGGCGAAGGAGTACCGCGAAGAGCTCATGCGGGAGCGCAAGTTCTTCGTCGCCGAGCACAACGAGCAGCTCTACGAACGGGAGTTCTCGCTCTGCGAGCACTGAGTACGGAGCGCTGAGCGCTGAGCACCGATGTCCCCCGGCGCGGTGGCTCAGCCGCCGCGTCGGACCCGGGCCGCCTTGCGGGCCTCCGCGAGTTTGCGGGCCTCGCTGCCCTTGCGGGACGGCTTGGCGCCGGAGGCGCCGCCCTTGGTGTCCTTGCTGGTGCCGATGCCGCGGAACGGGGCGTTCTGGTTCTTGGGACGTGACGAGGGTCCGCCGTCGAGGGGCGTGCCGGAGGGGACCCGGGCGCCGGTGATCCGGCTCAGCTCCGCCTCGCCGGACCGCACCTTGGTGACCTTGGCGGTGACGTCGGCGTCCGCCATGACCTGGCTCGTCTCGCGGCGCTGTCCCGAGAGGGCCAGGGTCACGACGGTGCCGGTGCGGCCGGCCCGGGCGGTGCGGCCCGCGCGGTGCAGGTAGTCCTTCGGGTCGGTGGCCGGGTCGACGTTGACCACGAGGTCCAGGTCGTCCACGTGCAGGCCGCGCGCGGCGACGTTCGTCGCCACCAGCGCGGTGACCTGCCCGTTCTTGAACCGGGCCAGGGTCGCGCTGCGCTGCGGCTGGGACTTCCCGCTGTGCAGGGCGGCGGCGGGCACACCGCTGGCCCGCAGGTGCCGGGTGAGCTGGTCGACGCCGTGCTTGGTGTCGAGGAACAGCAGGACGCGGCCGTCCCGGGCGGCGATCTCCGTGGCGACGGACCACCGGTCGGGGCCGTGCACGACGAAGACGTGGTGCGCGATGCCGGAGACCGCGTTCGACGAGGGGTCCACGGAGTGGACGGTGGGGTCGCTCAGGTAGCCGCGCACCAGCTGGTCGACGTCGCCGTCGAGGGTCGCCGAGAACAGCATCCGCTGCCCGTCGGGCCGTACCTGGTCGAGGATCTCGGTGACCTGGGGCAGGAACCCCATGTCGCACATCTGGTCGGCCTCGTCCAGGACCGTGATGCGGACCCGGCCGAGGCGGCAGCCCTTGCGCTCGATGAGGTCGTGCAGGCGTCCCGGGGTGGCGACGACGATCTCGGCGCCGTCCCGCAGCGCGGCAATCTGCCGGCTGATGGACACGCCGCCGACGACGGTCGCGAGCCGCAGGTTCAGGGCCTCCGCGTACGGGGTGAGCACCTCGCCGACCTGCTGGGCGAGCTCCCTGGTGGGCACCAGGACGAGCGCGAGGGGTTCCTTCGGCTGGGCGCGCCGGCCGGCGGTCCGGGCGAGCATGGCGAGGCCGAAGGCGAGCGTCTTGCCGGAGCCCGTGCGGCCCCGGCCGAGGACGTCCCGTCCCGCGAGGGCGTTGGGCAGCGTCGCCGCCTGGATGGGGAAGGGCACCGTCACGTCGTGCTCGTCGAGCGTCCGCAGCAGCGCGGCCGGGAGTCCCAGTTCACTGAAGGACGCGGCGGGCACGTCGTCCTGCTGCCGGGCGTCGGCGCGTGCTGAATCGCTCACAGAGAGCCTTCCTCCGAAGGGACCGTACCGAGGAAGGCGCGGCGGGGGACGCGGCCGCCGGCCGGAGCCCCGTACGGAGCGGCGACGCGGCGAGGCCACAAACGCACAAGGCTAGCACGGGAGGCCGGCCCGGCCCTCTGTGATCAGCAGCCGCAGGGTGAGGGGGCGACCACGCGCCGCCCCCTCACCCGCCCCCTGCCGCCTGCCGCCTGCTCAGGCGGGCTCGTGCGCGTGCACGGTGCGTACGGCGTCGACGACGGCGCCGCGGTGCACGAGGTCGATGGCCGCGCGGACCCTCGGGTACATGACGACGTCCTGCGTGATGTGGTCGACGGGCCGGCCGTCCGCGGAGCGGGTCGAGCGCAGCATGTCGAGGACCGCCCGGCTCGCGGAGGACAGCGCCGAGCGGTCGGCGTCCTGCTCGGCGAGGCGCAGTTCGAGTGCCTGCGCCGCCATGAGGAGCTCGATCCCGATGACGGCCTCGATGTTGGCGACGACCTGCCGGGCGTGCCGGCCGGCGTTGTTCGCCATCGAGACGTGGTCCTCCTGGTTCGCGCAGGTCGGGATGGAGTCGACGCTGTCGGGGTGGGCGAGCGTCTTGCAGTCCGACACCAGGGCGGCCGCCAGGTACTGCGGCAGCATGTAGCCGCAGTCCATGCCGACCTTCTCGCTGGCGACGAGCATGTCGGGCAGTCCGCGGTTGAGCGAGCCGTCGTCGAGGCGGAACAGCCGGCGTTCGGCGATGCTGCCGATCTCGGTGACGGCGATGGAGAGGAAGTCCGCGGCGAAGGCGAGGTACTCGGCGTGGAAGTTGCCGCCGGAGACGGCCTTCAGGGAGCGGCCGGCGGGCAGGTCCGGGAAGACGAGGGGGTTGTCGGTGGCCGCGTTGATCTCGGTCTCGACGATGCCGTGCACGAAGCGCAGGGTGTCGCGGACGGGGCCGAGGACCTGCGGGGTGCAGCGCAGCGAGTAGGCGTCCTGGGGCGGCCTGCGGGTCGGGTCGCGGTCGACGTCGCCGTCGATCAGGGTGCTGTCGCTCAGCAGCTGCCGGATGCGGGCGGCGGACTCGATCTGTCCCTGGTGGCCGCGGGCCTCGTGGATCTGGGGGAGGAACGCGTCGCCGAAGCCCATCAGGGCCTCGATGGACATCGCGGCGGTGATCTCGGCGGTGGCGAGCAGGTTCTCCGCGTCGGCGACGGCGAGGGCGACCTGCGCGGTGGAGAAGGACGTGCCGTTGGTGAGGGCGAGTCCTTCCTTGGCGCGCAGGGTGATCCGCTCGATCCCGGCGTGCTTCATGGCGGCGACGCCGCTCATGAGTTCCCCGTCCCAGAACGCCTCGCCGCTGTCGATCTCGGCGTCCTCGCCGGCCGGGCGGGACAGCACGATCGCGAGGTGGGCGAGCGGGATGAGGTCGCCGCTGGCGCCGAGCGAGCCGTACTCGGGGACGGCTGGGTGGACGCCCGCGGAGAGCATGCGCGCGAGGGTCTCGGGCAGTGCGGAGCGGACGGCCGAGTAGCCGCGGGTGAGGCTCGCGGCGCGGATCAGCATGGAGGCGCGGACGACCTCGTGGTCGAGGTGGCGGCCCACGCCGCTGGCGTTGGAGACGATCAGCCGGCGGGACAGTTCGGCGGCGTCCTCGACGGTGTCGAAGGCCTGGCGTCCGGCCAGGGAGCCGAAGCCGGTGTTGATGCTGTAGATGGGCTCGACGGGCTTCCCGGCGCGCATGTCCTCGATGATCGAGCCGACCCACTGCTCGCTGGCGCGCATGGCCTCGACGGCCTTGGCGCCGACGACGACCTCCCGGCCGTCGCGGGCGACGGCGACGAGGTCGTCGAGCGAGACGGGCGCCTCGCCCAGGGTCAGGGGCTCGGTCATGGGTTTCCTCCTGATGTCGGTTCCGTACCTCGTCGCGCGCGACGGTGTCGCGGCACTTCTCATGATGGGCAGCCGCGACGGCGGCGGCCCGCGGCCCTCACACGTCGAGGACCAGGCGCTCCCCGCGGCACCGCGAGACGCAGATCATCATCGTGTCGCCCGCGGCGCGCTCCTCCTCGGAGAGCACGCGGTCGCGGTGGTCCGGCGCGCCCTCGAGCACGCCCGTCTCGCAGGTCCCGCACACGCCTTCCCGGCAGGAGCTGAGCGACCGTACGCCGGCCGCGGACAGCGCGTCGAGGATCGACTCGTCCGCGCCCACGGTGATGTCGCGGCCGTCGCGGGTCACCACGGTGAACGGGCGGTCGTCCGCGCGTCCCGCGGCGTCGGGGGCCGCGGTGAAGTGCTCAAGGACGAGCCGGCTGCCGGGGCGGTTCCCGGCGTAGCCCTCGACGGCGGCGAGCAGGCCGGCCGGTCCGCAGGCGTACAGGTCGGCGTGCCCGGCTCCCAGGCGGTCGAGTGCGGTGGCGACGTCGATGACGCCGGACTCGTCGTCGCGGTGCAGGACGACCTTGTCGCCGTACTCGGCCAGCTCGTCCGCGAAGGCCATCGAGGTCGCCGAGCGCCCCAGGTAGAGCAGCGTCCACCGCTTGCCCGCGGCTTCCAGCGCGGCGGCCATCGGCAGGAGCGGCGTGATCCCGATGCCGCCTGCGACGAGGACGTGCCGGTCGGCCGCGAGGTCCAGCGGGAAGGTGTTGCGGGGTGTGCTCACCAGCAGGTGGTCCCCCACCTTGACCCGGTCGTGGAGGTGGGCGGATCCGCCGCGTCCCTCGAGTTCGCGCAGGACCGCGATCCGCCAGCGCGCCTCGTCGGGGCCCGACGAGAGGGAGTACTGCCGGACGAGGTCGCGGGAGAGCACGACGTCGATGTGGGACCCCGGGGTCCACGCCGGGAGGACCCGGCCGTCGCGCGACGCCAGGACGTAGGAGACGACATCCTCCGCCTCCCGCGTCACCTCCTCGACCTTGACGGTCACGAACTGCTGCGCCGACATGGCTCCTCCGTCTCCGCACTCGCCGTCCGCGGGGCGCGTCTTCCGGCGCCCCGAACACCCGCATCGTGCTGACGTCGGCCGGGGTGCGGCAACGGTGGTTCTCAGCAGGTGATAACGGCCGTGTCCCGGGCGTCCGCTACGCGCCTACGGTTCGGCACGTCCACCCGTACCGATCCGAAGGGGGCCCCATGACCGGGACCGCCGGCCACGTCGTCACTTCCGTCCTGGACGACCCGTACGACGACGCCAGCCTGACCGATCCGTATCCGCTGTTCGCCCGTATGCGCGACGCCGGACCCGCGGTGTGGCTGGAGAAGTACGGGGTGCACGCCTTCACCCGGTTCGAGGAGTGCCGGCAGATCCTGGCCGACCACGAGACGTTCATCTCCGGGGCCGGGGTCGGGCCGCGCAACTACCACCAGCAGCCGCCGTGGCGCCCCGCGGGCATCCTGGACTCGGACCCGCCGATGCACACCCCGCTGCGCACGACGATGGCCGGGGTGATCTCGCCGCGCAACGTGCGGGTGCTGCGGGCCGCGTTCCAGAAGTTCGCGGTGGAGCTCGTGGACCGGGTCCTGGACGAGCGGGAGTTCGACGCGATCACGGACCTCGCCGAGCTGTTCCCGATCGAGGTGTTCGGCAACGCGGTCGGCATCCCCCGCGAGGGGCGCGCCGAGAACCTGCTGCCGCACGGCGCGATGAACTTCTCCGCGTTCGGCCCGGAGGACGCCCGCTACGACGCCTACTTCGCCGCCGGCGAGGGGACCGTGGAGTGGGTGATGAGCAACTGCGCCCGCGAGAACCTGACTCCGGACGGGCTCGGCGCCAAGATCTGGGAGTACGCGGACCAGGGTGTGATCAGCCCGGACGAGGCGACGCGGCTGGTGCGCGCGCTGCTGTCGGCGGGCCTGGACACGACGGTGCTGTCCATCGGCAACACCATGAAGTGCCTGGTCACCAACCCCGCGGAGTGGGCGGCGCTGCACGAGAACCCGTCCCTGGCGCGGTTCGCGATCGACGAGGCGCTGCGCTTCGAGTCCCCGTTCCAGTCGTTCTTCCGTACGACGGCGCGCGAGACGGTGATCGACGGGGTGCGCCTCGAGGAGGACACGAAGGTCGCGCTATTCATGGGCGCCGCGAACCGGGACCCGCGCAGGTTCGGGGAGGACGCCGACGCGTACCGGATCGAGCGGGACGCGTCCGGGCACCTGGCGTTCGGCATCGGTATCCACCAGTGCGTGGGGCAGCCGATCTCCCGCCTGGAGATGGACGTGCTGTTCAGCGAGCTGGCCCGGCGGGTCCGCACGGTGGAGCTCGCGGGCGAGCCGGTGCCGTTCCTGCACAACACGCTGCGGGGCTGGAAGAGCCTGCCGGTGCGGATCACCCCGGCCTGAGGCCGGGCGGGGCCGCCGCTCAGCCGGTGGGCGGCGGGCCGGCGCGGTGCTCCAGGATCTCGCCGAGCCGCAGCCCGGCCGCCTGGAGCCGGCCGCGGGCGTGCCGGCGCCAGTCCGAGCCGCACCGGTTCTCCGGTCCGGCCACGGTCAGCGCGCACAGCACCTCTCCCCCGGCGACGACGGGCACCGCCACGGCGACGGCGCCCTCGTTGAGCTCGCCGCGGGTGACGAGGAAGCCGCGCCGGCGGATCTGCTCGATCTCGCCCGCGAGCTGGGCGCGGCCGAGGGTGCGCGGGGTGATGCTGCGTAGTGGCTGCTGGAGCACGTGGTCGATGACGGTGCGCGGGGCGTGGGCCAGCAGGACGCGCTGGCCGGCTCCCGCGTAGAGCGGCAGCAGTTGGTTGATGCGGAAGGCCATGCGCAGCGGCTGGGCCGACTGGGTCTGGCGCAGGCACATGGCCTGGGTGCCGACGCGGACGGTGAGGACGGCCGTCTCGCCGGTGGTCTCGGTGAGTTCCTCGAGCACGCCCTGGCCCAGTTCGACGAGGCGGGTGTGGGTGAGGTGCTGACCGGAGATCTCCAGGAGGCGCCAGCCGGGTGCGTAGGTGCCGCCGCGCTCCTCCACCAGTTCCATGTCGCGCAGGGTGCGCAGGTACCGGTAGACGGTGCTGACGGGGATGCCGACGTCGGCGGCGATCTTCTCCACCCGGGCCTCGCCGGACTCGGCCACGGTGATGAGTACGTTGAGTCCGCGCTGGAAGGAGCCTGCCGACGACGTGCCGGTACGCTCCGCGCGCTCGGGGACGGACGGTGCCACGGAGCCTCCCTCGGCCTGGGACCACGACCGTGCCGCACGGGAGGGCCCCGCGCACACCCCCTTCTCACACTGTGAGAATCACCCTCTCAGCTGTCGGCGCGGCGCCGCGGGGAGCGCGTGTTCCGGTGACCGGGACGGGGGCCGGGCGCGGGGGCGGGGTCCGCTGCGAGCATCACGCCGCACACGGCAGACGGCCGTCGACGGGTACGGAGGGCACAGGATGAACGCACGGGCGGACGGCAAGGTGGTCGTGGTGACGGGCGGCGCGCGCGGCATGGGCGCGGCGTTCGCGCGGCGCCTCGTCGCGGAGGGCGCCAAGGTGGTGGTCGGCGACATCCTGGTGAAGGAGGGCGAGGCGCTCGCGGCGGAACTGGGTGTGGAGAACGCCCTGTTCACCGAGCTGGACGTGACGAGCGAGGCGTCGTGGGGCGCGGCGGTGGCCCGTGCGCGGGAGGCGTTCGGCGAGGTGACGGGGCTGGTGAACAACGCGGGTGTCGTGCACCGCTGCCCCGTCGAGGAGCTGTCGGAGGCGGACTACCGCCGGGTGATCGACGTCAACGAGGTCGGTGTCTTCCTCGGCATGAAGACGGTGCTGGCCTCGATGCGGGCGGCCGGCGGCGGCTCGATCGTGAACATCTCCTCGCTGGGCGGCGTCATCGGCTTCCCGTACATCATCAGTTACGTCGCCTCGAAGTGGGCCGTGCGCGGGATGACGAAGGCAGCGGCGCAGGAGTTCGCGCCGTACGGCATCCGCGTGAACTCGGTGCATCCCGGCATGGTGGCGACGGACATGACGGCGGACTCGGAGCGCTCGCACGAGTCGGTGAAGCACCAGCCGATCCAGCGCCAGGCCGCGCCGGAGGAGGTCGCCAACATGGTCCTCTACCTGCTGTCGGACGAGGCGAGTTACTCGACGGGCGCGGAGTTCCTGGTGGACGGCGGATACGCCAGCCAGTGAGCGGCCGGGTCCGCGCGACCGGGGGCCGGACTACGCGGTGTGGAGGCCTCCGTGGAGGACCAGGAGGAACTGCACCGCGACCGCCTCGTGCCGGTACGTGCCGCGCGGGCGGTACCAGCGGACGGTGGACCAGATCGCGTCGCGGATGAAGCGGTAGGTGAGGTTCACGTCGACGTCGGGGCGGAACACCCCGGACTTCTGGCCCGCCTTGAGCACGGAGAGCCAGATCTTCTCGATCTTCTTGCCGGTCCGGCCGACGTACTCGAAGCCGGGCCGGCTGCTGAACATGGTCAGTTCGTTCTGGTAGAGCGCCACCGCGACGGGTGAGTCGTGGATGGCCGCGAAGGAGTGGCGGACGAGCTCGTCGAGCACCTGCTCCGGGTTCTCCCCCTGCTGCTCGATCGCGATGAATCGTTCGAGGAGCGGGTCGAGGAACTCGCGGAGGATCTCGTCGAGCATCTCCTCCTTGGAGCTGAAGTGGTGGTAGAGGCTGCCCGACAGGATGCCCGCCTCGTCGGCGATGTCCCGGACGGTCGTCTGGGCGTAGCCGCGCGTGGCGAACATTTCCGCGGCGATGCCGAGGAGTTCGCCCCGGCGCCGCGAGCCGCTGTTGCCGCCGGCCCTGGATCCGCGCCGTGTGCTCGCCGGCTGCCCGGACCGCCCTGCCGCCATGTCGTCCGTCCCTCCTGGCAGGGGGACGTTCCCCCACCAAGCAATTGCTCGATCCGCCAACGATCCGTCACTACTACCCCCGGTAAGCGCAGCTTGCCACACCGGAGCGCGGCACGCCCCGGCCCCCGCCGACGGTGCTCGGCGGGGGCCGGGACGGGGTGCGGCGGGCGGCGGCTTCAGGAGCCCGGAGCGGGTGTTCCCGGTGACGGGGTCCTGCCGAAGTAGGCGTCCTGGAGGTCGTCCACCTCATCGGCGGGCGAGGACAGGACGACGCGGCCCATGTCGAGGACGGCCACGTGGTCGGCGACGGCGACGGACGCCTCGACGGCCTGTTCGACGAGCAGGATGCCGATGCCGGTCTCCTTCAGCCGGCCGACGGTGTCCATGACCTCGTTGACGATCACGGGGGCCAGGCCACCGGACGGCTCGTCGAGCATGAGGAGCTTCGGTCCGGCCATGAGGGCCTGCGCGATGGCGAGCATCTGCTGCTGGCCGCCGGACATGGTGCCGGCGAGCAGCGCCCGCTTGTCTCCGAGGACGGGGAAGAGCTCGTACATCCGCTCCGCCTCCTCGCGCAGCGCGGGCCGTTTGAGACGGCGGGTGTAGCCGCCGAGCAGCAGGTTCTGCTCGACCGTGAGCGCGTGGAAGACGCGCTTGCCTTCCTGGACATAGGCCATGCCCCGCTTCACGCGGGTGTGCGCGGCGGCCTTCGTGATGTCCCGGCCGGCGAGTTCGACGCGGCCCGCGATCGCCTTGTTGAGGCCGGAGACGGCGCGCAGCGTGGTGGTCTTGCCCGCGCCGTTGCGGCCGAGCAGGACGGTGAGCTGTCCCGGCCAGACCTCGAAGGAGACGTCCCAGACGACCCGGAGGTCGCCGTAGCCGGTGCCGAGTCCGCTCACCCGAAGGATCGGTTCGCCGGGCTGTTGTGTCGTCATGAGGTCTCCCCCGAGGTGGTGGCGGGTTCCACGCCGAGGTACTCGCTGAGGACGCGCGGGTCGCGCTCGATCTCCTCCGGCGGGCCGGTGGTGATGAGTTGCCCGTGGGCGAGGACGGCGATGTCGTCGGCGAGGGAGAGGACCAGCCGGAAGTTGTGCTCGACGAGGACGACGGTTCCGCCGGCGTCCCGGATCTGCCGGATCAGCGCGGCGAGCCGCTCGACCTCGTGCTCGTCGAGGCCGGACGCCGCCTCGTCAAGGAGGAGCACGCCCGGTGCGTCGATCAGGGCGCGGGCCACCTCGAGGAGCCGGCGCATGCCCAGGGGCAGCGACACGGCCTCGGCGTCGCGCAGATGGCCGAGGCCCACCAGCGCGAGCATCCGCTCCGCCTCCTCCAGGTCCTCGCGGCGCACCCGCCGGAACCGTGGGGTGCGCAGCACGGCCGCGAGGACGGAGGCGCGGTGTCCGGTGTACCGGCCCGACGCCACCGCTTCGAGGACGGTGACTCCCGCGGGGATGTTCGGCGTCTGGAAGGTGCGGGCGACTCCGGCGCGCGCGACCCCGTCGGACGGGAGCCCGTGCAGGGCGGTGCCGTCGAGGGTGATCTCGCCCGCGTCGGTGCGGTAGAAGCCGCACACCATGTTCAGGAGTGTGGTCTTGCCGGAGCCGTTGGGTCCGATCAGCGCGGTCACGGTGCCGGGGCGGGCGTCGAGCGAGACGTCCTTCAGGGCCTGGTTGCCGCCGAACGCCTTGGACACGTTTCGGATCGCGAGGGTCGCCCCCTGGAACGGGGGGAGCTCCGGTGCGGGTCCCTCGTCCGCCCCGACGGCGCTCTCGGCGTGCTCGGCCTTCCGGTCGAGCCGGTCGAGTCGGGCGGCGAGCACGCGGAAGACGCGGGCGAGTCCGCCGGTGAGGAGGACGCCGCCGATGACGAGGAAGGCGCCGGTGAAGACGAGCGCGTACTGCTGGAAGCCCGAGGACTGGTTGGGCCCGAACTGCATGATGGCGGCGCCGACCAGCGCTCCGTACACGCTGGCGGAGCCGCCGAGGATGGATGCGGACAGGACGGTGGTGGCGAAGGCGAAGGAGAATGCCTCCGGGGAGACGTACAGGTCGAGGTTGGCGAAGAGCGCGCCGGCGAGGCCCGCCGGGATGGCGCCGAGCGCGTAGGCGAGGAGTTTCATCCGGAAGACCGAGATGCCGGTGGACGCGGCGAGGACGGGGCTCTGCTTGAGGACGCGCAGGGCGATGCCGTGCCGGGAGGTCACGATGTTGCGCAGCACGGCGAACCAGAGGATCGCGACCACGGCGATGACGAGGTAGAAGCCGGTGCCGTCGAGCAGGGAGCCGAACAGGGTGGGGCTCTGGATGCCGCTGAGGCCGTTCCGCCCGCCGGTCGCGCCGGGGAAGACCGCCAGCACGTCGGGGACCAGGAGGACGAGGAAGAACGAGGTCATCGCGAGGGACCAACTGCCCAGCCGCAGCCCAGGGATGCCGGTGACGATGCCCACCGCGAGCGCGCCGAGGCCCGCGAGCAGCAGTTGGAGCAGGATGTCGGTGTGGCCCGCCTTGGAGAGCAGACCGGCGACGTAGGCGCCGGAGGCGTACATCGCGGCCTGCCCCAGGGCGAGTTCACCGGCGTATCCGAGGCTGAGGTTGAGCCCGCTCACCACGAGGGCGAGGATGAGGGTGAGCTGGACCTGACGGGTCGTGGAGAAGTCCAGGCCCGCCCACGGCAGGACGAGGACCAGCAGTCCGAGCGCCAGGGCCGGGGCCCAGCCCGGCACCGCGCGCACGGTTCGCCACAGGGCCATGGTCACACCGTCCTTTCCTGGACCCGTACGAAGAGGCCCGCCGGTCGCACCAGAAGGATGGTGACGAGGATGACGAAGACAGTGATGTTGGCGTAGGCGCCGCCCAGGTAGCGGGCGGCCAGGGCCTCGGCGAGGCCGACGACCAGGCCGCCGACGAGCGTGCCCGGCATGGAGCCGAACCCGCCGATGGCCAGGACGACGAAGCCCTTGAGGGCGAGGGACGCGCCGAGCGTGGCCACCGCGAAGGTCTTGGGGCCGACGAACATGCCGAGCACGCCGGCGACGGCGCCGGAGAACGCGAAGGCGCCGAAGGCGAGCCGGCGGACGTCGACGCCGCGCAGCATCGCCGCCTCGCGGTCCTCCGACATGCCGAGCAGAGCGAGGCCCACGAGGAAGCGGCGGCTGAGCCGGGTGAGCGCCCACACGAGGAGGACGGCCACAACGACGAGCGCGATCTCCACCGGGTAGGTCTGGCCACCAAGGAGCCGCATGACCTCGTTGCCGCCGAAGAACGGGACGTTCAACGGCTGGGTGCCCCACACCAGTTGGGTGACTCCGTTGAGGAGGATGGAGACGCCGAGGGTGGTGACGAGGATGTTGTGCGGGTCCTTGACCGGGCGCACCGCGAGCCGTTCCTCGACCGCCGCCAGGGCGAGGACCGAGGCGACGGCGAGCAGCATGACGACCGGGACGGACAGCTTCCAGGTGACCAGGCCGGTGTACGTGACGAACGCGCCGACCATGATGAGCTGGGCCTGGGCGAAGTTGAACGTCTTCGAGGAGATGAAGACGATGTTGTAGCAGACGGCGACGAGCGCGTAGACCGCCCCGAGGGCCAGCCCGCCCCAGATCAGCGTCACTGGAACTGCCCGTCCTTGATCTCGGACGGGGCGATGAACAGGAACACCCCCGCGTCGGCGTTCGGCCGGTGCGCCGTGGTGCTGAAGTGGTAGTCGTTCAGGATCGCCGTCTTCGCCTTGCCCTGGACGGACTGCTCCTCGAGCGCCTTGGCGAGTGCCTTCGGGTCGTCGAGCGAGCCGGCCTTCTCGGCGGCCGCGGCGATGAGGGGCAGCGCGTCGTAGTTGTAGCCGAGGATCAGCGTGGAGCGGATCTTACCGAGGGACTTCATGGCCGCGACCGCCTCGTTCATGGCCTTGTCCCCGGCGTCGTACTTGGTGCTCGTGTACACCTGCATCACCAGGTTCTTCACCTGGTCGGTGCCCAGGACCCCGGCGGGCGGCGGCGTGGAGATCAGGCCCGTCGCGGAGACCGAGGTGTTGGCCACGACCGGGACGTTCCAGCCGAGCTTCTTCATGCTTTTCAGCAGGTAGCCGACCGGGGCGCCGTAGCCGTCCATGATCAGGGCGTCGGGGCCGGCCGCGCGGACCGCCTGGAGCTGCGGGGTCATGTCGAGCGCGGCGACGTCGTACTCCTCGCTCTTGACGACCTTGATCCCGGCGTCGTCGAAGGCCTTCGTCATCTCGGCGTCGAAGGTCTCCCCGTAGGAGCTGCTGCCGTGGATGATGCCGACCTTCTTGTATCCCTTGTCCTTGAGGTGGGGGATGAAGCCCTTGGCGTAGTCGGAAGGGCCGGGCGACAGGTCGAAGTTGAGGGGGAACGCCTTCGGGTCCGAGGAGTCGGCGGTGGGGCCGACGTTCATGGACAGGATGTTGTTCTGCTTCAGGATCGGCAGGACGGCGGCGGTGACAGTGGACGGGCCGGAGTCGAGGAACAGGTCCGGCTTCTTGTCGGAGTTGATCGCCTCGCGGAGCTTGGTGACCGCGGTCGTCGGGTCGCCCGCGTCGTCCACCACGGTGACCTCGACCTTGCGGCCGAGTATCCCGCCCGCCGCGTTCACCACCTTGGCGCCGGCCTTCGCCGAGAGCACCGAGGTCGCCGAGTTGTCCGCGAGGACGCCCTGCGCGCTCAGGCCACCGGTGACCAGGACGCGGTAGGGCTCGTCGGCGCTCTTCCCTTCCGTGGCCGAACCGGCCCCACAGCCCGTGAGGGTGAAGGCGACACCCGTGGCCGACGCGATCACCGCAACGATTCGTCTGTTCATTTTCAACCCTTATGGAGAGCCGACGGAGAGTCGATGGAAGTCGATGGAAAGTCGATCGGAGAGCCGAGGAAGCGCCGCTACCGAACCAAGCGCTTGTTAGTGCCGCGAAACGTAGCACGGTGAATCGCGCACCGGTCAAGCATTTGTTTGGTGTTGATTCCGGCCCCTTGACCGGCCTCTCACGGCGCACCTACCGTGATCCACGACCAAGCGTCTGCTTGTTCGCCGGGCGGTGCTCCGAGCACGAGAGGTGGGCGCGATGCGCGACTTCGGGAACAGGGCGGGCGTGTCCGGCGGCTCCGGAGGGATCGGGGCGGCCGTCTGCCGCGGCCTGGCGGCCGCCGGTTCGGCCGTGGCCCTGACGTACCGGCGCAACAAGGAGCAGGCGGAGGCGGTGGCCGCCGAGCTGGCCTCCGCGCACGGTGTCACCGTCGCGACGGACCCGCTGGACCTGTCGGACCCGGCCGCCACCGGCCGCTATCTCGACGCGGTGGTCTCCCGGTTCGGCGCGGTCCACACCGTGGTCCACTGCGCGGGCCCGCACGTGCCGATGGTGCATCTCTCGCGCGTCTCACCGGAGCAGTGGCGCGAGCAGCTCGACACGGACACGTCCGCCTTCTTCAACCTGCTGCACGCCGCGCTGCCGGCCCTGCGCGAGAGCCGAGGCTCGGTCGTGGCGGTCACGACGGCGGCGACCCGCCGCTATCCGGTACGTGACGGCCTGTCGGCGGGGCCGAAGGCGGCGGTGGAGGCGCTGGCCCGCGCGTTCGCCGCCGAGGAGGGCCGGTTCGGGGTGCGGGTGAACTGCGTGGGGCCCGGGATGCTGACCGACGGGATGGCCGCGCGGCTGATGGACTCCGGCGATCTCGATCAGCGGGCGCTCGACGCGGCCATGGCCAACATCCCGCTGCGCACCTTCGGCACCGCCGAGGACATCGCCGAGGCCGTGTGCTTCCTGGCCTCCGACCGCGCCCGCTTCATCACGGGCCAGAAGCTCGACGTCGACGGCGGCTACGGGGTCTGAGCGGGCCCCAACTCCAGCCGGGTCCGGATCAGCCGGCCCTCGGCCGTGCCGATCACCAGCTCCCCGTCCGGGCCGGCGCTCAGGCAGGTGGGCGTGTAGACGTGCTCGCCGAGCGCGAGCGGCTGCCGTCGCAGCACCGTGCCGTCCGTCGCCCGCAGGGTGAGCAGTTCGCAGGCCGGACCGGCCGTCACGGCGTGGACGAGGCCGTCGTGCGCGTCGACTCCGGTGATCCTCGTGTCGAAGCGGTGGGCCCAGACCGCGGCGCCGTCCGGGTAGGAGCGGCGTACGAGGTGGGAGGCGTCGCGGCCCGTGCAGCCGTGGACGAGTCCGGCGCCGAGGGCGTCGTCGACGTACACGGCGGGGCCGCCCTGGTACGCGCCGACGGAGTCGTCCCAGGAGAGCGGGAACAGCCGCTCGATCCCGTCGGGGCCGGCCCGCACGACCCATTTCTCCAGCAGGGGCGGCTGCACGTCCGCGGGGCCGTCGCCGTACAGGAACAGCAGGTGCGGGGAGCGGCGCACCGGGAGGTCGAACGAGGTGTGGCACTCCCCCAGGTCCAGGGTGCCCAACTGCCGTCCGGAGGGGGTGAGGACGACGCTCGCGCTGGGCGGCCAGTGCGCCCAGGGGAAGAGGTCGCGCGAGTCCCTCGCCACCCAGGCGCCGTCCGTACGCGCGGCGATGACGACCGGGAAGTCGAGGGCGAGTTCGGCGATCGGGGCGCCGTCGGCCAGGTCGAACCGGCACAGCCGGGTGCGGCGGTTGTCGCTCGTGCCGACCAGGATCGTGACCCAGACGCTCGTCTCGTCCGGGGTGACGTGGATCCGGCAGCCGCTGCGCTCGAACGTGTCCTCCGGCTCCGGCAGCGACCACAGCAGAGCGCCGTCCCGCGACCAGCACTCCAGAAGTGTCTTGGTGGGCCGCGCGACGAGCATCCGGCCGTCGCTCAGCACCTCCACCGCGGCGGGTCCGCTGCGCGTGCTCCAGGAGCTGCCGTGCTCTGCGGCGACGGCGGCCAGGTACCGCTGCGGGGCGTCCACGGCGGGGCCCTTCGCGGCGGTCCAGTCCACCGTCGCGGGCGTCTGCGGCCAGGCGACCCGCGCGGCGAGCACGTCCGCGGTGACCCGGCTCCAGTCGTCGTGCTCGGCGACGGCGCGCGTGTACGAGACGTTCCCCAGGTCCTCGTAGTCGACGATCGGGGCACTGAACGTCACCTCCAGGCGCCGCGCGTTCCACCAGCGCAGCGCGACGACCTCGGCTCCGGCGACCTCCACGTCGACGCGACGGTGAGTATCCGGCTCGTACAGGTGGAGTGCGCCCTGCGCCGCGAACTCGTCACCCTCTCCCGCGCCCACGGCGAGCAGGGGAAGCGCCGGGTGGAAGGCGAGCGCCTCGACGGACCGTCCGACCACCAGTTGGTCCCACAGGGCGAGATCGCTCGTCCGGTAGACGGCGATGCGCCCGCGGCCGTCGCGGCCGCTCGCGTGGCAACTCACCGCGATCCAGCGGCCGTCCGCGCTCACGGCGGTCGTGAAAGGGTGGCCGATCTCGGGGAACGGTTCGTCGGGTATCAGGCGCATGCGCATCGCGGGAGCCTATCGGGCCGCGCCTACGGGCTGACGGTGAAGGCCCCCGCCGCGGCCGCCGACACCGCCGTCCTCGCGTCCCGTTCCGGCTGGTGCGGGTCGGGATCGGCGCGCAGCAGCAGGAGTCGGTGGTAGAGCGGCGCGGTCGCCGCGATCAGCAGGGCCTGCGCGTCGGTGTGCGGCGAGGGGAGTTCGCCGCGCCCGACGGCTCGTTCGACCAGGATCGCGCACTGCGTGTACCGGTCCGCCCACAGACGCGTCTGGGCCTGCGCCGCCTGTTCGGAGTGGAACGAGGCGGACATCAGGGCGACGGCGAGCGAGGGCCGCACGGCCAGGGACTCCTGGATCTCCCGGTTCAGGGCCGTCAGGTCACCCAGGAGCGAACCCGTGTCCGGGGGCTGCCAGTCGATCTCGCCCGCCGCGTCGATGACGTCGACGAGCAGTCCGCCGACGTCGCGCCAGCGTCGGTAGACGGTGGCGCGGTGGACGCCGGCGCGCGTCGCGACGCCCTCCACCGTGAGCGACTCGTGACCGCCCTCGGCGAGTTCGGCGCGGACCGCGTCGAGGACCTGGGCGCGGATGCGGGCGGTGCGGCCGCCCGGCCGGCGGTCGGGTGCGGGGGCCGTGGGTTCTGACATCGGGAATCCAGTATCCGGTTGATCCACGTCGGTGGGCTGTGACAGCATCTTAACGCAACAGTTGTCGCACTAACGCTCCTCATCGCCGCCGCCACCTGCGTACGCGCCGTCTGCCGAGAGGGACCGCCTTCACGATGCCGCCCGTTCCCGCTGTTCCCGCCGATCCCACCGTGCTCCACCCGATGCCCGAGCACCCGCGCGTCGTCCTGCTCAAGCCGCTGGTGAAGTCACCGCTCATCGAGGTCGGCGACTTCTCGTACTACGACGATCCGGACGACCCGACCGCGTTCGAGACGCGCAACGTCCTGTACCACTACGGGCCCGAGCGCCTGGTGATCGGCAAGTACTGCGCGCTCGGCACCGGTACCCGGTTCATCATGAACGGCGCCAACCACCGTATGGACGGCCCGTCCACGTTCCCCTTCCCCACGATGGGCGGCTCCTGGGCCGAGCACTTCGACCTGATCACGGGCCTGCCCGGCCGAGGCGACACGGTCGTCGGCAACGACGTGTGGTTCGGCCACGGCGCCATGGTCATGCCCGGGGTGCGGATCGGCCACGGCGCGATCATCGCCTCCGGCGCCGTCGTCACGGGCGACGTGCCGGACTACGGCATCGTGGGCGGCAACCCGTCCCGATTGATCCGCACCCGCTACGACGCCGCGGACGTCGCCCGGCTGCTCGCGGTCGCCTGGTGGGACTGGCCCGTCGAGCACATCACCGCGCACGTACGGACGATCATGTCGGGGTCGATCGCGGAACTGGAGGCGGCCGCCGCCCTGCTCCCCCGGACCTGAACCCCGTCCGCCCCTCCCTCCCCGGAATCGAGTGATCGAGCATGCCCCGCAGCCGCGCCCACATCGCGATGGTCGGCGTCCCCCTCGTCAGCCATGTCCTGCCCAGCCTCGCGGTGATCCGTGAACTCGTGGCCCGCGGGCACCGGGTCACGTACGCCAACGACCCGGTGATGGCCGAGCGGATCGAAGCCACCGGCGCCGAACTCGTGCCGTGCGCCTCCACCCTGCCCTTCGCCGACAACAAGTGGCCCGACGATCCCATCGCGGCGGCGGCCCTCTTCCTCGACGACGCTATCCAGGCGCTGCCGCAACTGCACGCCGCGTACGACGACGACCCGGCCGACCTGTACCTCTACGACATCGGGGCCTACGCCGCGCGCGCCCTGGCCGAGACGCAGGGCCGTCCGCTCGCGCAGTTGTCCCCGACCTTCGTCGCCTGGGACGGGTACGAGGAGGAAGTCGCCGTACATCTGCGGCAGTTGCCCGGCGCCGACGCGTACCGGGGCAGGTTCGCGCGCTGGCTCGCCGAGGCCGGGGCCGTCACCACGGACGTGGACGCCTTCTCCGGGCCGCCCTCCCGCTCCCTGGCCCTGATCCCGCGCGCGATGCAGCTGCACGCCGACCGGGTCGACACGGACGTCGTCACGTTCGTCGGGCCGTGCTTCGACACTCGTACGGAGGCGGAGGGCTGGACCCGGCCGGCGGGCGCCGAGAAGGTGCTGCTGGTCTCGCTCGGCTCCGCGTACACGCGGCAGCCGGAGTTCTACCGGCAGTGCGTCGCGGCCTTCGGCGACCTGCCCGGATGGCACGTCGTGCTCCAGATCGGGCGCTACACCGACCCGGCCGAGCTGGGTGACGTGCCGGGCAATGTCGAGGTGCACTCCTGGGTGCCGCAGCGGGCGATCCTGGAACAGGCGGACGCCTTCGTCACGCACGCCGGGATGGGCGGCTGCGGCGAGGGCCTCCTCGCGGGCGTCCCGATGATCGCCGTGCCGCAGGGCGCCGAGCAGTTCCTGAACGCCGACCGCCTGGTCGAACTCGGCGTCGCCCGCCGCGTCGACACCGCAGACGCCACCGCCGAGACGCTGCGCGCGGCGCTGACCGCGCTGATCGACGACCCCGAACGCCGCGCGCGCTCCCGCGAGTTGCAGGCCGAGGCGCGGGCCGAGGGCGGCACCCTGCGCGCCGCGGACCTCGTCGAGGCCCTGCTGCCCACCGCCGGTCCCGCCCACTGAGCACACCCGCACCGCTCTTCACCCGTACGACGCCACGCACCTGGAGACGCAGGACATGACGACGATAGGCATCATCCTCGGCAGCACCCGTCCCGGCCGGGTCGGGCCACAGATCGCGAGCTGGGTCGAGAAGACGGCCGGGGCTCGGGACGACGCGACGTTCGAGGTCGTCGACATCGCCGACTACGACCTGCCGCTGTTCGACGAGCCGCGCTCGCCCCGCCTGGGCGACTACGAGCACGCCCACACCCGTGCCTGGGCCGCCACGATCGACGCCCTCGACGGGTTCGTGTTCGTCACGCCCGAGTACAACCGGTCGATCCCGGCCGCGCTCAAGAACGCCATCGACTTCGTCTACAACGAGTGGAACCACAAGGCGGCCGGGTTCGTCGGCTACGGCAGCAACGTCGGCGGGGCCCGCGCCCTCGACCATCTGCGGCACATCGCCGGTGCGGTCCAGCTGACCGCCGTGCACACGCAGGTGCACCTGTCGCTGCAGAGCGACTTCGAGGAGTACCGGACGTTCGCGCCCGCCGAGCGCCACGATCGGGCCCTGGGCCAGATGCTCGGTGAGGTGGTCGCGCTGACCTCGGCCCTCGCGCCGATGCGCGGGCGCGGCTGACGCGGCGCCGCGCCCGTTCAGCCGTGCAGGGTCGGGCGGTAGACGAACTCCTGGGTGCGGCCGTCGAGGGTGCGTGTCTCGATCAGGTCGAGGTCGAAGTCCTCCGCGCCTGCGAAGACCGGGTCGAGGCCGGTGCGGCCCGTGATGACGGGGAAGACGGTGATCTGGACGCGGTCGACGAGGCCGGCGGCCATGAGGGCCCGGTTCATCGACAGGCTGCCGTGCGAGCGCAGCGGTACGTCGGACTCCTTCTTCAGGCGGGCCACGACGTCGACCGCGTCGCCGCTCACGACCGTGGCGTCCGGCCAGTCGAGCGGTTCCTCGAGTGTGGTCGACACGACCGTGAGCGGCAGGTTCCGCATCCGGGTGACCCACGGGTCGCGGACGCCCGGCTCGGTGTTCTCGGCCAGCATCTCGGCGAACGCCCGGTAGGTGTTCGCGCCGAGCACCATCCGCTGGTCCCGGTCGTACTGGCGGAGCCGGTGCTCGAGCAGTTCGGGGCCCTGTTTGCCCCAGTATCCGGTCCAGTCGCCGCTCGCGGCGCCGAAGCCGTCGAGGCTGCTGAAGATGTCGAAGGTGTATGTGGCGGTCATGACGTACTCCCGTGCGGAAGGAGGATCAACGGCCTGTCGGTGGGTAGGACCGCTGGGGTCGACGGAACTCATCGGTCGGCGGGCGGCGCGCGGGCGGCACGGAGGCAAAGGGGTCCACTCTGCGCCATTGGCGGCCCCTTCGGCTCGATGATCCATGTCACTGTCGCCGAACCTTCAGTACGCGCCCGCGCTGCCCTTAGCGTTGCCGAAACGAGCCGGGCACGATCCACGGTGCTCGTCACCGGCCAGGTGAAGGGGTCAGGATGTTCCGCAAGGTGTTGGTGGCCAACCGCGGGGAGATCGCGATTCGCGCGTTCCGCGCCGGCTACGAACTGGGGGCGCGCACCGTCGCCGTGTTCCCGCACGAGGACCGCAATTCGCTGCACCGGCTGAAGGCCGACGAGGCGTACGAGATCGGCGAGCCGGGGCATCCCGTGCGGGCCTATCTGTCGGTGGAGGAGATCATCCGCGCGGCCCGGCTCGCGGGGGCCGACGCCGTGTACCCGGGCTACGGATTCCTCTCCGAGAACCCCGAACTGGCGCGCGCCTGCGAGGAGGCGGGCATCACGTTCGTCGGCCCGTCCGTGCAGACGCTGGAGCTGACGGGCAACAAGGCGCGGGCCGTGGCCGCCGCGCGCGAGGCCGGAGTACCGGTACTCGGCTCCTCGGCGCCGTCCACCGACGTGGACGAACTGGTGGCGGCCGCCGAGGGCATCGGCTTCCCCGTGTTCGTGAAGGCCGTCGCCGGCGGTGGCGGGCGCGGTATGCGGCGGGTGGACGACCCGGCGCTGCTGCGCGAGTCGATCGAGGCGGCGGCCCGTGAGGCCGAGTCGGCCTTCGGTGACGCGACGGTCTTCCTGGAGAAGGCGGTCGTCGACCCCCGCCACATCGAGGTGCAGATCCTCGCCGACGGCGAGGGCAACGTCATCCACCTGTTCGAGCGCGACTGCTCCGTGCAGCGCCGCCACCAGAAGGTCATCGAGCTGGCGCCCGCGCCGAACCTCGACCCCGAGGTGCGCGAGCGGATCTGCGCCGACGCGGTGAAGTTCGCCCGCCGGATCGGCTACCGCAACGCGGGCACCGTGGAGTTCCTCCTCGACCGCGCGGGCAAGCACGTCTTCATCGAGATGAACCCGCGCATCCAGGTCGAGCACACGGTGACCGAGGAGGTCACCGACGTCGACCTGGTGCAGGCGCAGCTGCGCATCGCCTCCGGCGCGACCCTCGCCGACCTGGGCCTGTCGCAGGAGTCCGTCGTGCTGCACGGCGCCGCGCTCCAGTGCCGCATCACGACCGAGGACCCGGCGAACGGGTTCCGCCCCGACACCGGCATGATCAGCGCCTACCGCTCCCCCGGCGGTTCGGGCATCCGGCTCGACGGCGGTACGACGCACGCGGGCACCGAGGTCAGCGCCCACTTCGACTCGATGCTGGTGAAGCTGACCTGCCGGGGCCGGGACTTCCGCACGGCCGTGGACCGGGCGCGGCGGGCCGTCGCCGAGTTCCGCATCCGGGGCGTGTCGACGAACATCCCGTTCCTTCAGGCGGTGCTCGACGACGCGGACTTCCAGGGCGGGCGGGTCACCACCTCGTTCATCGAGGAGCGGCCGCATCTGCTGACGGCCCGTCACTCGGCGGACCGGGGCACGAAGCTGCTCACGTACCTCGCGGACGTGACGGTGAACAAGCCGCACGGGCCGCGGCCCGAGCTGATCTCGCCCGCCTCCAAGCTGGCACCGCTCCCCGCGGGCGAGCCGCCGGCCGGTTCGCGGCAGCGGCTCGCGGAGCTGGGGCCCGAGGGCTTCGCCCGGAGCCTGCGGGACGCGCCGACGCTCGGCGTCACGGACACCACGTTCCGCGACGCGCACCAGTCGCTGCTCGCCACCCGGGTGCGCACCAAGGACCTGCTGGCCGTGGCTCCGACGGTGGCGCACACGCTGCCGCAGCTGCTCTCGCTGGAGTGCTGGGGCGGCGCCACGTACGACGTCGCGCTGCGCTTCCTCGCCGAGGACCCGTGGGAGCGGCTCGCCGCGCTGCGCGAGGCCGTGCCGAACATCTGTCTGCAGATGCTGCTGCGCGGTCGCAACACCGTGGGGTACACGCCGTACCCGACCGAGGTGACCGACGCGTTCGTGCAGGAGGCCGCCGCCACCGGCATCGACATCTTCCGCATCTTCGACGCGCTCAACGACGTCGACCAGATGCGGCCGGCGATCGAGGCCGTGCGCGAGACCGGCACCGCCGTCGCCGAGGTCGCGCTCTGCTACACGTCCGACCTGTCGGACCCGGCGGAGAAGCTGTACACGCTGGACTACTACCTGCGGCTCGCCGAGAAGATCGTCGACGCGGGCGCGCACGTACTGGCGGTCAAGGACATGGCCGGTCTGCTGCGCGCCCCGGCCGCGGCGACGCTGGTCTCGGCGCTGCGCCGCGAGTTCGACCTGCCGGTGCACCTGCACACGCACGACACGGCGGGCGGCCAGCTCGCGACGTACCTCGCGGCGATCCAGGCCGGGGCGGACGCTGTGGACGGCGCGGTGGCCTCCATGGCCGGGACCACCTCGCAGCCGTCGCTGTCGGCGATCGTCGCGGCGACCGACCACTCGGCGCGCCCCACGGGCCTCGACCTCCAGGCGGTCGGCGACCTGGAGCCGTACTGGGAGAGCGTCCGCAAGATCTACGCCCCCTTCGAGGCGGGTCTGGACGCGCCGACCGGACGGGTCTACCACCACGAGATCCCCGGCGGACAGCTGTCCAACCTGCGTACGCAGGCCGTCGCGCTCGGCCTCGGCGACCGTTTCGAGGACGTCGAGTCGACGTACGCGGCGGCCGACCGGATGCTGGGCCGGCTGGTGAAGGTGACACCGTCCTCGAAGGTGGTGGGCGACCTCGCGCTGCATCTGGTGGGCGCGGGCGTGGAGCCCGCCGAGTTCGAGGCGACGCCGAACCGGTTCGACATCCCGGACTCGGTGATCGGCTTCCTGCACGGCGAGCTGGGCACGCCGCCCGGCGGCTGGCCCGAGCCGTTCCGCAGCAAGGCCCTCGAGGGCCGGGCCGGACCCAGGCCGGTCCAGGACCTGACCGCCGAGGACCGCGACGGCCTCGCCAAGGACCGCCGTTCGACCCTCAACCGGCTGCTGTTCCCCGGTCCGACGAAGGCCTTCGAGACGCATCGCGAGGCGTACGGCGACACCAGCGTGCTCGACAGCAAGGACTTCTTCTACGGGCTGCGCCCGGGGAAGGAGTACAGCGTCGACTTCGGACCTGGAGTGCGGCTGCTGATCGAGCTGGAGGCGGTCGGCGAGGCCGACGAGCGGGGCCTGCGCACGGTGCTGTCCACGCTCAACGGCCAGCTGCGGCCGATCCAGGTGCGGGACAACGCGGCCGCGGCCGACCTGCCGGTGACCGAGAAGGCCCACAAGGGCGATCCGGGGCATGTGGCGGCGCCGTTCGCCGGTGTCGTGACGCTGGCGGTGGCCGAGGGCGACCAGGTCGAGGCCGGTGCGACGGTGGCGACGATCGAGGCGATGAAGATGGAGGCCTCGATCACGGCGCCGCGCGGCGGGCGGGTCTCGCGTCTCGCGATCTCGCGGATCCAGCAGGTGGAGGGCGGCGACCTGCTCGTCGAGATCCGGTGACCTGAGGAGCTGCTGCTCGGTGTGCGGCCGGGGCGGCCTGGTCCGCCCCGGCCGCCGCCGTGTGCTCACGGTTCCTCCGGGCCGTCCTCGTCGAGCTCGAACCAGACCGTCTTGCCCTCGGGCTCGGGCCGGATGTTCCACCGGTGGGCCAGCAGGTCGAGCAGGACGAGGCCGCGGCCGGAGGAGGAGAGCTCGCCGGGGGCGCGCCGGTGCGGGACCTCGTCGCTGCGGTCGGACACCTCGACGCGCAGCCGCCGCCGGCCGTGGGAGCCATGGATGTCGGCGCGCAGGGCGGCGGCCTGCTCGGTGTGGACGAGGACGTTGCCGAGGAGCTCGGAGACGAGCAGGAGAACGGTGTCGACCTGTTCGGGGCGGGCCCAGTCGTGAAGAAGGCCCTGGAACTCGATGCGGGCGTCGGCGAGGCCCTGGGCCTGGTCCTGTTCGAGGGTGAAGCGCAGGTTCCGGCCGGTGCCGTCGACGGGGACGGCGGACGGGTCGCGGCGCAGGAGCAGCAGCGCGATGTCGTCCTCGGTGAAGGCGGCGGCGGGCTGCTCGCCCTTCACCGCCTCCATCGGTGCGACGACGGCGTTCATGAGCCGGTCCGCGAGTCCGCCGAGGTCGCCGGCGCTGCCCGGTTCGAGCGCGTCGCGCACGCGCAGCCATCCCGTGTACATGTCGTGGCCGCCGGACTCGATGAGTCCGTCGGTGCACAGCATCATGATCTCGTTCTCGCGCAGGGTGACGACGCTGACCGGGTAGTCGTCCTCGTCGAGGTCGAGGCCGAGGGGCAGGCCGCCCCTCACGTGCTTGAGCACGCAGGTGCCGTCGGGGAGGCGCAGGACGGGGTGCGGGTGGCCGGCGCGGGCGATCCGGAGGGTTCCGGTGGCGGGGTCGGCCTCCAGGTAGATGCAGGTGGCGAAGCGGTCCTCGCCCAGGGACGCGAGGAAGTGCGAGGCCCGCACCAGGACGGCGTCGGGCCCGTGGCCCTCGGCGGCGTAGGCGTGGATGGCGGTGCGCAGCCGGGACATGAGCCCCGCGGCCTGCAGGTCGTGGCCCTGGACGTCGCCGATGACGAGCCCGAGGCGGCCGCCGGGCAGGGCGATGCTGTCGAACCAGTCGCCGCCGACCATGAGTCCGCCGCCGGTGGGGACGTAGCGGGCGGCGACGCTGAGGCCGTCGACGCCGGAACCGACGCCGCCCAGACTGTTGCGCAGGGTCTGCGACAGGGCGCGGTCGGCCTGGCCGTCGTAGGTCTGCTCGATGCTCTGGCCGAGGAGCCGGGCGACGGTCATGAGGAAGACGCCCAGACCGTCGGTGATCGTGACGGGGGCGTCGAAGGCGGCCATCCACACGCCGGTGAGCTGGCCGTACGTGGTCAGGGGCAGGAAGGCCCAGGACTCGTGTCCGGCGTGGGTGGAGAGGGAGTGGCCCTCGGGGAACCGGTCGCGGAACTCCTGCGGCGAGCCGAGGAAGACCGGCCGTCCGGTACGGGCGACCTGTGCGGCGGGGTGCACGGTGCCCAGTGGCATGCGGTACGCGTCCCGCCCGTCGTCGCGCAGCCCCAACTGGCCGACGCAGTGCAGCGTTTCCCGGTCCGCGCGGAACACGGCCTGGCTGCACAGGGGCAGTGACGGGTCGGTCAGTCCGGAGATCAGCGTGAGTGCCTCGCCCAGTGAGGCGACACGGGCCAGGGCGTGGCCGGTGACGAGGAGGTCGGCGCCGCGGTGGCGCAGGTCGTCCGGCGGCCTGCCCGCTCCTCCGGTGGCCGGGCCCGCCAGTCGGTTGAGGGCGTCGACCTGGCGCATCTCGGCGTCGTACTCCTCGGTGTTGCCGTGTTCGCGCCCGCCTCCCACGTGCGGCACTCCCGTCTGCTCGGCGCCCTGTGATCCCTCCGCTTTCTCCATGTTCCGTCGATCGGCCCGGGCTCGCCTGCTCACCGGCGCCGGGGACGGCCATCCGTGACGAGTCGGTGCCACGGCATTGACGGATGCATGCCCAGGAGAGAAAGATCGACGGGCACCCCCTTTGACAACGTTGTCGCACGAGAGGATCGCGATGCGAGCGTTTAGACGCGCGTTCACCGCAGCCTTGATCGCCACCACTCTGGCCGCCGCCTCCGTCACCGCCACGGGCGCCGCGAGCGCCCGTGAGCAGGGACCGGAGTTCGCCGCGGACCCCACCACGCTGGTCGACACGTCGATCGGCAACAACGGCGACGGGACCACCTTCCCCGGCGCGGCCACGCCCTTCGGCATGGTGCAGCTGAGCCCCGACACCCAGCTGAACAAGTACGCGTCCTACGACTACGCGCAGGACAGCATCCTCGGCTTCAGCCACACGCACCTGTCGGGCGTCGGCTGTCAGACGATGGGCAACATCCGCTTCATGCCGACGACCGGGGACGTCACGTCCTCGGACCCGGCGCAGTACCGGGCCAAGTTCAGCCATGACAACGAGACCCGCTCGCCCGGCTACTACGGCGTGAAGTTCGACAACGGCATCAAGGCCGAACTGTCGGCCACGCAGCGCACGGGCCAGCACCAATACACGTTCCCGAGCGGGTCCGGCGCGGAGAACGTGCTGATCGAGGCGGGCGAGAGCAACGGCGCCACGTTCGCCGGTGACCTCAAGGTGGTCGGTGACGACACCGTGGAGGGCTGGGTCCAGGGCGGCAACTTCTGCTGGGAGACCGTCAAGGAGCGCTACCGGGTCTACTTCAGCGCCAAGTTCGACCGCACGTTCTCCAAGTTCGGCACCTGGACGGACGGCACGCTCACGCCGGGCAAGCGCGAGGCACAGCGCGGCACCAAGCGGGCGGGCGCCTGGCTCTCCTTCGACCGGGACAAGGGCGACCGGGTGGGCGCCTCGGTGGGCCTGTCGTACACGTCGGTCGACGGGGCGCGCCTGAACCGGCGGGCCGAGCAGCCGGAGTCCTTCGACAAGGTCCGCTCGGCCGCGCACGACACATGGCAGGACGAGCTGAACCGGATGCGGGTGGCCGGCGGCAGCAAGGCCGACCAGCGCACCTACTACAGCGCGCTCTATCGCTCGCTGCTGCATCCGTCGGTCGGCTCGGACGTCGACGGCCGCTACCGGGGCTTCGACGACCAGGTGCACCGCTCGGACTCGCCATACTACCAGATGTTCTCCCTGTGGGACACGTACCGCTCGCAGAACCAGCTGGTGGCGCTGCTGAACCCGGACAAGGCCAGGGACATGGCCAAGTCGCTGCTGCGCGTCTACGAGGACGGCGGCTGGCTGCCGCGCTGGGGGCTCGGCAACGGCGAGACCAACGTGATGAGCGGCGACCCCGTCACCCCGTGGATCGTCGACCTCTACAACCGCGGTCTGCTCGACGACCGCACCGCGCGCGGCCTGTTCGACGCGCTGTGGAAGAACGTCAACGAGGTCCCCGCGGACCAGTCCCGCTTCCGCGGCCGCGACGGCAATCCGACGTACGTGAAGAACGGCTTCGTCGGCTACCAGGACCTGCCGGGCTACCAGTTCGGCGACACCCGGCAGGCGGGCTCGGCGACGCTGGAGTACGCGCTCGGCGACTGCGCGCTGTCCACGATGGCGCGCGGGCTCGGCCACGAGGACAAGGCGGACCTGCTGGCGGGACGCTGCGACAACTTCACCAAGCTGTGGGACTCCGGCATCTCCTCGAAGGGCTTCACCGGCTTCCCCGTGGCGAAGAAGGCGGACGGCACGCCGGCCGGCGACACCGACCCGACCCAGTCGGGCGCCTTCCACGAGGGCACGGCCTGGCAGTACCAGTGGCTGGCCCAGCAGGACCCGGGGACCCTGTACGGGCTGATGGGCGGGGCGGGAGCGGCCGAGCAGCGGCTCGACACGTTCTTCGACATGCCGACCGTGCTCACCGACCCGGCGAAGGCAGCCTCGGAGTCCTGGGTGAACGGCGCGTACGACTACCACAACAACTTCGCCTTCAACCCGAACAACGAGCCGGACTTCCACGCGCCGTGGATGTACACGTGGACGAACGCGCCGTGGAAAACCTCGGCGGTGCTGCGGGCGATGCGCACCCTGTTCACGGACGACGCGTACGGCATGCCGGGCAACGACGACCTCGGGGCGACCTCCTCGCTCCTGGTCTTCGCGATGGCCGGCGTCTTCGAGGCGCAGCCCGGATCGGCGAACTACATCGTCACGGCGCCGATGTTCGACAAGGTCGAGATCCGGCCCGCGCACGGCAAGCCGATCTCGATCGAGGCGCCGGGGGCCGACGCCTCGAAGATGCAGTACGTGTCCTCGGTGCGCACGGGTGCGGGTCCGCTGCAGCGGAGCTGGCTGTCGCACCGGGAGCTGCTGGACGCGGGGTCGATCAAGGTCACGCTCTCCGGGCAGCCGACGCGCTGGGGTGTCGACGCGGCGCCGCCGGCGGTGGCGCAGGACTGAGCGGTCGCACGAAGTGAAGGGGTGCGGGGCGGGGTGCCTTCGGGGCGCTTCGCCCCGCACCCTTTTCACGCGGTCGCCAGGCGGGGCTCGGGCCGTGCGGTGAGGCGGCCGGCGCGGGCGAGAGCGGCGACGGAGGCGGCGCAGCCCAGGCCGGTGAGGGTGAGCGCGCACCAGGTCAGCCACAGGGCGTCATGCCGCTCGGCGAAGTCCCACAGGGCGCCCGTCGCGAGATTGCCGAGGGTGATGCCAAGGCCTGAGACGGTGTTGTAGAGCCCGTAGTGCGTGGCGACCAGGCGGTTGCCGGACAGGGTGACGACCGTGTCCATCTCGAAGGGGTAGGCGACGGCGCCGCCCAGGGCGAGCAGAGTGACCGTCAGGACGAGCGCGCCGAGTACGGGCCAGGCCGCGTCGGACGGGGTCAGGGCGAGCGGCAGGAACGCGAGCCCCATGACGGTCAGCCCTCGCACCAGCGCCTGCGGCGGGCTCCACCGCGTCTTCGCCCAGCCGGTGAGGCGCAGTTGGCCCGCGACGGCGACGGCGGCCGACACCACGAACAGGCCGCTGGTCGCCCAGGTGCCGCGCTCCCCCAGCGCGCTGCGCGCCGCGAGCGGGAGCGCCAGGTAGACCTGGAAGGTCAGCACGTACGAGCCGATCATGGCGAGGGCGAAGAGCAGGAAGGGCCGGTTGGCGACGACCCTGCGCCACTGGGCGAGCACGCTCTCGTCGGCGACGTCCTCCTGCTGCGGGCGGTCGGTCCCTGTGCCGCGCCGGGCGGGCAGGGCGCGCGCCTGGAGCACGGTGAGCGCGGCGAAGACGGCGGCCGCGGTGGTGCACACGAGCCGGAAGTCGGCGGCCAGCAGGGCGAGTCCGACGAGCGGGCCGAGGAGCATGCCGGCCTGGTAGTACACGTTGAAGGTGGCGAAGGCGTCGACGCGCCGCTCCCCCGCCTCGGCGGCCAGGTAGGCGCGCACGGCCGGGTTGAACAGAGCGCCCGCGAATCCGGTGGCGGCGGAGGCGGCGATCAGCGTGGGCAGGTTGTCCACCCAGCCGAGCAGGGCGAACCCGACGGTGCGCAGCAGGCAGCCGGCCATGATCGGAGCCTTGTAGCCGAGGCGGTCGGCGAGGGTGCCGCCGATGAGGAACATGCCCTGCTGCGAGAAGTTCCGTACGCCCAGGACGAGTCCGACGGCCCACGCCGCGAGGCCGAGCGATCCGGCGAGATGCGCGGCGAGGTAGGGCATGAGCATGTAGAAGGCGAGGTTGATGGCGAACTGATTGATCATCAGCAGCCGTACCGGGGCCGGGAAGGAGCGGGTCTGCCGCCACAGGCCGGTCATCGCCGGGCCCCGGTGGCCGTCCCGGCGGTGCGGTGCGGCTGTGCCGCGTCGGGGCCGAGAGGGCCGACGGGGTCGAGGGGATCGGTGACGTGGGTGCAGCGGGTCCAGCGGGTGACGACCCGGTCGGCGGGGTGTGCGATCTCGTCGGGATCCTCGGCGGGCGGCCGGCCGAGCAACCCGTGCTCGTGGCCGTACGCGTCGTCGAAGACGGTGCCGACGTAGCGCTGCGGACCGTCGGGGAAGACGGTGACGATCCGCTCCTCCGCGGGGCGGGTGCGGGCCAGCCACCGCGACACGAGGGCGACCGCGCCGACGCTCCAGCCGCCGGTGGCGTAGTGCCGGCGGGCCAGGCTCCGTGCCGCCCAGACGGATTCGGGCGCGGCCACCCAGTGGACCTCGTCAAAGAGGTCGTAGGCGACGTTGCGCGGATAGATGCTGCTGCCCAGGCCGCGCATCAGGCGGGCGGCGGCGGGCTGGCCGAAGATCGTCGACCCGGTGGTGTCGACGCCGACGACCCGCAGGCGCGGGAAGTAGCCGCGCAGGACGGAGGCGATGCCCGCCGAGTGCCCGCCCGTGCCGACGGAGACGACCAGGGTGTCGATACGGCCGAGTTGGGCGACGAGTTCGTGGGCGAGCGGGGCGTAGGCGGCCACGTTGTCGGGGTTGTGGTACTGGTCGGGGCACCAGGCCGTGGGGTCCTCGGCGAGGAGCCGTGCGACGCGCAGACGCCTGGCCTCCTGCCAGCCGCCTTCGGGGTGCGGGTGCTCCACGAGATCGACCTCCGCACCGTAGGCGGTGAGAAGGCCGGTCATGAGTGGCTCCATGCCGGGGTCGGTGACGACGGTGACGGGGTGTCCGTACGTGGCACCGGCGAGGGCGAGTCCGAGGCCGAGGGTGCCGGAGGTGGACTCGATGATGCGCGCGCCGGGCAGGAGGCGGCCGCGCTCACGGGCGGCGCGCACCATGTGGAGGGCGGTGCGGTCCTTGATGCCGCCGGGGTTGTGCCCTTCGAGCTTGGCCCAGAAGCCACGGCCTTCGGCGGTGAAGGGGGCGCCGATCCACAGCACGGGTGTGTCGCCGACGAGGCCGCCGGGGGTGTGCTGGGGACGTTTGGTGTCGGCGAGAAGTCGGGCGGGGGCGTCCAGGTGTGTTGTGGCGTGGGTCGTGTCGTGTTGCGTGGCGTGGGTGACGGCGTGCGTCGTGGTGTGGGTCGTGGCGTGTGTCGTGGTGTGGGTCATGACGTGCTTCTCCTGCGGCGCTGTGGGCAGGGCGGTGACCTGAAGGTTCCGTGGAGCTGCCGGGCCGGCGTGTCGGTCGGATTCTGGTGGTCCGGGGGCGTCGTCCTGCCGGCGTGCGTGGTGTGCACGGGGTACGCGTGGTGCGCGGTAGGTGCCGCGTGGGCAGGCGGGACGGCGCGGGGCCGGTCAGGTCCGCCAGATGCCCAGGTGGGCGCGCCGCTGTTCCGCGGGGGCGACGAGGGGTGGGCCGCTGTACCCGAACGGTCTGCGCGCGGTGGGCAGGTCCGCCCGGTCGAGGTCCGCGCCGGGGAGAGTGACCGGCGTGATGTCGGCGGCCGGCTGGATGCCGCGCGGGGCCTGCACGCTCGGCTCGTCGGTGCCCGAGCACTGTGCGTCGCCCTCGTGACCGTCGTGACCGTCGTGGTCGTCGTGGCCCAGGTGCGTCTGCGGTCCGGCGGGCTGCCCGCACGGGGCGGGGGCGACGGCCGTGATCGTGTCGGCGCGGCCGGCGGCGGATGCGACAGGGCCGTGCGCGCAGCACAGGAGATGGACGAGGGCCGCCAGCAGCACGGCGAGGATCGCGCCGGTGCGGTGACCGGGGCGGCTCCTGTCGTGACGTGCGGGCGAGATCCTCATGACGACAGAGAGTAATCGGGTGAGCGCATAAAGTGCGCGTGAAGATCAGTCGCAGCGGGGCGCCTCGCGGCGGCGGCTGGACCGCTCGGAGCTCAACGGCGCCAAGGATCCCCCGCCCCGGAACGACCACTTCCGCCCAGCCCCCAGCCCCGCCGAACCGGTCGACCATGATCGCCGGATCGGGTGAACCCGGCCCCGCGCGGGAACTCGGCATGTCTCGAACGCCTCAGGTGCCGACACGCCCCGCCGGGGGCGCTGGCCGGGAGCGCGAGGCTGTGTCCACTAGCGGCTCCGCCACGGGGCGCGACCAGCGCCTAGGTGCCGCCTTGCCCACCCGTACGCACCGGGTCAGACACGCCCCGTAAGGGGCGCGGGGAACTGCGCGACCAGCCACGACGGCGCGGCACCCGGCACCCGGCACCCGGCACCCGACACCGAGCCCCACCCCTACAGCGCCGCGCAGCAGCCGAGCCCACGGAAACGCCCGCCCAACGTCACGCCGCGCCCCGGGAACCACAAGCCCAGCCCCACCTCACCGCCCCCCGCGCCGCGACCCCGCCCCCACCACAACCGGCACCAACACGCCCGTGCACAACGCCAGCACCCCGAACCCCCACCCCAAAGACGCCCCGGCCGCGACCGACGCCACCAGCAAGGGCCCACCCGCGTCGCCCAGTTCACGCCCGAGCTCCGCCGCCCCCATCGTCTGCCCCATCCGCTCCTCGGGAGTCGCCGCGGCCAGCGCCGCGAATCCGATCGGCGTGATCAGCCCGGTCCCGGCCCCGATCAGCACCGCCGCCCCCACGAGCGCCGCGACCCCGGGCACCGCGGCCACCGCCAGCCCGCCCGCCGTCACCGCGAGCCCCGCGCCGAATCCGCCCCGCGTACTCAGGCGCCCCGCGTCCAGCGCCCGCCCCGCCCACGGCTGCACAAGCGCCGCGCAGGCCGCGAGGACCGAGACGACCGAGCCCGTGGCCACGGGTGACAGCCCGTCGGCCCGGCCGGACAGCGGGAGGAAGCCGACGCCGACCGACATCGCGGCGGTCGCCGCGGCCAGCGCGGCGACGGGCCGCAGGAACACCCCGTCGGTGAGCCGCCGCACCAGATCCGCGAGGGTCTGCCGTCGCTTGGGCAGCGGCGGCACGACCGGCACCGCGAGCAGCGCCCAGCCCGCGACCACGATCGCGAGCACCATCAGAACGGCGAACAGCAGCGTCAGCCCGCCGAGCCACACGAGCACGCCGCCGATCAGTGGGCCCGCGGTGTATCCGAGGCTCTTCCAGAAACCGTAGGAACCAAAGGCACGGCCGTGCCTGGCCTGCGGGTTGAGCCGGGCGACCAGCGCGGACGCGGCGGGTGAGAACGCGGAGGCCACCGCGCCCTGGCCGAGGCGGGCCGCCCACAGCCAGCCCGGGTCGCGTACGCCCACGTAGAGCGCGGAGGCGAGGGCGAAGGCGACGAGGCCGCCCAGGAGGACGGGCCGGGGGCCGACGCGGTCGGCGAGGGTACCGAAGACCGGCTTGAGCACGACCTCCGCGCCGTCGTAGAGGGCGAGCAGCACGCCCAGGTACAGGACGGAGCTCGCCAGGTCCGTGTCCCCGGCGCCGAGGCTGGCGGCGATGCCGTGCGCCCCGAAGGCGGTGGTGAAGCCCGCGGCGTACAGCGGTGCCATCTGCCGCTTCCCCGCCCGGGTCGTTCCTGCCGGCGCCGCACCGTCCACTTCACCCACCGCGTTCCCGATCCGACGACGCCGAGACGACCCGCACGGTACTGCCCGACGCGCCCGGCGGCACCAAGCCCCCGGAGAGCGACATCGCACCCGTTGCATCGGCAGCGTAGGGAGCCGCGTCGTACCCGGAGGACTGCGCGTCCCGCGCGCCCCCGGAATCCACCCCTCACCACCCCCCACGCACCGCATCGGGCCCATCCGTCCCAGGCCTCCCAGAGCCGCCCCACACGCACGGATCCCCGCTTTAAATAGCGCCCTCACGGTGCATTCACCGCGGGTGCCGATGCTCTGGGAGGGTGACAGTTGAAGAGGTTCTTCGGGAAGGTGCGGCCGGCCGAGCCGCGTGTGTCGGAGGCCGAACGGGAGCTGTTCGGCGGCCCGTTGCGCTACGACATGGGCTGGTCCACGCATGAGAACGCGACCCTCGACCTGACGATGCGCTCGGCGTTACGTCAGATGCCGGCGCTCGTGGGGGCCGCCCTGCGCATGGCGTGGAACGCGGACCGGCGGGCCCTGTTCGTGGTCGCGCTGAGCGAGATCGGGCAGGGGGTGGCCGCCGCTGTCGGGCTGCTCGCGGTCAACGCCGTCATGCACGCCCTGCTGGGCGACGGCACGGCCGCCGAACGGCTGCACGCCCTGCTCCCGGGACTCCTGGCCGCCGCGGCTGTCGCCGTCGTCAACTCCGCGCTGGCCGGCTGGTCCACCGCGCAGGCCGGCCGGCTCGAGCCGCTGGTCGAGCGGATCGCGACGACGCAGTACCTGGCGGCGGCGACGGCGGTCGAGCTGGAGGCGATCGACGACCCGGAGTTCCGCCGTCTGATCGACATCGCCCAGTACGGGGCGGCTTCCGCGCGCCGCATGATCAGCTGCTGCGTCTCGGCGCTCAACAGCACGATCTCCCTGGTCGCCACGGCCGGTGTGCTCACGGTGCTGCATCCGGCGCTGCTGCCGATGCTGCTGGTCATCGCGGCGCCGCGCGGCTGGGGCGCGATGCGGGTCGCGCAGGAGCGTTACGTGTCGATGATGAGCTGGATCGAGCACGTCCGGGCCGGCCGGCTGATCGGCAATCTCCTCACGGAGCGGACGGCGGCGCAGGAGGTCCGGATCCACTCCGTGGGTCCGTTCCTGCTCGACCGCTACCGGGGCATGGCCCGCAGCGCGGAGGCGGAGCAGGAGCGGCTCGCGACGAGCAAGGCGGTCACCGAGTGGGTCGCCTCCGCGCTGTCGGGCCTCGCGACGGCCGCCACGTACGGGGCGATGATCTGGCTCATCATGAGCGGGCGCATGGGCCTGGCAGTCGCGGGTACGGCGGTGATCGCGGTCCGTTCGGGTTCGGCGAGCCTCGGCGCGCTCGTCATGAACGTGAACCAGCTCCACGAGGAGTCCCTCTACGTGCGCGACCACTCCCGCTTCCTGGTGGAGGCGGCGCAGCGTGCCATCCCGACCGGTGGGGCTCCGCTGCCCGAGCGGGTCGCGGAGATCGCGCTCGACGAGGTCACCTACCGCTATCCGGACCGCGACGCCCCGGCGCTCGACAAGGTGTCGCTCACGCTTCCCATGGGGTCGGTCACGGCGGTGGTCGGGGAGAACGGCTCCGGCAAGAGCACCCTGATGAAGATCCTCTCCGGGCTGCTGCTGCCGCAGGAGGGGACCGTGCGCTGGGGCGCCGCGCACGTCCGGGACCTCGACCGCGCCGAGGTCTATGGCCGGGTCTCGCTGCTGACGCAGGACTTCCAGCGCTGGCCGGTGACGGCGGCGATGAACGTCCGGATCGGCCGGCCCGAGCACCCGGCGGAGCCCGACGACCTGCGCCCGTCCCTCGACTACGCGGGCGCGGGCCCGATCGTCGCGAAGCTCCCCGACGGTCTCCGTAGCCTGCTGGCCCGGATGTTCCGCGGCGCCATCGAGCTCTCGGGCGGCGAGTGGCAGAAGATGGGCCTCGCCCGTACGCACTGGCGCAGCGCGACATCGACCGCCGACAGCATCCTCATCGTCGACGAGCCGACCTCGGCGCTCGATCCCGAGGCCGAGATCGAGGCGTTCGACCGCATCCGCCGCCTGGCCGCACCGCACCGGGCCGTCGTCCTGGTCACCCACCGCATGTCCGGCGTCCGCCACGCCGACCGCATCTTCGTCCTCGACCAGGGCCGCCTCACGGAGGAGGGCACCCACGCGGAACTCCTCGCCGCCCGGGGCCGCTACGCCGCGATGTTCACGGCCCAGGCCGACCAGTACGCCCCCGTACCGCCCACCGTCCCCCACCCCACGCCACCGCCCGCCCCGACCGTCACCGACCCCGCATGACCCCGCCCTCAGGAGGCCCCGTGTCCCCGCACACCCCGTCCCCGCGCACCTCGAACACCGACGCCTGGACCGCGTACGGCCGTCACCAGATCGGCCGGAAGTACATGCCGGGGCTGCCGGACCGGATGCGCTGGGGATTCTGGGACGGGGTGGGGCCCGGCGACGAGGTCCTGGGACCGCTGGCCGGGCGTCGCCTCGTCGACATCGGCTCCGGGGTCGGCCACTACGCCGTGCACCTGGCGCGGACCCACGGCGCCCGGATCGACGCCGTCGAGCTGTCACCGACCCAGTACGAGCGGGCGGTCACGCACTTCGGTGAGGTGCCCGGCGTCTCCTTCGTCCACGACGACGTGGTCGAGCATCTGCGCCGCACCGAGCAGCCGTACGACGGGGCGTACGCGGTCTGCACGCTGGCCGGAATCGATCCGCACCGCGTGCTGCCCGCACTGCGCGACGCGCTCGCGCCGGGTGCGCCGTTCGTCTTCTCCGTCCTGCACACCAATGTCCACGGCGTGGGCCCGTCGGCCACCGTGGCCCCGCGCGAGGAGATGCTCGGGGTCGTCGGCATGACGCCGTTGCCGCTGGACACCTGGGTGCTGACCGGTGAGGCGTGGGAGAGCCTGCTGTCCGCGTACGGATTCGGCGTGGAGGAGACCGGTCTCCTGCGCTCGCCCGATCCGGACAATCCCGTGGTCTGCACGCTGATCCGGGCCCGCCGCTTGTCCTCCGGAGACGGGCGGATCTCCAGCCGTCCGCGCGGCCGTCGCGCGCCCGTGCCGCACGCGGCGGTCGGGGTGGGCACGATCGTGCTCGGCGAGGACGGGCTGCTGCTCGGCCGGCACCGCCGTGGCACGCTCGAACTGCCCGGCGGGACCGTCGAGCCGGGTGAGTCCTTCGCCGAGACGGCGGTGCGCGAGCTCCGTGAGGAGACGGGCCTGATGGCCGAGGCGGCGGACGTCGAGCTGCTCGGCACGCTCGTCGACCGGGTCGAGGACGTCCTACGGGTCACGGTCGGCGCCGTCGTGACGGCCTGGCGGGGTGCGCCGCGGACGCGGCCCGGCGAGAGCGTCGGAGACTGGTCCTGGTGGCCGCTCGACGCGCTGCCGCACGGCCTGTTCGAGTGCTCGGCGCAGATCCTCACCGCGTGGCGTCCCAGCCTGCCTCTCGACCATCCGCCGGCCCACTTCACCGCCTTCGGCCGACCGGGCCGGCACAGCAGGTGACGCGGTGCCTACCAGCAGCAGGGGCACGAATGTGAGGCACACGACGTCTCTCCGGGGGATCTTGACGCTTCCCTGACGCCGGGAGCGGGGACGGACCGGTCGGGGCTGCTTACGCTGACTCGACCGTCAGTGCGGGTGTCCGCGCGGTGGTACGTCCCCCTTTCCCGCAGCCCCAGGAGCATCCATGTCCACGACCGACCCCGCGCGCGGCGGGCGACTGCGCGCGTGGATGCTGGAGGGCCTGTCGGACATGGGCAAGGGACGGCCGTCCGTGCCCAAGCCCGACGCCGGCACGGAGCACCGGGGCCAGCCCTGGTACCGGGTCATGTGCCTGACGGGTGTCGACTACTTCTCGACCCTCGGCTACCAGCCCGGCATCGCCGCGCTCGCCGCCGGACTCCTCTCCCCCGTCGCCACGGTCGTTCTGGTGATCGTCACGCTGGCGGGCGCGCTGCCCGTGTACCGGAGGGTCGCCGAGGAGAGCCCGCACGGTGAGGGCTCGATCGCGATGCTGTCGCGGTTGCTGTCGTTCTGGAAGGGCAAGCTGTTCGTCCTGACGCTGCTCGGCTTCGCCGCCACGGACTTCCTCATCACGATCACCCTGTCCGCCGCCGACGCCTCCACGCACCTCGTCGAGAACCCCCACCTCGAATCCGCCCTGCACGACAAGCAGGTGCTGATCACGATGATCCTCATCGCGCTCCTCGGCGCCGTGTTCCTCAAGGGTTTCCTCGAGGCGATCGGCGTCGCCGCCGCCCTCGTCGGGATCTACCTCGCACTCAACGTCGTCGTGGTCGTCACCGGCCTGTGGCACGTCGTCACCGAGGAACACGTCGTCACCGACTGGACCGCCGCCCTCACCCAGGAACACGGCAACATCTTCGTGATGATCGGCGTCGCCCTGGTCGTCTTCCCCAAGCTCGCCCTGGGCCTGTCCGGCTTCGAGACCGGCGTGGCCGTCATGCCGCACGTGAAGGGCGCGGACACCGACACCGACACGAACCCCGCCGGCCGCATCCGCGACACCAAGAAGCTGCTCACCACGGCCGCGCTCATCATGAGCGTCTTCCTGATCTGCACGAGCTTCATCACGACGGTCCTGATCCCGCAGGACGAGTTCGAGACCGGCGGCAAGGCCAACGGCCGCGCCCTCGCCTACCTCGCCCACGAATACCTGGGCAACTCCTTCGGCACCGTCTACGACATCTCGACGATCCTCATCCTGTGGTTCGCCGGCGCCTCGGCGATGGCGGGCCTGCTGAACCTGATGCCCCGCTACCTGCCCAAGTACGGCATGGCCCCGCACTGGGCGCGCGCGGTGCGCCCCATGGTCATCGTGTTCATCCTCGTCGCGTTCCTCGTCACCTGGCTCTTCGACGCCAACGTCGACGCCCAGGGCGGCGCCTACGCCACCGGCGTCCTCGTCCTCATCTGCTCCGCCGCCATCGCCGTGACCATCGCCGCGAACAAGGCGGGCCAGCGCGGCTGGACCATCGGCTTCGGCGTCATCGCCGTGGTCTTCCTCTACACCACGGTCGTCAACATCATCGAGCGCCCGGACGGCGTGAAGATCGGCGCCTGCTTCATCGCCGGCATCATCCTCATCTCCCTGCTGTCGCGGCTCGGCCGCGCCTTCGAGCTGCGCGTCACCCATGTCGAGCTCGACGCGACGGCCGAGCGCTTCATCCGCGACATCTGCAAGCGCACGCCGCGCTTCATCGCGAACGAGCCGGACAACCGCGACGCCGACGAGTACCGGGCGAAGAAGGACCAGATCCGCGCCGACAACGACATCCCCGGCGCCGAGGACTTCGTCTTCGTCGAGGTCACCATCACCGACCCGTCCGAGTTCGAGGCCGGCCTCACCGTCCGCGGCGAGGTCCTCCACAACCGCTTCCGGGTCCTGACCGTCGAGGCCTCCTCCGTCCCCAACGGCCTCGCCGCGCTCCTCCTCCACGCCCGCGACCTCACCGGCGTCCGCCCCCACATCTACTTCGAGTGGACCGAGGGCAACCCCTTCGCCAACTTCCTGCGCTTCTTCCTCTTCGGCCAGGGCGAGATCGCTCCCGTGACCCGCGAGGTGCTGCGCGAGGCGGAGCCGGACCGCGAGCTGCGGCCGCGCGTCCACGTGGGGTGAGCGGGCGCGGAGTTGTCACCGGCCGTCCGACCGACCGGCAGGTGACAACTCCGCGCAAGGGCCTGGCCAATGACATAATCGCCGGGTCCTTCACCGTCCGAGTACACGCTGGAGTCCGCCATGACGGCACCGTCTTCGCCGAGCCGTATCGACACGAGCAAGCCGCATCCGGCGCGTGTCTACGACTGGTTGCTGGGCGGCAAGGACAACTACCCGGTCGACCAGGAGGTGGCGGAGAAGCTGCCGCCCGAGGCGCGGCACAACGCGATGCGCAACCGCGCGTTCATGCACCGCGCCGCCGCCTGGCTCGCCGAGAGCGGCATCGACCAGTTCCTCGACATCGGCACCGGCATCCCGACGAAGCCGAACCTGCACCAGATCGTGCAGAAGATCGTGCCGTCGGCCCGGGTCGCCTACACGGACAACGACCCGATCGTGCTGCGCCACGCGGAAGCGCTGCTGGTGAGCAGCGCGGAGGGGGCCACGGACTACATCGAGGCCGATGCCCGTGACCCGGAGGGCATCCTCGCGCACGCCCGTACGTTCCTCGACTTCGAGCGGCCGATCGCCCTGTCGATGATCGCGCTGATGCACTTCATCACGGACGAGGAGGACCCGTACGGCCTGTCGCGCAAGCTCGTCGACGCCCTCCCGTCCGGCAGCTACCTGGTCCTCTCCCACGGCACCACGGACGAGCACCCGCACCTGGCGAGCTCGGTGAAGAACACGTACCGCAAGGGCGAGATCCCGCTGCGGATGCGCTCCCGCGCCGAGGTCGAGCCGTTCTTCGAGGGCCTGGAGCTGGTCGAGCCCGGACTGGTGACGGCGACGAAGTGGTACCGGTCCGAGCCCGCGCCGGCCGAGGAGCTGAGCGGGTTCTACGTGGGTGTGGCGCGGGTTCCGTAGCCGGACCGCGCGGCGAACTCCGCGAACCAGGGCAGCAGGTCGGGGCGGGTCACCGTGCCCTCGGCGACGACGTCGGCGGCGCGGGCGCCCTGCAGGATGCGTTTGACGGGCACCTCCAGTTTCTTGCCGGTGAGGGTGCGGGGCACGGCCTCGACGGGGACGATCACGTCGGGGACGTGCCGGGGCGACAGGTTCTGCCGGATCGCCGCGACGATCTCCGCGCGGAGACTGTCGTCGAAGGGCTCCCCCGGTGCGGGCACGACGAACAGCGGCATCGCGTAGCCGCCGCCCGGCAGTTCGGCGCCGATGACGAGGCTGTCGGCGACGCGCGGCAGCCGTTCGACGACGGCGTACAGGTCGGCGGAGCCCATGCGTACGCCCATGCGGTTGAGGGTGGCGTCGGAGCGTCCCGCGACCTCGACGGACAGGTCGGGGTGCAGGGTGATCCAGTCGCCGTGCCGCCAGACGCCCGGGTAGACGTCGAAGTACCCGGCCCGGTAGCGCCGATGGTCCGTGTCGCCGAGGAAGTGGAGCGGCATCGAGGGCAGCGGGGCGGTGACGACGAGTTCGCCCTGCTCGCCCACGACGGGCCGGCCGTCCGGGTCCCAGGCGTCGAGGGCGACGCCGAGGGCCGGTGCGGAGAGCCGCCCGGTGTGTTCGGGCAGCAGGGCCGAGTCGCCGGCGAGGACCGAGCAGATGTCGGTGCCGCCGCAGATCGACTGGAGCCGGGCGCCGGGCGCGAGCCGCTCACGGACCCAGTGCCAGGTGCTGTCGGGCATGGCCGAGCCGGTCTGCAGCACGGTGCGCAGGGCGCCGAGGTCCCGGGCCGGACGGGTGCCCGCCTTCTCGCCCGCGGTCAGATAGGCGGCGCCCACGCCGACGACGGTGGCGCCGGTGCGTTCGGCGATGCGCCAGACCCCGTCGATGTCGGGGTGGGTGGGGCTGCCGTCGTAGAGGACGATCGTGCTGCCGTGCAGCAGGCCCGCCACCATGAAGTTCCAGACCATCCAGCTGGTGGAGGTGTGGAAGAGGTAGCGGTCGTCGGGGCGCAGGCCGACGCCGAGGCCGAGCGCCTTGAGCAGTTCGACGACGATGCCGCCGTGGCCGTGGACGATGCCTTTGGGGACGCCGGTGGTGCCGGAGGACCAGAGGATCCACAGCGGGTGGTCGAAGGGGACGTCGGCGAAGACCAGCGGGGCGTCGCGGCTGGCGAGCGCGGCCCAGGCGTGCTGGGTCACGTCCGGCCGGTCCGACCAGGCCGGTCCGGGCGCGGACGCGTACAGCCGGTCGACGGCGACGAGGTGGCGGACGGTCGGCAGCCCCGCGAGCAGTTCGGCTGTCTGGGGGCGTCGGTCGTACTCCTTGCCGCCGTGGCGGTAGCCGTCCGCCGAGAACAGCACCTTCGGTGCGGCCTGGCGCAGCCGGTCGAGGACTCCGGCGGTGCCGAAGTCCGGGGAGCAGACGGTCCAGGTGGCGCCGACGGCGGCGGTGGCGAGGAGCGCGACGACGGCCTGCGGCACGTTCGGCAGGTAGCCGGCGACGCGGTCGCCGGGGCCGACGCCGAGGTCGCGCAGGCCGGCGGCGACGCCGGCGACCTCGGCGCGCAGCCGCTGCCAGGGGATGTGTTCGGGCGCGCCGGTCTCGGAGACGGCGATGACGGCGGGCCGGGTGTCGTCGCCTCGGGTCAGGCACTGCCGGGCGAAGTTGAGGTGGGCGCCGGTGAACCAGGACGCGCCGGGCATCGTCGCGTCGGCGAGGACCTCCTCGTAGGAGCTGACGTGGTCCAGGCCGTAGTACTCCCACACGGCGGACCAGAAGCCGGGCAGGTCGTCGGTGCTCCAGCGCCACAGGGCGGCGTAGTCGGCGTGGACCAGGCCGCGTTCGCGGTGCAGCCAGGCCTGGAAGTCGGCGATGTTCGAGGCGGGGGCGCTCACTTCACGGCCTCCCGCGGGGTGTGCGTGCGGCAGCCGAGTTCCTCCAGGAGGCGCAGGGCCTGGGGCCATTCTCCGTGGCCCGAGGCCGGGTTGAGGTGGCCGACGGGGCCGATGTCGACGAGGCGGCTGCCCCAGTCGGCGGCGAGCGCGGCCACCTGTTCCCGGCGGGCGAGGGGGTCGTTCGTGCTGGCGGCGACGATGCTGGGGAAGGGCAGCGGGGTGCGGGCGACGGGCAGCCAGCCGTGGGCGCGCAGGGTCGCCGGGTCGGGGTGTCCTTCGGGGAGCGGGGTGTCGAAGTCGGGCGGGGTGGCGAGCAGGGCGCCGAGGACCGGGCGGTCGTGGGTGAGCGCCCAGTGGACGGTGGTGTGGACGCCGGCGCTGTGGGCGACGAGCACGACGGGCCCGGCGACCGAGGTGAGCGCCGCGTCGAGGGCGGCGACCTGGGCGGCGCGGCTGAGCCGCGCCTCGGTGAGCGGTGGGACGGTCACGGATCCGGGGAGCCGGGCGGCGAGACGGGTCTGCCAGTGGTCGGGGACGTGGTCGCGCAGTCCGGGGACGAACACGACCGTGGGAGCGGCCGTCGGTTCGGGGGTCATGTGGGGAGCTCCGTCTTCGTGCGGGGTGCGGCCGGGGCGGCCGGGAGGAGGTCCGCGGCGTAGTGGCGGCGGCCGAGGGCGAAGGCCCCGGCGGCCACGAGGGAGACGAACGGGATCACACCGAGTGCGGCGTGCAGTCCGATGCGGTCGGCGAGCATGCCGGTGACGGCGGGGCCCGGTGCCAGGCCGAGGAGGCTGTTGGCGAGGGTGAGGGTCGCCATGGAGGTGGCGACGACGGCGGGTGGGGTCAGGCTCACCACCATGGCGGCGGCCGGTCCCGCGGTGGCGTTGGAGAGCAGGGTCCCGGCGCCGATGAGCAGCAACTGTCCGATGCCGGTGGGGAGTTGGAATCCGGCGGCGAGCAGGACCAGGGATCCGGTGCTGCACAGGATCGCGAGGGTCCACTTGTGGTGGGTGTCTCGGCGGCCGAGCCGGTCGCTGACGAGGCCACCGCCGATCATGCCGATGCCGGTGACGAGGGCGAAGACGCCGGCGACGAGTCCGGCCTTGTCGGTGGACAGGCCGTAGGAGCGGTCGAGGTAGCTGGGCATCCAGGCGAGCAGGGACATGGCCAGGAACATCTGCAGTCCGCTGCCGACGTAGGCGCAGCGTACGGAGACGGAGGAGAAGAGGCGGGGCAGCAGGGCCCGCACCGGTCCCCCGGCGCCGGGTGCGGTGCCCAGGTCCACGGTGGCGCGGGCGAGGCGGCGTTCGGTGACGACCACGCTGTAGACCGCGGCGAGGACGAGGCCGAACAGGCCCATGACGGCGAACGTCCAGCGCCAGCCGAGGTGTTGGGCGACGACGCCGCCGACGGAGACGCCGAGGACGGAGCCGAAGGCGCCGCCGGCGATGAACGCGCCGGACAGGGTGGCCCGCAGGGTCGCGGGGAACACGCTGATGACGACGGCGACCCCGACGCTGCCGTACGCGGCCTCGCCGACGCCGACCATGAACCGGCCGAGGAACATCTGGCCGAAGCTCGCGGCGACGGCGCAGCCGATGGTCGCGAGGCTCCACACGACGGCGGCGAGGACGAGGCTGCGGACGCGGCCCCAGCGGTCGGCGAGCAGGGAGAGGGGGAAGGTGAGCACGCCGACCATGAGGGCGACGATCCCGCTCAGCGAGCCCAGTTGGGCGTCGGAGAGCATCCACTCGGCCTTCAGCAGCGGGAACACCGCGTTGAGGACCTGCCGCGACATGTAGTCGGAGAGCAGCAGGCCGAAGCTGAGGCCGAACACGACCCACGCGTAGCGGCGGGTCATCCGTTCACTCGGGCCGGTCACCGGCGATCCCGGCGCGCTCCATCTTGCGGACGGCGGGCCAGTAGTCCTGGACCGCGTAGTGCTGGGTGGAGCGGTTGTCCCAGATGGCGACGCTGTTCGCGGTCCAGCGCCAGCGGACCTGGTACTCGGGCACGGCGGCCTGGCTGACGAGGTAGTTCATCAGGAGGTTGGCGCCGGGGGCGTGGTCCTGGCCGAAGCGCACGTTCTCGGGGGTGTGGTGGTTGACGAAGTGGGTGGTGAAGGCGTTGACGAAGAGGATCTTCTCGCCGGTCTCGGGGTGGGTGCGCACGACCGGGTGTTCGGGGTCGGGATAGCGTTCCTTGAGCCGGTGGCGTTCCTCGGGGGGCAGCACGGCGCCGAAGCTGGCCTCGATGCTGTGGCGGGCGCGCAGGCCGGCGATCTGGGTGCGGATGTGCTCGGGGAGGCGGCGGTAGGCCTCGGCCATGTCGACCCAGATGGTGTCGCCGCCGACCTCGGGGGTCTCGACGCAGCGCAGGACGGCGCCCATGGGCGGGCGTTCGCGCCAGGTGGCGTCGCAGTGCAGGGCGTTCTCGTAGTGCTCGGGTTTGCTGTCGAGGTCCTTGTAGATGCGGACGAGTCCCGGGTGGTCGGGGTCGCTGCCGAGGACGGGGTGGTCCTCCAGGGGGCCGAGGCGGGAGGCGAAGGCCACGTGGTCGGCGCGGCTGAGGTTCTGGTCGCGCAGGAAGAGGACCTTGTGGCGCAGCAGGAGCTGCCTGATCTCCGCGAAGAGGGCGTCGTCGTGGACGGCGTCGGCGAGCTGGACGCCGTGCAGTTGGGCGCCGAGGGTGCAGGTCAGGGGTTCGGCGTCGATCCGGGTGCGGACGGCGGTGGACGTGTGCGTCATGTGCGCGCTCCTCAGGGGATCAGGACGGAGGAGCCGGTGGTGAGACCGGACTCCAGGGCGCGGTGGGCGGCCACCGCGTCCGTCAGGGCGTAACGCTGGTCGATACGGATGCGGATCCGGCCCGCGGTGACGTGGCCGAAGAGCTCGCCGGCGAGCGCGTCGCGTTCCGCGGGGTCGGCGATGTAGTCGGCGAGGGCCGGGCGGGTCACGAACAGGGAGCCGTGGAGGGCGAGTTGCATGGCGTCCAGGGGCGGGACGCCGGAGGCGGTGCCGAAGCAGACGAGGAGTCCGCGGCGGCGCAGGGAGGCCATGGATCCGGCGACGGTGTCCTTGCCGATGCTGTCGAGGACGAGCGGGACGCCTTCCCCGCCGGTGAGTTCGCGGACGCGGGCGGCGACGTCCTCCTTGCGGTACAGGACGGTGTGGTCGCAGCCGTGGGCGCGGGCGAGGGCGGCCTTCTCCTCGGTGGAGACGGTGCCGATGACGGTGAGGCCGAGGAGCTTGGCCCACTGGCAGACGATGAGGCCGACGCCGCCGGCCGCGGCGTGCAGCAGGATCGTGTCGCCCGGCTTCAGGGGGTGGATGCGGCGCAGCAGGTAGGCGGCGGTGAGGCCGCGCATCGTCATCGCGGCGGCGGTCTCGCAGTCGATGCCGTCGGGCAGCTTGATCAGCGGTCCGGCGTCCATGACGCGGGCGGTGCTGTAGGCGCCGAGCGGGCTGCCGGTGTAGGTGACGCGGTCGCCGGGTCGCAGGTGGGTGACGCCGGGTCCTGCGGCTTCGACGACACCGGCGGCCTCGACGCCGAGGCCCGCGGGGAGCGGGGCCGGGTACAGGCCCGTACGGAAGTAGGTGTCGGCGAAGTTGAGGCCGACGGCCTCGTGCCGGACGCGGACCTGGCCGGGGCCGGGGTCACCGACCGTGACGCTTTCGAGGCGCAGGACCTCGGGGCCGCCGGTCTCGTGGAAGCGGATGGCGTGTGCCATGGGGTTCTCCGTGGGGTCCGGCGGGTCAGCGGGTGGTGTCGCGGAGCATGAAGCCGCGCTGTCCGGGGCGCCGGTTGGGGACCATGCCGAGCCGGGCGAGGGTCTCGTCGGTGTCGGTGTAGTACTCGCCGATGTGGTAGATCTCCTTGGCCTCGGCGCCGGTGGCGACGTCGCGGCCGAGGGTGTGCGCGATCTGCGTCATCTGCTCGACCTGACGGACGGAGCTCATGCGCTCGCCCTTGCGGGCCCACAGGTTGTCCTCGTTGCCGACGCGGACGTGAACGCCGAGGGCGATGGCGATGGCGTTCATGGGGGCGACGGCGCGCATGGAGGACTCGATGGTGAGGACGGCTCCGTCGGGGACGCGGCGCACGAACTCGATGAGGTCGGCGGGGTGCCGGCCGGCGAAACCGCCGCCGATCGCCACGTAGTTGAGGACGAGCGGGCCGGTGTACTCGCCGCTGCGGATGAGGCGTTCGACGGTCTCCAGCTGGGCCAGGGTGGCGAGTTGGAAGTGGGGCTGGATGCCGTTGCCTCGCAGCCGTCGCAGGTGTTCGAGGTAGAAGTCGGGGCCGGCCTCGACGACCATGTCGCGGTAGGCCTTGTAGTAGTCCGGCTTGGCGATGGAGGTGCCGGCCAGGTCGTCGTCGGACATGATCTCGACGATGTTCATCTGGCTGGTGTTGATGGCGATGGTCACCTGGTCGGGGCGCGGGTCGAGGTCGGCGAGCAGGTGGCGGGTGTCGTAGCTGAGCCACTTGGCCTCGGAGCCCTCGTCCTCGGGGGCGAAGGAGATGGATCCGCCGATCTGCAGGACCATGTCGGGCACGGCCTCGCGCAGCCGGCCGATGAGCTCGTTGAACTTGGACATGCGCTTGGAGCCGTGTCCGTCGAGTTCGCGGACGTGGATGTGGAGCACGGTGGCGCCCGCGTTGTAGCAGTCGACGGCGGCCTGGACGTGCTCGTCCATGGTCAGGGGCAGGTCGTCGGCGTCGCCGGGCAGCCACTCGGGTCCGTAGGGGGCGGCCTGGATGACCAGCTTCTCCTGGTTCTCGGGCAGCAGGGAGTCGTCGAGGAAGTGCATGGCAGTCTCCTGGAACGGGGCGGCGGGCGGTGGCGCCGGAAACGGTCGCGGCCGGGCCCGACGCGTGGTGGAGGCGGGGACACCGGGTGGTGACTGCTTCGGTGTCGCTCGCGGTACCGCCACGTTAAGAGCGGGTTACCGGCCGCGCTTCACCCGAGGAGACACAAGACTTTCCCGTTCGGGACAGGTCGGGGACAGGTTCGGGACAGGCTCAGTCGGCGGCCGGGGCGGCGCCGGCCGTGTGCCGGGTGCGCCAGTCCCGGGCGCTCGTGCCGAACTGCTCGCGGAACCAGCGGGAGAAGGCGCTCGGGGCCGAGAAGCCGAGCAGGCCGGAGATCTCGGTGAGCGAGCGCCTCGGATTGGCGACGAGCTGCTCGGCTAGCTGGGTGCGGGTGGCGTTGACGAGTCCGGAGAAGGTCTCGCCGGTCGTGGCGAGATGCCGGTGGACGGTCCTGCGGTCGACGCCGAGGCTGCCCGCCACCTGTTCGACGGAGCAGCGTCCGGTGGGCAGCAGCACCTCGATGAGTTCGCGGACCCGGTCCAGTTCCGTCGTGTCGGTGGTGACGGCGAGGGACTCGAAGTACTGGCGGGCGTAGTCGCGCAGGAGCGGGTCGGAGAGCTTGTTCGGGGTGTCGAGCTCGGCGGCGTAGAGGACGACGCCGGTGAACTCGCGGTCGAACTCGACGACGGGGCCGAGGAGTCGGCGGTGGGTGGTGAGGTCGCGGGGTGCGGCGTGCGTGAAGCACACGGAGACGGGTTGCCAGCGCGGGCCGAGGAACTCGCGCAGGAATCCGATGAACGTGCCGACGGCCAGCTCGACGGCCTGGCGCGACTCGTGGAACTCGCCGAGTTCGAGGCCGACCCGCACCGTCGCGAGTCCGTTGGTCTCGGTCAGGCGGCTGCGGAGCATCTCGTTGTACACGCGCTCGTGGCGCACCAGGAGGGCGAGGGCGCTGCGCACGTCGGGTTCCTCGCGCAGGACGAGGCTGATGGGGCCGAGGTTGGCGAAGCGGCGCCGCTCGGCGAGGAGCAGTCCGAAGTCCTCGCGGCGGGCGGCCGCGGCGGAGAGTTCGAGGAGCCGGGTGACGGCGTCGCCGGACACCCAGCGGTCCTGGGCGGTGAGGCCCACGGGGTCGAGGCCCACCCGCTTCATGAGGGCGCGGGGGTCGATGCCGACGGACTGGCTGAGCTCGACGTAGCTGCTCAGCGCGGCGTTGCGGACCAGGGGCTTCATCGGGCACTCCGGGGCTCGGTCCGGGATCTGGTCCTGCCGCGCGGCACGGTGCTCCGCACGGGACCTGTCCCCAACTGATAAGTCATCTGCCCCGTGAGGTCAAGCGATACGGCAGACCGTGACCTAGCGTGGCACCACCCCGATGCCCCTCGAAAGGAGCCGGCCGTGGGCCCCTCGTCAGCCGCCGCCCCCGGAGTCCCCTGCCACGGCCCCGCCCTGTGGACGGGACCGGAACCGGCCGCCTCCGGAGCCTGGCTGCGCCGTCCGACACCCGCGCAGCTCGCCGAGCTCGCCCTCGCCGTACGCACGGTCCGCACCCGGGGCACCCCGCTCCTGCGCGTGACCGCCGAACAGTTCCCCGCCCCGGCCTGGCATCCTGAACTCGCGGCGATCTCCCACGAGTTGGCGCACGGGTGCGGGCTCGCGGTCGTGCGCCGCATTCCCGTGGAGGGCTTCCGTCCGGCCGAACGGGAGCAGCTGCTGTGGGGCCTCGGCCGGCACCTCGGCACACCGGTCTCGCAGGACGTGACGGGCCACATGCTGGGCCGCCTGCCCGTCGCCGGTCCGGCCGCCGCCTCCCCGGGAGCCTTCCGCACCGACGAGGCGGACACGACGGCCCTGCTCTGCCTGCGTCCCGCGCGGGCGTCCCTGGTCAGCTCGGCGGCGCTGCACAACACCGTGCTCGCGCGCCGGCCCGAGCTGCTCCACCGCCTCTACCGCACCCATCACCTGGATCGCGGCCCGCGGCTGCCCGCCCTCGCCGCGCCGCTCGCCCACCGCGCGGGGCCCCGCTTCAGCCTGCGCTACGACCGCCGCCGGATCGAGGCGGCGCAAGGCCGGCCCGGCGTGCCGCCCCTGACCCGCGAGGACGTCGAGCTGTTCGACCTCCTCGACGCGGCCGCCGCCTCCCCGGCCCTCCGCCTTGACCTCGACCTCTCCCCCGGCGACCTCCTCCTGCTCGACAACCACACGGTGGCGCACACCCTCACCTTCACGAATCCCCGCGCGACGGCCCCCGAGGCCACCGCCGACGCCCTGCGGCTCTGGCTGACGCCACATCAGCCACGCGACCTGCCCCCGGAGTTCTGGGGCGACACGGCCCAGGGTCCGCACGGGACACGCGGCGGTGTCCCGCCCCGCGACGTGATCGCCCACCGCTCCCCCTTCCACACAAAGGAACCCGCATGACCGCGCCCGGCCCCTCCCTGCCGCACGTGCCGAACCTGCCTCACGTGTCCGCCCTGTCCGCCCTGCTCACCCGGTCCGCCCGCGCGCACGGCGACCGTACGGCGGTCCGCGAGGGCACGGCCTCGCTCACGTACGCGCAGCTCGACGACCGGGCGGCCCGGTTCGCGGCGCTGCTGCGGGCGCGCGGGCTGCGCGCCGGTGACCGGGTGGCGGTCGCGCTGCCGAACGTCCTGCGCTTCCCCGTCGTCTACTACGGCGCCCTGTACGCCGGGGCCGTGGTGGTGCCGCTGAATCCGCTGCTCAAGGCGGGCGAGCTGGAGTTCGCGCTGCGGGACAGCGGGGCGCGGCTCCTGGTGGCGGCGCCGGGCGGCGCGGACGAGGCCGCCGCCGCGGCCGCGCGGACCGGCGCCGAGTGCCTGGTCGCGGATCCGGCGGCCTGGGACGGGCTGCTGCGCGCGCAGGACCCGGCGGCAGGCGCTCCGGCGGACGCGGCCGCCGACGACACAGCGGTCATCCTCTACACCTCCGGCACCACAGGCACCCCCAAGGGCGCCGAACTGACCCACCGCAATCTGGTCACCAACGCCCTGACGACCGCCCGCACCCTGCTCCGGCTCACCCCGGACGACGTCCTCTTCGGCGGGCTGCCCCTCTTCCACGCGTTCGGCCAGACCTGCGCCCTCAACGCGGCGACGGCGGCGGGCGCCGCGCTGTCCCTGCTCCCCCGCTTCCAACCGGACCAGGCCCTGGAGACGCTGCGGCGCGACGAGGTCACCGTCTTCCTGGGCGTCCCCACCATGTACACCGCGCTGCTGCGCGCGGGCGTCGGCCCGGCCCTGCCCCGGCTGCGGCTCGGGGTCTCGGGCGGCGCCTCGCTCCCCGTGGAGCTGCTGCACGCCGCCGAACGCGAACTCGGGGTCACGGTCCTGGAGGGCTACGGCCTGTCGGAGACGTCGCCGGTGGCCTGCTTCAACCCGCCGGACCGGCCGCGCAAGCCGGGTTCGATCGGCCTGCCCGTCGAGGGGGTCGAGCTGTGCCTGTTCGGCCCCGACGGTCCGGTGACCGGGCCGGGTGAGGTCGGTGAGCTGGCGGTCCGGGGCGAGAACGTCATGAAGGGGTACTGGCGGCGCCCGGACGCCACCGCCGCCGCGTTCCAGGACGGCTGGTTCCTCACCGGCGACCTGGCCCAGGTCGACGAGGACGGCTACCACTTCGTCGTGGACCGCAAGAAGGACCTGATCATCCGGGGCGGCTACAACGTCTACCCGCGCGAGATCGAGGAGGTCCTGTACACCCACCCCGAGGTCGTCGAGGCCGCCGTCGTGGGGGTACCGCATCCAGAGCTCGGCGAGGAGGTCGCAGCCGTCGTCACCCTCCGGACGACCCCGGGCCCGACACCCGAGGAGCTCGGCGCGTACGTGAAGGAACGGCTCGCCGCCTACAAGTACCCGCGGATCGTGCGCGTCGCCGAGTCCCTGCCGAAGGGGCCGACGGGGAAGATCCTCCGGCGGGAGATCGTCGTACGCGACCCCTTCCCGGCCGGCGCACAGGTCACCACCCCGTCAGGAGCAGGTGGTTGACGAGCAGCGGCAGGGTCACCTGCGCGGCGAGCCAGGCGCGCGGGCGCGGGAGCAGGGCGCAGGCGGGCAGGAGCCAGAGGGAGAACGGGAGCCAGATGCGTTCCGTCTCCGCCTTGCTCATGCCGGACAGGTCGGCGATCAGCAGGGCCAGGAGCGCGGCCGTGACCAGCAGGGTCAGGCGGCGGTCGGCGGCGGGCGCGGCCCGGTCGGCCAGCGCGGTCACGGCACGGCGCAGGCCGGCGACCGCGGCCAGGCCGACGATCAGGACCGTGCAGGCCAGATTGGCCCAGACCCAGTAGCCGTACGGGCGGATGCCGCCCGCGCCCTGGTAGTAGCGGGTCACGAGCAGGCGGTACGCCTCCCACCAGTCGAACCCGGCGAGGGTGAACACCACCGGCACGACCGCGCATCCGGCGAACAGCAGGAGGAGCAGCGCGGGGCGCCTGCGGACCTCGTGACGGCCGAGCAGCAGGACGGCCGCGCCGATGACGGCGACGAGGGTGAGGCCGTAGGAGAGGTAGCAGGTCAGGCCGTAGAGGAGGCCGGCGCCGGCGGCCCAGGCGATGCCGCGGCCCGTGACCGCGAGGGCGAGCAGGGCGACGGACCAGGCGGCGACGGCGGCGAAGTAGGCGTCGGCGGACACGCCCATCCACACGGCCCCGGGGGCGGCCACGAGGAACGGGGCCGCGCGGCGGGCCAGGGCCTCGCCGGACAGGGCGCGCACGGTGATGAGGACGGCGACGCAGGCGGTGGCGCCGACGACGACGCACCACAGGCCGGCCCAGCCGCCGCCGCGCAGCCCGATCCGGTCGAGCAGCACGAAGGTGAGCGTGGCACCCGGCGGGTGGCCCGCGGTGTGGGCGGGCCAGTGGTCGGGCGAGTCGAGAAGGATGTGGTGCGTGAAGTCCCGCAGGGTGGCGGGGATGTCGTGGAAGCGGTCGATGACCTGGAGGTACTCGTAGCGGGTGGTGAGCCGCACGGCGATGCCGCGGTGCCAGCCGTCCACCAGGGCGAGGGAGAGGATCCAGACGGTGGACGCCGCCCAGGCGCCCGGGAGCAGGGCTCGCCAGGGCAGGCGGGACGCGAGGGCCGGGCCGTACGCCACGAGGAGGCCCGCGAGCACCAGGGCGGGGACGGTGCCGGGGCCCGTGTGGGGCAGCCAGTTCGCGTACAGCGGCGGCCAGCCGACGTGCAGCGTGCCGTACGTCCCCTCGATGTGCCGGCCGACCAGCACGGCCGCCACCACGAGGAGGGCCGCGGCCGTGGCCGCGACGAGGTCGAGCCGGTCGCGGCGGGGGTCGGGGGCGCACGCGGTACGCGGGTCGGAGGGTTCGGTGCGGGTCACACCGGCACGCTAGGCCGTGCGGTGGTGCGTCGGAGGTCTCCCGGGCCGGACGTCAGCGTTTCGTCATGGGTCGCAGCGGCCTCGGAGGGTGGGTCCCGGCCTACGGTCGGGTCATGCGCGACAGCTCCCCCTCGTCCCCCGCGTTCTGGCGCAGTCCGCTGCGCGGTCCCCGGTTCACCTCGGTGCTCGGTCTCGTCCTGCTCGTGGGCGTCACCGTGCTGTTCGTGACCGGGCTCGTGTCGTACGCGGCGTACAACCCGGACCTGGCTCCGGTGAACGACAAGACCCCCGACAAGGGGATCCTCGGCTTCTACCTGTTCGACTGGCCGACCGATCCGCACTGGCTGTACCGGCTCACGCAGGGCGTGCACGTCACGCTCGGCGTCACACTGATCCCCGTCCTGCTGGCGAAACTGTGGTCGGTGGTGCCGCGGCTCTTCGCGCTCCCGCCCGTCCGGTCCGTCACGCACGCCCTGGAGCGGCTGTCGCTGCTGCTCCTGGTCGGCGGCGGCCTGTTCGAGTTCGCGACGGGGGTCCTGAACGTACAGCTCGACTACGTGTTCCCCGGCTCGTTCTACCCGCTGCACTTCTACGGGGCCTGGGTGTTCTTCTCCGCCTTCGTGGTGCACGCGGTGCTGAAGGTACCGGCGGCCGTGCGGAACGTACGGCGGATGCGCGCGGAGACGGAGGAGGTGGACGATCCGGCCGGGCTCGTGGCGCCGTCGCCGGACCCGCCGACGATGTCCCGGCGCGGGGCGTTGTGGTTCGTCGGCGGCGGCTCGGCGCTGCTGTTCGGCACGACCGTCGGGCAGAACTTCGACGGGCCGCTGCGCCGTACGGCCCTGCTCGCCCCGCACGGCGGCGCCGATCCGGGGACGGGGCCGAACGGGTTCCAGATCAACAAGACGGCCGAACTCGCCGGGATCGACGCGGTGGAGGCGAGCGATCCGGCGTGGCGGCTCACGGTGGTCGGGCGGGGCGGGACGGTGCGGCTCGACCGGGCGGCGCTCGCACGGCTGCCGCAGCACAGTGCCGCGCTGCCCATCGCGTGCGTGGAGGGCTGGTCGACGTCCGACCAGTGGTGGCGGGGTGTCCGGCTGCGGGATCTCGCGGCGCTCGTGGGGCACGAGGACGATCCGCCGGGCGTGTTCGTCGAGTCGCTCCAGCGCCACGGGGCGTTCCGGCACGCCGCGTTGAGCGCCTCCCAGGTCGCCGATCCGCGCTCGCTGCTCGCGCTCCGGGTGAACGGCGAGCCGCTGTCCGCCGACCACGGCCGTCCGGCCCGGGTCATCGTTCCCGCGGCGCCCGGTGTGCTCAACACCAAATGGGTGGCCCGGCTGACCTTCGGAAGGCCGTGATTCCCGGTGACCACGAGGAAATGGATCCCCCGGCAGAGGATCCCGTTGGGCAGCCCGCTCACCCTGCTGCTCCTGCTGTGTTCGTTCGCGCTGGCCGGGTACGCCGGTGTGCGGTTGTTGGACGATGACTGGTTCGGCGTCGCCGTGTGGGTCGTGGGGGCGGCACTGCTGCACGATCTGGTGCTGCTGCCGCTGTACGCGGGCGCCGACCGGGCGCTCGTACGGGCCTTCGGTGCGGCGGGCCGGCGCGAGTGGGTGGGCTACGTGCGGGTGCCGGCCGCGCTGTCGTGCCTGCTGCTGCTCGTGTGGTTCCCGCTCATCACGGGGACGACGGCCCGGCGTTACGCGCGGGCGACCGGCCGTTCGGCGGACGTGTTCCTCGGCCATTGGCTGCTGATCACCGCGGCCCTGTTCGGGGTGTCCGCGCTCGTGTGGGCGGTGCGGGCGCGCAGGGCGACGAAGCTGCGGCCGCCCGCCTCCCACTGAGCCGTGGGGCGCAGGCCCGCCTCGTTCGCGTACCTGAGCAGGGCGGGTGTGCCGAGGCGGGCCCACGGGAAGGGGCGGCCCGGGGCCCGGCCGGGCGTGTCGGTGACCTCGACCTCGGCGCGTTCGTCCACGTCGACGGGCGCCGTCTCCGCGATCAACAGTCCGTCGGGGGCGAGGAGTTCGGCCGCCCGGCGGAGCAGAGCGTACGGGTCGCCGCCGATGCCGACGTTTCCGTCCATCAGGAGGACCGTGCGCCAGCGGCCCTCGCCGGGCAGCGGGTCGAACACGGAGCGGTGCAGGGCGGGGCCGCCGAGCCGTGTCGTGCGTTCGACGGCGGTGGAGCTCACGTCGATGCCGAGGGCCGTGCGGCCGCGGGCGGCGAGTTCGGCTACGAGCCGGCCGGGTCCGCAGCCCACGTCGAGGACGGGGCCTTCGCAGCGGTCCAGGACGTCCCGGTCGACGGCGTCGGCGCGGGCGCACCAGCGTTCGACGTCGAGGGGCAGCAGCCAGCCGTCGGTGCGGCGCAGGAACAGCGGGCCGGTGCCGGTGCGCAGGGCCGCCGTGTAGGGGTCGGCCGCGGCCCAGGGTGCCGTCTCGGCGGGTGGCGCGCTCATCCGCGGGCCTGCGACGTACACCGGGCGAGACAGGCGGCGAAGCGGCTGTCGGGGGCGAGGGCGGCCACCGCGGCGGCGTCTGCGGCCGTGTCGACATCGCGCAGGGTCGGCAGGTCGCGGACGCGGAGTCCGGCGGCTCTCAGGCGTTCGCGTTGCACGGCTCCCGTGCGGGCCGTGGACATGGGCACGCCGCGCAGGAGTGCGGGGTCGGGGTCGGCGAGGCCGAGGGCCCAGAATCCGCCGTCGAGCGCGGGGCCGAACCAGGCGTCGCAGTCCGCGAAGTCGACGGTGAGCAGGGCGGGGCTGAGCTGCGGGGTGTCCATGCCGACGAGCAGGGCGGGCCCGTCGCACCCGGCGAAGGCGTCGGCGAGCCGCTCGTCGAGGCCGCCGCCGCTCTGCGGCACGACGTCGAACCCGTCCGGCAGCCAGGGCCCCGGCACCCCGTCGAGCACGAGAACGCGCCGCTCGGCGGGCACGGCGGCGACCGCGTGCAGGGTGTCGCGCAGGGCCGCCTCGGCGAGGGCGGCGGCGCCCTCGGGCGTGAAGGGTGGCGTGAGCCGCGTCTTGACCCGGCCGGGGCGGGGTTCCTTGGCGATGACGAGGAGGGTGGTCACGGGGTACGGCCTTCCGGGGCGGAGGTGGTGTTCGGGGCGGGGCGGGGACGCGGTGCTCGGCCCGGACGGCCGTGCACGCGGGGCTGCGCGAGCCCGGGTGCAACTGCGGAGACGCGGCGCCCGGCCCGGAGGGCCTTGCACGCGGGGTCGCGCGGGCCCGGGCCCGGCTGCTGGGTCGGGAACTCGGGGCCGCGCGGACCGAGGCACGGCTGCTGGGTCGGGAACTCGGGGCCGCGCGGACCGAGGCGCGGCCGCTGGGTCGGGAACGCGGCCCGGACGCGCCGCATGACCTGGGCCGCCTCGCGCGGGCCGGTCACGTCGGGGACGTGACCGCGGGAGCGGAAGGCGCACGCGACGGCATGGCCATGCCGATGCGCCTCCACGGGGCCGGCACGACGTCGGCTCCCTCCGGGGGCGGGCGCACGGCTCGGCCGTCGGGCGGAGGCCAGCGTGCAGATCGGCCTCCAGGCGGAGGCCGGCGTGCGGCCCATCCTCCGGGCCGGGGCTGGAGTACGGCCCATCCGCCGGGCCGGGGCTGGAGTACGGCCCATCCGCCGGGCCTGGGCCGGAGTACGGCCCAACCGCCGGACCGGGGCTGGAGTACGGCTCGGCCGCCCGGCGGGGACCGACGTACGGCTCAGCCGCCCGGCAAGGACCGGCGTACGGCTCGGCCTCCGAACAGGGGCCAGCGTGCGGCGCGGCCTCCAGGCGGGGGCTGGAGTACGGCTCAGCCGCCGGGCGGGCGCTGGAATTCGGCTTGGCGGCCGGGCGGAGGCCAGCGTGCAGATCGACCTCAAGGCGGAGACCGGCGTACAGCCCATCCTCCGGGCCGGGGCTGGAGTACGGCTCGGCCGCCCGGCGGGGGCTGGAATTCGGCTTGGCGGCCGGGCGGAGGCCAGCGTGCAGATCGGCCTCCAGGCGGAGACCGGAGTGGGGCCCATCCGCCGGACCGGGGCTGGAGTACGGCTCGGCCTCCGAACAAGGGCCAGCGTGCGGCTCAGCCGCCGGGCGGGGGCCGGCGTACAGCTCAGCCACCGGGCCGGGGCTGGAGTCCGGCTTGGCGGCCGGGCGGGGGCCGCCCCGGAGGCTGCGTGGCCAGGGGACCCGGTCACCGGGTCCCGCTGCGGCAGGGCGGCGGCGCGAGGATTCACCGGGAGCGCCCTTCCGCGGCGGACGGCGTCGCCTCCGCGAGGACGCGGCTCATGTCGCGTACGGCCTGCCAGGTGCCCCGCCATGTGCCCGTCACCTTGGAGGCGCCGCTGCGTGGGCGGTACGGCACGTCGTGCTCCGTGACGCGCCAGCCCGCGTCGGCGGCGCGGACGACCATCTGCAGCGGGTAGCCGCTGCGCCGGTCGGTGAGGTCGAGGGAGAGCAGCTCCGTGCGGCGGGCGGCGCGCAGGGGGCCGAGGTCGTGCAGGCGCAGACCCGTGCGGCGGCGCAGAAGGCGGGCGAGGGCGAGGTTGCCGGCGCGGGCGTGCGGGGGCCAGGCGCCCCGGCGGGTGGGGCGGCGCCGCCCGAGCACGAGGTCGGCGCGTCCGGTGCGCACCTCGTCGACGAACGGGACGAGCAGCGCCGGGTCGAGGGAGGCGTCGCAGTCGCAGAAGCAGACGATGTCGGCGTCGGCGGCGAGCAGCCCGGTGTGGCAGGCGGCGCCGAACCCCCGTACCGGTTCGGGCACGACGGTCGCGCCGAGGGCGCGCGCGAGGTCCGCGGACCCGTCGGTGGAGCCGTTGTCGACGACGAGGGCGCGCCAGCCGGTCGGGATGCGTTCGAGCACCCAGGGCAGCGCCTCGGCCTCGTCCAGGCAGGGCAGGACCACGTCGACGGAGGGGGATGGGTGGGGTGGGGTCGTCACGGCTTTCACCCTACGAGCGCGATCCGGGCATTTCGGATGCGCGCTCCTTACGAAACGCGGACGTCCGCCGGTGCGGGCCCGCTCGGGGTCGTCGTACGCGCGGGCGCGGTGCGAGGCTGGCCTCATGCAGCAGTCACACGAGCTCACGGGCCACGCGGCGCCCACGGATCCGGCGCGGGTCCTGGTCGTCGACGACGATCCGACGGTCGCCGAGGTGGTGGCCGGATACCTGGACCGGGCCGGCTTCCTGGTGGAGCGCGCCGCCGACGGTCCGACGGCGCTGGCCCGGGCCACGGCCCGGCACCCGGATCTGGTCGTGCTCGATCTGATGCTGCCCGGCATGGACGGCCTCGAGGTCTGCCGGCGGATCCGCGAGAACGGGCCCGTGCCGGTCGTCATGCTCACGGCCCGGGGCGACGAGGACGACCGCATCCTGGGCCTGGAGGTGGGCGCCGACGACTACGTGACCAAGCCGTTCAGCCCGCGCGAACTAGTGCTGCGCGTCGAGTCGGTGCTGCGCCGGGCCCGCCCGCGCACGGGCCTGCGCCCGCTGCGCGCGGCGGGCCTCGCGCTGGATCCGGCGGCCCGCCGCGCCACCCGGGACGGCGCCGAACTGGCCCTGACCCTGCGCGAGTTCGACCTCCTCGCCTTCTTCCTGCGGCATCCGGGGCGGGCGTTCAGCCGCGAGGACCTGATGCGTGAGGTGTGGGGCTGGGAGTTCGGCGACCTGTCGACGGTGACGGTGCACATCCGGCGCCTGCGCGGCAAGGTCGAGGACGATCCGGCCCGCCCGCGCCTGATCCGGACGGTGTGGGGCGTCGGCTACCGCTTCGAGCCGGACGACACGCCCGGCGCCGGGGAGGCCTGAGCCGTGGGGGACATCCTTCTCATCGCGCTGTACGCCTTCGCGGGCGCGGCGGCGACGGGTCTGGCCGGGGCGGCGCTGCTGCGGCTGACCCGGCGCCGGTCGCTGACCGCGTCACTGGCCGTGGTCGCGGCGGTCGGGGTGGTCGCGATGCTGGCGGGCACGCTGGCCGTCGCGTGGGCGATGTTCCTGTCGCCGCACGACCTCACCGTCGTGACGACGGTGGTGGCGATGGCGGCGGTGGTGTCGCTCGCGACGGCGTTGCTGCTGGGCCGCTGGGTCGTCGCCCGCAGCCGTGAACTGGCCGTCGCCGCCCGCTCGTTCGGCGACGGCGGGGACTTCGCCGCCCCGCATCATCCGGCCACGGCCGAGCTGGAGGCGGTGAGCCGGGAGCTGGCGGCGACGAGTGCGCGGCTCGCGGCGTCGCGGGAGCGGGAGCGTGCCCTGGAGACGTCGCGGCGCGAGCTGGTGGCCTGGATCTCGCACGATCTGCGGACCCCGCTGGCCGGTCTGCGGGCCATGTCGGAGGCGCTGGAGGACGGGGTCGCGGAGGATCCGGACCGCTATCTGCGGCAGATGCGCGCCGAGGTGGAGCGGCTCAACGGCATGGTCGGCGACCTCTTCGAACTGTCCCGCATCCACGCGGGCGCCCTGCCCCTCACCCCGGCCCGCATGTCGCTGTACGACCTGGTGGGCGACGCGCTCGCCGGCGCGGACCCGCTCGCGCGGGAGCACGGGGTGCGGCTGGTCGGCGACGGGGTCGAGCCGGTGCCGGTGGAGGTCGACGGCAAGGAGATGAGCCGCGTGCTCGGCAATCTCCTCGTGAACGCGATCCGCCGCACCCCGGCGGACGGCACCGTCGCGGTCGCCACGGAGCGCTCCGCGGAGGGGGTCGTGCTCTCGGTCACGGACGGCTGCGGAGGCATCCCCGAGGACGACCTCGACCGCGTCTTCGACACCGGCTGGCGCGGCACCCACGCCCGGACGCCCCCCGCGGGCGCGGGGCTCGGCCTCGCCATCGTGCGCGGCATCGTGGAGGCCCACCGCGGCCGGGCCACGGTCCGCAACATCCCGGGAGGCTGCTGCTTCGAGGTGACCCTGCCGACCGCGTCGTAGCCGGAGCGGTCAGGGGGCGCGCAGCTCGTCCCGGGCGAAGGCACGCATGCCCGCCTCGAAGGTGACCGTCGGCTTCCAGCCCAGGTCCGCGCGCAGGCGGGCCGAGTCGGCGGTGATGTGGCGGACGTCGCCGAGCCGGTACTCCCCCGTGACGACCGGCTCGGGTCCCCCGTGGGCGGCGGCCAGGGCGCGGGCCATCTCGCCGACGGTGTGCGGGTCTCCGCTGCCGGTGTTGTACGCGGTCAGGGCGCCCGGGGCGGCGCCGGCCTCCAGGGCGGCGAGGTTGGCGGCGGCGACATCGCGGACGTGGACGAAGTCGCGGCGCTGCCGGCCGTCCTCGTAGACCCGCGGTGCCTCGCCGCGCGCGAGCGCCGAGCGGAAGAAGGAGGCGACGCCCGCGTACGGGGTGTCGCGGGGCATCCGGGGGCCGTAGACGTTGTGGTAGCGCAGGGAGACGGCCGTGCCGCCGGTGGAGCGGGACCAGGCGGCGGCGAGGTGTTCCTGGGCGAGTTTGGTGGTGGCGTAGACGTTGCGCGGGTCGGCCGGGGCGTCCTCGCCGATCAGGGCCGGTTCCAGGGCGGCGGCGCAGCGCGGGCAGCGGGGTTCGAAGCGGCCCGCGTCGAGGTCGGTGACCGTGCGGGGGCCGGGGCGGACGTCGCCGTGGTGCGGGCATGTGTAGCGGCCTTCCCCGTACACGGCCATGGACCCGGCGAGGACGAGGTGCCGCACGCCGTGGTCGGCCATGGCGGCGAGGAGGACGGCGGTGCCGAGGTCGTTGCGGGAGACGTAATCCGCCGCGTCCCGGACCCCGTCACCGAGTCCGACCTTCGCCGCCTGGTGGCAGACGGCGTCGACGCCGGCCAGGGCGCGGGCGACGGCGTCGGGGTCACGCACGTCGGCGCCGGGGTCGTCCCGCACGTCGTACACGAGGGGTTCGTGGCCGTGCGCGGCGAGCGCCTCGACGACATGGGACCCGATGAACCCGGCACCGCCGGTGACCAGTACACGCATGGCGCCACGCTAGGCGCGGGGACGGCGCGGAGCACGGGACGCGGCCCGCACGTCACGGCTCCGTAAGACTCAGTCGGTCACGAGGGAGACCTCGGTCGACTTCATCAGGGCGACGACGGGCGTGCCGGTGGTGAGGGCGAGGTCCGTGACGGCGTCGGAGGTCACGGCCGCGGTCAGCTCGACGGACCCGGAGGCGATCTTGACGATGGCCATGGCCGGGCCCAGGGTGACGGAGCTGACGGTGCCGGCGAGGCGGTTGCGGATGGAGAGTCCCTCGACGGGGCCGATGGCGAGGGCGACCTCGGTGGACTTCACGAGCGCGGTGATCCGGGAGCCGACGTCGATGCCGAGGTCGGCGACGGCCTCGGCGGTGACGGCGGAGGTCAGCTCCTGCCCGTCGTCGAGGCGGATCCGTACGGTGGCCATGGCGGCGCCGGACGTGACGGCGGCGACGGTGCCGGGCAGTTGGTTGCGGATGCTCGTGCTCAGGGTCATGACGGCGCGCCTCACTGGTGACGGGGTGTCGGACGTGGCCAAGGTAGCGGCGCCGGGGGACATAGCCGGTCAAGCGGGACGGGCGTGTGTCGACGCGGACGTCACGTCGCCGGACGCAATGCTCGGCCGTACTCGGGCCCGGGTACGCGTCACGTCGTCGCCGGACGGCCCGGAGCCCAGAACGCGCGTGCCGCGTCACCTCACCGGAGGCCGCGCCCCGGACCTCGTACGCGTATTGCCGTCACCGCCCGGCCGAGCGACACCCTGAACCGACTCACCCCGACACCCGCCACCCCAGTCGTGGCGACGCCGCCCGGCCCGACGACCGACGAAGCCCGGCACGCACGTGCAGCGCCAACTCAGCGGACCCCGTGCCCCGCCCCGGTACGCGGCCTTGCGCCGTCACCGCCCGGCAAGGCGGCACCTTGAACCGGCTCACCCCGACACGCGCCCCACCCAGCCGCCGCACCTCCCCCGCCGCCCCAGTCGCGGCGACGCCGCCCGGCCGGACAGCCCGACGAAGCCCGGCACGCACGTGCAGCGGCAACTCGCCGGACGCCTGTCCCCGCCCCGATACGCGGCCTTGCGCCGTCACCGCCCGGCGAGGCCGCACCCTGAACCGGCTCACCCAACACGCACCCCACCCAGCCGCCGCACCTCCCCGCCACCCCACCGACCCCGTCACCCCCGTCAACCGACACTCCCCAGCGCCGCGAGCCCCCGCCCTCCGTCACGCCGGATACGCGTGCGTCTGCGTGGCCTTCACTGTCGCCCAGACCGTCGTCCCGGGATGCAGGCCCAGTTCCGCGGCGGCGATCGTCGTGAGGTCGGCGGCCAGGGGCAGGCCGCCGGTGAGGGCGACGCGGATCTGGTCGGCGTGGGTCTCCATGGTGGTGACCTCGCACTCCCACAGGTTGCGGGCGCTGGAGCCGCTGGGGCGCTCGCGGTGGAGGGTGACGGCGCCGGGCGGGAACGCGACGAAGACGGGGCCGCGCAGGTCCTCGGTGGTGGTGATCTCCTGGCCGTCCTCGAGCCGCACGGCGTGCCCGTCGGCCTGCCCCCGGTAGAGGTTGAGGCCGACGAGCTGGGCGATGTAGTCGGTGCGGGGGCGGCGCGCGACAGCTGAGGGGGCGCCTTCCTGGACGACGCGGCCGTGCTCGACGACGACGAGCCGGTCGGCGAGCACCATGGCGTCGAGCGGGTCGTGGGTGACGAGCACGGCGACGGCCTCGAACTCGGCGAGGTGGCGTCGCAGCTGGGCCCGTACGTCGAGCCGGGTGCGGGCGTCGAGCGCGGCGAGGGGTTCGTCGAGGAGCAGCAGCCGGGGCCGGGTGGCGAGCGCGCGGGCGAGGGCGACGCGCTGGGCCTGGCCGCCGGACAGGCGCCGCGGTTTGGCGCCCGCGTGGTCGGCGAGGCCCATCCGGTCGAGCCATGTGTGGGCCTGCGCGCGGGCCTCGGCCTTGCTCACGCCCTGGCAACGCGGGCCGAAGGCCACGTTGTCGAGCGCGCTGAGGTGCGGGAAGAGCAGGTAGTCCTGGAAGACGACGCCGACGGGGCGGGACTCGGGCGGGGTGTCGTCGAGCGGGACGCCGTCGAGCCGGAGGTGGCCGGCGTCGAGCGGGGCGAGGCCGGCGAGGGCGCGCAGGGCGGTGCTCTTCCCGGCGCCGTTCGGGCCGAGGAGGGCGACGACGTCGCCGGGTGCGGCGCTGAGGGCGATGTCGAGGTGGAAGTCGCCGCGGTCGACGACGAGCCGGGCGTCGAGCCCCGCGCCCCCGGGCTCCTCCCTGAGCGCGAGGGTCTCGTCGGCGTCGAGGGCCTTGTCGGTACGGGTCATGAGGCGGTCATCCAGCGATCGCGCAGGCCCGCGAGGACCGCGATGGACACGGCGAGCAGGACCAGGCTGAGGGCGATGGCCGCGGCCGGATCGCTCTGCAGGGCGAGGTAGACGGCGAGCGGCATGGTCTGGGTGCGGCCGGGGAAGTTGCCGGCGAAGGTGATCGTGGCGCCGAACTCGCCGAGCGCCCGGGCCCAGGCGAGGACGGATCCGGCGGCGATGCCGGGCGCGATGAGCGGCAGGGTGACGCGCCGGAACGCGGTGAACCGGGAGGCGCCGAGCGTGGTGGCGGCCTCTTCGTAGCGGGGGTCGGCGGCGCGCAGGGTGCCCTCGACGCTGATGACGAGGAAGGGCATGGCGACGAAGGCCTCGGCGACGATCACGCCGGTGGTGGTGAAGGGCAGGGTGACGCCGAACCAGGAGTCGAGGTACTGGCCCACGAGTCCGTTGCGCCCGAGCGCGGACAGCAGGGCGACACCGCCGACGACGGGCGGCAGCACGAGCGGCAGGGTGACGAGCGCGCGGACGAGGCCCCGCCCGGGGAACTCGGTGCGGGCGAGCAGCCAGGCCAGCGGGACGCCGAGCACGAGGCTGACGAGCGTCGCGGCCGTCGCGCACACCAACGACAGCTGGAGCGCCTGCCAGACCTCGGGGCTGGTGAGCTGCGACGGCAGATCGCGCCACGGCGCCCGGACGAGGAGGGCGATCAGCGGCACGACCAGGAAGGCGAGGCCGACGAGGGCGGGCAGCAGCAAGGGAAGGGGCGCGGTGCGGGTACGACGGCGGCGCCGCGGACCGCCCCCCGTGAGGGTGTCGGTCGCGGCGCCCGGCGTGCGGGGCTCGGTCACGGTGCGAGGAATCCGGCGGAGGTCAGCACCTTCTGGCCGTCGGGCGACTGCACGAGGTCGACGAAGGCCTTGGCCGCAGCGGTGTTGGGGGCCTTCTTGAGCAGGGCGATCGGATAGTCGTTGATCGCGTCGGCGGACTCGGGGAACTCCACGCCCTCCACCTTGTCACCCGCGGCCTTCACGTCGGTCTTGTAGACGACGGCCGCGTCGGCCTCCTTCAGCTCGACCTTCGTGAGGGCGCTCTTGACGTCCTGCTCGTAGGAGACGGGGGTGAGCTTCAGCTTGCTCGCGTCGAGGGCCTTCTGGGCGGCGGTGCCGCAGGGCACGGCCTTGTCGCACAGGACGACCTTCAGGCCGTCGGCGGTGAGGTCCTTGAGGGAGGACACCTTGTGGGGGTTGCCCGGCAGGGTGGCGATCTCCAGCTGGTTGCGCACGAAGGTGCTCGGGTCGGCCGCGGCGCCCCCGGCATCCGTGACGATCTTCATCGTCTTGGGGCTGGCGGCGGCGAACACGTCGGCCGGGGCGCCGCTGTTGATGCCCGCGGCGAGACTGTCGCTGCCGCCGAAGTTGAAGGTGACGTGGGTGCCCGGGTGCGCCTTCTCGAACTGCTTGCCGAGCGTCGTGAAGCTCTCCTTGAGGGAGGCGGCGGCGAACACGTTCACCGTGCCGGACACCTTGCCCCCCGACGACGCGGACGCGGACGCACCCGCGTCCGTCTTGCCGGACGACGGGTCGGCGGAGCCGCAGGCGCTCAGTGTCAGCAGTGCGGCCGCTCCGAGGCCGGCGACGGTCAGCGTGCGACGGGCCCGGCGCGCGGGACGAGATATCACAGGTCCACTCCCTTGGTTCCTGGCTTGCGGGGATCATACTGCCGCAGGTGCGAGGGAGAAGTCTGCTGTGGCATCGCATGAGCTGGCCACCATCCACGACCAGCCATGCATGTGCGTTTATACGGAGCGGGCGCCGCCCGGAGGGATCAGGTCCGGTCGATATGGACATTCGTCGACTTGACCCGGGCCGTGGCCTCCATGCCGACCTCGAGGCCGAGCTCCTCGACGGCCTCGCGGGTGAGCAGGGAGACGAGCCGGTGCGGCCCGGCCTGGATCTCGACCTGGGCGGCGACGTCGCCGAGCTTGACGGCGGTGACGATGCCGGGGAACGCGTTGCGGACCGAGGTGGAGGAGATCTCGTCCTCGCCGGAGCCGCCGCTCTTGGCGAGCTCCACGGAGAACGCGGCGAGATCCCTGCCGTCGACGAGCCGGCGTCCGGCCTCGTCGCGGTGGGTGGCGACGCGGCCGGCGTCGGCCCAGCGGCGTGCGGTGTCGGGGCTGACGCCGAGCAGCCGCGCTGCCTGGCCGATGGTGTAGGACTGCATGGCCCTCAACATAGCGACCGCACCCGGACGCGCCGCACGCGTGTGGATCATCGCGGCCCTGCCACATTCACCCGTACCACTTAGGCTACGAATATCCGGTTTCATCCTGTTCTCCTGGTCCGAGGAGTCGGCATGTCGAGCCAGCCCGAACCGATCAGCGCCACCGGCCGCGCGGCCCTCGAACGGCAGCGCGCCGATCTCGCCGCCGAGCGCGCGACGGTGGCCGCCACCCTGAGCGATCCCGACCAGGTGGGCGACGAGGCCGACTCGGCCGACGAGATCCAGCGCGCCGACGAGCTGCGGCGGCTCGACGCCCGGATCGAGGAGGTGGAGCTGCGGCTGCGCGAGGGCGCGGCGGAGGGCGCCCCCGACACCTCGGAGGTCGGCGTGGGCAGCACGGTCACCGTGCGCTTCGACGACGGCACCGAGCAGACCGTGGAGATCAGCGAGCTGCCCGACGCCTCGACGCCGTCGCTGGTCACGTCCGACAGCCCGCTGGGACTCGCCCTGATGGGCCGCCGCCCCGGGGACACCGTCGACTACCGCACCCCCGCGGGGCCGACGTCGGCCCGCATCGTCTCGCTCGGCTAGGGTCTTTCGTTTGGATCAGGCTGGATCAGGGAGCGGGGCGTGGTGCGTGCAGCTGCAAGGCGGAGGAAGGAGTCGACGCGGTGGGGGCACCTCCCGGCCGAAGGCTGGGGGACGTCGGCGACTGACGACAACGCCGCAGATGTGCGTGCCACACCCCGCGAGCCCAGCCTGATCCAAACGAGAGGCCCTAGCGGTCCACCGAGGACGCGCCGGGGCGCGATTGGCGCTTCGCGCGCCGCTCGGGTAGACCCGTCACGTGCTGTTCCGTCAACTCGAGTACCTGGTCGCGCTCGCCCGTGAGCGCCATTTCGCCCGCGCCGCGCAAACCTGTCACGTCTCCCAGCCCGCGCTGTCCGAGGCGATCCGCAAACTGGAGGACGAGCTCGACGTGCCGCTCGTGCGACGCGGCCGCAAGTACGAGGGGCTCACCCCCGAGGGCGAGCGCATCGTCGTGTGGGCGCAGCGCATCATCGCGGACCGGGACGCGCTCCGGGACGAGGTCGGCGCGCTGCGCAGCGGTCTGAACGGGCGGCTGAGGATCGGCTCGATCCCGACAGCGTCCGGCGCGGTGTCCCTGCTGACCGGCCCGTTCTGCACCGCGCACCCGCTCGTCACGGTGGACGTCCTGACGGACCTTCAGTCGGTGGACGTCTTCCGGCTGCTGCAGAACTTCGAGATCGACGCCGGCATCACGTATCTGCACAAGGAACTGCCCGAGGGCGTCCAGACGCTCCCGCTGTACGAGGAGCGGTACGTGCTGCTCACGACGGTGGCCGAGGGCCCGGCGCACCGGCGCTCGGCCACCTGGGCCGATGCCAGCCGGCTGCCGCTGTGTCTGCTGACCGGGTCGATGCAGGGCCGCCGGGTCCTCGACGAGGTGTTCGCGTCGGTGGGCCTCACGCCGTCTCCCCGGATCGAGACGGACTCGGTGGGCGCGCTGTTCGCGCACGTCAGGACGGGCCAGTGGGCGAGTGTCGTGCCGCAGGCCTGGCTGCACGTGTTCGGCGTGCCGCACGGGATGCGGGCGGTGCCGCTGGTCGACCCGAGCGCCGCCGTCCCGGTCGGTCTGGTCTGGTCCGCCCGGGAGCCCGGCTCGGTGATGGCGCGGGCCCTGGTCGAGGTGGCCCGGCACGAGGATCTGGCGACGACGCTCGACCGGCTGCCGGACGCCCGCTGAGGGGACGCCCGGCCCGCGGACGCGGTCAGCCGGCCGGTACGGCGGCGAGCCGCTCGGCGCCCGTGTACACGTTCATCGAGGTGCCGCGCAGGAAGCCGACCAGGGTCAGTCCGCTCTCGTCGGCCAGGTCGACGGCGAGCGAGGACGGCGCGGACACGGCCGCGAGCACGGGGATGCCCGCCATGACCGCCTTCTGCACGAGCTCGAAGGAGGCGCGCCCGCTCACCATCAGGACCGTGCCGCGCAGCGGCAGCAGGCCCTCGCGCAGGGCGTGCCCGACGACCTTGTCGACCGCGTTGTGCCGGCCGACGTCCTCGCGCAGGCAGAGCATCTCGCCGTCGGCGGTGAACAGTCCGGCGGCGTGCAGTCCCCCGGTGCTGTCGAACACCTTCTGCGCCGCGCGCAGCCGGTCCGGGAACTGGGTGAGCTGCTCGATACCGAGCCGCACCGGGTCGTCCTCGACCGTCCAGGCGGCCGTGGTGCGCACGGCGTCGAGGCTCGCCTTGCCGCACAGGCCGCACGACGAGGTGGTGTAGAAGTTCCGCTCCAGGGAGGCGTCGGGCGGCGTGACGCCGGCGCCCAGGACGACGTCCACCACGTTGTACGTGTTGCCGCCGTCGGACGTCGCGCCCGCGCAGTAGCGGATCCCGGCGACGTCGGCGGCCCGGTGGACGACGCCCTCGCTGACCAGGAACCCGGCCGCGAGGTCGAAGTCGTCGCCCGGGGTGCGCATCGTGACGGTCAGCGGGCGCCCATTGACCCGTATCTCCATCGGCTCCTCGGCCGCGAGGGTGTCCGGCCGGTGGGACACCACTCCGTCGCGGACCCGCATCACGCGCCTGCGCGCGGTCACTCGCCCCATGTCGATCCTCCTCCGTTCACAGTGCCACGTCGTCGGCGGGCGTACCGCCGGAGGCGGCCGGTTCGAGCCGGACCAGGACGCTCTTCGACGTCGGCGTGTTGCTGATGTCGGCGACGCTGTCCAGCGGGACGAGGACGTTCGTCTCGGGGTAGTAGGAGGCGGCCGAGCCCTCGCTGGTCGGGTAGGAGACGATGCGGAAGCCGGGGGCGCGGCGCTCGGTGCCGTCGTGCCAGACGGAGACGAGGTCGACGAGGTCGCGGTCGGCGAGGCCGAGCGCCTCGATGTCCTCGGGGTTGACCATGACGACGCGGCGGGCGTTGTGGATGCCCCGGTAGCGGTCGTTCATCGCGTAGGGGATGGTGTTCCACTGGTCGTGGGAGCGCAGGGTCTGCAGGAGCAGGTGGCCGGCGGGGACCTCGGGCATCGTGAAGTCGTTGACCGTGAAGACGGCCTTGCCGCTGGGGGTGCGGAAGACGCCCTGGTTGACGGGGTTGGGCAGGCGGAAGCCGCCGGGGGCCGCGACCCGCTCGTTGAAGTTCTCGAAGCCGGGCACGACGCGGGAGATCCGGTCGCGGACGGTGCCGTAGTCCGCCTCGAAGTCCTCCCAGGCGATGGCGGGGCTGTCGCCGAGGACCTTGCGGGCGAGGCGGGAGATGATCGCGATCTCGCTGAGCAGGTGCGGGGAGGCGGGGGCGAGACGGCCGCGCGAGGCGTGCACCTCGCTCATCGAGTCCTCGACGGTGTAGAACTGCTCGCCGCCCGCCTGGACGTCGCGGTCGCTGCGGCCGAGCGTCGGCAGGATGAGGGCCGTGTCTCCGCAGACCGTGTGGGACCGGTTGAGCTTGGTGGAGATGTGGACGGTGAGCCGGCAGCCGCGCATCGCCGCTTCGGTGACGTCGCTGTCGGGGGTGGCGCGCACGAAGTTGCCCGCGACGCCGACGAAGACCTTGGCCTTGCCGTCGCGCATGGCACGGATGCCGTCGACGGAGTCGAGGCCGTGCTTCTGGGGCGGCGTGAAGTCGAACTCGCGGCCGAGCGCGTCCATGAACGCCTGCGGCATCCGCTCCCAGACGCCCATGGTGCGGTCGCCCTGGACGTTGCTGTGGCCGCGGACGGGGCAGACGCCGGCGCCGGGCTTGCCGATGTTGCCGCGCAGCATCAGGAAGTTGACGATCTCGCGGATGGTGGGCACGCCGTGCTTGTGCTGGGTGACGCCCATGGCCCAGCAGACGATGACGTTACGGCTCTTGAGGACCTGCTCGTGGACCTGCTCGATCTCGGCGCGGGAGAGCCCGGTGGCCATGAGCACGTCGTCCCAGGACGTCTTGCGGGCGTGCTCGGCGAACTCCTCGTAGCCGGTGCTGTGGGTCGTGACCCAGTCGTGGTCGACGACCGTGCCCGGGGCCTTCTCCTCGGCCTCCAGGAGCATCAGGTTGAGCGCCTGGAAGAGGGCGAGGTCGCCGCCGGCCCGGATGTGCAGGAACTGGTCGGCGATCTGCGTGCCGCGGCCGATGACGCCGCGGGCCTTCTGCGGGTGCTTGAAGCGCAGCAGGCCCGCCTCGGGCAGCGTGTTCACGGCGATGACCCGGCCGCCGCCCCGCTTGGTCTCCTCCAGCGCGGTCAGCATGCGCGGGTGGTTGGTGCCCGGGTTCTGGCCGACGACGAAGACGAGGTCGGACTCGTGGATGTCGTCGAGGGTGACGCTGCCCTTGCCGATGCCGAGGGTCTCCGTCAGGGCGGAGCCGCTGGACTCGTGGCACAGGTTGGAGCAGTCGGGCAGGTTGTTGGTGCCGTAGGCGCGGGCGAAGAGCTGGAGCAGGAACGCGGCCTCGTTGTTGAGGCGGCCCGAGGTGTAGAAGAGGGCCTCGTCCGGGGAGTCGAGGGCGCGCAGCTCCTGGGCGACGAGGTCGAGGGCCGCGTCCCAGCCGATGGGCTCGTAGTGCTCGGCGCCGGGGCGCTTGACCATGGGCTCGGTGAGGCGGCCCTGCTGGTTGAGCCAGTAGTCGGACTTCTGGTCGAGCTCGGCGACGGTGTGGTCGCGGAAGAAGTCGGCGGTGACGCGGCGCGAGGTGGCCTCGTCGGCGATGTGCTTCGCGCCGTTCTCGCAGTACTCGTTCTTGTGCCGCTTGCCGGGCTTGGGCTCGGGCCAGGCGCAGCCGGGGCAGTCGAAGCCCTTGACCTGGTTGATGTTGAGCAGCGTGAGGGCGGTGCGGCGTACGGAGGTCTGGCCCAGGGAGTACTCGAGGGCGTGCGTCACGGCGGGTACGCCGGTCGCCCACTCCTTCGGCGGGGTGACGGAGAGATCGTCGACCGGGTCCTGGATGTCCGCCATGTTCCGTTCTGCCTCTTTCCTCGTCCTCATTCGGCTTCCCCGGCCTCGCCGGCCGCGTAGCGAATTCACTTTCCGGCACGCCGGTGAATTCGTCAAAGAGGCGGTGTCGATCACGTGATAGGCGGCGCCGATCACGCCGTTCATAAGCGCCGGCTATCAGCCGATCGAAAAGACCAGTTTGACCGGGCGGGAAAGACTGCCGGAAAATCGACCGGGTGGTCAGCCCGTGACGATTCCGGTGACGAGATTGATGGCCGTGGCGAGAATGCTGGTGCCGAAGACGTACGACAGGAGGCAATGCCGCAGCACGATCGCGCGGACGGTCGGGCTCGACACGTTCGTGTCGGACACCTGATAGGTCATGCCGAGGTTGTAACTGAAATAGAAGAAATCCCGGTAGGCAGGGGTCTCTTTTCCGTTGAAATCGATTCCGCCGCCCGCCGTGTGATACACGAAGGCATATCGGGTCGCGTACATCAGATGCAGGGCGGCCCAGGCCATGAACACTCCGCCGAGCGCGGTCGCCGCGGCGGCGTGCGCGTGCTCCGACTTTCCGCGCAGGAGCAGCAGCACGATGGCGACGAGCCCGCACAGGGCGACGCCCACGACGGCGAGCTCCTCGGTGACGGGGCGGAAATCCTCACGGCGGACGTTGCGGTGGGTGGCCTCGGCGTCGAGCGGCCAGAGCACCAGCCAGCCGGACAGCACGAACAGCGCCTCCGTGGCCGCGATGCCGGCGAGGACACCGAGTCCGGCGTCCACGGTCAGTGCGACGGCCACCCCGGTCAGCGTGCCGAGCACGACCGCGCCGACCAGCCGGGGAACGGCCGGAAGCGGCCTTCGGGTGTTCATGAGCGACCACGCTAGCCGCGCCCCGGCGGGGCGGCCCGCCGAATTCCGTTCTCGCGGGGAAACCCGGCACCGGGCAGACTTGAAATGCAGACCTGACAAGGGGAATACACCGCACATGCCGAACTTCCGGCGTTTCGCTCCGCCCGAGCCGCGGCACGGGTGGCGCCATTCGGCCCGGGGCGCCCGGCGTGCTCTGTCGCCGCGCGGGGCGTTCGCCCTGCACGAGGTCGACGGGGCGGTCGTGTTCGCGCTGCGGGCCGCGCTCGCCACGGGGGTCGTGGCGGTGCCGCTGAGCGTGGCCGGCCGGCCCGACCTCGCGGTGTACGCGACGCTCGGCTCCCTCACCACCACGTTCGGCCGCAATCTGCCCTACGCGCGGCGCGTCCGGGTCCTCTCGGTGGCCGCGCTCGCGATGACCGCCGCCGTCGGCACGGGATCGGCGCTCGCCGTCGCGGCGGACCCGCACGCGGGCGGGGCGGGGGCGCTCGCCGTGATCGCGGCGACGGCCGTGGTGGCCGGGATCGCCAAGTTCGTCTGCGACGTCACGCGGGTCGGCGGACTCGGCGCCGTCCTGCTGCTCTTCGCGTTCGCGGTCGCGGCCAACGGGGCGCCGGCCGCCGCCGACGTGCTCCCGTACACCGGGCTCGCGGCGGCGGGCGCGGGCTGCGCCTGGGTGCTGGGCGTCGCGGGCGTGCTCCTGCACCCGGACCGGCCGCAGCGGCTCGCGGTGGCCATGGCGCTGCGCCGCGTGGCCGACCTGCTGGACGTCACCGGCGGCGCGGCCACCGCGGGCGGCGCCGCGACACGGTCCGTGCGGCACCGCGCGACGGTCGCCGTGCTGCACGCCTACTACTGCCTCGGCGTCCCGCCGCCGACCCGGGCTCCCCGCGCCGTGCCCGGCGGCCAGGCCGACTTCGTACGGCTCACCGATCTCGCCTGGTCCCTGCTGACCGGATCCGGGGGCGGCCCGGCCGCGGCCGCGGGCCCCGTCGCGCGCGGGCTGCGCGCCCAGGCCCGGCTGCTCACGGGCCGCAGGCGCCGGGTCCCGCCGATCCTGGACCCGCTGCGGTCCCGGTCGGGCGCGCCCGAACCGCACCTGCCGGAGGATCCGGGCGCGACGCGGGCCACCGAACTGCTGCTGGGGCGACCCGGTGGCCGGGAGCGGTTCGCGGCGGCGGCCGTTCCGGCGTGGCGGATGGCCCTGGGCACGGGCGCGGCGGGCGCGGTCGCCGCGCTGCTCGGTCTGGAGCACGGCTACTGGGCGGCGATCTCGGCCGCCGCCGTGCTGCACTCGGTGAACGTCCGCACCACCGCCCAGCGCGCGGTCCAGCGGACCCTGGGCACGGGGGTCGGCCTGCTCCTCGCGCTCGCGGTGCTCGGCCTGCACCTGGCGCCGGTGACGCTGACCCTGGTGGTCGTGGTGCTGGAATTCCTGCTGGAGTACGTCGCGGCCCGCAACTACGCGCTGGCCGTCGTCTTCCTCACCCCGATCGCCCTGCTCCTCACCGAGCTGGCCGTCCCGGCCCCCGCGGGCGAACTGGTCCTGGACCGCGTCCTCGGCAGCGTCGTGGGCATCGGGGTGGGCCTGCTCTGCGCCCTGCTGATCGTCCACGACCGCGCCGCGGTGCGGGTCGAGCGGGCGCTGGCGGAGTGCCGGAGCGCGGTGGCGGACGCGGAACGGGCTCTGACCGGCCCGCCGGGCCCCCTGCTCCCCGTCCTCCAGGTCCGCCTCGCCCTGGCCGTCGTGGAACTGCGCGAGGCCGACGACACGGCCGCCGGCGAACTCTGGCCGGCGGGCATCGACCCCACGGAACTGGCCGCGACGGAGGGCCGCGCCTACGCCTTGCTCGGGCGACTGCGTCACCCTCGGTAGAACGGCGAGACAGGTGCCGCTGGAGAGCGGCGGAGCCTCGACCTCCAGGGGCGCGGGGAACTGCGCGACCAGCCACCACGATCGCGCACCCGGCCACGCATCGGCGCCCCACAACGGCGCGCCCCCGAAGATCGGCAGGGCCCCCACACTCACCCCGCCCGGCAGAAGGCAGGTCAGAACCGAAGCGCCGCCGCGATCCGTCCCGCCTCCTCCAGCGCCCCGTCCGGCACGAACACGACCTCCGCCCCCGTCTCGAGCGCGCACTCCACGATCTCGTCGACGATGTCGTGCACCGCGTCGACGTCGTCGTCCGCCGCCGGCGCGAGATGCCCCTCCCCCGCCCGCACGGTGACGCGGAAGTTCTCCTCGACGACCAGCCGGCGGATCCGCCCGTCCGCGGCCTCCTGCCACACCTCGTCGACCCCGGCCGCGTACGTGTTGGCGCCACGGGCCCGGTCCAGGTCGGCCATGGCCTCGGCGACCTCGCGCTCCGCGTCGGCGGTGCGGGCCGGGGCCACCGCGCGGGCGACCGCCTCGGGCCTGCCGTGGGAGAGCCCGCCGAACGGGACCTGGGCGGCGCCGTGGGCGGCCGTGCCGGTCTCGGTGAGCAGGGACAGCGCGGCGGGCTCGCCCGTCACATAAAGGGTGCGCGGCGCGGTCCGCAGCAGTTCGCCGAGCGCCGCGTCGGCCTCGCGGAAGAACTGCCGGGTCGCCTCGTCCCGGTAGGTGCTCGGGACGTCGCCGACGCGCTCCTTGCGTTCGGCGTCCGGGTCCTCGAGGCTCCGCTCCTGCGGGAAGCCGTGCTGCTTGTCCTCCACGACGCGGTTGCCGCGGCCGTCCCAGAGGGTGACGCGGTCGGCGGCGACCGAGAGCACCCAGTACGGATGGGCGGCCGCGTCGGCGGCGACCAGGTTGCGGGTCAGGAAGGTGTCGGCGACCACGACACGGTCCTGCACCTCCCGGTCGATCGCCCACACCTGGTGCTCGCCGGGTGCGGCGAACAGCACGAGGCCGTCCTTGGCGTGCACGAGGTCCGCCTCCTGGACGGCGGCACGCAGATGCGTGAGGACGTCCTCCCGGCGCTCCTTGGTCACGCCCGGGTCGGCGGACAGCTGCCGGGCCGCGTCGTCGACGAGGTTGCCGAGCCGCACCGGGTCCTGGGCGTCGCCCGGGGGCCGCCGGTGCGTGGTCATCGCCACCGACACGGCGGGGTACGAGCGCGGCCTGCGCAGGTCGCGGAGTATTTCCGGGTTCAGGGAGGAGTGCATGCCGGGTTTCCCTTCAGATGCCAGATCACCCCATCCTGCCCATGCACCTTAAATACGGCAAAAGGTGCACACGGCCCCAGGGGCCACAGGCGTCACACCCGCCCTCGCCGCTCACCGGTCCGCCGCGCGAGCGCCAGCACGCTCAGGCCGAACATCAGCACCCCCAGCGGCAGATGGACCGACGGGACGTGCGCGACACCGAGCACTACCTGCGCCGAGGCGAGCACCAGAAATCCGGTCGCGTGCCACACGGGCCGGACCGGCCCGCCGCCCGGCTTCCACGCGAGGACCGCCGCGAGCAGGTACAGCATCGACGCCGCGTACATCACGCGCGCCCCGGCGCTGTGCAGCGCCTCCCCGTAGGAGGCGGTGAGCAGCAGCCCCGCCGAGACGGCCTGGAGGAAGATCGTCGCGGTCTGCAGGGCGATCGCGACGCGCAGGAACGAAAGGGTGCGCCGGGTGGTCGTCACGTGGGTGGCCATGGCCTGGTCCTCTTTCCCGCCCGAGGGCAGTCGGTCGATAAGGTCTCGCCAGGCCGACGACGCAGGTCGGCGAAAGGTAAGGCGAGGGGGCGGACGGTTTGGGGACGGCGGGGGCGGACACGGACACGGTGGCGGGCGAGCGGCGCCAACTGCTCAATGTGGCCTACCGGTTGCTCGGCTCACTGGCCGAGGCGGAGGACGCGGTGCAGGAGGCGTACGCCCGCTGGTACGCGCTCCCCGACAGCCGCAGGCACGAGATCGCGTCGCCCGGCGCCTGGCTGACGACGGTGACCGGCCGGATCTGCCTGGACGTGCTCGGCTCGGCGCGTGCCCGGCGCGAGCGCTACGTGGGCGCGTGGCTGCCCGAGCCGCTCCCGGACCGGTCCGAGTGGGCGCACGGGCAGGGCGGCGACCTCGCCGAGCAGATGGTGCTCGACGAGTCCGTGAGCATGGCGTTCCTCGTCGTCCTGGAGTCGATGACGCCGGCGGAGCGGGTGGCGTTCGTGCTGCACGACGTGTTCCGGTATCCGTTCGCGGAGATCGCGGAGGTCCTCGGCCGGTCGTCGGCGGCCTGCAAGCAGTTGGCCGCCTCGGCGCGGCGGAGGGTGGGCGCCGCGCGCCCGGAGGACGTCGGCGCGCGGCAGGCGGAAGCGGTGCGGCAGGTCAGACGGGCCTGGGAGGCGAAGGACATCGCGGCGCTCGTCGGCCTGCTCGCCCCGTCCGCCGTGATGACCGCCGACGGTGGCGGCCTGGCCGGTGCCGCGCTGCGCCCGGTCGAGGGGGCGGCGCGCATCGCCTCGTACATGGTGGCGATCGCCGACAAGGCGCCGGGTCTGGAACTTCTGGAGCGTACGGTCAACGGCGCGCCGGGACTCGTCGCGCTCCGGGACGGTGTGGTGCTGACGGTGGCGGCGTTCGACCTCGCCGGGGGACGGGTCGCGCGGATCTGGGTGGTGCGCAATCCGGAGAAGCTGCGGGCCTGGTCGGGCGAGGACTGACGCGCCCTGCCGGGGTGGTGACGCCCTGTGATAGCTTCCCCAAGCCAGTCGTACCTTTGTGCGTACTTGTACGTACTCGGGTCAGGGAATCCGGTGCAAGACCGGAACTGACGCGCAGCGGTGAGGGCGACGGGCGGGGCAACTGCCACTGGGCCGGGGGGAACCGGGCCTGGGAAGGCGCTCCGTCCGGACGACCCCGAGTCCGAAGACCTGCTGGCGGCCCCGCCCGTGCACCCGGCGGGGCGGACCGTTGGCCGGCTCCGCGTTTGAGCCCTGGACGCTAAAGGATCTCCCGTGCCCTTCGCACGTCTCGCCCGCTTCTGTGCCCTCGTGCCGATCACCGCACTGCTGCTCACCGCCTGCGGATCCGGCGCCCCGTCGGAGCGCTCCGACGGTGCGTCCGGCGCCGGTGTCACGCTCACCAACTGCGGGCAGCGCGTGCACGTCGCGCACCCGCCGCGCCGCGCCGTCGCCCTCGACCAGGGCTCCGCCGAGATCATGCTGTCCCTCGGCCTCGCCGACCGGATGGCGGGCACCGGCACCTGGACCGACCCGGTGCGCGGGAACCTGGCGAAGGCGAACGCGAAGGTGCCGCGCCTCGCGGACCGCTACCCGTCGTTCGAGAAGGTCCTCGACACGGAACCCGACTTCGCCGCTGCCTCGTTCGGGTACACGCTCGGCAAGGGCGGCGTGGCGCCGCGCGCCTCTTTCGAGAAGCTCGGCGTGCCGACGTACCTGTCCCCCACCGACTGCGCGGACAAGGACAACAGCGGCGACGGCGACGGCGTCCGCACCGAGGCGCTGACCATGGACACGGTCTACGGCGAGATCCGGGACCTGGCACGGATCTTCGACGTGCGCGAACGCGGCGAGAAGCTGGTGGCGACGCTCAAGTCGCGGGTGCGGAAGGCCGCTTCGGGTGGCGATGCCGACGGCGTGCGCGTCCTGTACTGGTTCTCCGACTCCAAGTCGCCCTACATGGCGGGCTGTTGCGGAGCTCCCGGAGTCATCACGAACGCGCTCGGGGTGCGCAACGTCTTCGACGACACCCATGAGGAGTGGCCGCAGATCAACTGGGAGACGGTCGTGGACCGCGACCCGGACGTCCTGGTGATCGGCGATCTGACCCGGCGCTCGCAGTCGGCCGAGTCGGCGGCGCAGAAGATCAGGTTCCTGGAGTCCGACCCCGCGACGAAGAACATGAAGGCGGTCCGCGAGAAGCGGTACGTGCTGCTCAAGGGGCAGGACCTCAATCCGACGATCCGCACCGTGGACGGCGTGGAGAAGGTGGCGGCGGCGCTGCGCGCGTTCGGCCTCACCAAGTGACCCGGCCCCACCAAGTGCCCCGGCCTCACCAAGTGACCCGCCTGCGCCCGGCGTCGTACGCGGCGGCGGGCCTGCTCGCCCTGTGCGTCTCGGTCGCCGTGGCCATCACGATCGGGCCCGCACACATAGGCGTCGGCGACGTGTGGGCGTCGGTCGCGGCCCGGGTCGGCTGGGGCAGCTCGGACCTGTCGCCGATCCGCGACGGGATCGTGTGGAACCTGCGGCTGCCGCGCACCCTGCTGGCCGCCGTGTGCGGGGCGGGCCTCGCGGTCTGCGGCACGGTCCTCCAGGCCCTGCTGCGCAATCCGCTCGCCGACCCGTTCGTGCTCGGCGTCTCCTCCGGGGCCTCGACCGGCGCCGTCCTCGTCGTCGTGCTGGGCATCGGCGGGGGCGCCCTGTCGGTGTCCGGCGGCGCGTTCCTGGGCGCCGTCTGTTCGTTCGGCCTGGTGCTGGTGCTCAGTCACGCGCTCGGCGGGACCACGGACCGGGTGGTGCTGTGCGGTGTCGCGGCGATGCAGCTGTTCTCGGCGCTGACCTCGTTCGTCGTCCTGACGGCGGCGGACGCGGAGACCACGCGCGGCGTCCTGTTCTGGCTGCTCGGCTCGCTCGGCGGGGTCGGCTGGACCGAGGTGTGGCTGTGCCTGGCCGTCCTCGTGGTCACGCTGGCGGTGTGCCTCGGGTACGGGCGGACGCTCGACGCGTTCGCGTTCGGCCCCGAGGCGGCGGCCGCGCTCGGTGTGCGGGTGGCCCGCACCCGGCTCGTCCTGCTGTGCGTGACGGCACTCCTGACGGCGGCGCTGGTCAGCGCGGCGGGCGCGATCGGCTTCGTCGGTCTGGTGCTGCCGCACGCGGCCCGCGCCCTGGTGGGCCCCGGCCACACCCGGCTGCTGCCGGCCACCGCGCTCGCCGGGGCTGTGTTCCTGGTGTGGGTCGACACGCTGGCCCGTACGGCTCTCGAACCGCAGGAGGTCCCCGTGGGGGTGGTGACGTCGCTGATCGGCGTGCCCGCGTTCGTGTACGTGCTGTGGCGCGGCCGGAGCACGCGATGACGGCGGGGCTCGGCGCCGAGCGCGTGGCCCGGTCGGCGGGCGCGGCGGTGATCCTCGACGGGGTGAGTGTCGCGCCGAAGCCCGGTTCGGTGACGGGGGTGCTCGGGCCGAACGGGTCGGGCAAGTCGACGCTGCTGCGGCTGCTCGCCGGGGTGCTCGCGCCGACGGCCGGGGTCGTCACCCTCGACGGCGATCCGCTCGCCGAGGTGGGGCGCAGGGAGGCGGCGCGCCGGATCGCGCTGGTGCAGCAGCAGTCCGACACACAGGTGGAGCTGACGGTCGCCGACGTGGTGCGGCTCGGCCGGATCCCGCACCGCAGGGCGTGGTCGCCGGCCTCGGCGGCCGACGAGCGGGCGGTGCGCTCCGCGCTGGAACGCAGCGGGCTCGCCGACCGCGCGGACCGGCTGTGGCACACGCTCTCGGGCGGTGAGCGGCAGCGGGTGCAGATCGCGCGGGCGCTGGCCCAGGAGCCGCGCGAACTGCTCCTGGACGAGCCGACGAACCATCTCGACATCCAGCACCAGCTGGAGCTGCTCGACCTGGTCCAGAGCCTCGACCTGACCTGTGTGGTCGCCCTGCACGACCTGAACCTCGCGGCCACGTACTGCGACGAGGTCGTCGTCCTGCGCGCGGGCCGCGTCGTGGCGTCCGGCACCCCGGGCGCGGTCCTGACGGAGGAACTGGTCGCGGACGTCTACGGCGTACGGGCCAAGATCACGCACCCGGACCCGGAGGCGGGACCGCACATCCGTTTCCTCGGCACGGTCTGAGCCCGCCGAGCGGGCCGCTCACTCGAAGCGCTCGGTGTCTCCCGCGCCGTACCGGACGATCTCGGCCTCGCCGTCGGAGAAGTCGATGACGGTGGTCGGCTCGGTGCCGCAGTCGCCGGAGTCGAGCACCGCGTCGACGGAGTGGTCGAGCCGCTCCTTGATCTCCCAGCCCTGGGTGAGGGGCTCGTCCTCGCCGGGCAGCAGCAGGGTGCTCGACAGGAGCGGCTCGCCGAGCTCGGCGAGCAGGGCCTGGGTGACGACGTGGTCGGGGATGCGGACGCCGACGGTCTTCTTCTTCGGGTGCTGGAGCTGGCGCGGCACCTCGCGGCTCGCGGGCAGGATGAAGGTGTACTTGCCGGGCGTGGCCGCCTTGATGGCGCGGAACACGTCGTTGTCGATGTGCACGAACCGGCCGAGCTGCGCGAAGTCCTGGCACACCAGCGTGAAGTGATGCTTGTCGTCGAGCTGGCGGATCGCGCGGATCCGGTCGACCCCCTCGCGGTTTCCGAGCCGCGCGCCCAGCGCGTAGCAGGAGTCCGTCGGATAGGCGACGAGCGCCCCGTCGCGGATGCTGTCGGCGACGGCCGTGATCAGGCGCGCCTGCGGGTTCTCGGGATGCACGTCGAAGTACCTGGCCATGCGGCGAGCGTACGGGATCCGGCGGGCGTGTCGCCGGGTACACGGCGTGGAATCACGGGCACGTGCGACAATCCCGGCGCGACAATCCCGACACCCGCACCCCCTGGTCCTCCGCGCACACAGGTCGACGGACCATACTGGTCGGGCCCCGTCCGCTCACAGATCGACTCCATGGCCAAGAAGAAACCTTCCTCGAACCCCGCCCCCGCGACTGTCTGGCCGGCCCGTGGCCGCCACACCGGTCCCGAGCCCGAGCAGGACGTCCGGCGCAACCTGATCGCTCTCGAGGCGGCCGGGGTGCTGGACGGTTTCCTGGATCTCGATCCGGCCGACGCCGCCCGCTCCACGGCGATGCATCCCCGCGACGAGGACGCCGACCCGGGCCCCGGCGCCCGGCGTGTCTTCGAGGCCCGCTGGCGCGTGGACGGCGACATCACCGTGCGGGCGCAGCTGACGACGTACGAGCCGGAGGCCCGGCGCCGGGAGACCGAGGGCGGCGTGCCGTGGGTCCTGGCGGCGGAGGCCGAGGGCGACTGGCAGCCGCACTGGCCCTCGCCCGCGACGATGTTCTGGCCCGACAGCGAGCGGGTGCCGTGGGACCACGAGACGGTGGCCGGGCTGCGCATCCGCGCGGCGAACCCGCTGCCCAAGGACGACGACGAGGTGCGCCGGCTGCTGCGGGAGTGCGCGCGCGACAGCTGGTACACGCACGTCGTGGTGCACGAGGCGATGACCCCCGACCTGCGGGGGCAGCTCCCGGTCGTCGCGTCGCTGCCGCCGAGCCTGCGGCACCGGGTGATCGAGCACCGGGCGGCGCCCGAGCTGGCGCAGATCGTGGACTTCGCGCTGCGCAAGGAACTCGACGTGCGGCTGCCGCGCGGCGGCGCCGTCGTACTGCCCTCGACGCCCCGCGAGCCGGGGTACGAGCCGGAGGCCTTCACGGTCCGCAGCGTGTTCCTGGACGGGTCGGAGCAGCCCGAACTCCTGGCCCGGGTCGTAGCCGCGACGGCGCTGCCGAAGCCGCTGTCCGCCGAGGCGGAGCGGGTGGTGAGCCGGCTGCGCAAGGGCTGGCACCTGCTGACGCCGGAGGAGGAGCTGGCGCACGCGCGGGACATGGTCGGCCGGTACGCGGAGGCGCTCGACGCCATGACCAAGTCCCGTGACCTGTACAAGGAGGCGGCCGAGGCGGCGCAGGCCGCGCTCGCGGAGGCGGGCTCGGCGGCGCCGCGTCCGGCCGCGCCCGTGGCCCGGCCGGACGGTTCACCGCTCGGCGCCCTGTCGAAGGCGTTCGGCCGCTTCCGGGATCCGAACCGCTAGTACGTCAGTCCGTGTCGGGCGTGTCCGGGCTCTCCGGTGAGTCCTGCGCGTCCGGTGCGGACATCCGCAGGGCGATCTCCTGGAGCAGCTCGGTGGAGCTGACGTCCCTGCGGCCCTCGTCGTGCACCAGGGCGAGCTGGGTGAACAGGAAGGCGAAGGCCTCGACGAGCGAGACGCTGGCCGGCATCAGCGCGGAGATGGTGATCTCGGCCGCCTGCTCGGCGGTCGCGCCCGCCGGGATCTCGACGGTGGGGAACACCTCCGAGACGAGCCGCCCCAGTTGGGTGACGTCGGTGTCGAGCTGCTCGCCGTCGGTGAGTCTGCGCACCATCTCCTGCGTCTCGGTCAGCACGCCGATCGCCCGCAGGATGATCTCCCTCTGTTCCATGGTGCGAGCCTATGCGGCGCGGGCCCCCGTACGTGCAACGTGCTCGCAACGTCCTCGTGGCTTGACTGGTCCGTCATGAGCGACGAACCCCGCGTGGAGCTGACTCCCGAGGCCGCCGCGCTGCTGCGGCGGCTGCGGGAGTCCCACGGCCCGCTGATGTTCCACCAGTCCGGCGGCTGCTGCGACGGCAGCGCCCCGATGTGCTATCCGGACGGCGAGTTCCGCACCGGCGCGGCGGACGTCCTGCTCGCCGAGCTGGCGGTGCCGGGGGTGGCCGAGCCGGTGCCGTTCTGGATGTCGAGGAGCCAGCACGAGCTGTGGAGCCACACGCGGCTCATCGTGGACGTGGTCGAGGGGCGCGGCAGCGGCTTCTCCCTGGAGGCCCCGGAGGGGGTCCGGTTCCTCATCCGTTCCCGGCTGCTCGGCACCTGACGGGCCACGGCCCGCTACTCGTCCCGTACCGCCGTGAGCCCGTTGAACACGCCGACGTACGCGGTGCCGTCCGGTCCGAGGGTGACGGGCGCCCAGTTGTTGTCGTAGGCGATGCCCGTCCCGACGAGCTGCTTCCACCGGGTCTCGCCGGTGTGGAAGTCGACGGCGGTCAGGTACCAGGCGTCGATGCCGAGCTTGTCGGGCTTCTTCGTGTACAGGTACAGCAGCCCGTCCGCGGTGGACAGCTTCGGCACGGTGGACGGGGAGCGCTCCTGGCTCTCCCAGACGGTGTCGCAGCCGCTGCCGTCCTCGCGCACGTCGATGCGGGTGACGCCTCCGACGACGCTGCGGCCGAGGGTGAGCGAGGTGATGTTCTCGTAGCCGTAGTTGTTCTCGACGACGAGGCTGTTCCCGTACGAGATCAGGGAGTTGTCGGTCGTGGACGCGCCGGAGCCGAAGACGGGGATCTTGCAGACGAGGCGCTGCGCGTCGGGGACGCCGGCGTCGCGGCGGTAGACGAGGACGTTCATGCGGTCGTCGGCGTTGTCGGTGATCGCGACGTAGTTCTCGTGCTCGCCGAAGAGGTCGGGGGTGGTGCCCGAACCCTGGTTCACGGAGCCGGGTTTGGTGCCGGTGCCCCGGTCGTAGGTCTGGCGCCAGACGACCTCGGGGGTTCCGTCGGCGGTGGTCTCGAAGCTGTAGAGGGCGTGGTCGGTGACGATGGAGACGCCGTCGCGGGCCACGGAGAACGAGTTCTGGATCTCCTCGCCGTCCAGTCGGATCGAGCGGATGGTGCCGGTGTCGGGGTCGACGGTGCCGACTCGGCCCTGCCGGGTCACCCACCAGACGCGGCCGTCCCAGTCGGGCATGACGGAGGTGACGGGGTCGCACGTGCCGCTGGGGTAGAGGTTGGTCCAGCTGACGCAGTCGTGCGGGACCTGTCCGGTGAGGTCCCAGTCGTCGGTCACCCGGAAGCTCCAGGTGCCGTCCGCGGCCTGTTCGTGGGCGAGCCGGACGATGTGCTGGCGGGAGTCGGCGAGGACGAGCCGGTCCTGTTCGTCGAGGTAGGAGTAGGCGCCGCCGGACGTGTCCTTGAAGATCTTCGAGAAGTCGAGGCGGGTGATCGCCTCGACGGTGGAGGGCCGCTGCGGGAGCTTGTACTCGGCGAGCGTCGTGAGGCTCTTCGGGTCGAGGAGTTTGACGAGGAAGCCGGTGAAGGTGCCGCAGACAGTGACGATGCGGCCGGCCTTGTCGAAGGTGACGGTGGCGCACTCGCCGCCAAGGGCGGCCATCTTCTCGCTGCTCACGCTGGGGCGTACGCCGCGCGGCCCGCTCCACGGGTAGGTGCCGCTGCCCCAGGCGTCGGCGTGCATCCCGCTGCGGCCGTTGGCGGCGAGGTGGGGGTGCTGGTCGGGGGCCCGGCCCGTGACCGGACGCGGGGTGGCGGGCGCGCCCTCGTACTGCGGGACGAGTCGGTGGCCCGGCGCCTTGGGGATGTCGTCGGCCGAGGCCACGGACGGGCCGACGACACCCGCGCCCGCGACGACGAGGGTCAGGGCGAGGGCACGGGCGAGGCTTCTTCGCTGCGGCATGCGCCGAAGCTAGGCCGACTCCCTTGAAGTGTCCATGTACATACGGGAGTTGTTCACGAACCCGAAACGATCACTGCGGGCGGTGGGGCGGGGCGGACCGGTGTCACGGGTTGAGTCCGCTCACCAGGCCGGCCGTCGCGTTGATGCCGTCATGGATGGTCGGGGCGGCGCTGGTCCCGGCGAGCAGGAAGCCGAGCATGACGCACACCAGGGCGTGCGAGAGTTTGAGCGCCCCGTTCCGCAGGAAGATCACCGCGACGACCAGGAGCAGCAGCACGATGGAAATGGACAGAGACATCGCCGAACCTCCTCCGCCACGCCCACGCCGTGGCTGTCGGCCGCAAGTGTGGCGCAGCGGAGGGCTCGTCCCGGGTCACGACCTGTCCCCCGAAAGAGTGTTAACGGGCCGTCACCGGTCGTACGTCTCCAGGAAGGCCTGGAGTCCGGCGAGATCGTCGGTGTTCAGATGGTCGACGTCGGCGGCCGTCAACTCGGCCCAGACGGCGTCCCGTTGCGGTCCCGCGAGGTCCGGGGTGGCCCAGAACCTGACCCGCCGCCCGGCGGCGTGCGCAGCGCCGACGATCTGGCGCAGCTTGTCGCGTTCGGCGGCGGGGATCGGGCCCACGCCCCGCCATGTGAAGTTGTTCGACCAGTTGTCGCTGATCAGCGGCACGAAGGAGGCGGGCGCCGCGGTGCCGAGGTCGGCGAGCCGGCCGTCGTAGAAGGCGCTGCGCGCGGTCTGGGCCTCCATGGGGACGCGGGCGGCCCGGTCGCCGGAGACGACCGCGGTGACGGGGCCGGGGCGCACGCGGCCGTGGGCGTAGGTCGTGAACAGGTGGCGGTGCCTTTTCAGTTGGCGGTCGAGTTCGAGGTAGGTGGCCGCGCCGTCGGTCTTGATGTCGACGAGCAGCTGGAGCGGGACGCGATGCCCCTGGTACACCGATCCGTGGTTCGCCCGGACGCGGGCGGCGAGCGGGGCGAGGTAGAGGGATTCGAGGGTGCGGCTCGGGTCGAGGTCGACGGGGTCGTGGGCGACGAGGAGGTCGCCGTCGACGAGGTAGATGTCGGCCTCGACGCTGTTGAAGCGGTGGTCCAGCGCGTCGAACAGCGGCCGGGGGTGCTCGTAGTCGTTGTGGGCGTGGGCGCGCAGCAGGGGCCGGGGCCCGCGCGGCCCCTGCCCGTCCGCCCGGGCGAGCTGGGGCGCGGCGAGACCGGTGGCCAGGGCGGCGGCGAAGGTGCCGAGGGCTCTGCGGCGGGTGGTCGGGGCCATGGTGCCTCCCGTGGTGGGCCGTTGAGGACACGGGTGAGTATGCGCGGCCCGCCCCGCCAAAAGGGAGCCCCTGCAAGGGAGTTGTCCGGACCGTCGCCCATGGTTCACCGGGGGCGGCGGCACGCATCCAGCCCCGGTCAGATACGCCCCGAAAGGGGCGCGGGGAACTGCGCGCCCAGCCCCAACGACGCAGCACCCGGCAACGGCGCCATGGCGGAGCCCCAATGATTCAGGCACCCGGCACCTGGGTGCCGCCTTGCCCACCCGTGCCGCCCCAGGCGGCAGACTGCCCAAGGCGGCGGCACGCCACATGTATCCGTGCCCGGAGCTGGACGCGAGGCAGGTCGCCGGGCCGAACGCGCCCGGAGGGGGCGGGTGGGTGGGAGATGGGCTGGGGCCAGGGCGGCGCCCTATCAAGCGCGGGGGCACGACAGGCCCCGTAAGGGGCGCGGGGAACTGCGCGATCAGCCACGATGGCGCGGCACCCGGCGATGATCCTCGCCCCCTACGGCAGGGGCGCTGCAGCCGAGGCTCAGGTCCACCAAATCGCGCGCTCGGCGTCGAGGTGCTGTCACCTCGAAGGCTGGGGCCGCACGCTCCAGTCCAGAATCCGCCCGCACCAGCGCTCCAGCAACACCCGATCATGCCCCACAGCCAACACCCCGGCCCCGCTCTCCCCGCGGTACGCCTCCACCACCCCGACCAACGCCGCCGTCGTGGATGCGTCGAGCATCGCCGTCATCTCGTCGCAGATCAGCCACCGGGGGCGCAGGGTCAGGGCGCGGGCCAGGCAGGCGCGCTGGAGCTGGCCGTCGCTGACCTCGTGGGGGCGGCGGGACAGCAGGTCCGGGCCGAGTCCGACCCGTTCGGCGAGTTCCGCGACCCGGGAGTCAGGGGCGAGCCCGTTCGCACGCAAGGGTTCCGCGACGAGGTCGGCCAGGCGCAGGCGCGGGTCGGCCGAGAGGCGGGGCTGCTGGAAGACGACGCCGAACGTGGTGCGCTGTGCGCGCGGAGCGCGGTGCCGCCAGCCGCGTACGGGCTCGCCGTCGACGACGACCTCTCCGGCGTACGGCTCGTGCAGCAGCGCCGCGACCCGGGCGAGCGTGGACTTGCCGCAGCCACTGGGGCCGAGCAGACCGACGCTCTCGCCGGGTTCCAGGGTGAGACTGACGTCCCGCAGGACGGGCTCGCGACGGTCGTAGCCCGCGGTGACGCGTCGCAGCTCAAGCATGGACGGCCTCCCGTACGGGGTGGTGGCAGGCGGTGCCGTCGAGCAGCGCGGGCAGCCGGTCGCACGCGGCGTCGGCGCGGTCGCAGCGCGCGGCGAAAGCACAGCCCGGCGGCAGTGCGCCCAGTTCGGGCGGCATGCCGGGGATCGGGGTGAAGTCCCGGTCGGGCAGGGCGTTCAGGAGGCCGCGGGCGTACGGGTGCCGGGGGCCCGGCGGGCCGAAGAACGTGGCGGCGTCGGTGAGTTCGACGATGCGGCTCGCGTACATCACGGCGACGCGGTCGGCGATGCGTTCAGCGGCGGCTAGGTCGTGGGTGATGAGCAACAGGGCGCGCTCGTCGCCGATGTGGCGGCGCAGTTCGTCGACGGTGCGGTCGACGAGGTCGCGGTCGAGTCCGGTCGTGGGTTCGTCGGCGAGCAGCAGCGGGGCGTCGCCGACGAGGGCGAGCGCGGTGGCGGCGCGCTGGGCGAGGCCGCCGGAGAGTTCGTGGGGGTACCGGTCGAGATGATCGGCGGGGAAGGCGGAGCGCGCGGCGGCGGCCTCGACAGCGGCGGCGAGCTTCGGTCCGCGCCGCCCGATGCCGGTCAGTTCCCTTACGGTCTCGGCGAGTTGGGAGCGGACGGTGCGGACGGGGGTGAGGTGGGCGGCGGGGCTCTGGGGGACGAGTCCGACGCGCCGGCCGCGGACGGTGCGCGCCAGGGTCGCCTCGTCGGCGCCGAGCAGGTCGAGGTCGCCGACGCGGGCGGCGCCGGCCGTCTCGGCGTTGGCGGGGAGGAGGCCGAGCAGGGCGGAGGCGAGCACGGACTTGCCGCAGCCGCTCTCGCCGACGAGGGCCAGGCACTCCCCCGCCGCGAGGTCGAAGGAGGCGTCGCTGACGGCCCGTACGTACGCGCCGTCGCGCATCCGGAACCGGACGGAGAGGCCGTCCACCGAGAGCACCGGGGTCACAGGGTCAGCTCCGATCGGCGGCGCGGGTCGAGGCGTTCGCGCCAGGCGCCCGCGAGGCCCGCGATGGCGAGGGTCGGCACGATGATGAACAGGCCGGGGAACAGGGTGGGCCACCAGTCACCGGCGAGGAGCGAGCCGCGCGCCGACTGGACGAGGGTGCCGAGGCTCGCCTGGTGGGCGGGGAGTCCGAGGCCCAGGAAGGACAGGGCGGACTCGTGCCAGATGGCGTGCGGCACCATGAGGACGGCGGCGAGCGCGGCCCGCGGCAGGACGCCGGGCAGCAGGTGCCGCACGGTGACGCGCCGGCGGGAGGCGCCGCCGGAGATCGCCGCGTCGATGTACGGGCGCGAGCGCAGGGACAGTACTTCCGCGCGCACGATCCGGGCGGTGGACAGCCAGTGGGTGAGCCCGACGGAGATCACGACGGGCCAGACGCCGGGGCGGAACATGGCGACGACGAAGATGCCGAGCAGCAGGTGCGGCACGGAGGAGAAGGCGTCGACGACGCGCATCAGGCCCCGGTCGAACCAGCCGCCGAGGCTGCCCGCGAGCGCGCCGACGGCGGTCCCGATGACGGTGGCGACGACGGCGGCGACGACCCCGACGAGCAGGGACACACGCAGGCCGTAGACGCAGCGCAGCAGCAGGTCGCGGCCGACGTCGTCGGTGCCGAACAGGTGGGCCCAGGAGGGCGGCCGCAGCTTCGCGGCGAGGTCGACGGCCTGCTGGTCGAGCTGGGTCAGGGGCGGCACGAGCAGCACGGCGAGCACGACGGCGGCCACGGTCACGGCGGAGGACCGGACCCGCCACGCGTGCGTGGAGCGGCGCCGGGTGCCGTGGGTGCGCCAGGTGAGGGTCCGGTCAGCCATCGAAGCCCACCCTCGGATCGGCGAGGCCGTACAGCAGGTCGGCGGCCCAGTTCCCGGCGAGGACGGCGAACGTCGCGAGGACCGTGAGGGCGGCGAGCAGCGGGAAGTCGACGGAGGTGGCGGCCTGCACGGTGGCGGCGGCGATGCCGGGCCAGCTGAAGACGGTCTCCACGAGCAGCGCTCCGGTGATGAGTTCGGGGACGCGCGAGCCGATCAGGGTGAGCACGGGCAGCATGCCGGAGCGCAGGGCGTGCCCGAACAGGACGGTGCGCGGGGCGAGTCCGCGGGCCTTGGCGCCCCGCACCGGGTCCTCGTCGAGGGCTTCGCCGACGCCTTGGCGCACGTAGAGGACGAACCAGGGCAGTTGCGAGACGGCGAGGACGCCGGCGGGCAGGACGAGGTGGGACAGCACCTGGCCCGCGCCGACGGTGGTGGAGCCGGTGTCGGTGAGGCCGCCCGCGGGCAGCACGCCGAGCTTGAGGGAGAACAGCCAGACGGCGAGCAGCCCGAGCCAGAACGGAGGGGCGGCCTCCAGGGTGTACGCGAGGGAGGTGACGGCGCGGTCGAGCAGGCCGCCCTGCCGGCGCGCGGCGAGGACGCCGAGGAGGGTGCCGGCGACGATCGCGGCGAGGAAGGCGGTGGCGGCGAGCAGGACGGACCAGCCGAGGCGTTCGCCGATGACCTGGGCGACGGGCTGGCGCATGACGGCGGAGTCGCCGAGGTCGCCCTGGAGGGCGGAGGTGAGCCAGTCCCACCAGCGGCCGGTCAGCGGCCGGTCGACGCCGAGGTTCTCGCGGAGCTGGTCGAGGTTCTCCTGCGACGCGGTGAGTCCGGCGGTGCCCGCGTAGGCCTTGACCGGGTCGAAGGGGGAGGCGGCGGCGACCGCGAAGACGCCGAAGGTGACGACGGCCAGGACGGGCACGGCGAACAGGATCCGCCGGCCCGTCAGGCGTGCCATCGGCCCCCAGGGGAGCCGCCTGCTCATGCGCGCCAGTCCTCTACGTTCCACCAGGGGCCGGAGGCCAGGCCGTGGTCATGCGGCTCGACCTGGGTGGTGAGGTCGCCGAAGCGCTTGTCGACGACGTAGAGGTGGTCGATGTGGGTGAGGAAGGTGTAGCCGGGGTCCTTCACCAGGGCGCGCTGGACGGTGTCGTACGCCTTCTGTCGCTCGGCGCGGTCGTCGGTCCTGCGGGCCGCTTCGAGGGCCTGGTCGACGGTCTTGTCGTCGTACCAGGCCATGTTGTTGAAGCCGTCGCCCGCGAGGGAGGACTTCAGCAGGCTGTACTGGTCGAAGTCGGGGTCGGCGGGGGCGCCGCCGCCGACGAGGACGGCGTCCTCGGGCATGCGGGGCATGATGACCTCCCACGTGCCGGACTCGACCTTGATGTCGATGCCGAGCTTCTTGGCGTCGGAGGCGTAGGCGAGGGCGTGGTCCTGGCGGAGCTTGTCGCCGGTGAGGTACCAGAGCGGGAAGGCGGCGCGGGCGCCGTCCTTGGTCCGGATGCCGTCGTCGCCCTTCTTCCAGCCGGCGTCGTCGAGGAGCTTGTTCGCCTCGGCGAGGTCGTGCGTGCGCTCGGTGCCCTGGGTGAACCAGGGGCTGTCGGTCGGGACCGGCCCGTAGGCCTCCTTGCCGGCGCCTTCGAGGATCTGGTCGACCATGGCCTTGCGGTCGACGCCGATGTCGAGGGCGCGGCGGATCGCGGTGTCGCCGGTGACCTTGCTGCCGGTGGGCAGGGTGACGAGGCGGTAGTCGAAGCTCTTGGCCGCGTACGTCTTCTTGTCGCCGTCCTTCGCGAAGGTCTTGGCCAGGTTCGGCGGGAGGATGGCGCCGTCGAGGTCGCCGGAGCGCAGCCGGGTGGCGCGCACGTCGTCGTCCTTGATGATGGCCATGGTGAAGTTCTCGATCTTCGGCTTGCCGCCCCAGTAGTCGGGGTTCGCCTTGAAGACGAGCTGCTCGCCCTTGGACCACTTGACGAGTTCGTAGGGCCCGGTGCCGATGGGCTTCGTGGTGAAGGTGCCGCTGTTGACGTCCTGCTCGGCCGCGACGTGCTCGGGTGCGATGGGCAGGACGGTGCGCTCGGCGAACGGCGCGTAGGGGTACTTGAGGTGGAAGACGACGGTGTCGTCGCCCTTCGCCTCGACGCCCTTCACCGCGTCCAGCTCGGTCTTCGAGGCGTTGTTCGTCTTCTTGTCGAGGATCGTCTCGTAGGTGAAGACGACGTCCTTCGACGTGAACGGCTCGCCGTCGCTGAACTTCACGCCCTCGCGCAGCTTGTACGTGTAGGTGCGGCCGTCGTCGGTGACCTTCGGCAGGGCGGCGGCGAGCGCGGGCTTCAGCTTCATGCCTGCGTCGTGGGTGAGCAGCCCGTCGAAGATCTTCGAGTTGCCGTCCTTGCCGTAGCCGAGCAGGGGGCTGAGGCTGTCGGGCTCGTAGGCGATGCCGACGACCGCGCTGCCCGAACCGCCCTTGCCGCCGCTGCCGGTGCCGTCGTCCGGCGCCGCGCAGGCCGCGGCGGTCAGCGCGAGTGCGGTGACCGCCGCTCCTGATATGACGCTCCGTGCCGGACGTGCCACTCCGCCCACCCCTGTCCAAGATCGATCGTTATTGCGGAAAGCTGTTGTTGCGAACAGCTCGCAATAATGCCATCTCGTCAAGAGTGGGCAAAGGCGGGGTCAAGCCATGCCGCGCCCGGCGGGCCGGATCACGGCGCCCAGAGCTCCACCAGCTCGGCCAGCTCCTCGCGGTGCCGGCCCGCGGTGCCGAGCGCGATCGAGTCGGCCTTGGCCCGCTTCAGGTAGAGGTGGATGGGGTGCTCCCAGGTCATGCCGATACCGCCGTGCAACTGGAGCGCCTCCTCGGCGGCGTGGACCGCGACCGGCGCCGCGTAGGCCTGGGCGACGGCTACCGCGATGTCGGCGTCGTCGCTGCCGGCGGCGAGCGCGTCCGCCGCGTTGCGCGCCGCGGCCTTCAGGTTGACGGTCTCCAGCCACAGCTGGGCGAGGCGGTGCTTGAGCGACTGGAAGGAGCCGACCGGGCGGTTGAACTGGTTCCGCTCGCGCGTGTAGCGCACCGTCTCGGTCAACAGCCATTCGGACAGGCCCAGTTGCTCGGAGACGAGCAGGCCCGCTCCGGCGCGCAGGGCGCGGCGCACGACGGGTGCGGCGGTCGGCGCGAGGAGGCGTCCGGCGGCGCCGCCCAGGGTGACCGTGGCGAGCGGGCGGGTGCGGTCGAGCGAGGTCTGCGGCGTGACACTCACCCCGGTGGCCCCGGCGTCGACCGCGAACAGGCCGTCGGCCGTCGGCACGAGGAACACGTCGGCGGCGGCCGCGTCCGCGACCCCGGTGACGGTGCCGGTCAGCGCCGTCCCGTCCGCGCGGACGCTCCATTCGTCGCGCGGCGCCCGGTCCGACAGCGGCACGGCGAGCGCGCCGACCGTGCGGCCGGAGGCGAGCGCGGCGAGCAGGGTCGCGGCCTCCTCGCCGTCGCAGGCGAGCAGCGCCTCGGTCGCGACGACGGCGCTCGTCAGGTACGGGACCGGGGCGACGGCGCGGCCCAACTCCTCCAGGACGACGGCCGCTTCGCGGTGCGTGGCCCCCTGGCCGCCCCGCTCCTCGGGCACCAGGAGTCCGGCCAGGCCCATGCTCTCGGCGAGGTTCTTCCACAGGGCGCGGTCGTGCGGCTCGTCCGACTCGGCGCGGGCCTGGACCGTCGCGGCGTCGCAGTGGTCGGCGAGCAGGTCGCGGACCGCCGAGCGCAGGGCTTCCTCTTCCTCCGTGTAGAGGAGGTCGGGCTGGTGACTCATCGGGACAGGTCCTTCCAGGCGACGTCCTTGTCGGTGCGCGGCTCGGGCGGCAGGCCCAGGACGCGCTCGGCGACGATGTTCAGCAGGATCTCGCTCGTCCCGCCCTCGATGCTGTTGCCCTTGGCGCGCAGGTAGCGGTAGCCGGCCTCGCGGCCCTCGAAGTCGACGAGTTCGGGGCGGCGCAGCGTCCAGTCGTCGTACAGCAGGCCTTCCTCACCGAGGAGTTCGACCTCCAGGCCGCTGATCTCCTGGTTGAGCCGGGCGAAGCCGAGCTTCATGCCGGCGCCCTCGGGGCCGGGCTGTCCGGCGACGAGCTGCTGGCGCAGGCGCTCGCCGGTGAGCCGGGCGACCTCGGCGTCGACCCACAGCTTGACCAGCCGCTGGTGCAGATCCTGGGTGCGCAGCTCGGGGCGCTCGCGCCAGGTCTTCGCGGCGATGCCGATGAGGCCGCCCTCGCGCGGGATGCGGGCGCCGCCGATCGCGACGCGTTCGTTGTTGAGCGTGGTCTGGGCGACCTTCCAGCCCTCTCCGATCTCGCCGAGCCGGTGGGCGTCGGGGATCTTCACGCCGGTGAGGAACACCTCGTTGAACTCGGCCTCGCCGGTGATCTGGCGCAGCGGCCGCACGTCGACGCCCGGGTCGGTCATGTCGCAGACGAAGTACGTGATGCCCTTGTGCTTGGGCACGTCCGGGTCGGTGCGGGCGATGAGGATGGCGAAGCGCGCGTTGTGCGCGCCGGAGGTCCACACCTTCTGGCCGTCGACGGTCCAGGTGTCGCCGTCGAGGACGGCGCGGGTGCCGAGCGCGGCGAGGTCGGAGCCGGCGCCGGGCTCGCTGAAGAGCTGGCACCACACCTCCTCTCCGGTCCACAGCGGCTTCAGGAAGCGCCGCTTCTGCTCCTCGGTGCCGTAGCGCAGGATGGTGGGGGCGGCCATGCCGAGCCCGATCCCGTTGCGTCGCGGGTCGTTGCCGGGGGCGCCCGCGGCCGTCAGCTCGGCGTCGACGACGGCCTGGAGGGCGCGCGGCGCGTCGAGGCCGCCGAGGCCCTGCGGGTAGTGCACCCAGGCGAGTCCGGCGTCGAAGCGGGCCCGCAGGAACTCCTCGCGGGGGGTGTCGGCGGGCGGGTGCGCGGCCAGGAACTCCTGGGTCAGCGCCCGCAGTTCAGCGGCATCGACGCTCATACGGCGGCTCCTTCCGTGCGGGCTTCCAGGCCGGGCACGACGACGACGCGGCCCGTGGTGACGCCGTCGGCGACACGCTGCACGGCGGCCGGTGCTCCGGCGAGGCCGACGCGCTCGCTGACGAGGGGCTTGATGGCGCCGCGCGCGGCGAGTTCGGTGAGCTTCTCGTGGCAGTGCGGGATGAGCTTCGGGTTCTTGCTCGCGTACAGGCCCCAGTGGAGGCCGAGGATCGAGTAGTTCTTGACCAGCGCGTGGTTGAGGGCCGGACTCGGGATGGTGCCCGAGGCGAAGCCGACGACGACGATGCGGCCCTCGAAGGCGACGGTCTTGGCGGACTGGGTGTACGCCTCGCCGCCGACCGGGTCGTAGATCACGTCGGCGCCGCGGCCGCCGGTGGCCTCCTTGACGGCGGCGACGACGTCCTCGGAGCGGCGGTCGATGACGACGTCGCAGCCGAGCTCGGCGGCGACCTTCGCCTTCTTGGGTCCGCCGACGACGCCGATGACGCGGGCGCCCGCGGCCTTGCCGAGCTGGACGGCGGCGCTGCCGACGCCGCCCGCGGCGGCGTGCACGAGCAGCGTCTCGCCGTCCTGGAGGCGGGCGCGCTGGTGCAGGCCGAACCAGCCGGTCTGGTAGCCGATGTGCAGGGCGGCCGTCTCGGCGTCGTCGAGCGCGTCGGGCGCGGGCAGCAGGGCGCGCGCGTCGGCGACGGCGTACTCGGCGAAGCCGCCGTACGGCAGCACCGGGTTGGCGATGACGCGGCGGCCGTCCTCGGTCTCGCCGCAGATCTCCACGCCCGGGGTGAACGGGAGCGGGGGCCTGACCTGGTACTGGCCGCGGCAGAGCAGGGCGTCCGGGAAGTTGATGTTGGCGGCGCGCACCTTGAGCAGGACCTGCCCGTCGCCGGGCACGGGGCGCTCGACCTCCGCGAGGCGCATCACCTCGCTCGGCTCGCCGTTCTCGTGCACTTGCCATGCCTGCATGCGGGGCCTCCACGGGACTGCGTCGTCACACCGGGTTCCACGGCCGGTCGCTGACCGGCCCAGTCGCATACTAAGCGGTCGCTTGCCGCCTTGTGAATGCCTCTCGGCGAATGCGCCGCCCGGTCATTCCTGCGTGCCGCGCGCCGGTCTGGCCCGCACGTGCATCCGCTCGCCCTGCGGCCCGAAAAGGCTCAAGAACTCGGCGGGCCCCTCCCCCGTCGACCCGAACCAGTGCGGCACCCGCGTGTCGAACTCGGCGGCCTCGCCCGGGCCGAGCACCACGTCGTGCTCGCCGAGGACGAGCCGCAGCTTGCCGGAGAGCATGTAGATCCACTCGTAGCCCTCGTGCGTCTGCGGGTCGGGCTCCTGGCGGCGCTGCGGCTCGATCACCTTGTACGCCTGGAGTCCGCCCGGCTGCCGGGTCAGCGGGAACATGGTGCGCCCGCCGTGCGTGATCGGCTTGGCCCGCACGCGCGGATCCCCCACCGGGGGTGCGCCGACCAACTCGTCGAGCGCCACCTGGTGGGCGCGGGCGATCGGAAGCAGCAGCTCCAGGCTGGGCTTGCGCAGGCCGGACTCCAGCCGGGACAGCGTGCTCACCGAGATGCCGGTGGCCTCCGAGAGCCCGGTCAGGGTGGCGCCGCGCTCCTTGCGCAGGGCGCGCAGGCGCGGGCCGACGCCTGTGAGCACGGCCTCCATGCTCTCGGCGGGCTGCTCGGCCACCGACTCCCCGGCCGCTTGGGTGTGCGAGTGCGAGTGCGAGTGCGACTTCATGCTTCCATTGCAGTTTCGGCAAAGCCATTTGTCAATACGCACGATCAGGTGCATCTTCGAGGGCAGAGACAGCAGGCGACTCCGCCGTTCCAGCGCATCGAGGTGACCGTGATGAACAACGCAGATTCCCAGCGGAACGAGTACGACGTCGTCGTGGTCGGCGGCGGCGCGGCCGGCCTCTCGGCGGCCCTGATCCTCGGCCGCTCGCGCCGCTCCGTGCTGGTGGTCGACGCGGGCGAGCCACGCAACGCCCCGGCGGCCCACATGCAGGGCTACCCCTCGCGCGACGGCATGCCGCCCGCCGAGTTCCTGGCCGTGGTCCGCGAGGAGGTCGCCGCGTACGGGGTCGAGCTCGTCCGGGACCGGGTGACGAAGGCGGTGCCGGACGGCTCGGGCGAGTTCGACGTGGCGCTCGCCGGTGGCGGCAGCGTGCACGGGCGCCGGCTCGTCGTCGCGACCGGCCTGGCCGACGCGTTGCCGGACGTTCCCGGCGTCGCCGAGCGCTGGGGCCGCGATGTGATCCACTGCCCGTACTGCCACGGCTACGAGGTGCGGGACGAGCCGGTCGGGGTGCTGTACTCGCCGGCGGCGGGCATCCATCAGGCGCTGCTGTTCAGCCAGTTGTCGCCCGACGTGACCCTGTTCCTCGGCGCCTCCGGCGAGGACGCGCTGACCGACACCGAGCGGCGGCTGCTGGCGGCGGCCGAGGTGAGCGTGGTGACGGGCGAGGTCGCGGAGCTGGTCGTGACGGACGACCGCCTCACCGGGGTCCGCCTCGCCGACGGCCGGGTGGTCCCCCGCACCGTCGCCGTCGTGGCGCCCCGCATGACCCCGAACGACTCGCTCCTGACCGACCTAGGCGCCGACACGCGCGACACCCCGGCGGGCCGCTTCCCGGCCGTGGACCCGACGGGCCTGACGAGCGTCCCCGGGGTCTGGGCCGTCGGCAACGCGACGGGCCCGGCGGAACAGGTGGTGAACGCGGCGAGCGCCGGCTACCGCGCGGGCACGACGATCAACATGGACCTGCTCCTCACGGACCTGGACCGGGTCGCGGCAGCCACGGAGTGAGGGGACCCCGGGCCGCACGCGCATGGAAAGGTGACGCCCCGCGCGGTATCCATGCGCGCATGGACTCCACGACCTCGCTGCCCGGACTGCCCGCCCCTCCCCCGCCCGGCGCCCGCGCCCTGCCGCCGGGGACCTATGCCGGGCAGCTCGTGCTGGTGACCGGGGGCGGGACCGGTCTGGGGCGGGCGGTCGCCGCCGAGTTCGCCCGGCTCGGCGCGTCCCTGCTCCTCGTCAGCCGCCGCGAGGAGCATCTGGCGCCCGCCCGCGCGGAGTTGGCGAAGATCCCCGACGCGGGCCCGGTGACCTCGGAGCTGTGCGACATCCGGGACGCGGACCGGATCGCCGAGGTCTTCGACGCGGCCGTCGCCTCGCACGGCCGTCTCCCGGACGTCCTGGTCAACAACGCGGCGGCCAACTTCCCCGTCCCGTCCGAGGACGTGACGCCGAACGGCTGGCGGGCGGTCGTGGACATCACGCTCACCGGTACGTTCCTGATGACGCGGGAGTTCGGCCGCCGCCACCTCGCCGAGGGCACCCCGGGTTCGGTGATCGCGGTCGGCGCCTCGTACGCCTGGACGGGCGGGCCCGGGTTCGCGCACAGCGCGGCGGCGAAGGCGGGCGTCAAGAGCCTGGTCGAGTCGCTCGCCGTGGAGTGGGGACCGTACGGGATCCAGGTCAACGGCCTGGTGCCGGGGCTCATGCCGCACGAGGACATGACCGCCGACATCCGGGCCGGACTCGACCGGGCCCCGGACCCGGGCGCCCGCCAGCCCGCGCTGCGGACGGGGGCGCCGAGGGAGCTCGGCTGGGCGGCCACCTTCCTCGCCTCGCCCTACGCCCGCTTCATCAGCGGGCACACGCTCGTGGTGGACGGGGCGAACTGGCAGCGGCGCGATCTGGTGAACGCCCCGGTGACGCCGGTGCGCGAGCAGCTGGGCCGCGGCCCGTTCACACCCTGAACCCTGAACACGGTCAGCCGAGACGCTGGCCGTACACGTGGTCGACCTTCATCGTCATCAGCACGCGCCGGTCGGCGACCATGACCGCGCGGTACTCGTCCCAGTCGGGGTGTTCGCCCGCGGCCTTGCGGTAGTAGTCGACGAGGATGTCGACCTCGGGCCCGTGCGGGTCGGTGCCGGGGCCGACGAGTTCGACGACGCCCTCGGCGGTGGCCCACTCGCGGCCGCCGGGTCCGGTGACCTCCAGTGCGGCGCGCGGGTCGCGGCGCAGGTTCGCCGTCTTGGCGCGGCCCTCGGTGATCGACACGTACAACGTCTCGGTGTCCCGGTCGTAGAAGGGCAGCACGGGCGACAGTTGGGGCCGTCCGTCGGACTTGAGGGTGGCGAGGACGCCGAGGCGGCTCGCGGCGAGCAGGGCGCGGGGGTCGAACGGTGCGGAGGTCATGGCTGCCTTCCGGACGGAGCGGTCTGTGGGCCTCGAGGTCCACCAACCGCCCGCCGTCGGCCTTTCTTCCCCGCTGCCGGACGGATTCGCCCGGACGGCTCACGCCCCGCGGAACCGGGGCGGACGGCGGCCCGCCTTCGCGGTGAACCCTTCCGTGGCGTCCTGGGAGGTCAGCGTCAGTGCGGCGCTCATCGCGACGCGGTCGAGCGCGGCATCTAGCCCGGCGTCGGCGTAGGCGTCGATGTCCCGTTTGACGGACTGCACGGCGAGCGGCGCGTTCCCGGCGATCTCGGCGGCGACCGCGCGGGTGGCCTTCTCCAAATCCTCCACGGGGACGACCTGTTGGAGCAGGTTCAGCCGGTACGCGGTGTCGGCGTCGATACGGCGCCCGGTCAACGCAAGGAACTTGGCCCACCCCGCACCCGCCTCCCGCGCGATCCGCAGATCGCCGCCCGCGTCGACGGCGACCCCCAACTGCGCCTCCGGCAGGGCGAACACGGCATCCTCGGCCGCGATCCGCACGTCCGCCATCAGCGCCAGCTCGAAGCCGAAGCCGAGGCAGTACCCCTGCACGGCGGCGACGACCGGCTGCGGCAAGCGGGCGAACGCGGCGAACCGCTCGTGCGCCCAGCGGATCCCCTCGTAGTAGCCGCGCGCCCGCGCCGACCCACTCTCGCCCTCGATGCCGCCACCGGGCGCGGTGACGTCGATGCCGGCGCAGAAGGCCCGCCCCTCGGCCCGCAGCAGCACGACCCGGACGCGGTCGTCGAAGCGGATCCGGTCGGCCATGACCCCGAGCTGGCGGCTGGCCTCCCAGCTCCAGGCGTTCAGCTTGGCCGGGCGGCACAGGGTGAGCACCCCGATCCCGTCCGGCTCGACGTCGAGCCGCATCCGCAGGTCGTCCCCGTCGGGCAGTTCCCCGTCGGTCGTGTCGATCATGCTGCCTCCAGCCGGACGTCGTCGGCACCGCGAGCGGCGCGCAGCGTAACGGCAATCGCCTCGACCTTGAAGAGCCTTGAAGGGGCCGCACACCGCGCGTCTCGGCTTCCGAGGTAGACAGTGTCTACTCACATCGGGTAGACACTGTCTATGCCTGAATCCGCACCGTCAGATCATCAGCCTCCCGAGCCCGCCCCGGACGGCGGCGCGAGCCTGCGCGACCGGCTCGTGGACACGGGGGTCGCGCTCGTCGACGCGGAGGGCGCCGCGGCCCTGTCGCTGCGGGAGATCGCCCGCCGGGCCGGTGTCTCGCACGGCGCCCCGCGCCGCTACTTCCCGACGCACCTGGAGCTCCTGTCGGCAATCGCGCGGCGCGGCTTCACGGATCTGGGGGCGCGCGTCACCGGGACCCTGGCGGAGACGGACCGGGACCCGCGCACCCGGATCACCGCCCTCGCCCGCGTCTACCTGGACTTCGCGGCCCGCCATCGCGGGATGTACGAGCTGATGTTCCGTCACGATCTGCTGGAGAGCGACCGGTTCGGGCTGCGGGACACGAGCCTTCCGCTCTTCGGTGTGCTCGTGGAGCTGATCGCCGAGGTCCGCCCGGAGGCCGAACCCTCCGTCGTGGCAGGCGCGTTGTGGGCAAACCTGCACGGGGTGGCCCAGCTATGGGGCTGGGGCAGCCTGCAGCTCGCCACCGGGTCCGAGGCGGTCGACCCGCTCCTCACCACCGTACTGGACGCCCACCTGGGCCCGGTCGCCCGATGAGCGGCACGGCGCACCGCCGGATCACGCTCGCGGGCAGCGTGGTCGGCGCGGTGCTCGTCGCGCTCGACGGCACCGTCCTGACCGTCGCGCAGCCCGCGCTGGGCGACGACCTCGGGGCCGGCCTGGACCAGGTCCAGTGGACCAGCACCGCGTACCTGATCACGGTGGCGAGCCTGCTCGTCTTCGCGGGCCGGCTCGGCGACCGGTACGGGCACCGGCGCCTGTTCGGGTACGGGATGCTGGGCTTCGCGGCGGCCTCGGCGGGGGTCGGGCTCGCCCCGGACATCGGCCTGCTGATCGGGCTGCGGGTGGTGCAGGGCGTGTGCGGGGCGCTGTTGCAGCCGGCGACGCTCGGCATGCTGCGAGCGGCGTTCCCGGCGGACCGGCTGGGCCCGCCGATCGCCGCCCGCACCGCGGCGATCGGGCTCGCGGCCGCGGCGGGCCCGGTCGTCGGCGGCGTGCTCACGGCGCATTTCGGCTGGCGTTCGGTGTTCTTCCTGGGCGTGCCGCCCGCGCTGGTGATCGCCGCGCTCGTGCTCCTCGTACGGGATCCGGAGGCGGCGGGCCCGTCCCGGAAGCGGCCGGTCGGGCTCGATCCGCTGGGCGCGCTGCTCCTCGGCTGCGCGCTGGCGGGCGTGGTCACGGCGCTCGTGTCACTCCCCGACGCGACGGTCGCCGTCCCGGCCCTCGTCGGCGCGGGCGTCGCAGGTGCGCTCCTCGTACGCCACGAACGCCGCACTCCGAGCCCGCTGCTCTCCCCCGCGGTGGTCGCCGCCCCGGTCACGGCGGCCTCCCTCGGCATCCTGCTGACGGCGTCCGCGGCGCTGTTCGGCGCGCTGTTCTCGGCGACGTACTTCCTCCAGGACGTGCAGCACCTGGACGCCCTGGCCACCGCGCTGCGGATGCTGCCGGCCGCGCTGTGCATGGTCCTCGCGGCGCCGCTTGGCGCGGTGCTGCTGCGGCGGCACGGGGCGCGGGCGACGACGGCCGGCGGGCTCGCGGTGCTGGCCCTGGGTGTCCTGGCCTTCGGCCGGCTCGCCGCCGACGCGCCCGGACTCGCCGTCGGAGCCTGCGCGTTGGCGATGGGAGCCGGCTTCGGCACGGTCATGGTGACCGCGACGGAGGTCCTGGTCCGGCGGGCGCCCCGCGCCGACGCCGGAGTGGCGGGCGGCCTTCAGCAGACGGCGATGAACATCGGCCCGAGTCTCGGCGTGGCCGTGGCGACGATGCTCCTGCTCTCCCCGGCGGGTGCCTCCTCCGCGGCCGACTTCACCGCGTCCATGAGCACGACCCTGACGGTGCTGGCGCTGCTCACGGCGCTCGCGGCCGTGGCCGCGCTCCGCATGCTGCCCGCCAGGGCCCCGATCCGGGTGGAGGCGGAGGTCAGCGGCTGAACACCTCGAACGCCACGGCGGGCTTCCCGCCGAAGCGCTCGGCCACGGCCTGCGCGTTCCCGGTGAGGAAGGTGCGGCAGTAGGTCTCCGGGTCCTCGCTCGTCAACACCTCGATGTACGTGCGGTGTTCGAGCAGGGACCGCACGGAGCGCTCCAGGCCGGGGGTCGCGTCGACGGCGTGCGTGGGCTGCGCCGAGCCCGCGACGGCCACCCACTTCACCCCGTTCCAGGGTTCCAGGCCCTGTTCGACGAGCTCGGGGAAGATCCAGCGGTTTCCCGCGTCGGAGGCGGCGTCGAGGGTGGCCCGGCCGACGGCCACGTGGTCCGGCGTGTTCCAGTAGACGCCGCCCCAGGTGTCCCGGTGGTTGAGGGTGATGACCAGTTCGGGGCGGTGGCGGCGGATCGCGGCGGCGATGTCGCGGCGCAGGGCCGTGCCGTACTCGATGACGCCGTCCTGGTGGCCGAGGAACTCGACGGTGTCCACGCCGACGACGGCCGCGCTGGCCCGCTGCTCCTGCTCGCGCAGCGGGCCGCACTTCTCCGGCTCCAGGGTGTCGATGCCGGCCTCGCCGCGGGTGGCCAGTACGTAGGTGACCTCGCGGCCGGCGTCGGTCCACCCGGCGATCGCGGCGGCGCAGCCGTACTCCAGGTCGTCGGGGTGCGCCACGACGGCCAGCGCCCGGCTCCAGTCGTCCGGCATCGGCTTCAGCGCCGTCTTCTCAGTCTCAGGCACGCTCATGCCAGGCAGCGTATGCGCCTGTGCGGCGGGCGGCACGATGTTTCCGGGGCGGCCGCGGTCCGGGAAATGCGACGCGAAGCGTCTGCATTTCAGGGGCGCGGGGAACTGCGACCAGCTCCCACCGGCCCGCACCCGGCAACGAACCCACCGAAGCTACGTCGCTACACCTCCCCGCGCACCATCCCCAGCAACCGATCGAGCACCCGGGACCCACCCGCCCGAACCCCGTCGTGCTCGAACTCGTTCGTCACCCAGCTCCGGGCCCCCCGGATCGCGTCGGCCGTCCGAAGCGCCATCCCCGTATCCACGTACATGTCGTCGTGATAGACGGCCGCGGCAACAGGAACCTCGTTCGCCGCCAGCCGCACGGAGTCGTACAGCGGCGCCCAGTCCACCCGCCCGGCGACCAGCTCCGCCGCCTCCCGCAGGGGCCGCAGCGCGGGGTCGGCGTCGAACTGCCAGGGATGCACGCTCTCCCCGGTGAAGAGCAGCGCGCCCCCGTTCGCCAGCGCTTTCGCTCCGTCGAACTGCGGGAACTCGCCCCGCACCCGCTCCGCCGACCAGTCGGTGGCCCGACCGCCCTGCGCGTAGATCGCCTCGTGCAGCACGGCGTACAGCGGATGGCTCGCGTACGACAGGGCCGCGCCGATCTGCTCCTGGAACGCGTCGGACAGCTCGCGCCCGCCCGGGCTCCGTACGAACGCGTCCTCCAGCAGGTAGTGCAGGCGGTCACTGCCGTCGCCCGCGCCGAGCCAGATGCCGAGGGACTGGAAGGCCTCCAGGGTGAGCCGGTAGCCGTTCGGCAGGACGGGCTCGTGCTCCAGGACGTACGCGCCGATCTCGCGGGCCCGCTCGACGTCCATCGGGTAGCGGGCGTAGTGCGCGCGGACCTTGCGCTCGACGCGCGGGTACGCGGCCCGGTACACGTCGTCCGCGTGCCCGTCGAGGGTCGGCAGTCCGCCGGTGATCAGCGCGGCGGCCAGGCCCTCGGGCGCCGTCGACAGGTAGTTGACCGTGCAGAAGCCGCCGAAGCTCTGGCCGAGCACGGTCCAGGGCGCGCCCCCGGTGACCTCGCGGCGGACGAGTTCGCAGTCCCGCACGATCGAGTCGGCGCGGAAGAAGCCCAGGTACGCGGCCTGCTGCGGCGCGTCGCCGCGCAGCGGGAGCGTCTGCCGGTTGACCGGCGCGGAGGCGCCGGTGCCGCGCTGGTCGAGGAGGAGGACGCGGTAGTCCTTCAGAGCGCGGCCGAGCCAGGCCTGGGTGCCGGAGAAGCGGTTGGCGCCGAACCCGGGGCCGCCCTGGAGGTAGAGCAGCCAGGGCAGGTCCGCGTCCTCGCGGCCCGGCGCGACGGCCTCGCGCGCGTACAGCTCGATCTTCTCGCCGTCGGGGGCGGAGTGGTCCAACGGGACGGAGAAACGGCGGTCGGTGAGGACGACCCCGGCCTGCCGGTATCGCGCGGCGCTCAATTCGACTCCATGACGGCTGATCGGATGACGGATCGGATGACGGTACGAAGGCCCCGGATTCCGGACGACCGGGACGGGGCCCAGTTCAGCACATGCCCACGCGTCCGGGGCGGGCGGGCCCCGGACGGGACGGACCGCGGCCCGTGACGGACCGTCAGCCGGGCGCGGCCGTCCGCGCACACCCCGTGACCGGCAGGCCTCGACGACGTACGCTGCACCCATCCGATGATCGACCCGAGCCGACCCGACGAAGGGGCCACGATGCGTGTCGCACTCTTCCTGACCTGTGTCAACGACACGCTCTATCCGGACACCGGCCGTGCGGTGGTGAAACTGCTGACCAGGCTGGGCGTCGAGGTGGACTTCCCGGCCGCGCAGACCTGCTGCGGGCAGCCTCACTACAACACCGGCTACCGCCACGAGGCCGAGCCGCTCGCCCGGCATTACTCCGATGTATTCGGTCCCGGAGTCGCCTCGGGTGATTACGACGCAATCATCACGCCGTCGGGTTCGTGCGCCGCGATGGTGCGCGAGCTGTACCCGCGGATGGGCGAGCGGGCCCGCGCGGAGGGACGCGGCGACCGGCTCGCGACCGCGCTCGCGCCGGTGATCCCGAAGACGTACGAACTCACCGAGTTCCTCGTCGACGTCCTGGGCGTGACGGACGTCGGGGCGTGCTACCCGCACACGGTCACCTACCACCCCACCTGTCACGGCCTGCGCTCGCTCGGCCTCGGCGACCGTCCGACCCGGCTGCTCGCGGCGGTGAAGGGCCTGGAGCTGCGGGAGCTTCCGGGCGCACAGGAGTGCTGCGGCTTCGGCGGCACCTTCGCCGTGAAGAACTCCGATGTCTCGGCGGCCATGGGCGCGGACAAGGTGCACAACGCGGCGGCGACCGGCGCCGAGGTGCTGTGCGCGGCCGACAACTCCTGTCTGATGCACCTCGGCGGCACGATGTCGCGGATGCAGGTCGGCATGCGGCCGGTGCACATCGCGGAGATCCTGGCGAGCACGGAAGAGGAGCCCCTCGTATGAGCGGCACGTTTGTCGGCATGCCCGCCTTCCCGGAGGCCGCGCACGACGCCGTACGGAACACGACGCTGCGCGCCAATCTGCGGCACGCGACCCACACGATCCGCGACAAGCGCGCCCGGGCGGTCGCCGAGCTGGACGACTGGGGGCGGCTGCGCGAGGCGGGCAAGCAGATCAAGGACCACACGCTGCGCCATCTGGAGCACTATCTCGTCCAGTTGGAGGAGTCGGTGACGGCGGCGGGCGGCACCGTCCACTGGGCGGCCGACGCCGACGAGGCGAACCGGATCGTCACCCGGCTCGTCCTCGCGACCGGCGAGCGGGAGGTCGTCAAGGTCAAGTCGATGGCCACGCAGGAGATCGGGCTCAACGAGGCGCTGGAGGCCGAGGGTGTCCGCGCCTACGAGACCGACCTCGCGGAGCTGATCGTGCAGCTCGGCGACGACCGTCCCTCACACATCCTGGTCCCGGCGATCCACCGCAATCGCGGCGAGATCCGCGACATCTTCAAGAAGGAGATGGGGAGTTGGGGGCGCCCGGCCCCGGACGGGCTGACCGACACCCCGGCCGAGCTCGCCGAGGCGGCCCGGCTGCATCTGCGGGAGAAGTTCCTGCGCGCCAAGGTGGGCATCTCCGGCGCGAACTTCATGGTCGCCGAGACCGGCACCCTCGTGGTCGTCGAGTCCGAGGGCAACGGCCGCATGTGCCTGACCCTGCCCGAGACGCTGATCTCGGTCGTCGGCATCGAGAAGATCGTGCCGACCTGGCAGGACCTGGAGGTCTTCCTGCAGACCCTGCCGCGCTCCTCGACCGCCGAGCGCATGAACCCGTACACGTCGACATGGACCGGCACCACCGACTCCGACGGCCCGCGGACCTTCCACCTCGTGCTGCTCGACAACGGGCGCACGGACACCCTCGCCGACGAGGTCGGACGCCAGGCACTGCGCTGCATCCGCTGCTCGGCGTGCCTGAACGTGTGCCCGGTCTACGAGCGGGCCGGCGGGCACGCCTACGGCTCCGTGTACCCGGGGCCCATCGGCGCGATCCTCAGCCCCCAACTGCGCGGCACACAGAGCGAGATCGACGCCTCCCTGCCGTACGCGTCCTCGCTGTGCGGCGCCTGCTACGAGGTGTGCCCGGTCGCCATCGACATCCCCGAGGTCCTCGTCCATCTGCGGGAGCGGGTGGTGGAGGGCGGTCCGGTGACCCGGCGCGGCACGAAGGTCACCCTCAAGCCGGCCAAGGGGCATGCCGCCGAGCGGGCCGCGATGCGGGCCGCCCGCTGGGCGTTCACCCATCCGGCGGCGCTCGCGGCCGGCCAGCGCCTGGCCGCCCGCACCCGGCGCTTCCATCCGCGGACGGTGCCGGGGCCGGGCCGTGCGTGGACGGACACCCGCGATCTCCCGCAGGTGCCCGCGGAGTCCTTCCGCGACTGGTGGCAGCGGACCGACGGCGGCAAGGAGGCCGGCAAATGAGCAGCAGGGACGTGATCCTGGGCCGGGTGCGGCGGGCGCTCGGCGGCCCGGTCGAGCCGCCGTCCTCGTACGGCACGGACGTCGACCGGAGCTATCTGCGCGAGCACGGCGGGCGGAGCGTCGAGGAGACGGTGGAACTGCTGGCCGAGAACCTGGCGGACTACCGGGCGATCGTGCACCGCTGCGACGGCGCGGAGCTGCCCCTCCTGATCATGCGGTTGCTGGCCGCGCGGGGGCCGGATTCGGTGCTGGTCCCGCCGGGGCTTCCCCCGGAGTGGATGTCGGCCGCCGACCCGCCGCGCGTCCACGACCGGGCGGTCAGCACGCCGGCGGAACTGGACCGCGTGGAGAGCGTCGTGACGGGGTGCGCGGTCGCGATCGCCGAGACCGGCACGATCGTCCTGGACGGCTCCCCCGACCAGGGACGGCGCCGCATCACCCTGATCCCCGACCACCACATCTGCGTCGTACGGGTCCCCGACCAGGTCGTGTCCTCGGTGCCGCAGGCGCTGGAACGGCTCGATCCGGCGCGCCCGCTGACGTGGATCTCCGGCCCGTCCGCGACGAGCGACATCGAGCTCGACCGGGTCGAGGGGGTGCACGGTCCGCGCACCCTGGAGGTGGTGCTGGTGAGCGGGGAGTGAGGGGCGCGGTTAGCGTGAGCGCATGATCCGGTTCGATCAGGTCACCAAGCGGTACGCGGACGGCACGACGGCGGTGGACGACCTCTCCTTCGAGGTCGCCGAGGGCGAACTGGTCACGCTCGTCGGCCCGTCCGGCTGCGGCAAGACGACCACGATGATGATGGTCAACCGGCTCATCGAGCCCACCTCCGGCCGCATCTTCGTCGACGGCGAGGACATCGCGACGGTCGACCCGGTGCGGCTGCGCCGCCGTATCGGGTACGTCATCCAGCAGGTCGGCCTCTTCCCGCACCGCACGATCCTCGACAACACGGCGACCGTCCCGGCCCTGATCGGCTGGAAGAAGCCGAAGGCGCGGGCCCGCGCCGCCGAGCTGCTCGATCTGGTGGGCCTGGACCCGAAGACGTACGGGGGCCGGTACCCGGAGCAGTTGTCGGGCGGTCAGCGGCAGCGGGTCGGGGTGGCGCGGGCACTGGCCGCCGATCCGCCCGTGCTGCTGATGGACGAGCCCTTCGGCGCGGTGGACCCGGTGGTGCGCGAGCAGTTGCAGGACGAGTTCCTGCGGATGCAGGCGGCGGTGCGCAAGACGGTGCTGCTCGTCACGCACGACATCGAGGAGGCGGTGCGGCTCGGCGACCGGATCGCGGTGTACGGGCAGGGGCGCATCGAACAGTTCGACACGCCGGGGGCGGTGCTCGGGATGCCGGCGACGCCGTACGTCGCCGAGTTCGTCGGCGCGGACCGGGGGCTGAAGCGGCTGTCGGTGACCGCGATCGAGGCGGCCGATCTGGAGCAGCCCGCGGTGGTCGGGACCAACGAGCCGGCGGCACTGGCGGCCGCCCGGCTGCGGGAGGAGGGCGCGCGCTGGGCCGTGGTCCTGGACGGGCAGGGGGATCTGCACGGCTGGATCGGCGTCGACGAAGTGACGCTGGCGGGCGCGGGCGTGCGGGTCGGTGAGCTGGCGCACCGGATGAACGCGTGGGTCCCGGTCGGGGCGCCGCTCAAGCAGGCGTTCGGCGTGATGCTGCAGCACGACGCGGGCTGGGTCGCGGTCCTCGACGGCTCCCGCTTCCTCGGCGTACTGACACCGGCGAAGCTGCACGAGGCGCTGCGGCGGTCGGTGGACGCGGACGCGCGGGGCGTGGGGCGGGACGAGGTCGCTTTCGACTCGGTCGCGGACGCGTGAGGCCGCCGGTGCGGGGCCGGACCAACCCTGAACTCTCACCCTAAAGTTCACCTTGAGAGTAGAGGTCTCCGGGCCCGCCGCCTACAGCAGCCCCTTGTCCTTGAGATACGTACGGGCCACGTCCTCGGGGAGCCGGCGCCAGCTGTCGACCTGCTCGTTCAGGGACGCCAGGTCCTCGGTGGTGAGGACCGGGTTGAGCCGGCCGAGCGCCTCGGCGACCTTGGCGCTGCCCGCCCGGGAACGGTTCACGACCGGCACGATGTAGTCCGCGTTCTGGAGGTTCTTGTCGTCGGCGAGCAGGACGAGGCCGAACGCGTCGAGCGTGGCGTCGGTGGTCGTGGTCAGCACCATCTGGTCCTGCCCGTTCTGCACGGCCTTCTTGGACTGCGTGGTGCCGACGCCCTTCGGGTCGACGCCAGTGACATCGATCCCGTAGACCTTCTTGAGCCCCGGCGCGCAGTACGGCCGCTGGACGCACTCGTCACCGGCGGCGAGCCGCACCTTCTGTCCCGAGGCCCCCAGGTCGCTGAGGCTGCGGAGCCGGTGGGTGCGGGCGTACGCGGAGGTCACGGCGAAGGCGTTCTGGTCGACGGCCTTGCCGGGATCCAGGACGACGAGGCCGCGGGGCCCGGCGAGAGAGCGCAGGGCGGCCATGGTGGCGTCGAGGTCGGGCGACCCGGCGGGCGTGGCGTCGGCCCCGTTGGCCTTGGCGTTGAGCCAGTCGGCGAACGTCGCGGCGTACTCGGGGACGACGTCGATCTGGCCGGCTTCCAGGGCGGGTTCGTACAGCTCCCGGTTGGCGACGGACAGGATGCGGGTGCCGTATCCGGCGTCGTCGAGCAGAAGGGCGTACAGGTTGGCGAGCAGGTCGCTCTCGGTGAATCCGGCGGAGCCGATGACGAGCTGCTTGCTGTCGCCGGGCGGCGCGGTCACCGCGCCCTGGTCCTCGAGGGTGGGCCCGCTGGAGCAGCCTCCGGCGAGCAGCGCGGTCAGCGCCGCAAGCGTGGCGAGGTTTCGCCTGATCATCCGCTCCCCCGTGCCCAGGACGGTGCGCACCGTTCCGCGATCTCGAACAGGACCTCTACGAGGAGGGCGAAGACCGCGACGAGGAAGGCACCGGCGACGACCTGCGGGGTGCTGGCCAGATTGAACCCGGCGGTGATGATGCGGCCCAGTCCGCCGCCGCCCGCGAGTGCGGCGATGGTGGCGGTGGCGACGAGCTGCACGGCGGCGATCCGCACCCCGTTCATGATCATGGGCAGGGCGAGGGGCACCTCGACGCGCAGCAGCATCTGCTTCCCCGTCATCCCCATGCCCCGGGCGGCCTGGACGACGCCGCGGTCGACGCCGCGCATGCCCACGTAGGCGTTGGTGAGCAGGGGCGGCACGGCGAACAGCACCAGCGCGACGACGGTGGGCCCCTCGCCGTACTGGCCGAGCGGGGTGAGCAGGAGCAGGACGAGGACGGCGAAGGTCGGTACGGCGCGCCCCACGTTGGAGATGTTGACCGCGAGCGCGCCGCCCTTGCCGAGGTGGCCGAGCACGAGGGCGATCGGCAGGGCGATGAGGCAGCTCACCACGAGGCACACGACGGTCAGGACGAGGTGCTGGGCGAGCCGGTGCCAGATGCCGTCGTCGCCGGCCCAGTGCGAGGCGTCGGCGAGCCAGTCCCAGGCGTCGGTCAGCGTCTTCACGCCCGCCTCCCGGCCGTCACGCGAGGTTCCCTGTCGTCATGAACGCCTCCTTGTCGTCATGAACGGCTCGCTCTCGTCCAGGGGGTCAGGAGGCGGCCGACGCCGAGGAGCAGCACGTCCGCGACGACGGCGATCACGACACACAGCGCGGAGGCGGTGAGCACCTGCGCCTTGAAGTACGTGTTCATGCCGGAGTAGATGAGGTTCCCCAGTCCCCCGTAGCCGACGATCGCCCCGACGGTCACGAGCGAGACGGCGGACACGGTGGCGATGCGCAGCCCGGCCATCGCGGCGGGCAGCGCGAGCGGCAGTTCGACGGTGAGCAGCAGCCGGATCGGCCCGTAGCCCATGCCCCGGGCGGCCTGCCGGGTCTCCTCGGGAACGGACCGGAGTCCGGCGAGGATGTTCCGGACGAGCAGGGTGAGCGAGTACAGCACAAGCCCGGCGACGACGAGTGTCGCGGACAGGCCGTACGCGGGCAGGAGCAGCGAGAACATCGCGAGCGAAGGGATGGTGTAGAGCACGGTCGTGAGCGCGAGCACGGGTCCGGCGGCCCAGCCCCAGCGGCGGGCGACGACGGCCAGCGGCACGGCGATGACGAGGGCGATCGCGACGGCGACCGCGGTGATCTGCAGGTGCTGCACGACGGCGTCGACGAGGATGTGCCGACGCGTGTCGAGGTACGCGCCGCAGATCCAGTCGTTGCGGGCGAGGCAGTCGTCCGGCGGCGCGGCGTCCAGCGCCGGGGCCGCCTGGTTCGTCAGGGTCGCCCGGGTCATCTGGTTCGCCGCGGTCACATGGGGCACTCGTCCATTCCAGTGGCCGGTGGTGCGGATGGCGCGCGGGGTGACCCGTACGGGCGGCGGACGCGCCGGTACGCGCGCCGCCCGTCGGGGCGACTTCGTGCCGCGGGACTGACGGAAGGCCGCGCAGGCCCTAGGTTGTCCGACATGAGCAATCTTGATCGTGAGGCGGTTCCCTCCGTGTGCGGCGGACGGGGTTTCGTCGTGGCGGAACCGGTGCGTGAGCTTCTCAGCCCGCGTCGTGTGAAGCTCGGCGAGTCCACCGAGGTCCGGCGCCTGCTGCCGAACCTGGGCCGCCGCATGGTGGGCGCCTGGGCCTTCGTCGACCACTACGGCCCCGACGACATCGCGGACGAGCCGGGCATGCAGGTACCGCCGCACCCCCACATGGGCCTGCAGACGGTGAGCTGGCTGCACGAGGGCGAGGTGCTGCACCGCGACTCGACCGGCAGCCTGCAGACGATCCGCCCGCGCGAGCTGGGCCTGATGACGTCGGGCCGCGCGATCTCGCACTCGGAGGAGAGCCCGAAGACCCACGCGCGCTATCTCCACGGCGCCCAGCTGTGGGTCGCGCTCCCGGACACGCACCGCCACATTGAGCCGCAGTTCCAGCACCACGCGGAGCTGCCGACGGTGACGGCCCCGGGTCTGACCGCCACGGTGATCCTCGGCTCGCTCGACGGCGCCACGTCACCGGGCTCGACGTACACGCCGATCGTGGGCGCGGACCTGACCCTCACCGCGGGCTCCGACGTGCGCGTCCCCCTGAACCCGGACTTCGAGTACGCGGTCCTGGCGATGTCCGGCGAGACCCACGTGGACGACGTCCCCGTCCTCCCCGGCTCGATGCTCTACCTCGGCTGCGGCCGCACGGAGCTCCCGGTGCGGGCGGGCTCGGACGCGGGCCTGATGCTCCTGGGCGGCGAACCGTTCGAGGAGGAGCTCGTCATGTGGTGGAACTTCATCGGGCGGTCGCAGGACGACATCACGCAGGCCCGGGAGGACTGGATGACGGGGTCCCGGTTCGGCGACGTGAAGGGTTACGACGGGGATCGCCTGGACGCGCCCGAGCTGCCCTCGGTGCCGCTGAAGGCCCGGGGGCGGGTGCGCTGACCTGCCACTTCCCCGCGTGACCCTCGATGGGGCGACCGAGCGCACGCGCGGAGCCCGGCGGGCGGGGCGTCACGTGATGCGGAATCGCAGTCTGCAGATCACCGCGTCGGTGTCCTTGCGTACGGCGTGAGCCACGACCGCGCCCCGCTGGTTCTGCAGGAGGCGCTGCCACAACCGGTCGGGCTCGACCTCGGCGATGAGCACGGTCACCCGGGTGCCTACCGCCGCGCCGCCCGTCTCCCGTACGTACGCGGAGATCGGCCGGCCCAGCGCGCGGCGCTCCGAGAGGAGTGGGACCAGCGGCACACCGGGGTTCCACAGGGCCCAGTCACGCATGAGGGCCTCGGTGTGCGCGCGGTCCTCGGCGTCCGGGTGGCAGACGGTGACCGCCCGCACCTCGTCGCCCAGCGAGGCGGCCGCGTTCAGGGCCTCGCAGGTCAGGCGTGACAGGCTCGACACGGGGACGATGACGACGGAGCGGTCCCGGTGCGGCGGTTCGGGGATGCGGCCGAGGCCCAGCCGTTCGCCGATGCGCGTGTACGCCCTGTGCACCGTCTCGAAGGCCACGACCAGCACGGGCAGCGCGATCACGATCAGCCAGGCGCCGTCCTCGAACTTCGTGGCCGTCACGACGACCGCGGACACGCCGGTGAGCAGCGCGCCGAACCCGTTCAGTGCCGCCTTGCCCCACCGGCCCCTCCCCCGCTGTGCGCGCCAGTGCCGGACCATGCCCACCTGGGCGATGGTGAACCCGACGAAGACGCCGATGGCGAAGAGCGGCACGAGGGTGTTGGTGTCGCCGCCGGAGAAGACCAGCAGGGCGGCCGAGACGGCGGCCAGGGTCAGGACGCCATGGCGGTGGACCTGACGGTCGGCCTTCAGGGCGAAGACGTGCGGGAGGTAGTTGTCCCGGGCCAGCAGCTTCAGCAGCACCGGCAGCCCGCCGAAGGAGGTGTTCGCCGACAGCGCCAGGAGGATCATCGTCGCGAACTGGATGACGTAGAAAGCCCAGTTGTGACCGAGGGAGGCGTCCGCGAGCTGCGCGAGGACGGTGACGCCCTCGACCGGCTGCAGGTGGAAGCGCGAGATCAGGACGGACAGTCCGATCAGCATGACCCCGAGGACGGCTCCGAGGGCGACCTCCGCGCGCTGGGCCCGGCGCACGCGCGGGACGCGGAAGGACGGCACGGCGTTGGCGAGGGCCTCGACGCCGGTGAGCGCGCTGCACCCGGACGCGAACGCCTTCAGCAGGAGCAGGGCGCCGACCGTGGTGGCGTTGTCCGCGAGCACGGAGGCGTGGCCCTCGGCCGCCGTGGTGCTGACGGGCGCGGAGCGAAACAGGCCGACCGTGATGAGCGCCAGCACCGAGACGACGAACACGGCCGTCGGCACGATGAAGGCGCGCGCCGAGTCGACGATGCCGCGCAGATTCACGCCCGTGATCAGGACGAGTACGCCCAGGCACATCCAGAGCCGGTCGCCGTACCACGCGGGGAAGGCCGAGGTCAGCGCGGCCACGCCGGCGGTGACGGCCACGGCGACGTTGAGGACGTAGTCCAGGACCAGCGAGGCCGCTGCCACCAGGCTCGTTCGGGCCCCGAGGTGGGTACGGGCGACCGCGTACGAGCCGCCGCCGTCGGGGAACGCGGCGATGACATGCCGATACGAGGCGACGAGTACCGCGAGCAGTCCGGCGATGGCGAGCGTGATCGGCAGGGTGAAGCCGAGGCCCTCCGCGCCCGCGGCGGCCAGCACCAGGACGATCGCCTCCGGACCGTACGCCACCGACGCCACCGCGTCGAGGGACAGGGCGGCCAGACCGGTCACGGCGGTGAGCCGGTGGCGCTCTCCGCTGTCCGGGGGTTCCTCGGCGGCGCGGGCGGTACCGGTCTCGGCGGTCAGGGCAGACATAGGAACACGTGCTCCTTCACAGTGCGCGGGTGCACTCAGGTTCTGTCCTGTCACCGCAGGCGCCGAGAGCTCCTTGCGGGTTCCTCGCGCCGAACCCGATGACCTTGACGGGGCGTTGACGCGGACGAGGTCCGCTGCCGCACATCGGGGAGCCCCTACGGCCCGCCCCGGTCCGGTCCGGCGTCAAGGTGGCGCACGAAGCCCGTCAGAGCCGCGTCAAGGACCGAGGTGCGCACCCGCCCGGAGTCCTGGCGTCGACGCCATGGAACGTCCCGACGACATACGGCGCGACCTGGTCGGCCGTCGCGAGCAGACCCCCGACGGGGTCACGTACGACCGCCGCTGGGCGGCGGATCTGCGCAGCGCGCTGCTGTCCTCGGCGATGCTGCTCGGCTTGCTGCTCCTGATCGACCGGGGTGCCGGCAGCCTCACGGCGCCGCGCGCCGCTTTGTGGGCCGGCCTGGCTGTGCTGCTGCTTCTGGTCCTGTACCCGGCGCGGGTCACCTTCGGTGCCGGGTAGCTGGCCTCGCGTGGACTGATGCGTGAGCGACGGGTGCGTACGGACCTGCTGGTGTCGGTGCGCTGCCTGGACGGCGTCTCCCGGCGGGTGCTCTCGAAGCGGCAGGCGCGCAGGCCGAGTAGTGCGACGCGCTGGTGCCGCACATGCTCGACGACCGCGTCTGAGTATCCCGCGGACCGGGCGAGGTCTGCCGTCGCGTGCATGCGGGCGAGGTACGCCGCGCCCGTCACCGTGATCACTTCCACGCGGCGCGCGCACGCCGCGAGTGTGCTTTGAGCCGTCAGATTTCGGTCACGCAACGTCGCGATCACGTTCCAGTCCTCCCGGAGCACCCCAAGGCCTGCAGGATTGACCGTCCGGCATTATTTAGGTAAGCCTTGCCTAAATGTTTCGAGTTGCCTTGGAGGAGTTCCGTGTCCGCTCTGCCCTCGGAGCCGTCGATGTCCGTTCGGCCTGTGCCCGCGCTGCCCGGTGCCGGCCAGGCCCGACCGCTCGGCCTTCACGACTCCTGGTGGACGATCTCCGCAGCCGCCGTGACCGCATGCCTGGCCCTGACGACCTGCGTGTGGGTGTCCCTGCACCTGCACACGGACCCCGCCCTGCGCACCGCCGCCCTCTTCGTCCACCTGGCCTGCCTGGTGCTCGGCTTCGGTGCCGTCATGGTGACCGACTACTACGGACTGCTGTGGATATCGCGGCGGTGCACCTTGAGCGACGCCCTCGGCAACACCGCACGCCTGCACGTCCCGATCTGGGCCGGTCTCGCCGGACTCGTACTCAGCGGCACGCTGCTCCACCCCGACCTGAACTCCACCCTGACGCGCACCAAGCTCGCACTGATCCTCGCGCTCACCGTCAACGGCCTGCAAGCAGGACGCATCAACCGACGCATGGCCCAGCAGCCAGCCACCCCACGCCTTCTGGCGTGGGGTGGCGCCACCGCGCTGATCTCCCAGATCTGCTGGTGGGGCGCCGTGGCGATCGGGTTCCGCAACAGCCAGCACTAGCCAGACCACAGGTCTCGTACCCTCGCGTCAGGAAGCCGGGGCGGCCTCGGTGGCCAGGGTCCGGCGGATCACCTGAATCCCCTGGTCGACATTCGCGGCGATGAGTTCCGCGCGGCTGTGCGGCTGTACGTCGGTGATCCAGACGAAGCGACTGCGACCGCCGGCCTCGGCGAACACCTGCATGGAGGCGTGGTGGTGGACGACGTCCATGGACCCGCCCACCACCGAGTAGGCGATGCGCCGGGCGTCGTCGTCCAGCGACACGATGAGCTCGTGCACCACTGTGCCGTCCGCGAAGGTCACCACCCGCACGTCGCCGTCGACCTGGGTGTCGACGACGAAACCCGGGGCGAGTCTGCGGTGGACCTCGCCCCAGCGGTGGACCGCTTCCCATACCGCCGCGGGGTCGGCGTCGATCAGAGCTTCTCGGTGAACGCTTGCCATGGTGGGCACTCTCCGTTTCTCGCGGACGGTCAGCCGGCGGGAGTCGTGGCGGGGATCAGGCAGAAGGGGTGACCCTCGGGGTCGGTGAGGACGACCCACTCGCCGTCGCCCGGCTGGAAGGTGGGCCGGGAGGCTCCGAGGGCGAGCAGTTCCTCGACCGCGCGGTCCAGGTCGGCGACGGTGAAGTCGAGATGCAGGTGCTTGTCCCCGTCAGGCCATTGGCGTGCCCGGTAGCCCTCGACGCGCACGAAGGCCAGCCCCGGCCCCGTGCTGTCGGGGCCCGCACCGAGGGAGGCGAAGTCCTTGTCGCTGTACGTGACCTCCCAACCGGTCGCCCCCTGGTAGAAGGCGGCGAGCGCCACCGGGTCGGCACAGTCGACGACCACGGTCGCAAGCTGTTCGAGAACGGGCATGAGCGGACTCCTCAATTCGTGCATCACGGGAAGCCCCACCGGCTTCGCTGGAGAGAGCCTGCCCCGGCCGCCCCACCCCGGTCTTGAACATCCTTGCGGCGGCGCGACTGTCAGACCTGCGGCATACGGTGCGGAGCATGCTCTCCGCCGAACTCGTCGCCCGCCGGACCGACTTCGACCTCAGCACGGTCGCCTGCCGCAGCGACCACACCCGCTGGTCGGCGCCCGAGGTCTGCGGCACCTACCGCGTGGTGCTGGTGCGGCGCGGCCGCTTCCGCCGCCGGTCCGCCGGATCAACCGTCGACCTGGACCCGAGCCTCGCCTACCTCGGAACCCCGGGCGAGGAGGAGAGCTTCGCCCACCCCTCCGGCGGCGACCACTGCACATCGATCAACGTCGCTCCCGCCCTGTGGCGCTCCCTCGCCGGCGACGGGCCGGGGGTCACGACGGGGACCGTCTACGTCGACCCGGCCCTCGACCTGGCCCACCGGCGCCTGCTCGCGGCCGCCGGCTCCGGGGACATCGACTACGCCACCGTCGAGGAACTGCTGGCCCTGCTGGCCACCGCGGTCGCCCGTACGGTCTCCGGCCCGACCCCCTCGGCGGGCGACAGCACCGCTTCCCGCGACCGCGCCCTCGTCGCGGCGGCCCGCGAAGCGATCTCCGACGAACACCCTTCCTCAGCGACGCTCTTCTCCCTCGCGGAACTCCTCGGCGCCTCTCCCTACCGGCTGAGCCGCGCCTTCCCCCGCGAACTCGGCGTCTCGGTGACCCACTACCGCCACCGCGTCCGCATCGGCCGCGCCCTGGACCGCCTGGAGGCCGGCGAGACAAGCCTCAGCACCCTCGCCGCCGACCTCGGCTACGCCGACCAGGCCCACCTCACCCGCACCTTCCGCCGCCACCTCGGCGACACCCCGACCGCCCTGCGCCGTCTCCTGGCACAGGACCTCCCACCGGGGCAGCCGACCCAGGGAACGGGCGCGGCCATCGCGTGATCATCGGGGGCGGTGTGGACTCCTGAAGCTCACGTGAGGCACGTGAGGCCCTACCGCTCGTCGGAGACCGTCACCGGGTCGTCGCCGCGCAGTTCGTTCACCAGCTGCTTGACCTTCGGCATGTCCCAGGCGAGGTTGCCTCCGACGCTGCCGGAGATCGGCATGTTCATGGACTTGCCCTGGCCGTTGTTGACGTCCTTCATGGCGAGGAACATCCGGCCGAGCTGGTAGGGGTTCATGTCCTTGTCTACGACGAGCGTGTCCAGTCCGGCGCCCATGACGGGGTACAGCTTGAACGGGTTGAGGGCCGTACTCGGCGACGCCGCCTGGTTGGCCAGCGTGGCGAGGAACTTCTGCTGGTTCTTGGTGCGGTCCAGGTCGCTGCCCGTGAAGGCGTGCCGGGTGCGCACGTACGCGAGGGCCTGTTTGCCGTCGAGGGTCTGTTCGCCGGCCTGGAAGTCCGCGCCCGACCACTTGTCCTGGAAGCCCTTGTCGAGCGTCATGTCGACGCCGCCCATGGCGTCCACGATGTTCGCGAAACCGGCGAAGCCGATCTCCGCGTAGTGGTCGACGTGCAGGCCGGTGTTGTACTCGACGGTGCGCACGAGCAGTTGCGGGCCGTCGAAGGCGTACGCGGCGTTGAGCTTGTTGGCGCCCATCGCCGCACGCATCTGGCCGGACTCGGAGCCCCGGAACGTGGGGATGGTGACGTTCGAGTCGCGCGGCAGGGAGACGAGCGTCGGGTCGCCCTCGCCGACGTGCAGGATCATCATCGAGTCGGTGCGCCTGCCCTCGGCGGCGCCGGTGTGCAGGTCCTTCTGCTGCTGCTTGGACATGCCCTCGCGGCTGTCGGACCCGACGATGAGGAAATTGGTTCCCTCGCCTTCGCCGGGCCGGTCGATCACCTTACCGAGATCAACTTCCTTGCGGAGGTTGGAATCGATCCAGAAGTACGTGCCGCCGACCACCAACAGCAGGAGCACGAGGACCGATATCAGAATCCTCCTGAAACGGCGGCCCCGGCGCGGAGGAGGCTGCACGGAATCGTACGGCGCCCCTCCGTCTCCCCTTTGCCGCGGCAGCACAGGCGGCCGCGCACCGTCACGTCGAGGCGCGGCGTATCCGCCGTCGTAGCGATCTTGGAAATCGACGTGCTGCACGCCGCGTCTCTGATTCATGCGGGGCAGTCTGCATTCCGGACCACCCCTGAATGCAAATCGGCCAGAACAGCCGCCAAAACGGGACATGAGCCCGCAAGTCAGCCCCTCGAACGGGACCGAATTCCCAATTCCGACAACACGGTTCGGCAGCTCACGCCCTATGTCCACACTCCCTCGCGAACGGTCACCGGTTCACACAGGAACGCCTCATAGGATTCATCTCACTTCGCGACGGTCGCGCCGCCCCGGCCGAGTTCCACGGCACGCCGTGCAGTGCCTCTGGAACCCGGCCGGGGCGAGGTCAAAGCGGTCAAAGGCGTCGCAGCCAGGCGGCTACCCCATGACCCACTGCGAGATAGACCACTGCCGGGAGGGCGAAGTTGAAGAAGACACGCAGCCCTTCGGGGTCCATCGTGAAGATGTCCTGCGCCCAGCCGGCGAGCCATTCGGCCACGCCCCGCACGAAGTCGACGAACACGTTCGCCTGATTCGCGTCGAGCAGGTACAGGAGCAACCACAGGCCGAGAAAGATCGCGGCGATGTCGGCGAGCGTATGAACCGTCAGCGCCAGTCGATCGGCACTCATGCCGCCGCGCCGTCGGCTCCCGTCCTGGGGCGCCTGGTACATGGGACGGGGTGCCTCGGCGCTCGGGCCGACGGGTCCGGGGCGGTAGGGCGGAGGCTGCACTTCTTCACGCGGCGGATAGGCGCCGACGGGCGGGAGCGGCGCGGTGTCGCCGCCCTGAGGGGGATATGCACCGCTATAGCGCGGGGCATTCCCGTTCGGACCGTACGAGGAGTTCGGCGGCAGGCCGTTATCGGGGTGAGTCACGGTCCGGCGCGTTGCCGGTACCGGAGAGCCCAAACCCGCTTCACCATCGTTTCACCGGGCCGCCACCTAGTGACAGATTCCGCAGGATCAGCATGATCGAAGGCCTGTTCAGTCTGTTTCGGGAGTCTGTCCTGCACGGGTCGAACAGACCTTGTGCCATTGCTCGGCCGAGCGGACCAGGTCGTCGATGACGTGCTGGAGGAACCGGCTCGTGTTCTCCAGTCGGGCACCGGCAGGTGTGGTGGTGCCCAGTTTCCGGGCTCCGGCCGCGCAGGCTTCGGCGATCCGGGCCTGGTTGCGCGCGCTGGCCATGATGGAGGTGAACACCACGTCGTCTTCGACGACGTAGCGATCGGCACGGCTGTGGGGGTCACGCGCGCGCTTGATGAGCGCCTGGTTCTCCAGGTATCCGATGGCCTTGGAGACGGAGGCGGGGCTGACCCGCAGGCGTCGAACGAGGTCCGCGGAGGTGAGGCTGCCGCTGTCGGTGGTGAACAGGGCAGCGAGCACCTTGGCCATCATCGGCGGGAGCCCGGCCTGCATCATCAACTCCACGCTCTGCACGCCCACTTCGTCCACGATCCGCGGATCGCGCCCGCCGAGGTCGGCCCCTTCGAGTGAGGTCGCCGGCGCGGGGGTCCTGCGCGGAGGCGGCTGTCCCGCGCCCACTCGGTGCGCCGCCTCGGCGTGGTAGCCGCGCGGCCCGCCATGGCGCATCACCTCTCGGGTGACGGTCGAGGTCGGCCGCCCGATGCGGCGGCCGATGGCGGCGTAGGTCAGATCCTCGCGCAGCCCCGCGGCGATCTGCCGGCGGTCCTGGAGCGTGAGTCGGTCGCCAGGCATCAGGGCGTCCTCCACTGTTCGACGTCCGAACCAGCTTAATGCAACGCTCTTCGTTGCATTAGGTTTCACTCGCCGCGCAACGATCCATCACTCTCACCAGCACGTATGTCGTTGCTTCACGTATACGCGATTGACCAGTCGATGCATGCAACGCAACTATTACTGATGTGTGAAGGAACTTGAAGCTCATCGACGGAAGCGGAGCCCATGACCACCACCCTTAGTCCACCAGCCCTTTCCGCGGCCGCCGTACGCAAGGCGTACGGCGAACACGTGGTGCTGAACGGCATCGACCTCGACATCCCCGCGGGATCGGTCTTCGCGCTGCTCGGGCCGAACGGCGCGGGCAAGACCACGGTGGTGCAGATCCTGTCCACGCTCATCCGGGCCGACGCCGGTGACATCCGGGTCGCCGGCCACGACGTGGCCCGTGATCCGGACGCGGTCCGCGCCGCGATCGGTGTCACCGGCCAGTTCTCCGCGGTGGACGGCTTCCTCACCGGCGAGGAGAACCTGCTGCTGATGGCCGATCTGCACCACCTTCCCCGCCAGGAACGGCGGCCGTGCGTCACCGACCTGCTGGCACGGTTCGACCTGGTGGACGCGGCCCGCAAGCCCGCGCTGACCTACTCCGGCGGGATGCGCCGCCGCCTGGACCTCGCGATGACGCTCGTCGGGCGACCGCGGGTGATCTTCCTCGACGAGCCGACGACCGGGCTGGACCCGCGCAGCAGACGGACCATGTGGGACATCATCCGCCGTCTGGTGGCCGACGAGGGCGTCACGATCTTCCTCACCACCCAGTACCTCGACGAGGCCGACCAACTCGCCGACCGGATCGCGGTGCTGCACCAGGGAAAGATCGTCGCCCAGGGCACGGCGGAGGAGCTCAAGCGGCAGGTCGGCGGAGGCCACATCACCCTGCGGTTCGCGGGCGCACGCGACCACCACCACGCGGCCCGGACCCTGGACGTGGTGTCCCGCGACGACGAGGCACTCACGCTGCAGGTCGCCGGCCGGGGCGACGTCCGGTCGTTGCGCGCACTCCTCGACCGGCTCGACCACGCCTCGCTCACCGTGGAAGAACTCCAGGTCCACACCCCCGACCTCGACGACGTCTTCTTCGCGCTGACCGGCAACCCCGTCACGGAACAGGAGCCCGTCCGATGAGCACCGCGACCCACGCCTTCACCGATTCGATGACCATGCTGCGCCGCCAGTTGCGGCACATGCAGCGCTACCCGACCCTCACCCTCACCGCCGCCGGGGTCCCGGTGGTCTTCCTGCTGCTGTTCGTCTACGTCCTCGGCGGCATCCTCGGCAGCGGCCTCGGCGGCCCGTCGGGCGGCCGGGACACCTACGTGAACTACGTCGTCCCCGGCGTCATCCTGATGACCGCGGCCACGGCGGCCCAGGGCACCGCGATCTCGGTGGCCCTCGACATGACCGAGGGCATCGTCGCCCGGTTCCGCACCATGGCCATCGCCCGGGTCTCTGTCCTCACCGGCCACGTGCTGGGCAGCCTGGCCCAGACCCTGCTGAGCATGACCGTCGTCACCGGCGTCGCACTCCTGGTGGGCTTCGAACCCACCGCGGACCTCGGCGAATGGCTCGCCGTGATCGGCCTGCTCGTACTGATCATCTTCGCGCTCACCTGGCTCTCGGTCGCGCTGGCCATCATGGCCAAGAGCGTCGCCGCCGCGAGCAACATGCTGACACCCCTCATGATCCTGCCGATGATGGGCAGCGGATTCGTCCCCACCGACTCGATGCCCACCGGGCTTCAATGGTTCGCCGACTACCAGCCGTTCACCCCCTTCATCGAGACCCTGCGCGGCCTGCTGATGGGCACCCCGATCGGCGACAACGCGATCCTCGCCCTCGCCTGGTGCGCACTCATCGCCCTGGGCGGCTATGTGTGGGCCAAGAAGCTCTACAACCGCGAGCCCACGCAGTAGGCGGCTCAGTCATGCCGGCGGGCGAAGGAGGCGGCGTGGTGGGCGACCCACTCCGCATACGTACGGGCCGGGCGGCCGGTGATCTGCTCGACGGGCGTCAGGACGGGGACGGGTGTCGACCGGGCGGCGGAGAGCTGGTCCAGCAGGAAGTCGGCGGCGGGAGGCGGCAGACGGTCGAGGAGCTGTCGGCGTGTGTCCTCGCGGGGCACCTCTTCGAAGCGGGTGGCGATGCCGAGCGTCTCGCCGATGACGCGGACGCGGTCGATCTGGCTGAGCGACTGCGGCCCGGTGACTTCGTACGTCTTTGCGGGGTCAGGGGCGAGGAGGGCGTGCACGGCGATCGCGGCGATGTCGCGCTCGTCGACCGGGGCCATGGCGGCATCGCCGTAGGACCCTCGTACGGTGCCGTCGCGCCGGATCGGGGCGGCCCAGCCGAGGTCGTTCGCCATGAAGAGGCCGGGGCGGACGAAGGTCCAGGACATCGCGGAGTCCGCGACCGCCTGCTCGCAGGCGAGGTGCCGCTCACCGATCCACCCGGGCCGGGGGAAGGTGACGGAATCCGAGGAGAGCAGCACGATGTGCCGGGTGCCGGCCTGCTCGGCGGCGGCGAGGAAGGCCTCGAGGGCGCCGTGGACGGGGAACAGGAAGGCTCGGTCCACGCCCTGGAGGGCGGCGGGGAGGGTCTCGGGGCGGGTGAGGTCTCCGGCGACGGTCTCGACGCCGTCGGGCAGGTCCGCCGTGGCGGGGTCGCGCGTGAGGGCACGTACCCGCTCGCCCGCGTCGACCAGTTCGTGAACGAGGTTGCGACCGACGTTTCCGGTGGCGCCGGTGACCAGGATCATGCGGGTGTCTCCTCGTGCTCACTACAGGCCCAGTGTTGGTGTGACCAACACTAGGCCAAGGTGTTGGTCACACCAACACTGTTACGGTGTCCGCCATGGAGCAGATGCCCGAGCGCATGGCGGCAAGGCCGAGCTGGCTGATCACACAACTGGCCGTACACACCCGCCGGTTGGTGTTCGACGCCTTCGCCGACGCGGGAGGGCGCGGCCACCACTACCGGGTCCTGGCCGTCCTTGACGAGTTCGGGGCGACGAGTCAGGCAGAGCTCGGCCGCCGCGCCCGCATGGACCGCAGCGACGTCGTGGCGGCCGTCGACGCCCTGGTCGGGCAGGACCTCGCGGACCGGGCGCCGGACCCCGACCACGGGCGGCGCAACAGGATCACCCTCACCCAGAGCGGCGTACGGCACCTGCGACGACTGGACGACGTGGTCGAGCAGGTCCAGGACGAGCTGCTCCAGTCACTGTCCGCCGAGGACCGCCGCACCCTGACCCGCCTGCTCCGCCAAGTTCTGGACCAGCACGAACCTGCTTGACCAGCCGTCAGGCTCCGCGCCGGACGGACTGATCCCGGACTCCTCCCGGGCGGCGGGCGTCCATGACCGCCCGCTCACTCCGGTGCGGTCGCCGCCGCGACGAACATCGGCAGGGCCAGGAAGAGCCGGTCGGCCGCGGCCCGGGCCCGCTGCTCGGCGACCCAGGCGTCCGCCCGCTCAGGCGTGACGGCACCCGACGAACGGGCCCCCTCGGCCAGCCCGGTGAGCAGCGGCAGCATCGTCGGGCCCGTGAACACCCCGGTGCGCACCTGGATCTCCACCTCCTCGAAGCCGGCGTCCAGGAGAAGTCCGCGGTACCGGCGGGCGGCGCGCGGACCGGCGATCAGGTCGGCGCGGGCTTGCACGATCGTGCGGGTGAGAGCCGCGTCGTCGGAGTCGATGACGAACGTGTCCCAGTCCTGGCCGATGAGCACGATCCGCCCGCCGGGCACCAGCACCCTGCGTGCTTCCGTCAACGCCCGCTCGGGCTCTGCCAGTTCATGGAACACCTTGTCGGCGCGGTAGCCGTCCACGGACGCGTCCTCCAGCGGCAGTGCGTAGGCGCCCGCGACCCGGAGATCCACCCCTGGCCACCGCCCCCGGGCCACGTCGATCATGCGCTCGTCGGGGTCCACGCCTAGGGCCCGCACGCCGCGCGCCGCCAGCTCGGACACCCCTCGCCCCGCGCCGCAGCCCACGTCGACCATGACTTTCCCCGGCTCAGCTCCGAGCAAGTCGTAGGAGAGTGAGCGTAGTTGCCGGGCGCTGGGTAGCCCGTCGGCGGCGTCGAGGAGTGCGATCAGGACATCCGGGGGCGACTGATTCCGTGCCGTTTCCTTGGTCATGAAGCCAGGCTGCGACTTAATGTCGGCATGAAGTCAAACGATCCCCCGACATCCGGCGCCGGCGTCGCCGGCGCCGAACCCGAGTGGATGAGCATCGGCGCCGTCGCCGAACGGTTCGGCCTGGCCACGCACGTGCTGCGGCACTGGGAGGCGTCGGGCCTGCTCACGCCCGCCCGCGACCCGGCCGGCCGCCGCCGCTACGGCTCCGCCGACCTCGTCCGCGTAGCCGTCGTCCTGCGCGCCAAGGAGGCCGGGCTGTCCCTGGACACCATCCGCTCACTGGCCGCGGCCTCCGACCCCGCCGAACGAAGAGAAACGCTGCGCACGGAGGCCGACGCGCTACGGGCCCGCATCGCGGCCGCGCAGGCATCGCTCGCACTGATCGAAGGCGCCCTCGACTGCGACCATGAGGACTTCACGCAGTGCGCCCATTTCCGGCAGGTGCTGGGGGAGCACATCGGCGCGGACACCCAACTATCCTTTCCCTGACCGCTTTTGCCGGGGCGCCGCATACAGGGGGAGATGGCCGTGGACTGGTTCTGGTGGGTACTGATCATCTTCTGGACGGGCGGGTTCGCCTGGCTCGCCGACACGGTCCGCACAGCCCTGCGCAGCAGGCATGAGCGGAAGTTGGAGCTCATAGAGGCCGCCCAGCAGGAACGTCTGGCCCTGGAAGCCGCACAGAAGCCGCCGGAGCCGATCTGCGGCTGCACCCACCATCTCGCCAAGCACGACAAGCAGGGCCGCTGCCACGAGCGCGTCGAGATCCCGACCGCCTGGGACGAGAACAAGAAGCCGTTGCGCTACGAGGCCGGGCAGTGCAACTGCCAGCGGTACGTGGGCCCGCAGCCGCTGTCGCAGGTGTACGCGGAGGAGTTGACGGACGGCATCTGAGCCCCGGCCGCACGGCGGGACGGTCGCACCGCCGGGAGCCGGCTACGCGATTTACGCCAGCTACGCGAGTTACGCGAGTTACGCGAGGGCCAGGAAGAGCTTCTCCAGCTCCTCCTGCGACATGGGCGGAGCGTCGGGGTCCCCCGCGAGGCACTGGCGCATTCCGCCTGCGACGATCTTGAATCCGGCCCGGTCCAGCGCACGGGACACCGCGGCGAGCTGCGTCACGACGTCCTTGCAGTCGCGGCCCGCCTCGATCATCGCGATCACGGCGGCCAGCTGCCCCTGAGCGCGCCGCAGCCGGTTCAGCGTGTCGGAACGGACGGTGGGCCGCCGGGTCACCCGCCTGCAGGAGCTGCTCGGAGCGGACACCCGCTTCCAGCTGGGGCTGCAGATCGCCAGACATGGCTGGGTGTGACCCGACGGCCGGGGCCGTGACGCGTCAGTTCGCGTCGGGGGCGACGAGCTCGGGCAGCGCCTTGTCAAAGGCGCCGGCGACGGTCAGGCTCGGGAGGATGTGGCCCTGGTCGTCGGCGCTCTTGACGAGGTCGGCGCCCCAGGCGGCGCTGCGGTAGCGCTGGTTGGGCGTGCCGTGGTGTCCGGGGTTGGCGAAGCCGCAGTCGCCCACGTTGTAGAACGTCCGCAGGTCCTGCAGCGTGTACGCCTTGTTGAGCGCCTCGCCCTGCTTGTGGACGGTGAAGTACGTGCCCAGGGCGTCGGCCATCAGCTCGGTGCGGCGGGTGGCCTCGGCCTCGTCGGTGATGTCGGTCTCGAAGAGGTTGTCGGATTACTGGACCTGGTGGCCGAACTCGTGGGCCAGTACGGCGCGTCCGCCGGCCCGCCCGAGGCCGAGCTCGTTCCACATCTGGAGGATGCCCTGGCCCATCGCCACGCGCCGGGTGATGCCGAGCGTCTCCAGCATCTCCTGGGAGTCACCGGCGTGGGCGGGGTCGATCGCGAACGCGTTGAGGGAGAACATCGGGTTCTCGACGCCGCCCGGGAACCCGTCGAGCGCGCCCGTGCTGAGACCACCCTCGACACCGAGCCGCAGGAAGAGCGAGGCGAGCGGGCTGATCTTGGCGAGGCCGTCGTACACGTACTGGCGGTCCGCCGCGGCGTCGGGGCCGAGGACCTTGCCGTCGAGCGAGACCAGCCCGACGTTGCTGGTGTCCACGTCCCAGAACCCCTTCAGGTTGGTGAACGTGCGCGCCAGCTCCTGCGTGTTCGCCCCGCCGGGGCCCAGCGCGGTCTGGTGGGGGTCGGCGGGCGCCTTCATCAAGGTCCAGTACTGGACCAGCAGATCGGGCGAGAGCCCCAGGAAGCCGTTCTGGTACCAGCTCCACGAGTCGGGGTCGATCTTCGCGATCTCGGCGCGGGCCCAGTCGCGGAAGTCCGTGGTGGAGCACTGGTAGTCACCGGGGTCGAGGGCGCCGGAGGCCCACTCGTTCTCGACGCCGGCGTCGGCGAGCACGGCCTTGATCTGCTTCCGCGACTGTGTGGCGGCCGCGACGAGCGCCGCGTCGGACGATCCCGCCTCCTCGGCGGCGGCTCTGGTGGCGGGGTCGAGGTCGAGCCCGGCTGTGTAGGTGTTGAACTGCTGTCGCAGCTGGGAGATGTCCTGGGAGGCGGTGGCTCCGCCGACGGCGGAGGCGGCGGCCGGGGCGGGGGTGTTCGCGGTGGCCGCCGTCGCCCCGGTGAGGGACAGGGTCGCGAGCGACACGACGGCCAGGGTCGCCAGAAGGGGACGCTTCATCCGTACCGACTCCTCTGTGTGGCCAGGCTCGGTATACCTGGGCTTGACCGGCATTCAAGCGATGCGGGGACGAGGGACGGAAGCCCCGCGAGATGACGGGAACCAGACATGTCCGGTGCCAGACAGTCGAGTTGGGCGGTACGCCCGGGCCCCGGCCTGACTCAACCCCTGGCGATAGATTGGCCCTCGACCGATCATCGGCATGATCCGGAGGACCTCGCGTGACTGACATATCCGCCGCGTCGATCGAGGCGCGCAAGCGCATCAGGACCGATCAGCCGCACACCGCCCGGATCTGGAACTACTGGCTGGGCGGCAAGGACAACTACGAGGTCGACCAGGCGGCCGGGGATCAGATCCGTGAGCTGCACCCGGGGATCGGCGACTACGCCGTCGCCGACCGGCAGTTCCTCGGGCGCGCCGTGCGGTACCTCGCGGGTGAGCGCGGGATCCGGCAGTTCCTCGACGTCGGCACCGGGCTGCCGACGGCCGACAACACGCACGAGGTCGCCCAGCGTGTCGCGCCGGAGTCCCGCGTCGTCTACGTCGACAACGACCCGATCGTGCTGGCCCACGCCGAGGCGCTGCTGACGAGCACGCCGGAGGGCCGCACCGCGTACCTCGATCTGGACCTCCGTGACGTCGACGCCGTCCTGGAGCAGGCGGCGCGGGTCCTGGACTTCAGCGAGCCGGTGGCGCTGATCCTCCTCGGCGTCGTCATCTTCGTGGAGGAGGACGAGGAGGCGTACAGGGTGGTCCGTCGCCTGATGGACGCGCTGCCCCCGGGCAGCCACCTCGTCCTCTCGCACACCATCACCCGGGCGGACATGCCCGATGTGGACGCGGCGGTGGCGTTCTGGAACGAGCACGGCACGCCCCGGCTGACCCAGCGGACGCCGGACGCGGTCGCCCGGTTCTTCGACGGTCTCGAGCTCCTCGCACCGGGCGTCGTCTCCTGCAACCACTGGCGTCCGGACGACAGTGGGGCCGAACTGCCCACCGAGGTGGCGATGTTCGGCGGGGTCGGGCTCAAGCGCTGAGGGACGCGGCCGGAGCCGAGAGCTCCTCGCGGGCGGGCGCGCATCAACCGATCGGCTGACCCTCGTACCGCCGATCGGCGTGCGGAACGCAGCCGAGGTTCCGAAGGAGTCGCCGGGTGCGGCGCCGAGACTGAGGGCAGAGCGGGACGGCTGGTTCCCGCACCACCCCGGCATTTTCTGAGGAGCCCTCGTTGAAGCACGCAATGAAGCCCCGTCGCAAGCGGGTACTGATGGGCGCGGGTGTCGCCGCCGTTCTGGCCGCGGGTACCGCCGGGGTGCTCTCCGCCAACGCGTCGGAGACCACGCCCGCCGCCACGGTCGCGGAGGCCGCCGGTGACAACCTGCGCCAGACCACGCACCTGTCGGTCGACGCCGCGTCGAAGGCCGCCCAGGCCGCGCTCGACGCCGCCGAGAAGGAGGGCCAGCGTGTCTCCGTGGCCGTCGTCGACCGCAACGGCAACACCGTCCTGACCCTGCGCGGCGACGGTGCCGGCCCGCAGTCCTACGCGGCCGCCGAGAAGAAGGCGTTCACCGCCGTCTCCTGGAACGCCCCGACCTCCGAGCTGGTCAAGCGCCTCGAGAGCGCCCCGACGCTGAAGGACATCCCGGGCACCCTGTTCCTGGCCGGCGGCGCTCCGGTGGCCGCCGACGGCGCCCCGATCGCGGGCATCGGTGTGGCCGGCGCCCCGTCCGGCGACCTGGACGAGAAGTTCGCGAAGGCGGGCGTCGCCGCGCTGGAGCAGTAGTCCTCACCTGCGCGACACGGCAACACCGAGGCGGCACCCGGGTTCTGACGCGGGTGCCGCCTCTTCGTACGCGGAACGGGGGTCGAGGTCCTGCCTCGACCTATCCGAGCGCGAGCATCGCCTCGGCGACCTCCTCGACGGCCGCGGCGCCGATCGCGGTGCCGCACTCCTCCATGACGAGCAGTCGCGCCCCGGGAATCTCGCGGGCGAGCGCCTCCCCGTTGCCCACGGGGAAGAACGGGTCGCGGCGGCCGTGGACGACGAGCGTGGGGCGCGCGAGGCCGGGCAGCCGCTCACGCCAGCGGGGGCCGCAGTCGAGCCGGGAGAACACCATGCCGAGTTGATCGGCCGTCTGCACTCCGGGATCGGTGCCGGGGGTGCGGTCCCACACGCGCGCCGCGTTCTCCCGTGCGGCGTCCGGGTCGTTGCCGAGCACCTCGGCGCCGGCCGCGGCGAACTCCGCCACCGCCGCGCGGTCGCTCCAGTCGGGCAGGGTCCGCGAGAACAGGCGGCCCAGCGCCGCCTGATCGTGGTCGGGGAGGTCGTCGTCGACCGGGCCCGGCGCGACCGGCCGGGTCCCGGCCAGGGTGAGCGCCGAGAACGCCTCCGGGTGATCGAGCACGGCCACCTGGGCGACCATGCCCGAGACGCCGATTCCCGCGAGATGCGCGGGACCGCCGCCGAGCGCGCCCGCAAGCGCCGCTGCGTCGGCGGCGAGATCCCTGAGGGTGTAGGCGGGAGCCTCGGTGTCGCCGGTCGTCGACGCGCCGCTGTCGCGCAGGTCGTAGCGCACCACGCGCCGGCCTCCGGCGGCCAGCCGCTCGCACAGTGCGTCGGGCCAGGACAGCATGGTCGTCCCGCCGGCGAGCAGGACCAGGGGCGCGTCGTCGTCGCCGAAGTACTCGACTCCCAGAGCGACCCCACGGACTTGAACGGTGGTGGTCATCGCACCACCGTAACCGCCGGGCCACATCGACGGAGGGATTCACTTAAATCCCATTTATCCCTTTAGTTCCGTTTAGTCACTTCGATGACGGTGACCCGCCAAGGGGGACGTCATGGGGGACGCCTCAGAAGCGAAAGAGGGTGCTGCGGAATGATCACCCAGGAGCAGATCCCGACGGTACTGGAACACCCGGTCCACGACGCGGAAGGGAACAAGATCGGTCCCGCGAAGCACGTCTTCTACGACGACGCCACGGGCCGCCCCGAGTGGGTCACCATCAAGACGGGCCTGTTCGGCAGCCACGAGTCGTTCGCACCGATCCGCGAAGCGGCCATGGTCGGGGAACACCTCGAACTCCCCTACGCCAAGGACAAGGTCAAGGACGCTCCCACCGTCGACGTGGACAACGGCGGACACCTGTCCGTGGCGGAGGAACACCGCCTCTACGACTACTACGGCATCGCCTGGGACGACGCCTGGCAGCGTGCGAACGAGCCCGGTGAGGGTGGTTGGGCCCACGGCGGTCCCGAGGCAGGCGGAATGGCCGGCGCGGGCGGCGGAATGGCGGCCGCGGCGGGCGGTACGGGTACCGCCGCCGGCTACAAGGGCCCGGACGAAGCCGCCGGAACCCAGGAGCAGCGGGCCGGCATGGCGGAGCGGGACCGGACCGGCACCGGCAGCGGCATGGCCTCCGGCGACACCGCGATGACGCGGTCCGAGGAGCGCATGCACGTCGGCACCGAGCGCTACGAGTCGGGCCGGGCACGGCTGCGCAAGTACGTCGTGACGGAGGAGGTCGAACAGACCGTCCCCATCAGTCACGAGGAGGTCCGGCTGGTGCGTGAGCCCATCACGGAGGCCGACATGGACGACGCCCTGCGCGGCCCCGAGATCAGCGAGGCCGAGCACGAGGTCACCCTGCACGCCGAACGCCCCGTGGTGGAGACGGAGGCCGTCCCGGTGGAGCGCGTCCGGCTGACCACCGAGGAACACACCGAGGAGCGCACGGTCACGGGCGAGGTCCGCAAGGAGGAGATCGCCCTGGAGGACATCGACGAAACCGGCGAGGAGCAGCGTCGGATGATGTAGGCGCGGGAGCGCGGCGCGTACCGTCGCATCCGTCAGAAGACGGCGGCCCGACCGGCCGCCGTCGGCCCCTTTGGTTCAGTTTCGACCGCGGGGATCCGGGCACTCGGCCCCGCACATCCCCATTGATGCCCGACAGCCTGGGAGGGGGTTCTCCTCATGTCGACTGTTGGTCACCTGACCGTCTCTGCCCGGGAGATGATTCACATGCGAGCCCTGGGACTTCTTCTCCTCGCCGCCACCGGCGCCTTCACCGCTCTGGCGATCGCCGGGAACGTGGGCGGCGGCCCCGAGTACACCGTGTCCGTGCTCGACCACGACATCGCCACCATGAACACCTTGGCGATCTTCTGCTCCGGCCTGGCCCTCGCTCTCGTCTTCTGTCTCGGACTGGCCCTGGTCCTGCGGGGCACCTCGCACCACCACGCCGGGATCTCGCGGCCGCGGGAGACGCACGGCGGACGCACCCACCGCTGGATGCGGCGCGGCACCGACGCGTCGTCCGGGCGGGGTCGTGCCGCGCACCGCCGCAGCCGGCCGGCCTAGGCAAGCTCAGCGGCCGAAGGCGGCGATCGCCATGGCTCGAGCCGACGCCCTTGCGGGGAGGGGCCGTTGAGGCTCACGGATCCACGCGGCGCAGTGCGAGGAGTGTGGCGTCGTCGTCGCGGTGCGGGCCGTCGAGGCGTTCGACGAGTTGCTCGGCGTAGTGGAGGAGCCCGAGGCGGCCGGGTGGGGGCGGGGAGGCGTGGAAGCAGTCCTGGGCCTGCGCGAGGAAGCGGGCGGTGTCGCGGTCCGGGTCACCGGGGCGGCGCTCCGTGAGCCCGTCCGAGTACATCAGGACGATGTCGTCGACCCGGAGCGGTGTCTCGACGGCGGTGTACGACGTGCCCGGCAGGACGCCCAGCGAGAGCCCGGGACCGCCTTCGGGAGACGGCAGCACGGCGGCGCGGCCGTCACGGATCAGCACCGGTCGCGGATGACCGGCGCAGGTCCAGCGCAGCACGGACCCCTCCGGGTGATAGCGGGCGACGATGGCGGTGGCCGTGGACTCGTCGCCGTCCGCGCAGGCCGCCTCGTTCAGCCAGCGCGTCAGTTGCTCGACGGGCTGCTCGGTGTACGTGAGCCCGGCGAGGGCGTAGCGGAGTTTCGCCATGAGGGTGACCGCCGCGAGCCCGTGTCCGCGCGCGTCGCCGAGGGCGATCAGCAGCCGGCCGTCGGGCACCCGCCGGGCCTTGTACCAGTCGCCGCCCACTCCTGCCTCGCGGGCGTCGGGCCGGTAGACGACCGCCGCCTGGAGTCCGTACGTGGCCAGTTCGTCCTGGAAGTGGGGCAGGACGGCTTCGCGCAGGGCCTCCGCGACCTCGGTGAGGGTCTCGACCCGCTGGCGCTGGCGGCGTGCCTCCAGCGCCGTACGCTCGGCCGTCTCACGGCGCCGCCGCTCGGCCGTCACGTCGCTGAGCACGGCGCGCACGGCCCAGACAAGACTGCCGGGGGCGATGCGGACGGGCTCGGCGGTCATCCGCACGATCCGCCTGTTCTGTCCGCGGAGTCGCAGGTCGCTGGAGGCGGTTCGTTTGCGCAGGATGACGTCGTAGAGCATCTGGTAGTAGCCGGGCAGGCTGTCGTTCGTCACGGCGCTCGCCAGGTCGCCGAGGGTGGGCAGGGCGCTGCCCGGGGGCAGGCCGATCACCTGGCGGAAGCCGCGGGAGGGTTCGATCCCGTCGTCGCCGAGGTTCCACTCCGCCCAGCAGGTGCGGACCAGGTGCTGGGCGGCCGCCGCCATCCTCAGCCGGTTGCCGCGCTCCCAGGTCAGCAGGAGCTGCGGCCCGCACGGTGCGACACGGATCTCGTCGTTGACGCGGACGGGGCCCTGGGCGCCGCCGTCCGCCATCCATTCGACCGTCGCGGGGCCCTGCGGCTCGCGCAGGCGGTGCGCGCGGGCGATCAGTTCGGGCAGCCGGGAGGCGCGCAGGGCGGGGAATCGCTCGTACAGGGAGACGGGCCCGGACGCGAGCGGCGGCGACCCGCCGTGCAGCCGCACCACCAGGTGGGCCACGGCCTCGGCGTTCTGGGACACGTGGAGGACGTCGCTGATCTCGCCGTCGGCGCCGGTGACCGGCTGGAGCAGCAGGGCGGGCATCGGGAGGGCGTCGAGCACCTCCTGACCCGACGGGTGGTACGTCGTGACCGGCGCGGCGGTGCGGGGGGCCACCTCGGTGGCCGGAGGACGGGCGCGCCGGTCGTGGTCGCGCGCGTAGGTGAGCACGCGTCGGCGCTGGGCGAGGAGCAGTTCCTTGATCGCGCCCAGTTCCAGTCGGGCGCGTGCGTCGGGCACCGAGGAGGAGTGGTCCATGTGCGGCGCGAGCCTCCCGGGGTCCGGTGCGCTGGGGTCCAGCTTCGGCTGTCGCGCGGCGGTCAGCCACTCGGAAGGGGCCGGTGACGCCTGGTCGGGGCGGTTCTACGCGGCCGCCCGCATCCGTCCGCCGAACTCCGTGGGTGTCTCCCCCGTGCGGTGGCGGAAGAAGCGGGTGAAGGCCGTCGCGGTCGGGAAGCCGAGCCGGTCGGCGATGGAGGTCGAGGTCAGGTCGGTGTGCAGCAGCATGCGGCGCGCTTCGAGCAGGACCCGGTCGTCGATGAAGCGCTTCGCGCTCAGGCCGACGGCGGCGTGGGTGACGCGGCTCAGGTTGCGGACGCTGTAGCCGAGCTCGGCCGCGTAGTCCTCCACCGTGTGCGTGCGCCGGTAGCCGGCCTCGACCGCCTGGTGGAACCGGTGGAAGGCCGCGCTGCCCGCGGCGGGCCCGCGCGGAGCCGTCGGCAGATGTGTGAGCCGCAGAAGCAGCACGGTGAGCAGGTGCCGGACGACCTCGGTGTGGGCCTCCAGCGGGAGCAGTCCGAGCTGCCGGTACTCGTCGGCGAGCAGGTCCAGGGTCTGCCGTACGGGTGTGTCGACCGCGGGCGGAAGGGTGACGGGCAGGCGCCAGGTCCGCTGGTCGAGTCCGATGGCGGTGCCCGCGTCCGCTCCCAGGGCGTGCGGCAGGAAGAGGACCGCCGTGCCGGTCGTCTCCAGCGTTCCCGCTCCCAGCCGAAGCACCTGCCCGGGGCGAATCCACAGCCAACTGCCGCTCGTCACCAGGCATTCGGTGTCGTCCACCGTGCACACCAGGTGGCCTGTGCCGAGCGTGAACAACAGATGGAAGCCGGGGCGCAGCGGTGCGAAGGGGCTGCCCGAGAAGCCGGCGGCGAGATCGAGGAGCTCGTCGAGCCCGAGCACCTGGACGCCGGGGAGGCTGCCCGCGCGTCGGGGAAATTCGAGCTGCGGGATCCCTGCCACGGGTGCGTCTCCTTTGACACCTCTTGTGTTGCACGTCTTCTTTTGCACATCACCGGGCCGTTTTCCCTCGCCGCACGGCCCGATATCGCTCCTAGAGTCTATTCCGTAGCTGGTCAGAGGCGAGGTCGCCTCGATCCGCGGCTTCTGGGTCCGCCGACCGAAACGGTCCATGTGCGCACGGCCCAGGGCGATCCGACATCAGACGAGGAAGGGCGGCGCTGCCGTGCGATTGGTCGTGGGGATGACAGGAGCGACCGGCGCGATTCTGGGCGTCCGGCTGCTCGAGGCGCTGCGGGAGCTTCCCGAGGTGGAGACGCATCTGGTGCTGAGCCGCTGGGCCCGCACCACCGTCGAGTTGGAGACCGGCCGCTCGGCGCGCGAGGTCGGGCGGCTGGCCGACGTCTGCCACGACCCGGCCGACCAGGGCGCCGCGATCTCGTCCGGGTCCTTCCCGACTGACGGCATGGTGATCGTGCCGTGCAGCATGAAGACCCTCGCGGGCGTGCGGGCCGGCTATGCCGAGGGCCTGGTGGGGCGGGCGGCGGACGTGGTTCTCAAGGAACGGCGGCCGCTGGTGCTGGTGCCGCGGGAGACGCCGCTGAGCGAGATCCATCTGGAGAACATGCTGGCGCTGTCCAGGATGGGCGCGCGCATCGTGCCGCCGATGCCCGCCTTCTACAACCACCCGGAATCCGTCGACGACATCGTCGACCACGTCGTCAGCCGGGTCCTCGACCAGTTCGGTCTCGCCGCGCCGCGGGCCCGGCGTTGGGAGGGCATGCGCGCGGCCCGCCTCGAGACTCCTGCGCGCTGACACGTTCCTGGCACACCCCACCCCCATGGAGACACATATGACGCAGCATGGCGCCGCCCTCAACTTCCGTGATTTCGTCGACGACTTGCTGGCCCGCGGGGACGCCGTGCGCGTCGACCGGACGGTGGACCTCGACCTGGAGCTCGGCGCGGTGACCCGGCGGGTGTACGAGACCCGCTCCCCCGCCCCGCTGTTCGAGGCCGTCTCCGGGGGCGACGCGGGCATGAGGGTCCTCGGCGCCCCGGCGGGCCTGAGCGGCGACGCGCGGGGAACGTACGGCCGGCTCGCCGCGCATGTCGGCCTGCCGCCGCACAGTTCGGCCCGGGACGTCGTCGAGAAGCTCGTCGCGGCGATGCACGCCGACCCGGTGCCCCCGACGGTCGTGCCGAGCGGCCCCTGCAAGGAGAACGTCCTGCTGGGCGCGGACGTCGACCTGGAGCGGCTGCCGGTTCCGCTCCTGCACCAGGAGGACGGCGGCCGGTACGTGGGCACGTACGGGTTCCACGTGGTGCAGAGCCCCGACGGCCGGTGGACGAGCTGGTCCGTCGCCCGGACGATGCTGCACGACCGCACCACTCTGGTGGGCCCGGCCATGCCGCAGCAGCACGTCGGCATGATCCGCGAGATGTGGCGCGAGCTGGGCCGCCCCACGCCGTGGGCGATGGTCCTGGGCGCTCCCCCGGCCGCGCTGGCCGCGGCCGGCATGCCGCTCCCGGCCGGTGTCGACGAGGCCGGGTACGTGGGCGCGCTCACCGGGACCGGCGTGGAGGTCGTCCGGACGGAGACCAACGGGCTGTACGTCCCGGCGAACGCGGAGATCGTCCTGGAGGGGTGCATCAGCGCGGACGGGACGGGCCCCGAGGGGCCGATGGGCGAGTACCACGGCTACTCGTTCCCCGGCAGCAAGCCGCAGCCGCTCTTCCATGTGGAGGCCATGACCTTCCGCGACCGGGCGGTCCTGCCCGTGTGCGTGGCCGGGGTCCCGCCCGAGGAGAACCACACGATCTGGGGCACGATGATCTCCGCCGAGGCGACCGGCCTGCTCCGCTCCGCCGGTCTGCCGGTCGACCTGGCCTGGTGCTCGTACGAGGCCGCGACCTGCTGGATGGTCGTCTCGATCGACCGCGCGCGGCTCGCCGCCCGCCGGACGACGGAGGAGGACCTCGTCCGCGACATCGCGAAGGTCCTCTTCGACTCCCACGCGGGCTGGCTCGTCCCGAAGGTGATCCTGGTCGGCTCCGACATCGACGTCACCGACATCGGCCAGGTCGCCTGGGCCCTCGCGACCCGCTACCGCCCCGGCACCGAGCACGTCTTCCCGGACGCCCCCGGCATCCCGATGGTCCCGTACCTGACCCGGGACCAGATCCGCGCGGGCCGGGGCGGCAAGTCGGTCATGAGCTGCATCCGGCCCGAGGAGTTCGACGGCGAAGTCCACGGCAGGACCGCGTCGTTCGCCGGCTCGTACCCCGAGGAGGTGCGGCGCGGCGTGACGGAGAACTGGAGCGACTACGGCTTCGGGAAGGCCTGACGGGGGACGCTCCCGGGCGCCTCGCCCGCGGACGGCACGTCGGCGAGTGTGCGGAGGATGTCGACGAAGGCGCGGACCGCGGACGCCGGTCCTTCCGCGGGCAGGAGAACGCCGTAGTCCAGCGTCGGGCCGTCCCGGAGGGGGACGAACGTGATGCCGGGGCGGGCGTGGTAGTCGGCGGCGCGGGCCGCGACGATCGACGCGCCGAAACCGGCGGCGACCCTCACCGGGATCTCGTGCCAGGACGCGCAGGAGGGTCCGTGCGGGATGGGGCGTCCCATGGGGGTGCGATGGGGGAAGTGGACGTCCACGGTCGGCCGCGGCCGGATGTTGTCGAGCCTGAGCAGGGGCACCTCGGCCAGGTCCTCCATGCACACGGTCGCCCGTCCCGCCAGGTGGTGGCCGACGGGCAGCATCAGCGCCCTGGATTCACGGAACAGCACGGGACCGGTGGCGATGCCGGATTCGACCACGGGGAACTCGGCTATCTGGAGCTGGAGTTCGCCGCGCAGCAGCGGACCGTACGGGTCCCGGAACGACACCTCCCGGGTGTGCACGGACCAGCCCGGACGCTCGTCGCCGAAGGCTTCGGCGGCTCGCAACAGCAGACTGGCACACCACGGTCTGGTGTACCCGGCGTGCAACTCACCCCCGGCTCCGCGCCCTTGGGCGCTCGCGCGCTCCAGTGCCCGGCGGATGCGTTGCGTGGCGGGAAGCAGCTCGTCGCGGAGCTCCTCGCCGAGCGGGGTGAGGCGCACCGTCCGCGAGGTGCGTTCGAACAGTGCGGCGCCGAAGCGTCGTTCCTGCTTCTTGATGACATGGCTGACCCGGGAAGGGGGGATGCGCAGCCGCTCGGCGGTCCGCCCGAAGTGGAGCTCCTCCGCCAGGGTCAGGAAGATCTCGATGTCCCGCAGCTCCATCGCCCCACCCCTCCGATCGGCCGGCCGTCCGGCTGTCCGGAACGAGAACCTAACGCACATCGTTGCGCGGACGGGCAACGCAGCGTTGCGCACTCCGCTGTTGATCATGCCGGGCGCCCGGACCAGGCTGAAGAGGACCACGACACCGGCCGACGCGCTCACGCGCCCCCGCGCTCCGGCCGTTCTCGCCGTGCCTTCCACTCCGAGACTCCGAGACTCCGAGACAGCGAGGACCCGCTTCCATGACCGTTTCCCTGCCCGAGTCGGACCAGTCACTGCTGCGGACCGCCGCGTACGGCGCCGTCACCCTGATCTCCGCGGCTGCCGCCACCGGTTCGCCGCACAAGGCCGCCACCGCGGGTGCGGCCGCCCTCGCCGCGACGACCGGCCCGATCGGGCACGTGTTGGCCAAGAACCCCAGGAGCAAGGACCTGTCGGGTGCCTCCGTCGCCGAGATCGCTGATCGCGTCCTGCCGGCCCTGACGGACTCGGTGATCCTGCTGCGGCGGCAGCTCCCCACCGAGGCCGACAGCTTCCGCAGGGCCGTTCTGGTCGCGGTGGCCGCGGCCACCGCGAGCCGGCCGGGCGAGCCCGGCCCGCCCGTGACCGAGATGGTCCGCCAGATCACCGGCGCGCTGGACGAGGCGTCGCGGCGACCGGAGGAGACGCCCGGCGAGATCCGCCCCGAACTCCTCGCGGCCGCGCAGGCGTTCGTCGACGCGGGGTTCGCGGGGATCCAGATGCGCGTGAAGGACGAACACGGCGAGTGGGCCGGCGGCGCAGGAGTCCGCGCGGCGGGCGAGACGGCCGCGCCGCCGGTCGACGGGCATTTCTGGATCGGCTCCACCACCAAGACCTTCACCGCGACGCTGGTGCTCCACCTCGTGGAGGAGGGCAGGCTCGGCCTGGACGACCCGGTCGCCGACCACCTGACCGAGTTCGGCCTCGACCCGCGGATCACCGTGCGGATGCTCCTCCAGCACACCAGCGGCCTGTACAACTACACGGGCGAGGTCACGGCCGAGGGCGAGTTCGAACCGGGCATCGAGGCCACCGGCCAGGCCTGGGCCGAGAACCGGCTGCGCTCCTACCGGCCGGAGGAGCTGGTGCGTTTCGCCCTCGCCAGACCGCTTCTCTTCGCGCCGGGGACCGATCAGAGCTACGCCAACACCAACTACACGCTGGCCCTCCTGATGATCGAGAAGACAGCCGACTGCACCTACGCCGAGGCGCTGGAGCGCCGGATCGTACGGCCCCTCGGGCTGACCGGCACCGTCGCTCCCGGCGCGGACGTGCCGGACCTGCCCGAACCGCACGCCCACGGCTACTTCCGCTACCAGGTCGGCGAGGAGTGGAGGACGGTCGACGTCACCCGCCAGAACTCCTCCCTCCTGGCCGGCGCCGGACATCTGATCTCCACCACCCGCGACCTCCAGGTCTTCTTCTCCGCCCTGCTCGGCGGCCGACTGCTCCCGGCGGACCTGCTGGCCGAGATGCGTACCCCGCACGGCAAGCTCGGTCTCGGACTCGGCCTGTGGGTCCAGGAGTTGGACTCGGTCCGTGGTGTCACCGTGCTCCACCACAACGGCGGCGCGCCGGGTGGCTACGGTTCGCTGATGGTCGGCACGCCCGACGGCCGGCGGATCCTGACGGCCGGGCTGACCACGGGAGTCTGCGACACGGACCCGGCGCAGGCATTCCCGAAGGCCCTGGGCGAACTGCTCGGAACGGTGTTCTGCGGGGACTGAGGCCGATCCCGCTCACCGGCCGGAACCGGATCCGCCGGATTTCCGCCACTCACGACCGCACTTCAGCCCTTTCCGGATGGAAACGTCCAGTTAACCCGGCGGGCGACTTTGCATGGCTATGGTGTTTCTTGGCAGTTCGTTGACCAATCCTTGGTGTGCGCAAGAGATGTGAACCGTCCGGGAGGAGCGGCACGGTCCGCGCACGGGACGAACTCCCGCCGGGACAGCGACCGCACCCGGCGGCCCCGGGACACCCCCACACCTGTCCTTGTCCGTCCGACGCGCCCTCGTGGCGCGCCAGGAGGAAACACCAGCCATGCATCCCCTCATCGACAATGCCCGCACGTTCGGACAGCGCCCTGAGGAGTTCGCCGGACTCGCCGAAGGCCAGTCACCCGAAGTTCTGTTCATCACCTGCGCCGACTCCCGGGTCGTCCCGGCGCTGATCACCGGCGCCCGCCCCGGCCAGCTCTTCGAGCTGCGCACCGCAGGGAACATCGTCCCGCCGTACGCCTCCGGGCACCCCACCGGCGAGGCGGCCACCATCGAGTACGCCGTGGAGGTCCTCGGCGTCCGGCACATCGTGGTCTGCGGCCACTCGCACTGCGGCGCCGTGGGCGCCGTCGTGCGCGGCGACGACCTCGGTGCCGTGCCCGCCGTGCGGGACTGGCTCGCGCACGCCGCGGGGGAACCCGCGTGCGCGGACCCCGCCGACCCCACCGTCGCCGAAGCGGTCCAACACCACGTCCTGACCCAGCTGTTGCGCCTGCGCTCGTACCCGTGTGTCGAGCGGCACCTGCGAACAGGCCGCCTCGACCTGCGCGGCTGGTACTACGAGGTGCACACCGGAGGCGTGCGCGAACACCGCCCGGAGACCGACACGTTCGAGGCGCTGTGAGGGGCACGATGACGCTGAAGTCGAGGTTCCCCTTCCTGCGGCAGGACGTCGCCGCTTCCCTCGTGGTGTTCCTGGTGGCCCTTCCGTTGTGCGTCGGCGTGGCGGTCGCCTCCGGTGTCCCGGCCGAACTGGGCCTGGTCACCGGCATCGTGGGCGGTATCGTCACCGGCCTGCTCCCGGGCAGCAGCCTTCAGGTGTCGGGCCCGGCCGCGGGCATGACCGTCCTGGTCTACGAGGCGGTCAGCACGTACGGAGTGGCCGCGCTCGGCGTGATCGTCCTGATGGCGGGTCTGCTCCAGCTCGCCATGGGCTTCCTCGGGATAGGCCGGTGGTTCCGGGCGATCTCCGTGTCCGTCGTCGAGGGCATGCTCTGCGGCATCGGCCTCGTGATCGTCGCCGGTCAGCTCTACGCGGCGGCGGGCCTCGAGGCCCCCGAGACGGGCCTCGGGAAGATCGCGGGCCTGCCCGGCGCGTTCGCCGACGCCGTCGGCAGCTCGGAGGCCCTGATCTCGCTCGCGATCGGCGCCGGCACGGTCGCCGTCATCGTGCTGTGGAAGCGGCTGCCGGCCAAGGCGCGGACCGTGCCCGGCGCCCTCGCGGCGGTGGTGCTGGCGACGCTGGCCTCGCTGGTGGGCGAACTGCCGGTCGCCACGGTCGAGGTGGAGGGTCTGCTCGGCGCGATCCAGCTGCCTGGGGCGGGTGCGATCGGCGAGCTGGCCGACCCGGCGATCTGGGGCACCGTCCTCGCGTTCGCGCTGATCGCCTCCGCCGAGTCGCTGTTCAGCGCGGCCGCCGTGGACCGGCTGCACACCGGTCCGCGCACCCGCTACAACAAGGAGATGATCGCCCAGGGCGCGGGGAACACGGTGTGCGGCCTTCTCGGGGCGCTCCCGATGACGGCGGTGATCGTCCGCAGTTCCGCGAACGTGGAGGCGGGTGCCAGGACGAAGGCGTCGCGCGTGCTGCACGGCGTGTGGCTGCTCCTGTTCGCGGCCGCGCTGCCGTCGACGCTGGCGCTGATCCCGCTGCCCGCGCTGGCCGGCGTCCTCGTGCACGCGGGATGGAAACTGATCCCGTTCCGTCAGGTCGGCCTGCTGTGGCGGGGGCACCGGGGCGAGGCGCTGATCCTCGTCGTCACCGCCGTGTCGATCGTCGCGATGAACATGCTGGAGGGCGTGCTCATCGGTCTGGCCCTGGCCGTCGTCAAGACCGCCTGGGAGGCCTCGCACCTGAAGACGGAGGTCATAGACAAGGGCGCCGGTCCGATCCAGGTGCACCTTTCCGGCAACGCAACGTTCCTGCGGCTGCCGAAGATACTCGACAGTCTCGAGGCCCTTCCGCAGGACCGGCCGATCGAGGTGTACCTGTCCGGGCTGCACCATCTCGACCACGCCTGCCGCTCGGCTCTGGAGAGTTGGGCCGAGCAGCACAGCGCGTCCGGCACGGCTCCGGTGCGGGTCACATCGGACGAGCCGGTGAAGGCCGCGGCGCCGTAGAGACCGCAGGAGCCAGGGGCGGGGCCCACACACCGGCGCGTCCGGGTATGTGGGCCCCGCCTTCCCGTCGGCGTCGCCAGGTCAGTCGTCGAGCGCGGTCAGTACGGGCTTCAGGTCGACGAACTTGAAGTCCGTGGCGTCCCGGCCCGTCTCCCCCGGCTTGTCGTCGCCGTCCTGGACGACGAGGAGGCCGTGCGGGTACTTCGTTCCGAGCGGCTCGTTCAGGACGGCGGCGCCGTCGCTCTCCTCGGTGCCGTCGAGGGTGGCGGAGGCGGCCGTGATCCTGAATCCGCCCTCGTACTCGTTGTCCTCGTCGCGTTCGCGGTCGTAGGCGGCGAAGGTGTTGTCGCCCTGGCTGGAGGCGAGCAGGTAGCCGTCGCCGTCCTTCTGGCGCAGCAGGGTGAGTCCCTCGACGTCGGCCCGCAGGCGCGTGCCGCCGTAGCCGGGGTCCGTGCCCGGGGCGCACTCCTCGGTCTCCGGGTCGTACGTGCCGGGCACGCCGTACTCGCGGACCTTGTCGACGAGTTCCGGGGTGCCGCCGAGGTCGGCGTCCATCCGCCAGATACCGACGTCCTCCTGGCCCGCGTACAGCGTGCCGGTCTCCGGGTCGACGACCATGCCCTCGACCTGGGGCAGTTCGTCCGGCTCGGCGCAGGGGGTCCACGTCCTGCCGTTCGGCAGCTTGAACGCGGAGGGCAGTGCCAGCGTGCGGATCTTCCGGTACGAGACGGTGCCGTCGGAGCCCGCGGTCAGTTCCAGCAGGCTGAGTTCGGTGCGCTCCCGCCGGCTGACGACCGCGTACGAGCGGCCGCTGGACGGGTCGGTCCAGGTGGCCAGGCCGTAGGCGGTGCGCTGCTCGTCGATCTCCTCCTGGGAACCCGAGAAGACCGGCGGGGCCGTGGGCGCGGTCACGTCGGTGAGCGGGGCGCCCGAACCGCCCCCGTCGATGCGGTAGATGCGCAGGCGGTCACTGCCCCGGTCGCTGGTGACGGCCAGATCGGCCTTGCCGGAGCGGGTCTTCATGCCGGGCACGAGGTCGACGTTGTTGAACCGGCCGGGCGCGTCGTCCGGCCCGGGGGCACGCGGCGCCGGGACGGACTGCACTTCGTGGGCGTCGAGGTCGTAGACGCGCAGGCCTCCCTCCTTCACCGTGGCGATGACCAGGCTGCGGTCCGGGTCCGCCGGGTTGCGCCAGATCGCGGGGTCGTCGGCGTCCGCGTTGCCGCCCGCCTCGTCGTCGTACACCGCCGGCGTCTCGGCGGTCGGCCGCACGGCGGGCAGGTCGTCCGCCGCGACGGCGGATCCGGGTACGACGGTGGAGAGGGCGGCGAGCGCGGTCAACAGCGCGAGCCGGCCGACGACTTGGCGGGTCCGATGGGACGGAGCCATGAAGGGGAATCCTCTCGTTGTCACGATCACGACCACCTCACGGTCGGGCGGCACGGTGAAGCAGTCCGGGGGGCGAGGTGATCGGGAAGTGTCCCAAGAGTGAAGAGCGTGAGGCATCATGTTCGTCGCCGTGACGTTCATCGGGGGGATCATCGTGCGGATCGCTGCTCTGTTTCTTGTACTGGCCGTGTTGGTGGGTGCGCCGATATCGGCGGCCCCGGCGGCGACGGCCGCGGCCTCAAGGGCAGCGCCCTCGGTCCCCGAGATGTCCGACGCCGGCGCGATGCGCCCGGTCGCCGAATCCAGGCCGCGCCCCAAGCGCCAGCCGGGCAGCCGCACCGGTAAGGGTTCGAAGCGCCGGCACGGCGAGCGCCCCGGCACCGGCGACTACGTGGCCGGTGCCGCGGTGTCCTGGTGGGTCTACGCCACGTACGGGCTCGGCGGTCTCGTGGCCCTGATCGTGCTCAGTCTGCTCGTGCTGTTCCTGCTGCGCCGGTGGCAGGCCCGGATGGACTGAGCACCGGGCCGCGCGAGTCCCGAGGGCGACGCGCCGGTCGCGGTACGGGGTTCCGCACCGGGACCGGCCAGAATCGGCCCGTGCTGCATGTACGACTCATCGCCCCGCCCGACCGCACCGAGGCCGCCGCGCGCATCGCCGTGGACTGCCCCGCCGCGGTGAACGTGATCCTGCTCCGCGGCGCCGCGCACCGCCCGCCGGGCGACGTCGTGGAGTTCGACGTCGCCCGCGAGGCCGCCGACACCGTGCTGCGCGAACTGCGCGCGCTCGGCCTCGAGGAGAGCGGCGGTATCACGGTGGAGCAGCTCGACGTCTCACTGTCGCGCGCGGCGGACCGGGCCGAACAGCTCGTACCGGGCGACCCCGACGACGCCGTCGTCTGGGACGAGCTCGCGGCGCACACGGCCGCCGACTCCCGGCTCACCTGGGCGTTCCTGGCCTTCCTCACCCTGGCGACGCAGATCGCGGCCATCGGCGCGCTCCTCGACCAACCGGTCCTCATCGTCGGCGCCATGGTGCTCGGCCCGGAGTTCGGTCCCGTCTCCGCCATCTGCTTCGGCCTGGTGCGCGGCGACCGAAGAGCCGTCGGTCGCGCCGCCCGCACGCTGGTGATCGGCTTCGCCTTCGCCATCGCGTTCACGACGGCGTGCGCGGCCGTGGGGCGGGCGCTCGGCTGGGTCACCCCGGACATGCTGGTCACCCGCCCGCTGACCGACTTCATCGTGCATCCGGACCGGTGGTCGTTCATCGTGGCGCTGCTCGCCGGTGTCGCCGGCACCCTCTCGCTGACCGCCGGCAAGTCGGCCGTGCTCGTGGGCGTCTTCATCTCGGTCACCACGGTGCCCGCCGCCGGAAACCTCGCGCTCGCCGTGCCGCTCGCGCACTGGGACGAGGTGAGTGCGTCACTGGTTCAACTCGGCCTGAATCTCGCCGGGATGCTGATCTCCGGCACCGCCACCCTGATCGTCATGAAGCAGCTCTGGGCACGGTACGGGCTGCCGCTGACGGCTCCCCCGGCCGCCCGTACGGCCGACTGACCACCGCGGGGCCAGGTGGCCGAACGTTCAGGACGCGGCCGAACGGACATGGACACGGCCGTCGTCGACCTTCGTCTCCCAGCGCGTCGCGTCCGCCGCCGCCGGCCCGCGCACCGCCCTGCCGTCGGCGAGCCGGAACTCGCTGCCGTGCCACGGGCACCGGACGCAGTCGCCGTCGTCCAGCACCTCGCCCTGGTCGAGGGGGCCGCCCGCGTGCGTGCAGACGGCGGAGAGCGCGTACACCGTCGGACCGCGGCGGACGAGGACGACCGGCACCTCACCGGCCTTGACCCGCATGGGCTCGCCCTCGCTCAGCGCGTCCAGGGCGGCGACATCCATCCACTCGTCGACCTCCGGCTGGAACGCGGTGTGGCTCACGCCGACGCCGCGCACCAGGGTCAGATGGCCACCGAGGTAGGAGGCGCTCGCGGTGAACGCGAATCCGACGCCGCTCAGCACGGCGCCGGTCGCCCGCCGGCCCCGCCGCCGGGCGATCCAGCTCGCCGTCTGCAGCACCGTCGCGGTCGCGTTGCAGATTCCGTGCACGGCGCCGATCCGCTGTTCGGGGCCGTACGTGTCGGACCAGTCGGAGGCCCCCGAGAGGGCGGTCGGGACCGCGGCGAGCAGCCCCACCCCGACCAGTCGGCGCGCGGCGGCGGCCCCAGCCGGGCCCGCCGTCACGTCCAGTACCGAGGCCATCGCCCACGCGCCGATGGGGACGTCCGTCAGCATCGGGTGCAGCTGATGCCCCAGCCAGGTGCCCGACAGGGCGTTCTTGACCGCCGCGCTGCGCGTCGCACGCCCCACCCGTCCGGTGGCGGAACGGCACAGGCCGTCCAGTGCTTCCATGCCCTCGACCTGCTTGATCAGGTGCTGTGCCATGGTCGCCTCTCACGTCGGGAGCGGATTCGGGCGGGTGCGGAACCAGCGAGTCTTCCCACAACCTAAAACCTCCCCCGCCGCCCCTGCATGTCGAGCCGCCGCCGTGCGCCGCGGGCGGTGACGCGCCTTTCAGGTCAGCGGATGTCGTGGTCGGGGTGGGCCTCGTCGTACGCGTGGCGGGCCTCGGCGATGACGGCGCGATGGGCGAGCGACCAGTCGGCGAGGGCCTTGACCAGGTGGGTCAGTCCGGCTCCGGTCTCGGTGAGCCGGTAGTCGACCTGGGCGGGGACGGTCGGGTACACGGTGCGCAGCACGAGTCCGTCCCGTTCGAGTCTGCGCACGGTGAGGGTGAGCATGCGCTGCGAGATGCCGTCGATGGCACGCTGCAGTTCGCGGAAGCGGCGCGGTCCACCGGCCAGTTCGACGATCACGAGCACGGACCACTTGTCGCCGATGCGGTCGAGGACGTCGCGGATGCCGCAGTCGGGGTGCTCCTCGCGCCCGCAGGGGTCGAGCTCGGCGGGGGTGGTTACCCCGGTGTGCGTGGGTGACATCAGAGTGCCTTCTTGTCGCCGGTGGTCGTGCGATCGAGGATCGAGCGTAGTTCCTGATCAAGCGTAGTTACTGATGAGAACCACCGACGAAAGACTGCTCTGCGATGAACATGATCTTGGTGACGGGAGCCAACGGGGGCCTCGGCTCGGCCACCCTGGCGGCGCTGCGGGCGAACGGCGCCACCGCCGCGGGCGGCAGCCGCACGCCCGGCGAGGGAATGCGGCGCCTCGATTTCGACGACCCCACGACGCTGGATCTCACCGGGGTGGCGACCCTGGTCCTGGTCTCCGCCGGTTACGCCGAGGACGACCAGGTCGTCGCGCGGCACGCGGCGGTGCTGGACGCCGCCGTCCGCGACGGCGTCCGTCATGTCGTCTACACGAGCCTGACCACGGCAGGCGACCATCTCGGATTCGCGCTCGCGCACCGCGCCACCGAACGCCTCGTCCGCACGAGCGGACTCCCGTGGACGATCCTGCGCAACGGCCTGTACGCCGAACTCTTCGGCGGCCTGCTGATGTGGACGGGCGAGGGCGTGGAGTCGGCCTTCGGGGGCGGCGCCCTGGCCGCCGTGGCGCGCCGGGACCTCGCCGACGCGGCGGCGCTCGTCGCGGCGGATCCCGCACCGCACGCGGGACGCGTCCACGACCTCGTCGGTACGCCGATCACGGCGCAGGAGGTGGCCGGCCGGCTCGGTGTCCCGCACCACGCCATCGGCCTGGGCGAGTACCGGCGCCGGCTCCTCGACGAGACGCCCGGGCTGCTCCCGTTCCAGCCGCCCATGCTCGCCTCGATCGCCACCGGCGTCCGGCACGGCTTCCTGGCCGGCACGACCCCCGACCTCACCGGTCTGCTCGGCCGCCCTCCCCGCGACCCACTGGCCACGGCCGCCTCGGCGGCGTCCGCCGCACGGCCGCCCCGGGACCGCGGCTAGGGCGTGTGCCGAAAGTCCCGTCGTCCGCCCGAAGGGCGGGGCAGGCGGGACTTTCGACACACGCCCTAGAGGCCCAGGTCGCGGCCGACTATCTCCTTCATGATCTCGGTGGTGCCGCCGTAGATGGTGCTGATGCGCGAGTCCAGGTAGTCGTGGGCGATGCGGTACTCGAGCATGTAGCCGTAGGCGCCGTGGAGTTGGAGGCAGCGGCCGACCATGTTGACGTACGTCTCGGTGGCCCAGAACTTCGCGGCGGCCGCGTCCACCGCCGTGAGCTCGCCGCGGGAGTGCCGGGCGAGGAGGTCGTCGAGGTGGCTGCGGCCCACGCGGGCCGTGGTGACCATCTCGGCGAGTTCGAAGCGGGTGTTCTGGAAGGAGCCGATCGGCTTGCCGAACGCCGTGCGCTGCTTGACGTAGTCCAGGGTGCGTTCGAGGACTCCCTCCATGGACGCCACGGCGTTGGCGGCGATCGAGATGCGTTCCTGGGGCAGGTTCCGCATCAGGGACGTGAAGCCCGTGCCTTCCGCGCCGAGCAGGTTGGCGGCCGGCACCCGCACGTCCTGGAAGAACAGCTCGCTGGTGTCCTGGGCGTGGAGGCCGACCTTCTCCAGGTTGCGGCCGCGCGAGAAGCCGGGGCGGTCGGCCTCGACGACGAGCAGGCTGAGCCCGCCGTGCCGGTCGGGGCCGGTCCGTACGGCGGTGACGACGAGGTCGGCGTTCTGGCCGTTGGAGATGAAGACCTTGCTTCCGTTGAGCACGAACGTGTCGCCGTCGCGGACGGCGGTGGTGGCGATGCCGGCGAGGTCGCTGCCGGTGCCGGGTTCGGTCATCGCGACGGCCACGACGAGGTCCCCGGCGGCGATCCCGGGCAGCCAGCGGGCCTTCTGCTCGTCGTCGGTCAGATCGGTGAAGTAGGGCACGACGATGTCGTTGGAGAGGCCCACGCACGCGAGCGCGTCCGCCGCGGGGTGGCGGGAGAACTCCTCGCCGATCACCGCGTTGAAGCGGAAGTCGGTGACGCCGCCGCCTCCGTACTCCTCGGGGATGTTGAAGCCGAGGACGCCCACGCGGGCGGCCTCCTTGAAGAGCGTCCGGTCGACCTTGCCCTCGGCCCGCCACCGCTCCACGTGAGGTGCGGCGTGCTGGTCGGCGAAGGCGCGGACGGTGTCGCGCAGCAGCTCGTGCTCGCCGTCGTAGAGGGACCGCTGGGCGGAGATCACACGGGTCATTCGGTCACCACTCCTGATTCTGACGCTTGACGCGTCGACTCTTGCCGACCCCGGCACGCGTCGTTATGTTAATCAGAAATCACACCCATGGGCAGTCCTGCCGATCAGTCAACTCGCAATCAGTGCAGGCGAGTCGAGGGCAGTTTCGACCTACTTGGAAGTAGGTAAGTGAATGGGAAATATCAGCAGACGACGTGTGCTGTCGCTGGGCGCCGTACTGGGTCTCGCGAGTGTGGCCGCGGCGCCCGAGGCGTGGGCCTGGTCGTCCCGCGGCTCGCTCGCCGGCACCGACACGGTCACCGATCCGTTCCAGGTGTGGGATCCCGAGCCGGACGAGGTGGCCGCGCGGCTCCTGGCCGACGGTGTGATTCCGGCGGTCAACACCGCCTGGCGCTCCTGGGTCGACAACGCGGACCCGCTGCCGGCGGGCATGCCGGGCTATCTCACCAGCTACCTTCAGCAGGTCAACGGGCTGCCGTCCTGGGCGGACACGACCAAGCTCGCCGCGTCCGAGCGCTACTACAAGCGTCTGGCCTCGTACCTGTTCGTCTCGCAGAGCCTGGGCAGCGGCATCATGAGCACCGTCATCCCCCGGGAGGCGAGGGCCGTCTACTGGTCGGCGGGCGGCGCCGACATGAAGGAACGCGCGGCCAAGACGTTCACCTTCGGCTACGACCTCAACTCGGAGACCGCCTGGCAGCCCACGGGGCACTTCGTCGTCACGGCGAACAAGACCCGCCTGGTGCACTCGGTGGTGCGCAATCTGCTGCCGACGTCCGCACGCTTCATGGAGACCTCGGACCAGCCGAAGCCGATCAGCAACGGCGACATCCTGCGCACCTTCCACTCGGTGGCCACGTACGCGCACAGCAACCTGCTCAAGTGGGGCATCCGCCTGTCCGCGGCGGAGCAGGAGGCGGACCTGCACGCGTGGCAGGTCGCGCTCCATCTGCTGGGCGTGCGGCGGGAGTTCATCCCCGCCACCTGGCCCGACGCGCTGGCGCAGGCGGAGCAGATGCTGTGGCCGAACCTGGGCCCCACCACCGAGGGAACCAGCCTGGCCGAGACGCTGCTGGGCTACATCACACAGCCCACGCTGGGTCTCGCCACCGGCTTCGTCCACGAGTTCGTGCGCTATCTGCTCGGCGACGAGATGTGCGACTGGCTCGGGCTGCGCCGCGACTGGGCTCAGGCCGCCCTGATCAAGGTGGAGTGGCCGCTGTACGTCGCCTTCCGCGAGGGGACGTCGGGGGTGCTGCCCGGCAGCGGCTATCTGTTCGACCAGGCCCTGCGCGGCATCGCGATGCTCTACCTCAACAACGGCACCTCGGCCACGCAGACCCCGGTGACGCTCCCGGCCACCAACAGGCCGGGCGCCTGAGCCGTGCCCCTGTGGCGCCGCCCCTCGCCCGGATCCCGGGGCGGCGCCACAGGCCCAACAGGCGTAACCGGCGTAACCGGCGTCAGAAGCACGACAGTTGCCGCATCCGCTACAGGCCCAGCGCCCGGACGACCAGGGTGGTGATGTGGCTGCGATGGTCCGGGCTGTCCTGCCACCGCAGCCGGCGCCCCGCCTCGACGACCACACCGAACCCGGCGTGCACCAGAACCCTCGCCTGACGCGCGTCCAACTCCGGCCGTGCCAGCCGGAGTTGCTGCTCCCACACCGCGATGTGCTCGCGCTGCGCGAGGATCAGGGGCTGCCGCAGATCGTCCGGCAGTCCGGCGACCTCGGCCTCCGCGACGCTGATGAGCCCGGTGTGCTCGAAGCTGTAGCCGACGTACGCCGACGCCAGCGCGACCACCGCCTCGCTCGGGTCGGTCACCTCGTCGAGACTCCGGTCCACCGCCTGCGCAAGCAGTCCCGCCGCCTGCAGACAGGCGGCCACCAGGATGTCCACCTTGGTGGCGTAGTGCCGGTACAGCGCGGACGGGGCAAGACCCACGGCCTGCGCGATCTGCCCGTTGGTGACCTTGGCGAACCCGTCACGGGCGAACAGCGGGACCGCCGCGGCCAGGATCTCCGCCCGTCGCGTGCGCGGCACGGGCTGTGCGGGCAGCCCGACGGGACGCGGGGCGCGGACGGCCTGCGCGGGGGTGGTCGCGGCGACGCGCAGGGCGGAGGCGAGCAGCACCTCTTCCAGGCGTCTCCTGGCGATCGAGTTGTGGTGCTGGGTGATGGACCCGATCACACCGAGCGCCGCCACGGCACGCACCTGCGCGCCGGGCCGCGGGTGTTCGCGCCGGACGCACTCCGTCACCCGACCGACGACGCGCGCGAACTTGCCCTTGAGCAGCCGCCGGTCCTCCGCGTCGAGGTAGCGCGCCTCCCAGCGGTACAGCCCCCCGGACGTGCGATGCTCCACCGCGACCCGGGTGACGGCGCCGAGCACCTCCGCGAGGTCCGCGCCGGACGGCACCTCGTCGAGGGTCGCGACGAGCCGGTCCGCCATGACGTTCGCGCACGCGGCGAACAGCGCGTACTTGTTGGGGAAGTGCCGGTAGAGGGCCGTGGCGGTGATGCCCACGGCGGCCGCGATCTCCTCCATGGACGCCGCGTGGTAACCGCGCTCGCTGAACACCCGGCCGGCCGCACCGACGATCAACTGCTTGCGGTTGCGCGGGCGCGCGGCCGCGATCGGCTCGGCGGTCACCGGCAGGGAGAAGGTCGTAGAGACGGAGCCATGCGCACCAGTCAATCACACGGATCCGGACGGACGGAGCCCGCTCCACGCCTCGGTCCTCACGTGACGCGCCGTTCACATCCCATGTGATTTTCCATTAACAAAGGGCTTCTTGGGCGGTGCCCGCGCGGGCATAATGGCCCTCGCTCGCGCCCCACCCCGTTCCGCCGGCCCCGCCCCCGCCCCGCCCGTCCTTCCGGAACCCGAGGAGTGGCATGTCCACCGATACGGCTCCCGCCTGGTCCTTCCGGCACCACTGGATGGCACAGACGGCCACCCACGCGGCCATGCGGCCCGACAAGCCCGCCCTGCGTCACCTCGGAGCGACCACGACCTGGGCCGAGCTCTCGCACCGGTCCCTGGGGCTGGCCGCCGCACTCTCCGGCCGGGGCGTCGGCGAGGGCGACCGGGTGGCGCTGCTGACGCTCAATCACCCGTGGTTCGTGGAAAGCGTGTTGGCCGCGAACAGCCTGGGGGCCATGGCCGTCCCGCTCAGCTTCCGGCTCGCGCCGCTCGAACTCGGGTACATCCTGGACGACTGCACCCCGTCCGCGGTCGTCGTCGACGCCCAGCTCCTGCCGCTGCTCCGCTCGGTCCCGACCGCGACGCCCATCGGCACCGTCGTCGTCATCGGAGAAAACGGCGCGGGTGAAGGCGAGTTGGCGTACGAGGACTTCCTCGCCACGCACGAGCCGATGGAGCTGCCCGATGTCGCCGAGGACGCCTCGGCGCTGATCATGTACACCTCGGGCACGACCGGGCGACCGAAGGGCGTGCTGCTGTCGCACCGCAACATGCAGGTGCAGGCGATCACCTGTATCCGGGCGATGGAGATCTTCGACGACTCTGACGTCGGCTTCCTGACCGCGCCCTTCTTCCACATCGCGGGCCTCGGCTCGATCGTCGCGAACATCCTGGTCGGCGGCACCGTCGTGATCCACCCGCTCGGCGCGTTCGACCCGAAGGCCGTGCTCGACGCGTACGAACGCGAGGGCGCGACCGTGGTGTTCAACGTGCCGCAGCAGTGGGACCTGCTCTGCGCCCAGCCCGACATCGACAAGCGGGACCTGAAGCTGCGCGTCATCAGCTGGGGCGCCGCGCCCGCGAGTGACGCGACGCTGCGCGCCATGGGCGAGGCGTTCCCGGACGCCCTGAACGTGGCCGTGTTCGGCCAGACCGAGACCTCGCCGATCACCTGCGTCCTGCGGGGCAAGGAATCGCTGCGCAAGCTCGGCTCGGTCGGCCGCCCGATCCCGACCCTCCAGTACCGCATCGTCGACGAGGCGATGAACGACGTACCCGTCGGCGAGGTCGGCGAGATCGTCTACCGCGGTCCGACGGTGACGCGCGGGTACTGGCGGAAGCCGCAGGAGACCGCGGAGGCCTTCGAGGGCGGCTGGTTCCACTCCGGCGACCTGGTCCGGATGGACGAGGAGGGCTTCGTGTGGGTGGTCGACCGGAAGAAGGACATGATCATCAGCGGCGGCGAGAACATCTACTGCGCCGAGCTGGAGAACGCCGTCGCCGGGCATCCCTCGGTGCTGGAGGTCGCGGTGATCGGCCGGCCCGACGAGCGCTGGGGCCAGGTGCCGGTCGCGTACGCCACCCTCGCACCCCAAACATCCCTGTCTCTCGCAGAGTTGACCGAGTTTCTCGACGGGCGGATCGCGTCGTTCAAGATGCCCAAAGACCTCGTCGTCGGTGACGGGCTGCCCCGCAACGCGGGCGGCAAGGTCGTCAAACACACGCTGCGCGCCCAGGACGAGCAGCAGGCACGACGGAACGCCTGAGCACCTGCGCTCCGAACCCACCTCTGAGGACGGACGGTCCCATGCAGCTCGACTCCCGCCGACGGGCGGCGCTCACCGCGATCTGCGACACCTTCGCCCCGGGGGACGGCGCGATGATCCCGTCCGCCGGAGCGCTCGGCGCGGTGCCCGTCGCCGAGTCCCTCGTACGCGCCCTGCCGCGCGCCGCCGACCGCAAGCAGCTCTCCACCTTGCTCGGCCTGTGGAACACGAGGCTGACCGGACTGTTCCTGGGGACCGGCGGGCGCCGGTTCTCGGATCTCACGCCGACCGCGCGCGAGGAGCTGCTGCTCCGCCTCGGCGACGCGCCGTCCGAGCGCAAACGGGTGCTGTTCCAGGCCCTGCGTTCCCTGGCGACCTCGGCGTACCTGCTGGCCCCGGGCCCGACCGGCACCTCGCCCGTCTGGGAGGCCATCGGCTACCCCGGCCCCCTGGGCACCCGGCCGGACGCCCCGCTCCCCCGCCTCTCCCCGCTGTCGCCGGCGGCCGACACGGCGCTCGACTGCGATGTCGTCGTGGTCGGCTCCGGCGCCGGGGGCGGGACCGCGGCGGCCGTCCTCGCCGGAGCGGGGCTCGACGTGGTCGTGCTGGAGCGTGGCGGGTACTTCGACGACGCGGACTTCGACGGCGGCGAACACTCAGGGCTCACCCGGCTGTACGCGGGCGGCCCGGCGGTCACCGCCGAGGGCCAGATCTCCCTGGTCGCGGGGTCCTGCCTGGGCGGCGGCACCGTGGTGAACTGGACGACCTCTTTCCGTACGCCCGACGAGATCCGGGCCGAATGGGCGGGCCTCGGCGCCCCACAGTTCGCGGAGAAGGAGTACACGCGGGCGCTCGACGCCGTCACCGACCGGCTGTCCGTGAACAGCGACCACAGCGCCGCGTCGGCCCGGGACGCCGTGATGGAGCGGGGCCTGCGCGCGCTGGGCTGGCACGTCGACGCGATGCCGCGCAACGTCGTGGGCTGCGACATGGGCACCGACTGCGGGCGCTGCGGGTACGGCTGCCGGCTCGGTGCCAAGCAGTCCGTCACGAAGACCTGGCTGGCGGACGCCGAGGCCGCGGGCGCGCGTCTGGTCGTCGACACCGCCGTCCGGACGATCGACGTGAAGCAGGGCCGCGCGGTCGCCGTCCGCGCCGTCACCTCGTCGGGCCACTCCGTCACCGTGCGGGCCCGCGCCGTCGTCGTCGCGGCCGGCGCCGTCCAGACACCCGCCCTGCTGCGCCGCTCGGGGTTCACCGACCGGAACATCGGGCGGTATCTGCGCCTGCACCCCGCCACTGCCGTGTGGGGCGTCTTCGACGAGGAGATCCGCCCCTGGGAGGGCGGCATGCAGACCCGGTACTCCCGCGAGCACAGCGACCTCGACGGCCACGGCCACGGCGTCATCTACGAGACCGGGCCGGGCAACCCCGCCGCCCTCCAGGGATTCATGAACTGGCGCGGCGCCGGGGCCCATCTCGCGGCCCTGAAGGACCTCGGCCACACGGCGGGCATCGGTGTCATCACCCGCGACCGCGACAGCGGGGTCGTCAAGGTGGGGCGCGACGGCGAGCCCGTCCCGCACTACCGGCTCTCGGCGTACGACACGGCGCACCTGCACGCCGGGATCGAGGGGGCCACCAGGATCCTGGCCGCCGCGGGAGCCCGCCGCATCCGGTCCGCCCATCAGGCGGGCCCCTCGTACGAGCCGGGCCGCAGCGGCTCGTACGAGGAGTTCACCGCCGCCTGCCGCAAGGCCGGTTACGCGCCGGGCCGTTGCGCGATCGCCGCGCTGCACATCATGGGCACGGCCCGCATGGGCGGCTCCCGGGACACCAGCGCCACCGACCCCGACGGCGCGACCTGGGAGGTCCCCAATGTCGTGGTCGCCGACGCGTCCTGCTTCCCCACCTCGTCGGGGGTGAACCCCATGATCTCCATCGAGGCGATCGCCCATATGAACGCGACGAGGCTGGCGGAGCGGCTGGGCCGGTAGTCGCCGGAGGTCAGTGGTAGGCAGCACGGCAATTCCCTTGCGGGGCACATGTGTTGTCGTCCGCGGTGCGGGGCCGGATCCGTGGCCGAGAGCTGACACACGTGTGAATGGTGGCGGGGCTGTCGGCGCGTCTTGGGCGCGTCGTGTTCGGCGGCACCGAAGATGCGGCCATGAGCGATGCGACCAAAGCAGTTCTCGAAGGCGGGCCCGACGATCTCACCGAGCGGATCGTCTCCGTGTCCACTCCGGGGGAAGACATCAAGATCGCCTTTCGTGGCGGGTACGAGCATTTCAGGGCCACCCCGCGCAGCCAGGACACCTCGGAGGGTTCGTTGCCGGTCTACGAGTGGTGGGAGCGCACGGAACTGCCCGGCTAGCGTCCCCCTCCCGTGACATCCGTGGCCTCCCGCGCGACGATGGAGGTGGAGTCGAGTGATGGCACGGATGTTCGTCGATGGTGACGATGTGGTCGTGCACCTGTCCTGGCGCGAGAGGGCAGCCGCACGCAGGGGCGACGTGCGCGCTCCGCTCAGCTCGGTGAGCCGGGTGACGGTGGAACCCTCCTGGTGGCGCCCCTTGCGCGGGGTCCCGGGCAAGGGCCGCTGGACCGCCGGGACGCGTTGCATCGGCACCCGCGCGTACGAGGGTGGTTCGGACTTCGTCGCCATCCGGCACGGCAGGCCGGTCGTCTGTGTCGAGTTCCGGGACCCGGCACCCTTCCGCCTTCTGGCCACCTCCGTCGCCACACTCGCGGAGGCCCGGGACCGGGCACGGGCCATCGGCGGGCGGGCCCCGGATCTCGACACCTCCACGCCGTGCCGCCAGCCGCTGCCCGTGCCGGAGGAGCACGAGGAGAACACGGCGCTCGACCCGCGCCGTTCGGACTCCGAGTGAGCACCGCACGGGCGTGCGGGTGCGTGGGTTGATCGTCGTATAGTCACGGTCGGCTCGCGCAAGGGGGAAGCAGGATGAGCAGTCAGGGTCCGGCGGGTGGCGGCGACATCGAGGACACGTGGCGGAAGCCGTGGTGGATCGTCGTCGGTGCGGCCGTCATGTTCGCCATCGCCTGGGCAACCGTGGACGCGTGGATCGATCCGTTCGCCGTGGAACTCCCGCGCAATTGCGTGCGGGGACCGCGCGGTGGCTGCCTGGTCGACGCCAGCTACCACTGGGTGGCGTCGCTCGCGTTCTTCGTCCTGGGGATTCCTGCCGTGGTGGTCGCGATCATGGGGCTGGTGACCGACCGCTGGCCGCCCGCGCTCGGCCTGGCCCTGGGCACGATCGCCGGAGGGGTCCTGACGCTCGCCCACGGAGACACGACGGCACATGTCATCTGGGCGGTGGTGCTGTTCGCCCTCGCCGCCACGTCCCTCGTCCTGGTCACCGGCCGCAAGATCCTGCGGCCGCGCAGGAGGTCGCGGGAGAGCTGGCTCAGCCCGTGACACCGCCCGCGAGCGGACCGGGCGGCTCGGCCGTCAGCGGTGCGGGTCGCTGATCTCGCGCAGCGCCTCCAGGGCCTGACGCAGCTGCCGGGTGCGTGTGGGGCCCAGGCGGGCCGTCCACTGGTCCTGGATGTCGCGGACGACGGGCAGGCTCAGTTCGACGAGATGGTGACCCTGGTCGGTGAGGGTGACCAGTCGGGCGCGCGCGTCGCGCGGGTCGGGCACGCGTCGCACGTACCCGGCGCGTTCGAGCTGGTCGACGATCGAGCCGATGGTCTGCTTGCTGACCTGCGACGCCGCGGCCAGTTCGGCAAGGCGCGAGCCGTCCGGGCCGATCCGCTGGAAGACCCGGGCCTGCGTGAGCGAGATGTCGTGCCCCGCCGCCTTCAGGGCGTCCATCACTGCCGACTCCATGAAGCGGTACGGGATGAACATCAGGAGGCCCAGATTGAGCTCGCCCTCGTCAGTGACACCGGAAGCGGCACCGGCCTCGTCGTCCGTCATGTCGCCATCATTACAGAAGGTCCGAATCTCGTACTAAAATAGTCCGAGGTTCGGACCTTTGGAGGCTGTCATGGACGACTCGGCCCCGTACTGGTCGGCGGTCCGCGCCACCCGTCTGCGGATCGCGGATCTGCTGGAGGACCTCAGCCCCGCCGAATGGGAGCGGGAATCGCTGTGCCGGGGCTGGCGGGTACGGGACGTCGCCGGGCACCTGGCCCTGGTCCCCACCCTCACCACCTGGGACATGCTGGCGGCCGCCCCGCGCGCACGCTTCGACCCCGACCGGATCAACACGGCGCTGGCCCGCCGGCACGGCCGCCGCGCACCGGCGGACCTGGTCGCCACGATCCGGGAGCACGCCGGTACGCGGCGGACGGCGAAGGTGCTGGACACGCGCAACGCGCTGTTCGACGCGATCATCCACAGCCAGGACATCGCCCTCCCGCTCGACCGGCGGATTCCCGTACCGGCCGAGCACAGCCGCGAGGGCCTGCGCCGGGTCTGGTCGATGGGCTGGCCGTTCCACGCCGGGCGCCGTCTGGCCGGCTTCACACTGCGGGCCACGGACACCGAGTGGGAGGTCGGCGACGGGCCGGAGATCGCGGGCCCCGCCCTGGCCCTGCTGCTCCTCTCGACCGGCCGCACCGCCGGCCTGCACGCCCTGCGGGGCGAGGGAGCCGACCTGCTCCGGGTCGCGAGCCGGCGAGGCTGATGCCCTCCTCGTACATCGAGGCGCAAGCGATGGACCGCCTGCAGCCGCTGCTGCTCAACTGGATGGCCCGCGGCGGCACTTGGCGTACCCCGGGTGTCACCGCCGACGACGTCCGGGCCCGCAAGGCGGTGATCGGGGACGCGTCCGGCTCGCTCTGGGAGGCCGGGCGGCGCCTCATCGACGAGGGCGAGCGGCGCGGATGGGCGCGGGCGACGCCTCGGGAGTGACTGCCGCCGGGTCGCGCGCGGCCCCACACCGCGCACGGCCCGGCGGCCGTTCAGTTCGCCTCGGCCGGGACCGGGGCGACGGACCGGGAGCGCACCACCAGTTGGGCGAAGGCCGTGACCGCCACGTTCAGGACGAGGGCGATGAGTCCGGTGTCGAAGGTGCCGACGTCCACTCCCCCGAAGGTGAGCCAGATCAGGAGGCCGACGCCGGTCAGGATGCCGAGCAGTGCGGGCACGGCGTCCAGGCGGACCTTCCTGGCGAGGCCCATGACGATCGCCGGGGCGAGCTGGGTGAGGCCGCCGTAGGTGAGCAGGAGCAGGTCGGACAGGAGTCCGGGCCGGGTCAGGCCGAGGACGAGGGCGAGGGTCGCGGCGACGATCACGCAGATGTGGTTGGTGCGCAGTTGCGCGCGCTCGTTGCCGGCACTGAGGAGGTTGCGGGACAGGAGGCTGGAGATGCCCACGACGATGGCGGCGGACGGCACCATCGCGGCCGAGGCGGCGGCGACCGCGACGACGCCGACGAGCCAGCCGGGCAGGGTCTGCCCGGCGAGGGTCAGGGCGACGCCGTTCGGCGCCGAGCCCCGCTCGACCAGGAGGATCCCGGCGAAGCCGACGACGACGGGGATGCCGAGGGCGATCTGGTAGAGCGGCAGCCAGATCGCGTTCTTGCGCAGGGCGCGGCCGCTGCCGGCGGCGAGCACCGGCGGCCACAGGTGGGCCATGGTGCCGAGTCCGCCGCCCAGACCGGAGATGACGACGGCCGTCACGAAGAAGGTGGTGTCATAGCCTTCCTGATGGAACGTCAGGAGGTTCGGGTGACTGTCCCGGACCGTCGAGAAGAGGCCGCCGATGCCTCCGTTCACGGACAGGGCCACGCCGACGACGAGGACCACGAGCCCGATGATCATCAGGGCGTCCTTGAGGTAGGCGACGCGGGCGATGCCGCGGATACCGGACCACAGGACGAAGCCGACGGTGAGCACGGTGGCGAGCACCATGCTGAGGTTGCCGCCGGTGCGGCTGCCGGTCGCGAGCTGCACGATCAGGCCGAGACCGGTGATCTGGAGCTGGAGGTAGGGCAGCAGGAAGACGGCGCCGACCACGGCGACGACCTTGCCGAGCAGGGGGCTGCGGAAGCGGTCGGCGAAGAAGTCGGCCTGCGTCAGATAGCCGCCCTTGCGGCCCAGTTCACGCATGCGGGGCGCGGTGAAGTACTGGAGGATGAAGTTGATCGAGAGGTAGCAGAGGGCGAAGACCGCGGCCACGCCGCCGCCGAAGGCGATGCCCGCGAGGCCGAGGAAGCTGAAGGTCGTGAAGGACTCGCCCGCCTGGAGGAACCAGGTGGTGAAGGTGGAGAACTTCCGCTTCCCCACGGTCCATTCGCCGAACTCGCCGCGGCCGGGCCTGCGTCCGCTCATGCCGACGATCGCGATGGTGACGATGCCGACGAGGGTGATGGCCATGGTGGTGTTCACGCGACGGCCTCCTGACAACTGTCGTGCGCCGCACGGTCGTTCGCGTCGGCGGGATCGGTGTCCTCGTCCTCGTCCGGGTGTCGGGCGAAGTGTTCGACGACCGCGAGCGACGCGGTCGTGCCGGCCGTCCAGAACAGGCACCAGGCGAGGACGGAGGGGATGCCCAGCCAGAGGTGCGGGCCGTTGACGAAGGGCAGGAAGGGGGTGCTGAGGAAAGCCACCACGGGCACGAGGGCCCAGAGCACGTGCGGTTTTCTCATCGGGGCTCCATACGGCGTACGGCTACGGGAGGGAGGGGCGGCGGCGTCCGTGCCCGGTGGCGGCCTCGTAGGCGGCACCGGTCTCGAGCACGGTCCTCTCGGCGCGGGGCGGGCCCACGATCTGGAGGCCGACGGGAAGCCCGGCCTGGGTGAAGCCGGCGGGGACGGAGAGGGCGGGTGAGCCCAGGACGGTGACGAAGTACGCCGAGCGCATCCAGTCGAGGTAGGTGCGCTGCGGCTCCCCGTCGATGTCGGTGGGGTACTCCGACTCGACGGCGAAGGGGGTGACCTGGCTGACCGGGGCGATCAGCACGTCGTACCGCTGGAAGAAGGCGGTGGCGGCGAGGTGGATGCGGGCGTGCCCGTTACGGGCGCGGATGAGGTCGGCGCCGGTCAGGCGCCGCCCCTCCTCGATGTTCCAGACGAGGCTGGCCTTGAGGGAGTCACGGTCGCTGTCGAGCAGCGCGCCGAGACCGTGGTGGAACTCCTGGGCGCGCAGAGTGCGGAACACGTCCTCGGCGCCGTCCAGGTCGGGGCAGTCCTCGGTGACCTCGCAGCCGAGGTCCTCGAAGACCCGGGCCTGGCGCTCGACGACCTCGCGCACGTCGCGGTCGACGGGGACCCGGCCGCCGAGGTCGGGGGCGTACGCGACGCGCAGCCCGGTGAGGTCGCGGGCGAGCGGAGCCCGGAATCCGGCGCCCGGCTCGTCCAGGGAGATCGGGACGCGGGGGTCGGGTCCGGCCATGACGGACAGCAGCAGGGCGGTGTCGGCGACGGTGCGGCCCATGGGTCCGGCGACGCCCATGGTGTCCCAGAGGTTGCCGGTGGGGTGCGAGGGGACGCGGCCGGGGGTGGGGCGCAGGCCGACGACGTTGCAGAAGGAGGCCGGGTTGCGCAGGGAGCCGCCCATGTCGCTGCCGTCGGCGAGCGGCTGGAACCCGGAGGCGAGCGCGGCCGCGGCGCCGCCGCTGCTGCCGCCCGCGGAGCGCGTCAGGTCGTAGGGGTTGCGGGTGGCGCCGAAGACGGGGTTGAAGGTGTGCGAACCGGCCGCGAACTCGGGGACGTTCGTCTTGCCGATGCGGATGGCGCCCGCGTCCTGGATACGCTGGACGAGGAGCTCGTCCTCGAGCGGGACGTGGTCGGCGAAGAGGGGCGAGCCGTGCGTGGTGCGCATGCCGCGGGTGCTGTGGGTGTCCTTGAAGGCGATGGGCAGGCCGTGCAGCGGGCCCAGCTCCTCGCCGCGCGCCTGCCGTGCGTCGGCGGCGGCAGCGGCGGCCAGCGCGCCCTCGGCGTCCAGGGTGACGATCGCGTTGACCGCCGGGTTGTGGCGTTCGATGCGGTCGAGGTGGGCCTGGGCGACCTCGCGGGCCGAGAGTTCTCCGCGCCGGATCCGCGCCGCGAGGTCCACGGCGTCGAGCGCGCAGATGTCCTCGCCGGCGGGATCGGACGCGGGAGAGCCGGATACGACAGGGCCGGGGGAAACAGGCATGGCATTCCTTGGGCAGCAGGCACGAGGAGCGTCGTCGCCGCAGGGCAGCGGACGGAGCGGAGAGCACGACGCGTGTGGTGCACCACACTGGAGCCGATGACTGTTTCAGTCAATGCTTGATGACTGATGAATTTTTAAGACGCCAGACAAGCGTGCCTGACGGTTTCAGTCGCCACCTGCGATCTGGTGATCGATACCGGGAAACTCGACGCCACTGCGCTTGAAGGACTCGACGACCAGATGGGACTGCACGGACTCCACGTGCCGCACCCACGGGGAGGCGGTCAGGAACGCGTGCAGCGCCGTCTTCGACGGCTGCGTCACGTCGACCAGGAGCTGGTGCTCCCCCATCACGACGGCCGCGTACCGCACGAGCGGCGACTCGACGAGCAGCTCGCCGACCTTCTCGACCTCGTCGGGCCTGACCTTGATCCACAGCAGCGCCTCGACCGGCAGGCCGAGCAGCGCGGGCTCGACCGCGGCCCGGATGCTGACGACGCCCTCCCGTGTCAGCACCTCCACCCGGCGCCGCGCCGTCGCCACGGACACCCCGGCGACGGCGGCCAGGTCCTCGTACGTGCTGCGCCCGTCCTCGGCGAGCGCCCCCAGGATCGCCAGCTCCTCCGGCCCGATCTCGATGCTCGGCGCCACCGGCTGCCCCACGTCCCTGGGCTGCCCGCCCAGCGCCTCCACCTCGTCCGCGTCGAGGATCCCCGGCGACCACTCGTGCACCGTGCGGAAGTACCGCAGCACCGGGGACACGCTCTGCGAGACCAGGCCCGGCAGCTCCGGCACCTCGTCCAGCATCAGCGGTGCCAACCGGCCCGGCGGGCACTGCAGTTCGGCCACGCAGTCGACCGGCCCGGCCAGCGCGTACGAGAAGATGCAGTCCGGCCGCCGCGCGGCGGCCACGGCGGCGTCCCGCACCGTGCCCGGCCGGCAGGTCATCCGCAGAATCACCGTCTCGCCCCGCATGACGAGCCCGCGCACGGCGACGTCCCCGCTCTCCAGCAGCCGCAGCCCACGCCGCGCCACCTTCCGCTCCGGCTCACCGAGCGCCGCCGCGATCCGCCGCCAAGAGGCCCGCCCGTCGATCTGCAACGCGGCGACGATCCGCCGGTCCAGCCCCTCCAGCGGCCCACCGGGCACACCGTCCGGCACGGCGGGGTGGGTGGAGGGGCGCGCGGGCGAGGCGGCGGGGGCGGTCCTGGTGGCCGGTACGGGGTGCGTCACAGGCACGACCCTAGCGACCGGGTGCGGAGCCGTGGTCCGGTGCCAGGACCAGGTCGTGGGTCATGCTGGCCCACGCGCCCCGCGGCTGTGAGCCGTCCGGTGCCGTGCCGCCCTCGTGGTGTTCGGCCTCGACGACGAGGCTGTCCCTGACGCCGAACACCGCGTCGCGGTCCAGGTGGGGGTCGCCCGCCACGAAGAGGTGGGTGATCAGGGTGCGGTGGCCGGGCGCGGTGACCTTGAAGTGGAGGTGGGCCGGGCGCATGGGGCCGCGTCCGCAGGCGGTGAGCAGGTCGCCGGCCGGGCCGTCGTGCGGGATCGGGTACGGGGTCGGCAGCACGGTCCAGAACCGGAAGCCGCCGTCCGGGTCCGCGCGCAGGCGCCCGCGTCCCGCACAGTGCTCGCCGGGGTACTGGACGTCGTACAGGCCGTCCTCGTCGGCTCCCCAGACGTCGAGCAGCGCTCCGCCGACCGGACTGCCGTCCGTGGACCGGATCCGGCCCGACACGTGGCAGGGGGTGCCCGGCGCGCCCTGGGCGAGGTCGCCGCCGAGCGGGATCTCGGGGGCGTCGTCGACGAAGAAGGGTCCGAGGACCGTCGCCTCGGTCGCCCCGGGGGTGTCCGGTGCGTTGAGGGCGACGGTCAGCATGGACAGTCCGAGGACGTCGGACAGGAGGATGAACTCCTGGCGGCGCTCGTCGGTGAGGTGGCCGGCGCGGGTGAGGAACGCGATCGCCGTCTGCCACTCCCGATCGGTGAGCCGGACCTCGCGGGCGAAGGCGTGCAGGTGCCCGATCAGGCTCCGCATGATCGCGCGCAGCCGTGGGTCGGGGGTGGCACTGAAGGCGGCGAGTACTTCTTCGGTGATCGCCCGCTCCCGTTCGGCGGCGTTCTCGTGCGCGCCGCTCATGCGTCGGTCCCCCTCGACGGCGCCGCGCCTTCCCATGCCGCGTGCAGCAGCCCGGCGAGGTTGTCCGCGGTAACGGTGCGCGGATTGTCGGCGGGCGCGACGGCGAGGATGTCGCCGAGGACGGTGGCCAAGTCGCCCTCTGCCAGGCCGAGTTCGCGCAGGCCGGACGGGACGCCTAGATGCCTGCCGAGGTCGTGGAGTCCGGCGGCCGGATCGGTCCTGCCGAGGGCGACGGCGATGCGGGCCGCGGCCTCGGGAGCGTCCGCGGCGTTGAACGCCAGCACGTGCGGGAGCACGATCGCGTGGGTCTGCGCGTGGGGCAGGTCGAAGGCGCCGCCGAGCACATGGCAGATCTTGTGGTGGAGGCCGGAACCGGCGCCGGCGAACGCCGACCCGGCGAGGTAGGCGCCCAGCAGCAGCGCCGTACGGGCTTCGGCGTCGGCGGGGTCGGCGGCGACGCCAGGCAGCCCGGCCGCGAGGTGCCGGATGCCGTCCTCAGCGACGGCACTGGACACCGGGTTGCGCCGTGGAGCCCAGAACGCCTCGACGCAGTGGGCCACGGCGTTGAGGCCGCTGGCCGCCGACAGTGCGGCCGGCAGGGTCAGGGTGAGCTCGGGGTCGTAGACGACGGTGCGGGGCAGCACGCGCGGGTCCGTGCCGGTCGTCTTGCGGGTGCCCCGGGTCAGGCCCCACACCGGGGTGACCTCGGAGCCCGCGTAGGTGGTGGGCACGGCCACGATCGGCAGGCCGGTGGTCAGGGCGACCGCCTTGGCGGTGCCCGTCGTGGATCCGCCGCCCACGCACAGCACCAGATCCGCGCCGACGGCCGCCGCGCGGGCGCGCTCGGCGGTCTCGGCGGGGACGTGCGGGCGGACTTCGGTGAACGCGGCCATGACCCGGTCGGCGAACGGGGCGCACAGCTCACGCGCCGGTCCGGTCGCGGAGCCTGCGGCGACGAGCAGGATCCGGCGTGCGCCGAACGCGTCGATCTCGTCGGTCAGGTTCCGGCGGGCGGCGCCCGGGCCGAACACGACCCGCCCGGGCAGGGCGTCGTAGGCGAAGGTGTGCATCACGCCTCCTGGGCAGGGCGATGGACCGGCGGGCGTGGCGGCGCCGCGGGGCACCGCCGCCCACCCATACTCTCCACCCAGCCGCCCGCGCCGCGCCCCGACGCGCGCGGCCCCGACAACTCGTCGCGCCCCGGCGGGGATTGCACGACGCCCTGTCCGTTGTGACCCGGCTCACCACGCCGCCACACTGACGCATCCGCAAGCGCACCACGTTCTCACCTACGGATTTCGCAGTGGCAGCCCCCAGAGAGGGATGAAAATGCCCGAAACAGCGGCGAACGGCGCACACCAGGATCCTCCGGTCCACCGGCTGAAAGCCAACTCGGTCGGGCTCGTCGGGGTGGTCTTCATGGCCGTCGCCACGGCCGCACCGATCACCGCCATGACCGGCAACCTTCCCATCGCCGTCGGCTTCGGCAACGGCACGGGAGCGCCCGCCGGGTATCTCTTCGCGACGCTCGTCCTGACGGTGTTCTCCGTCGGCTACGTCGCCATGGCCAAGCGCATCACCGCCGCGGGCGCCTTCTACGGGTACATCTCGCACGGCCTGGGCCGGATCGCCGGCATGGCGTCCGGGATGCTCGCCGTGCTGGCGTACGTCGTGTTCGAGGCGTCGATCGTCGGCGTGTTCTCGTACTTCGCGCAGACGACGGTCCACGACCAGCTCGGCTGGGACGTTCCCTGGATCGTCTACGCCGCGGCCATGCTCCTCGTCACCGCGGCCCTGTCGTTCTTCGACATCAACCTCACGGCCAAGGCGCTCGGCGTCATGCTCATCGCCGAGATCGCGGTGCTCTTCGCGGTCGCCACGGCGGTCCTCGTCCACGGCGGCGGCCCGGACGGCATCCCGGTCGAGCCCATCAATCCGAAGAACGCCTTCACGGGCACCTCCGCGGGCCTCGGGCTGTTCTTCGCCTTCTGGTCGTGGGTCGGCTTCGAGTCGACGGCGATGTACGGCGAGGAGTCCCGCGACCCCAAGCGCGTCGTGCCGCGCGCCACCCTGATCTCGGTGGTCGGCGTCGGCGTCTTCTACATCTACGTGTCCTGGATGACGATCGCCGGCAACGGCCTGTCGGGAGCGGTGAAGGTGTCCGCGAGCACGAGCCCGCTGGACCTGTTCTTCAACCCCGCGCACAGCTTCATCGGGGCGTGGGCCGTCGACGCGTTCCAATGGCTGCTGATCACCGGGTCGTTCGCGTGCGGCATGGCCTTCCACCAGTGCGCCTCGCGCTATCTCTACGCGATCGGCCGCGAGGGCTTCCTGCATCCCGCCCTGGGCCGCACCCACCACCGGCACGGCTCCCCGTACCTCGCCTCGTTCACCCAGTCGGTCATCGCGGTGGCGATCGTCGCCGCCTTCTGGCTCACCGGCCAGGACCCTTACCTGCACCTCTACACGCTGCTCGCCATCCTCGGCACGATGGCCATCCTCATCGTGCAGACGCTCTGCTCGTTCGCGGTGATCGGCTACTTCCGGCGCAACCATCCCGAGGACCGGCACTGGTTCCGTACTTTCCTGGCCCCGCTCCTCGGCGGTATCGGCATGATCGCGGTCGTGGTGCTGCTGGTCCTGAACATGGAGACGGCCGCGGGCTCGGCCGCCGACTCCCTGTTCTTCAAGGCGATCCCGTGGATCGTCGGCCTCGTCTTCTGCGGCGGCCTGGGCCTCGGTCTGTACCTCCGGTCCCGGCGTCCGGACCGCTACGAGGTGATCGGCCGCATCGTGCTCGAGGACGCCAAGGAGCGGGAGGAGGAGGTGCGGACGACCGCGATCGTGTGAGCGACGCGGACCCAGCGGGCACCGCCAGTCGAGAGAGGGAGTACGCACCATGGCTCGTACGCATCTGATGCACGCCCTGCGCCACCTCACCGCCGAGCACCACGCCGCCGCCCAACTGCGCGTCCCCGTCAACGAGTTCCGCGAGCGGAACGCCACCCGCCGTACCGTCCTCAAGGCCGCCGCGGCCACCGGCGTGGCCGCGGCCGCGCTCCCCGCCCCGAGAGCGAGAGCGGCCTCGCCCGCCGGCGCTCCCCGGATCGCCGTCGTCGGCGCGGGCATCGCGGGCCTGACCGCCGCCCTCACCCTCCAGGACGCGGGCCTGGGCTGCACCGTGTACGAGGCGCACCCGGACCGGGTCGGCGGCCGGATGTACTCGCAGCGCGCGCACTGGGCGTACGGGCAGACGTCCGAGATCGGCGGCGAGCTGATCGACACCAGCCACAAGAAGATGCAGGAACTGTGCCGCCGCTTCAACCTGCCGCTGGAGGACTTCCTCGGCGGCGGGCCGAACGGTGCCGAGGAGATCCTCTGGTTCAACGGCGCGTACTACCCCCGCGCGCAGGCCGACGAGGACTTCAAGGCGGTCTACCAGGCCCTGCACCAGGACCTGCAGAACTCGGGCGAGGTGTTCTGGAACCAGACCACGCCGACCGGGACGGCCCTGGACAACATGTCGCTGTACGAGTGGATCGACTCCCGCGTGCCCGGCGGCCACACGTCGCCGCTCGGGCGCTGGTTCGACGTCGCGTACAACGTCGAGTACGGCGCCGACACGGTCGACCAATCCGCCCTGGCCCTCGTCCTCCTGATGGGCTATCAGACCAATCCCGGCAACTTCAACATCTGGGGGCTGTCCAACGAGCGCTACCACGTCGTCGGCGGCAACGATCAGTTGCCGCACGCCATCGCCGCCGCCCTGCCCGACGGGACGGTCCGGCACGGCTGGTCCCTGACGGCGGTCGCGGCGAACACGAACGGCACCCAGACCCTCACCTTCACCGACTCCGGCACGACCCGCACCGTCACCGCCGACCACACGATCCTGTGCGTGCCCCTGCCCGTGCTCCAGCGGCTCGACCTGTCCCGGGCCGGCTTCGACAGCCGTATGACGAATCTGCTCCGGGACGCCCGCATGGGCCACTGCACCAAGCTCAACCTCCAGTTCGGCAGCCGCCCTTGGCGGGGCACGGGCGCCTGGCCGGGTGTCTCGGCCGGGGACTGCTTCACGGACGCCGACTTCCAGCAGACCTGGGACACCACCAAGGTCCAGCCGGGCACGGGCGGCATCCTCATCCAGTACGGCGGCGGCTCCCTCGCCGCGTCCCTCGCCCCGTCCACCCCGTTCGCGTTCGAGGACGACCCGTACGTCCGCGATCTGGCTGCCCGTCACCTGACCCGGATCGACCAGGTGTTCCCCGGCACGCGGGCGGCCTGGACCGGCAAGGCCCAGCTCTCCGCCTGGCACAAGAACCCGTACGCCCTGGGCGCCTACTCGTACTGGCCCGTCGGCTACCTCCACCGGTACGCGGGCTACGAGGGTGTGGCCCAGGGCCGCGTCCACATCGGCGGCGAGCACTGCTCGTACGACTTCCAGGGCTTCATGGAGGGCGGTGCGACCGAAGGGGCACGCGCGGCCGGGGAGGTGATCACGGCGGTGCGCTGACGGCGCCCTCCTCCTTGATCCGCCAGGCGGCCTCACCGATCGCCAGGATGCCGCGCGCCGGCAGAGGGACGTCGCCGATGCGGGGGTTGTGGTCCAGGCGGGCGGGGCGGCCGAGGTCCGTGCCGTCGAGGACGGCGCGGGCCTCGTCGACGTAGTACATGCGCCCGGGCATGAGGGTGCCTTGGTGCCCGCTCGGCATCGTCCCGCTCATCTGCAAGCGGCCGAGCCCGAGCGCCCGTGCCAGCTCCTCCCGGCAGCGCACCAGGGCGCGCGGGCGCCAGCTCGCGAGGGGCAGGGCCGCGCTGACGGCGTTCAGCGCGGTGAGCACCGGGGTGGAGCGGGCGGTGAGGGTCCACTCGAGGGCGGGCGCGTCCATCGTCACGCGCAACGAGGCCGGGCCCGTCCACGCGAGGTGGATCTCGGCCCGGCCGGTGTGCTCACAGGCCAGGCCGTAGTACCTCGGGCAGGCGGTGTCGGGGCGCGGCCCGTCGACGTGGATGGACCACCGGCCGTCGGGGGTGCCGTGCCACACGGTCCGGTACGGGCCGAAGGAGCTCTCCGGGAAGACCCGCAGGGCGAGGACGTGCCCGGAGTCGAAGGGCAGCCCGAAGACACCCCACCCCTTGGCGTACTCGTAGCCGGGCCACGGCGGCGACCCGCCGGACACCGGCGGCCCGGACAGCCGCGCTGCCAGATCGATCATGACGGTCACCTCGCTCGGGACCGGGCGGAGCCACACGTCCAGGATGCCACCGCGCGGTGCGGGGCGCCGGAGGGCACGGCCCTGCCCTCCGGCGCCGCCGGACCGCGTTCAGCGCCGCGGTCTCCCGGTGCCGATGTAGGCGTACGTGAATCCCTCTCCCCCGCGCGGGGCCCGGGTCCACGAGCAGGTGGTGAAGGTGGGCAACCGGCCCTTCGTCAGCGCGAACCGGGGCAGCGAGAGCCCCAACTCGGCGTGCAGGGCTTCGAGTACGCGCCGTTCACGGTCGAGCTCCGGCTCCTCGGGGCGGCACAGACGCACGGGGTCCAGAGCGTCGGGTATCGCGCCGGAGCACTCGATCTCCGCACCGCGCACGGTGAACGCGTAGAGCTCCTCGCCCCGTTCGGCCACCGAGAGGTGGAACGCGGACGGATGCTCGTCCTCGAACCGGTTCCGCGGGTCGCGCCACACCGTCACGGCGCGGCCGGACACGGAGGCGGCCGGGGCGGGCGATCGGAACCTCGCGCCCAGGCGCCGGTCGCAGTGGCCGTCGAAGGCGAAGGCCCACCCTTCCTCGGTGGAGCCCACGGCGACGGCGGCCCGGTCCTCCCACAGCTCCACGCCGTCCCGCTCGTGCGGCCGCGGTGCCCGCCGGGATGCTTCCAGCGAACCCACGGGCGCGCTCAGCCGGGCGCCCTCTTCTCCGATCAGAGCGGGCAGGTCTGCGGGGTCGGCGCCCTGGACCCAGACACCGCGGTATCCGTCGCGCGGCCCCCGGTTCCGCGCGGGCTCCGTCAGCCACGCCAGGCCCGCCGGGTCGAGGTCCGGCACCGGCTGCGGGGCGGGGCCCGTCCGTCCCGCCCGAGGGGTCGCGAGGATCTCCCGGCCGCGCTCCGGGGTGACCAGCGGGCCCAGGACCGGGTCGGCGAGCAGGCCGATCGGGGCGATCAGCGACGTGCCGGGCGCCTCCCAGCGGGGAAGCGCCTCTCTGAGCAGTCGCCACGCGGTGTCGGTCGCGCCCCGGTAGGCGGCCTCCCGGGCCTCGGCGACGGCCCGGCCCCAGGCGCCGGGCGGGGCGTAGCGATGCGTGCCGTCGCGCAGTGCGCTCAGCAGAGCTTCACCGGTGTCCCGGGCGACCCCGCGGGCGACCATCATCCCGAGCCAGTGGTCGTCCCCGCCCAGCCGCCATTCACCACGGGCCGGTGCCATCGCGGCCAGGGGCAGCAGCTCCGGAAGATGGCTCGGGTCGGCCACCAGGAAGCCGTAGTCCCGGGAACTGCCGGGCGCCCGGAAATTCTGCACCTGGTTGAGCAGTTGTCTGCTCCGGGGGCGCCCGAAGGACTGGGCCTTCTCCAGGAGCGGCACCGCCTCCTCGTGGCGGCCGCTCAGCACCAGCTCCAGCGCCTGGTCCACCTGCGCGTCCAGGGCACGGGTCGTCGCGTTCTCGAAGTCGGGCCGTTCTGTCCGGTCGCTGTGGAAGCCGGCGTACGCGGCCTCCATGTAGGCGCGGAACGACGGGTACCGATCCGGCGGTTCGTGCCCCCAGCCTCTGTGCACGTAGAGCGCCCACTCGCCGTCCGGGCCGATGTCACCCGGGTCGAGGAGCGCGTGCGACATGTCGGAGTCCGTCTCCAGCCGGAGCGCCCTGCGCCACATGCCGGCGAGCAGCACGTCCTCCTCGCGCGGGTCGTCGCCGAGGTTCCCCTCGTACAACGGGGCCAGCTGGTAGGGGTCCTGGAACCAGTCGATGTCCGCGACGCCGCCGAGCCAGTAGACCGCGGCCGTCTGGTCGACGTGCCAGCCGTCGCTGACGGCGAGGAACTCCCGGTAGGAGGGCGGCAGTCGGCGGCCCAGCCGCCTCTCGGCCGCGGCGATCGCCGCCTCGTCCGCGGCGGGCTTGCGCGGCCCGCACGCTCCCTCTCCCCCGAACTCCTCGCCGTCCGCGTCGTCCTCGTCGTCCGCGCGCGGAACCCACTCCGCCTGCCAACGCCCCAGGAACTCTTGCCAGTCGAAAGCCTCGAAAGCATCCCCACCGCTCATGCCCGCAGGATGTCATCCGGCACTGACATCGCCCCTGACATCGGCGCCGACCAGCCACGACGTGCTGCGCAGCCGCACCGTGCCGTCCATCGCCTCGTGGCCGCGCAGATGGTCCGTGAGGGTGCGTCGCGCGGCCTCCCGGGCATCGGCGTCGGCCTGTTCCATGAGGTGGCGGCCGGGGCCGGTCCCCAGCAGGAACTCCGCCGCGTCCTCGGCCCCGTGACCCCAGATCCCGTACGCCTCCGTCCTGGTGAGGGTGATCCCGGTGAATCCGGCGGACGTGAGGATGTCGCGGACCCGGTCGGGTGCGGCGAGGGAGAACATGCCGGGCTGCCCCGGGCGTCCGAAGTCGCCGACGGGCAGGAGGTCGCGCAGGGTCGCCATCGCGGTCACCCACTCGTTGAGCGCGGCGTCGGCGGGGACGACGAAGGCGAGGCGTCCGCCGGGCCGCAGCGCCCGGGCGACGTTGGCGAAGGCGGCCACGGGGTCGGCGAAGAACATCACGCCGTAGCGGCTGATCGCGGTGTCGAACGAGCCGGGCTCGAAGGGGTAGGTCTGCGCGTCGCCCTGCGTGAAGCGGACGTTGGTCGCGCCTTCCCGCTCGGCGCTCGCCCGGGCCTCGGCCAGCATCGGCGCGGAGAGGTCGAGGCCGAGTGCGTGCCCCTGGGGCGCCCGGAGCGCGGCAAGGCGCGTGGTGCGGCCGGCGCCGCAGCCCACGTCGAGGGTGCGGCCGTCGGCGGCGATGCGGGCGGCGTCGAGGAGTGGCTCGTCGAAGCCTCCGTTCACGGCGTTCCAGCGGTCCTGGTGCCGGGCCCAGTGGACGCCTTCCGGGCCGTTCCATGCCTGTGCCTGCTCGGCGTTGACGATGTCGCGCACGGGTGCCTCCTGTGGTGAGCTACCGAGAATGGGCGTGTGCCCAAACAGTATGGGCAGATGCCCAAACTGACAATCACGGCTACGCTCGGGAGTCAGGACGCCCCACGCCGACAGCGCGGGGCGGCAGGGGCGGAGCGGAGAAGAGGGCCATGTCACCGCGTGGAGTGGCGACACCGGACGTGCGCGAGCGGCTGTTCGCGGCGGCGGAGCGCGTCGTGGAGAGTCAGGGGCCGGGCGCGCTCACCAGTCGGGCGGTCACGACGGAGGCGGGCTGCGCGAAGGGCCTGCTGCACACGCACTTCGCGGGGTTCGACGCGTTCGTGGCCGAGCTCTGCCTCGACCGTTTCGCCCGGACGGCGGCGCGGGCGCGGGAACTGCCGACGCTCGTCGGGGAGGGTACGCCGGCCGGGAACCTGGAGGCTGTCGCCCTCGCGCTGTTCGACGCCGGTGGTCCCGGCATCTCGGGCCTGGTCATGACCCGCCCCGCCGCCGCGCTCCTGGTCCGCGAGGCGCTGGAGGCCGGGGCGCCCGGCTACACGACGATCCAGGAGGCCGTCACCGCCTACCTGAAGGCCGAACAGGGCGTCGGCCGGGTGGCGGGCACCGTCGATCCGGACTCCGCGGCCCTCGCGATCGTCGGTGCGGCCCACCATCTGCTGCTGACGACCTGGCCCGGTGCGCCCGACCCGCGGCCCGCCGTGCGGCGCCTGGTCCGGGCGTTGGTGGGAGGCTAACCGGGAGGGACGAGGACACGGAGCGGAGGCCTGGGATGCACGAGCGGAGGCCCGACCGATGAGGTGTCTCGCCTACCTGCCCGACGCCGGCGCGGTGCCTCCGTGGCTGCGCGTCCTCTTCGGCGTGGTCGTCCTCGGGCTCCTGGCGGCCCGGCTGTGGCTGTTCTGGCGACGCCGGAAGTGACCGGCCTCCCGGCAGCCCTCAGATCAGCGCCCGGATCGCCCGCTCGAAGTTGTCGACGTGCTCCGCCGCGAGCACGGACGCCTTCGCCGCGTCCCCCTCGATGACCGCCTGGAGCATCTGCTCGTGCTCGTGCACATGCTGGTCGAGGCCTTCGAGGCGGTCGATGAACAGGCACCAGATGCGGGTGGCGAGGTTGTCGTAGCCGATGAGCGTGGCCTCGAGGTACGGGTTGTGCGTGACCGCGTAGACGGCGCGGTGCACGGCCATGTCGAGCCGCAGCAGCTCGGTCTCGCCGCCGGACTCCCCCGAGGCGGACTCGAGGCGGGTGAGGTACCCGCCCAGCCGTTCGCGGTCGGCGGCGGTGGCGCGGCGCGCGGCGATCGACGCCGCCAGCGGTTCGAGCTGCTGGCGCACCTCGGAGATGTGGCTCAGGTCGGCGATCTGGACCTCGGTGGCGAAGGTGCCGCGGCGCGGGTAGGAGACGATGAGCCGCTCGGTCTCCAGGCGCTTCAGGGCCTCGCGCACGGGGGTCCGGCCGAGGCCCAGCTCCTCGGCGAGACGGCCGTCGTGGACCGGCGCGCCGGGGCGGATCTCCAGGGTGACCAGTCGGTCGGTGATCGTCCGGTACGCCTGCTCGGCGAGCGTCGGACCGTGCGGCTGCTCCTGCGCCACGGCTCCGGAGGCCATGCGAATCTCCCTCGGTGTGCCCCGCTTCCGGGGGGACGGGGGGACGACTGTAACGCAGAACCCTCTTGATATATCAGTCCGCGGACAGCTGCCCACGCACCATTGACGGCCCGCGCCCACGCTGGTTAGCGTTCTCGCGTCTCTGATATATCAGTGTGTCGCATGCTGGCTTTCAAGGAGTCCTCATGACCCCCGGCGACGTCCTGCCCGACCACCCCGAATTCCTGTGGCGCAACGCCGACCCGAAGCCCTCGTACGACGTGGTGATCGTCGGCGGCGGCGGGCACGGGCTGGCCACCGCCTACTACCTCGCCAAGAACCACGGCATCACGAACATCGCGGTCCTGGAGAAGGGGTGGCTGGCGGGCGGGAACATGGCCCGCAACACCACGATCATCCGCTCCAACTACCTGTGGGACGAGAGCTCGGGCATCTACGAGCACTCGCTCAAGCTGTGGGAGACGCTGGAGGAGGATCTCGACTACCCGATCCTGTTCAGCCAGCGCGGCGTCCTCAACCTCGCACACAACCTCCAGGACGTGCGCGACAGCAAGCGGCGCGTGTACGCGAACCAGCTCAACGGCATCGACGCCGAGTGGCTGGAGCCGAACGAGGTCGCGAAGGTCTGCCCGATCGTCAACATCAGCCCCGACGTGCGCTATCCCGTGCACGGCGCGACCTACCAGCCGCGCGCGGGCATCGCCAAGCACGACTACGTGGCCTGGGGCTTCGCCCGGCGCGCGGACGCGTACGGCATCGACCTCATCCAGAACTGCGAGGTCACCGGCATCGACGTGAGCGGCGGCCGGGTCACCGGGGTGAACACCACGCGCGGCCGGATCGCCGCCGGGAAGGTCGCGCTCGCCGCCGCGGGACACACCTCGGTGCTCGCCGCCATGGTCGGCCTGCGCCTCCCGCTGCAGAGCCACCCGCTCCAGGCGCTGGTCTCCGAGCTCCTCGAACCCGTGCACCCCACCGTCGTGATGTCCAACGCGGTGCACGTGTACGTCTCCCAGGCACACAAGGGCGAGCTCGTGATGGGCGCCGGCATCGACAGCTACAACGGGTACGGGCAGCGCGGCGCCTTCCACATCATCGAACGGCAGATGGCGGCCGCCCTGGAGCTGTTCCCCGTGTTCGCGCGCGCCCACATGCTGCGCACCTGGGGCGGCATCGTCGACACGACGCCCGACGCCTCCCCCATCGTCGGCCTCACGCCCGTCGAGGACCTGTACCTCAACTGCGGCTGGGGCACGGGCGGTTTCAAGGCGACGACGGGGGTCGGCTGGGCCTACGCCCACACGATCGCCACCGGCGAGCCGCACCCCACGAACGCGCCCTTCACGCTCGACCGGTTCACGACAGGCGCCCTCGTCGACGAGCACGGCGCCGCCGCCGTCGCGCACTGAGACCTTCCGAGGAGACAGCCATGCAGCTCATCCCCTGTCCCTGGTGCGGACCGCGCGAGGAGACCGAGTTCCACTACGGCGGCCAGGCCCATGTCGCCCACCCCGAGGACCCCTTCGCACTCGACGACGAGGAGTGGGCCGGGTACGTGTTCTTCCGCGACAACCCGAAGGGCCCCTTCGCGGAGCGCTGGGCGCACACCGCCGGGTGCCGCCGCTGGTTCAACGCCGTGCGCGACACGGTGAGTTACGAGTTCCTGTCGGTGTACGCCACCGGCTCCCCGAGCCCGCTCGCCGCGACGCCGCGCGAGGACCAGGAGGCCACCGCATGAGCACCGAGTTCCGGACGGGCACGGCATACGGCCGCATCGACCGCTCCACCTCCCTCTCCTTCACGTTCGACGGCACGGCCTACACCGGACACCCGGGCGACACCCTCGCCTCCGCGCTCCTGGCCCACGGCGTCCACCACGTGGCGACCGGCATCAAGTACGGCCGCCCGCGCGGCATCATGGCCGCCGGCGTCGAGGAGCCCAACGCGCTGGTGCAGATCGAGGCGCCGTTCCCCGAGCCCATGCTCACCGCCACCACCGTCGAGCTGTACGAGGGCCTGGCCGCCCGGGGTCTCGGCGGTCAGGGCCGGCTGGCCACCACACCCGACCCGGCGCACTACGACACCAAGCACCTGCACGCGGAGCTGCTGATCGTCGGCGCCGGACCGGCCGGGCTCGCCGCCGCGCTCGCCGCGACCGGCACCGGCGTCCGGGTCGTCCTCCTGGACAGCGCCCCGGAGTTCGGCGGCAGCCTGCTCGGCACCCGGGAGACGATCGACGGCCGCCCGGCCCAGGAGTGGGTGGACGCCGCGACGGCCCGCCTGGCGGCCGACCCGGACGTGACGCTCCTGACCCGCACCACCGCGATCGGCCACTACGACGACAACCTCGTGCTGGCCCTGGAGAAGCGCACCGACCATCTCGGCGCGGCCGCCCCGGCCGGCAAGGCCCGCCAGCGCGTGTGGCGGATCCGTGCCCGGCAGGTCGTGCACGCGACCGGCGCCACCGAGCGCCCCGTCGCCTTCGACGACAACGACCGTCCCGGCATCATGCTGGCCTCCGCGGCCCGCACCTATCTGCACCGGTACGGCGTGCTGGTCGGCCGTCGGGTCACCGTGTTCACCACGAACGACAGCGCGTACGACGCGGCGCTCGATCTGGCCGACGCCGGCGTCGAGGTGGCGGCGGTGATCGAGGCCCGCGCGGCCGTCCCCGAGCGGCTCGCGGCCGCCTGCGCAGAGCGCGGCATCCCCGTGCACGCCGGGCACGTCGTGACCGGGACCAGCGGCATCGCCCGCATCTCGCGCGTCCACGTGGCCGAGCGGGACGGGGCGGTCGCGCACCGGCGCGGCATCGACTGCGACGTGCTGCTGGTCTCCGGCGGCTGGAACCCGTCGGTGGCGCTGTTCAGCCAGGCCCGCGGCAAGCTCCGCCACGACGCGGGCCTCTCCACGTTCGTGCCCGCCGCCGCCCTGCCCACCGTGCGGACGGCGGGAGCCGCCGACGGACTGCGCACACTCGGCGAGTGCCTGGCCGACGGGATCGCCGCGACGGCCGCGGCCCTGGACGCGCTCGGCATCGCCGTCCCGCCCATCGGAGTGCCCGCGGCGGCCGTCGAACTGCCGCACCCCGCCCTGGAGTTGTGGCGGGTGCCGAGCCCGCAGGAGGGGGCCGACGGGTCCGCGCAGTTCGTCGACCTCCAGCGGGACGCGCTGGTCAGCGACGTGTTCCGGGCGACGGGCGCGGGGCTGCGCTCGGTCGAGCACGTCAAGCGCTACACGACCATCGGCACCGCCCACGACCAGGGCCGCACCTCGGGCATCCTCACGTCCGGCATCGTCGCCGAGGCCCTCGGCACGAGTGTGGCCGCGCTCGGCACCACCAGCTTCCGGCCCCCGGTGCAGCCGGTCGCGTTCGCGGCGTTCGCCGGGCGCAACCGGGGCGAGCTCTTCGACCCGGTCCGGGTGACCGCGCTGCACGCCTGGCATGTGGACCACGGCGCCCTGTTCGAGGACGTCGGCCAGTGGAAGCGGCCCTGGTACTACCCGCTCCCGGGCGAGGACATGGACGAGGCCGTGCTGCGCGAGTGCCGCGCCGCCCGCACCGGCGTCGCCATGATGGACGGCTCCACGCTCGGCAAGATCAGCGTGCAAGGTCCCGACGCGGGGATCCTCCTCGACCGGCTCTACACGAACCTGATGAGCAATCTGAAGCCCGGCCGGATCCGGTACGGCGTGATGTGCGGCGTCGACGGCATGGCGCTGGACGACGGCACCGTCATCCGAGTCTCCGAGAGCGAGTTCCTCGTCACGACCACGACCGGCAACGCGGCCAAGGTCCTGGAGTGGATGGAGGAATGGCTCCAGACGGAGTGGCCGGAGCTGCGCGTCCACCTCACCTCGGTCACCGAGCACTGGGCCACGATCCCCCTGGTCGGCCCGCGCTCGCGCGACGTCCTCGCCACCGTGGCCCGCGACGGCCTGGACGTTTCCAACGAGGCGTTCCCCTTCATGAGTTGGCGCGACACCGTCATCGCGGGCGTCGAGGCGCGGGTGTGCCGCATCAGCTTCTCCGGCGAACTCGCCTACGAGGTCAACGTGCCCGCCTGGTACGCCACGACGGTCTGGCAGGCGCTGTACGACGCCGGGCAGCCCCTCGGCATCACCCCGTACGGCACGGAGACCATGCACGTGCTGCGGGCCGAGAAGGCGTACCCGATCATCGGGCAGGACACCGACGGCACGGTCACGCCGCAGGACCTCGGCATGAGCTGGGTGATCTCCAAGAAGAAGAAGGACTTCGTCGGCAAGCGCTCCTTCGACCGGGCCGAGAACCGGCGGACCGACCGCAAGCAGCTCGTCGCGCTGCTGCCCGCCGACGAGCACACCCTGCTCCCCGAGGGCGCGCAGATCATCGCCACCGAGACGGTGCCCGCACCTCCGGTGCCGATGCTGGGCCACGTCACCTCCAGCTACCGCAGCGACGCCCTCCGGCGCACCTTCGCGCTCGCGCTGCTGCGCTCCGGCACCGAGCGCATCGGCGAGACCCTCTACGTCCCGCTGGACGGCCGCACCGTCGCGGTGACCGTCGCCGAACCCGTGCTCCACGACAAGGAAGGGGCCCGCCGTGACGGCTGACACCTCAGCACGCCCGGTCCGCATCAGCCCGCTCGCAGGGTGGAACCCGTCCCTGCCGCCCGGACTGAGCGTCCGCGAGCTGCCCTTCCTCACCCAGCTCACCCTGCGCGTCGAGCCGGGCACCCCCGCGGCCCGGGCCGTGGAGGGGCACCTCGGGTACGCGCTGCCCGGCCCGGGCACCGCACGCCTCGGCGCCGGCGTCGAGGCGCTGTGGCTCGGGCCCGACGAATGGCTGCTGGTGGCGGAGCCCGACCGTGCCGGGGAGCTGGTGGCGGGGCTGCGGGCCGCGATCGGCGACGCGTTCGCCACCGTCACCGACACCTCCGCGCAGCGCACCGTGCTCGCCCTGTCCGGTGCGCTGCTCCCCGACGTCCTGGCGCACGGCTGCGCCCTGGACCTCGCTCCGCGCAGCGCACCCGAGGGCTCCTGCCGCACGACCCTCCTGGCGCAGGCCGGTGTCACGCTCGTGGTGCGCGAGCAGGGTCCGGCGGGGCCGCGCGAGGTCCGGCTGCTCGTCCGGTCCTCCTTCGCCGGGTACCTCGCCGCGTGGCTGACCGACGCGTGCGCCGAGTACCAGGAGGACACCGAGCCCGTCGCGTACGCCGAGGAGAGGTGAGCCGGCCGTGCCCCAGCCCTACATCCTGACCCTGAACTGCCCCGAGCGCCCCGGCATCGTGCACGCCGTCACGGCGTTCCTCGTCGGCCAGGGCTGTGACATCACCGAGCACCAGCAGTTCGACGACACGGACAACGGGGTCGTCTTCCTGCGCACCAGTTTCAGCGCCCCCGACGACACGACGCTCGACGCCCTCCAGGAGCGCTTCGCCGCCACCGCCGAGGCCTACGCGATGGAGTGGCGGCTGCGGGACGCCGGTGCCGCGCCGCGGCTGCTGGTCATGGTGTCGAAGTTCGACCACTGCCTCGCCGACCTGCTGTACCGGTGGCGCAGCGGAACGCTCGACGGTGACATCGCCCTCGTCGTCTCCAACCACCCCGACCTGCGCGCCCAGGTGGAGCAGGCCGGGGTCCCCTTCCTGCACGTCCCCGTCACCCGTGACACCAAGCCCGAGGCCGAGGCGCGGCTGCTGGCTCTGGTCGAGGAGCACGCCGTCGACCTCGTCGTCCTGGCCCGCTACATGCAGATCCTCTCCGACGACCTGTGCAAGGCCCTGGAGGGGCGGGCCATCAACATCCACCACTCGTTCCTGCCGAGCTTCGCCGGTGCCAAGCCGTACCACCAGGCCCACCGGCGCGGCGTCAAACTGGTCGGCGCCACCGCCCACTACGTGACCGCGGACCTGGACGAGGGTCCGATCATCGAGCAGGAGGTGATCCGCGTCGACCACCGCAAGAGCGCCGACGAACTCGTACGGGTCGGGCGTGACGCGGAACGCCTGGCCCTGGCCCGCGCGGTGAACTGGCACTGCCAGAGCCGCGTCCTGCTGCACGGCAACCGCACGGTCGTCTTCGACTGAGTCGACCGAGCACCCCGCGTCCGGCGCGCGACGAAGGCGGCGCCCTCAGGGAACGAGGCCGTCCCACTCGGCGCGGGTCGGGCCGTCGTGCCCTGGCATGAACTCCGGGTGCGCGTCCAGCCAGGCGGTGATGTGCCGCTCGACCTCCTCGGTCCCGTAGGCCTCGTCGGCGTGTTTCAGGAGGTGGCGGACCTGGGCCCGGGCCCGCATGACGACCGGGTCGTCGAAGGCGCTAGCGCCCCGGGCGGCGGCCCGACGGTCCGTGGACTGCGCGCCCACGGCGAGGCGTTCCTCGTCGCCGCGGTCGGATTTCACTTGTGTGTCGAACCACGGGCGCAGGGTCTGGGTCGCCCACGCGTGGTAGCCGGTCGGGTCCTCGGCGATCTCGTCGGCGTGGGCGGCGAGGTGCTGGGCGGCGCGCAGTCCGAGTGCCACACCGTGCCCGAAGGTGGGGTTGGTGTGGATGAGGCTGTCCCCGACGTTGACCAGGCCCGTGACCACGGGTCCGTCCGCGTCGGTCAGGGCGGTCCAGCGGTTGTCCAGGCCCGCCATGGGCAGGACGGCCGAGCGCGGCTCGGGGTCCAGGTCCAGCCAGGCGGCGATCGCCGGGAACCGGCGGGCGACGGCCTCGAACACGGCGGGGTCGGTGAGCGCGGCGCGGCTGGGATCGCTGGTGGAGAGCACCAGGCTCGCCGCGAACGTGCCGTTGTCGGAGGGGAAGACGCCGCCGAGCGCGAACGGTGCGGCCGAGCCGGTCTTCACGCGACCGGGGTCACGGGGTCCGTCGGCGCGCAGGCTGTACCAGCGGCACAGGTACGCGATCCCGGCGCGGTGGCTCTGGACCGCGGGCGGACGGCAGCCGGCCTCGGTCAGCCACGCCGGCACCGGCGAGCGACGCCCGGAGGCGTCGACGACGAGGTCCGCCGCATGCACCTCGTCCCCCACACGCACGCCCGTGACCCGGGCGGGGCGGCCTTCCCGGAAGACGAGTCCGCTCACCCTGACGCCCGGCCGCACGTCGACGCCGGGCTCGCGGCGCACGGCCGCCGCCAGTGCGGCCTCCAGCACGATGCGGCGGGTGCGCAGGGTGACCAGGTCCTCGTCGCCTTCGCGGCGCGGCGGATGCTCGTCGAACCAGTCGAAGTCGTGGTACTCCCGGGCCCCGCGCGCCAGCAGGTCCTCGTAGACGTCCGGGGCCTCGGCGCGCAGCACGGTGCGTACGGGGGCGAGCAGGGAGTGGGGCTGATCGGCCTGCGGGACGCGGGGCCGGTCCCAGTGGAAGAAGTCCTCGTCCGGGTCGTCCCCGGCCTGCCGCACGTCCTGTTCGAACAACGTGACCGGATGGCCCCGCCGCCCCAGCATGAGGGCTGTACCCAGCCCACTGATCCCGCCGCCCATGACCGCAACCCGCGCCACCGAACTCCCCTTCGCGTCGTGTTGCGGAACGAGCCTACTGGTCAGGGAGAGGTCTGCACGACCAACTCCTCGCCCTCACCGCTCGGTTCCTCGAACTTCGCCACGTAACTGCGGAAGAGCGCCTCGTCCACGGTGACGGAATCGGCGCCCGCCTGGCTGTTGCGCGCCGCGAGGCGACGGGCCAGGGTCTCCGGGTCCGCCTTGAGGTGGACCAGCTCCCAGCGGCAACCGTGCTGTTCGATCAGGGCCTTGTAGTCGTCGCGGGCCGCGCGGCTCCAGAAGGTGTAGTCGACGACCACGTCGCGCCCGGCCTCCATCAGGGCGACCAGTTCCCGGCGCTGCTCGCCGCGGACCTCCTCCTTGAGCGCGGCGAACGCCTCCGGCTCCAGCACGAGCCCGGCGTCGCGCCCTCCGAGCCGCCGCCAGACCTCCTCGTCGATCGAGAGCCGGACATGACCGCGCCGCACCAGCTCCCTCGCGTACGTGGACTTGCCCGATCCGGGCAGACCGCACATCAGCACCACCGTGCTCGATCGTCCTGTCACACCGGCAGGTCAGGCCCGGGCGGGGTGGACGGTTCGGTGAGGGGGACGGACCGGCGAGGTCGAGTCTGCGTGCGGGGAACAGGCCGGACACCCGACACTGTTGCCACCACTTGGACGACCACATGTTTCCGCTGGAGGACTTCTCATGACCGACCGACCCCTGACGTTCATGGCCGTGCACGCCCACCCCGACGACGAGGCCACCGGAACGGGAGGGGTTCTCGCGCGGTACGCGGCGGAGGGCATCCGCACGGTTCTGGTGACGTGTACCGACGGCGCCTGCGGTGACGGACCCGGAGGCGTCAAGCCCGGCGATCCCGGGCACGATCCGGCCGCCGTCGCCCTGATGCGCCGTGAGGAACTCCAGGCGAGCTGTGACGTCCTCAAGGTCAGCGACCTGGAGACGCTGGACTACGCCGACTCCGGAATGATGGGCTGGCCGAGCAACGACGCCCCCAACTCCTTCTGGAAGACCCCCGTCGAGGTCGGCGCCGCCCGCCTCGCCGAGCTGATGCGCCACTACCGGCCCGACGTCGTCGTCACGTACGACGAGAACGGCTTCTACGGTCACCCCGACCACATCCAGGCCCACCGCATCACGATGGCGGCGCTGGAGCTGACCGACCTGTCGCCGAAGGTGTACTGGACGACGGCGCCCCGCTCGATGATGGGCCGGTTCGGGGAGATCATGCGCGAGTTCCACGAGGACATGCCGGAGCCGGACCCCGCCGAGGCCGCCGAGATGGCGAAGATCGGTCTGCCGGACGACGAGATCACCACATGGGTCGACACCACCGCGTTCAGCGGCCAGAAGTTCGACGCGCTGGCCGCCCACGCCAGCCAGGGCGAGAACATCTTCTTCCTCCGGATGGGCAAGGAGAGGTTCGGCGAGCTGATGGGCGTGGAGACCTTCGTACGGGTCGACGACGGCCGCGTCGCGGGCGAGCGCGAGGACGACCTGTTCGCCGGGCTGCGCTGAACCGCTCAGCGGGCAGGCGGCGTGAAGAAGTTGACGAGGTTGCCGTCGGGGTCGCGGAACAGCAGTGACCGGTTGCCCCAGGGCATGGTCGTGGGCTCCGTGACGAAGTCGGTGACGACACCGGTCAGGTTCTCGTAGACACGGTCCACGTCGTCGACGCGGAACTCGGTGATCACGCTGTGGTTCGCCGCCGGGCGCGCGGAGCCGGGGGCGAACAGCGGGACGGTGCGGGTGCCGGCGATCGCGAGGGTGGCCGCCGGGGTCCTGAGCTCGGCGAAGTCCTCGGTGGCCCAGGTCGCCGTCACCCCGGTGGCCCGTTCGTAGAAGGCGACGAGGCGTGCCACGTCGCCGGTGATGATGCGGATCGAGACGAAGTCCATGGGAATCTCCTGGGCTGTGCGGGCGGGACGCTTCGCAGGCTAGGCGGGATAGGGGACAGAATCGGTCCGCTATTCGCGCTAGCTTGGGTCCATGTCCCGACCCACCGGCCGCGTGCTGACCCTGCTGGAACTGCTGCAGTCGGGCGGCACGCGCACCGTGTCCGAGCTCGCCGAGCGGCTCGGCGTCGAGGGACGCACCGTGCGGCGGTACGTGGACCAGCTGGTCGACCTGGACGTGCCGGTGGAGTCGGTGCGCGGCCGCTACGGCGGGTACCGGCTCTCCCCCGGCTACCGGCTGCCGCCGCTCATGTTCGGCGACGACGAGGCGCTGGCCGTGCTGCTCGGTCTGCTCGCCGGGCGCCGGGCGGGGCTGACGACGGCGCAGCGCACGGCGAACGAGACGGCGTCGGCGAAGATCCGGCGCGTGCTGCCCCGGCACCTCGCCGCCCGCCTCGACGCGCTCACGGAGGCGCTGCACTTCACCGGGCGGCCGGGCGAGCCCGACACTCCGGACGCCTCGGTCCTGCTGTCCGTCGCCGACGCGGTGCGCCACCGCCGCCCGCTCTCGATCCGCTACACCGACGGCGAGGGCCGGCGCACCGAACGGACCCTGCACGCCTACGGGATCGTCGCCCACGCGGGCCGCTGGTACGTCACGGGCAGGGACGACGGCCTCGGCGAGGACCGCACGTTCCGCCTCGACCGCATCGCGGACCCGCGCACCCTCTCCGGCTCGTTCGACCCGCCGCCCGACGGACCCGACCCGGCGCAGCGCGTCCTGTCGGGCTTCGCCTCGGCCGCGTACGAGCACGAGGTGGTCCTGCGGATCCACGGCACGGTCGAGCAGATCCGCGCGCGCCTGCCCGTCAGCGTCGCGCACGTGGCGGAGTACGGGCGGCCCGAGGCGGACGGACCCGAGCCGGCCGCGCGCTGGTTCCGCGTCGAAGTCCGCGCCCGGCGCCTCGACTGGCTCCCCGGCGTCCTGGCCGGCCTGGACCGCCCGTTCGTCATCGAGCGGCCCGGGGAACTGCGGGACGCGGTGATCGCGCTGGCCGAGCGCCTCGCGGCGGGCGCCCGCCGGATCTGACGGCGAACGGCTCCCGCGTCGCGGTACCGTCACGGCGGGCGGGGAGAGCGGCGCGAGGGGGCGTACATGCGGGACGAAGTTCAGCTGATCAGTGACGGTGAGGGGCTCGCGGTCCTCGGGGACGCGAGCGCGGTCGAGCGTTTTCTCGTCGCCGAGGGGCTGCCGTCGAAGGAGTTGGGGCGGCGACGGCTCGGCGAGGCGCTCGGGAGCGCGGCCGGGGTCGCGCAGGCCGGGTCCGACCTGGCCGCGGACTCGGGGCGTTGGGTGAAGCTGACGAAGGAGTCGGCGCAGGCCATCGAGAAGTACGGGCTGCGGGAGAACGCCGCGTCGGGGCTGCAGACGGGGGTTCTGAAGGGGGACTCCGGGCGGATCAAGGGGTTCGTCGAGTTCGCGAAGGGCGGCGTGGGGCCGCTGCGGGCGAACCCGGCGCGGCTCGCCAACGCGGCCGCGCTCATGGCGCAGTTGGCGATGCAGACGGCCATGGACGAGATCAGCGACTATCTCGCCGTGATCGACGAGAAGGTCGACGACGTGCTCCGCGCGCAGGACGACGCGGCGGTGGCGGCCATGGGCGGCGTGGACCTCGTGATCGAGGAGGCGATGGCGATCCGGGAGCAGGTGGACCGGGTCTCCGAGGTCACGTGGTCGAAGGTGCAGGCCACGGCGGCGACGATCGCGCAGACCCAGGTGTACGCGTTGCGCCGGCTCGACGCGCTCGCGGAGAAGCTGGAGCGCACGTCCAAGGTCGGCGACCTGGCGAAGGCGTCCAAGGAGGTCGAGCCCCGGGTCCGCGAGTGGATCGCCGTGCTGGCGCACTGCTTCCGCCTCCAGGACGCGCTGGCCGTCCTCGAGCTGGACCGGGTCATGGACACGTCCCCGGAGGAACTGGACCGGCACCGGCTCGGGGTCCGCACGGCCCGGCGGAACCGGATGGAGCTCATCTCGCGGAGCACCGAGCGGCTGATGGCCCGGCTGCACGCGGCGGCCGGCACGGCCAACGCGAAGGTGCTGCTGCACCCGACCACGTCCCGGGACGTGGTGCAGGCGCGCAACGAGGTGGAGGTCGCCGTCGTCGACTTCCACGGGCGGCTCGGCATCGAGCGCGATGCGGAGTCACTGGCGGCACGGCGCTGGAAGGAGGCGGCCGTGGAGGTGCGGGACCGGGCACTGGAGAAGGGCGCCGAGAACGTGGACGCCGCCCGACGCCTCGGCACGGAAACCCTCGGCCGGGCCCGCTCGGCGACCGGCAGACTCTCCACCGGCATCACCGAGCGAGCGCTCCGCCGCCGCGGGGGCGACACCGAGCGGACCAGCGGCGAGGAGGCCTGAGCGGGCGGACCTCGCGGGGCGGGCGGGGCGGTCCGACGCGCCCCGCGCCCGGCCGGCCGGAGAAGGCTGCGCGCGGCGCATGCCTTCAGGGGCGCGGGGAACTGCGCGACCAGCCCCCACGGCGGGAGAGCCGAATCAACAGGTCACCGCCCCGCACACGCCCTAGCCGAGCACCCGGCCCAGCGCGTCCAGCGCCGATTCCAGCTCCTCACGCGTGATGGTCAGCGGCGGGGCGATGCGGATCGTCGAGCCGTGGGTGTCCTTGACCAGCACGCCCTCCGCCATGAGGAGTTCGCTCACGTGGCGGCCCGTGCCGAGGGCCGGGTCGATGTCGACGCCCGCCCACAGTCCGCGCGCCCGGAAGCCCGTGACGCCCTTGCCGGTCAGGGCTTCGAGGCCGCTGCGCAGCACCTCACCGAGGTCGGTGGCCCGGCGCTGGAACTCGCCGGTGGCCAGCAGGTCGACGACGGCGGAGCCGACCGCGGCGGACAGCGGGTTCCCGCCGAACGTCGAGCCGTGCTCACCGGGCCGCAGCACCCCGAGGACGTCCCGCCCGGCGACGACCGCCGACACCGGCACGATGCCGCCGCCGAGCGCCTTGCCGAGGAGCAGCATGTCGGGCCGTACGCCCTCGTGGTCGACGGCGAGGGTGCGGCCGGTGCGGCCGAGCCCCGACTGGATCTCGTCGGCGATGAACAGGCAGCCGGCCCGCCGGGTGAGGTCCCGTACGCCGGTGAGGTAGCCGTCGTCGGGGATGACGACGCCGGCCTCGCCCTGGATGGGTTCGAGCAGGACGGCGGCGGTCGTCTCGTCGACGGCCGCTTCGAGGGCCGCGAGGTCGTTGTACGGGACGACGCGGAAGCCCGGGGTGAAGGGGCCGAACCCGGCGCGGGCCGACTCGTCCGTGGAGAAGCTGACGATGGTGGTCGTGCGGCCGTGGAAGTTGCCGTCGGCCACGACGATCGTCGCCCGGTCCGCCGGGACGCCCTTGACCTCGTAGGCCCACTTGCGGGCGACCTTGACGGCGCTCTCGACGGCTTCGGCGCCCGTGTTCATCGGGAGCACCATGTCGAGGCCGGTCAGCCGGGCGAGGCCCTCGGCGAAGCCGGCGAGGCGGTCGTTGTGGAAGGCGCGGGAGGTCAGGGTGAGCTGGTCGAGCTGGCGGTGGGCCGCGTCGATCAGGTCGGGGTGGCGGTGGCCGAAGTTGAGGGCCGAGTAGCCGGCGAGCAGGTCGAGGTAGCGGCGGCCCTCGACGTCCTCGACCCAGGTGCCCTCGGCGCGGGCGACGACCACGGGCAGCGGGTGGTAGTTGTGCGCGAGCACGGGCGTCTCGGCGCTGATCAGCTCGGCGGAGGAACGCGCGGCCTGGACGGGGGCGAGGGTCATGAACGGATCTCCTGGGTGCAGCACTTGATGCCGCCGCCGGCCTTGTGGAACTCGGACAGGTCGACGGGGACGGGGACGTAACCGCGCTCGGCGAGCCGGTCGACGAGGCCGGTCGCCTGCGGGGCCACGAAGACGTGGCGCCCGTCGGAGACCGAGTTCAGGCCGAAGGCCATGGCGTCGTCGCGGGTCGCGAGGATCGCGTCGGGGAACAGGTGCGCGAGCACCTCGCGGCTGCCGGCGGAGAAGGCCTCCGGGTAGTACGCGATGTTCCCGTCGCCCTCGGGGTCGTTGAGGGCGAACAGGGCGGTGTCCAGGTGGTAGAAGTACGGGTCCACCAGGCGCAGGCCGATGAACGGGACGCCGAAGAACTCCTGCGCCTCGGCGTGCGCCTCCCGGGTCGTGCGGAAGCCGGTGCCCGCGAGGACGTAGCGGCCCACGGGGACGAGGTCGCCCTCGCCCTCGCAGACCGACTCGGGTCGCTGGACGTCGAAGCCGGCGGCCTTGAACCAGGTCGCGTACTCGACGGACTCCGGGCGCCGCTGCTCGGCGTGGAAGTTCGAGCCGAGGACGCGTCCGCCGACGACGAGCGCCGAGTTCGCGGCGAACACCATGTCGGGCAGGTCCGGGACCGGCTGCACCGTCTCGACGGTGTGGCCGTGGGCGCGGTAGGCCTCGATCAGGTTCTGCCACTGCGCGAGGGCGAGCGCGGTGTCGACCGGCGCGTCCTCACGCATCCACGGGTTGATGGCGTAGCGAACGTCGAAGTATCGGGGTTCGCACACCAGATAGCGCCTGGGCACAGACGGGTACCTCCGCTTCCTGCGGGAGACGACCGGGGATCTCCTCCAACGGTAGAAAGCGGTGGTCGCGCTCGACAAGGACATTTGAATGCGTGCCCCCGCAGGAATGCTGCGCGTATCCCGTGGTCAGCGCAGGTTCGCTGCGTCACCAAGGACGGGTTCGGGCGTCAGGTCGGGCGCCGCGTCACGGGCCCCGGCCTCCGCGCTGTCCGGCAGCAGGTGGGAGAGCACCATGTAACTGATCGTCTTCCGGATGAACGGTTCGGCCCTGATGCGTTCCAGGACCTCCTCGAAGTGCCCCACGTCCGTGGCCCTGACGTGCAGCAGCGCGTCGGCGCCGCCGGTGACGGTCATCGCGGAGGTGATCTCGGGATGGTTGCGGACGACCTCGGCGAGGCGCCTGGGCGGGGCCGCGCCGTCGCAGTACACCTCGACGAACGCCTCGGTCCTCCAGCCGAGGGCGGCGGGCCGGACCGTGGCGGTGTATCCGGTGATGACGTCGTTCTCGCGCAGCCGGTCGGCCCGCCGCTTGACGGCCGTGGCGGACAGGCCGATGGCCGCGCCGATCTCCGCGAAACTCGTTCTGGCGTTCGCGATGAGCGCCGCGACGATCTTCCGGTCGAGCTCGTCGAACGCCACGTGCTTGCTGTTCATGGCGGTACGGTACCCAGCGCTCAGCCGCGCGGCGCGGGCCCGGTCGCGTAGGCGAGCGGAGGCGCGATCGCCTGGGCGTCCGCGCCTTCTGCGACCCACAGGGTGATGAACAGGGCGGCGGTCGCTTCGAGGAGACCGGCCTGGTCGAGGCCGCCGGCGGTGACGGGGGCGCAGCCGGTGTCCCGTACGAGTTGGTGCACGCGGGCCACGGATGTCTCGTCGTCCCCGCAGACCGGGACGGACAGGGGGCGTCCGTCGAAGACCGGGGGCCGCATGCGCCAGACGTCCTCGTGGCAGAGGTTGAACGCCTTGACCACGTGGGCGCCGGGGGCCGCCGCGGCCAGTTGCCGCGCGGCGCAGGGGGCTCCTTCCGTCAGCAGGCGGAAGCCGGGGCCGACCGGGTTGGAGCAGTCGAGCAGTGTCTTGCCGTCGAGGGACGCGCGCAGGTCCCGTACGACGTCGGTTCCCGCTCCGAAGGGGAGTGCGGCGAGCACCACGTCCTCGGCGGACGCGGCCGCCTCGCGCAGGCCGGCCGCCCGTGCGCCGCCTCCGACGCGTGCCGCGAGGCGCTCCGCCTTGCGCGGGTCCCGTCCGCCGATGGTCACCTCGTGTCCGGCCCGCGCCCAGTGGCCGGCCAGCGCGTCGGCCATGTTGCCCGTGCCCAGTACGCCGATTCTCATCTCGTGCTCCCAGTTCTGTGCCGCTGCGAAGTTCCGTGCCGCTTCGCACGTTCACCCCGACGCTAGGAGCCGACTCAGGCACCATTTGGTACGTGACGACCGACGCCTTCCTCGCCGACTGCCGGGCCCGCCTCGCCTTCGACCTGCTCTCCAACACCTGGAACGCGGTGCTGCTCTGGGCGCTGCGGGACGGGCCGGTGCGGCCGGTCGAGCTCCGGGAGCGGATCGGGGGCATCAGCTCCAAGGTGCTCACGGAGACGCTGCGCCGCTTGCAGTTCAACGGGCTGGTCGAGCGGGAGGTGCTGCCGGGCGCGCCGCCCCGGGTCGAGTACCGGCTCACCGATCTGGGCCGGACCCTGCTCGCGCCGATCGACGCCTTCGGCGCGTGGGCCTTCGAGCACGGCGACGAGGTGATGGCCGCTCAGGAAGCGGCGTGCGCGGACCCGTCGGTGACGGGCCCGCGCACGTGAACGGGGCGGTCAGCCCGAGATCTGCTTCGGGTCGGCGGGCTGCGCCGTGGCGCCGACCCGCTCCTGCTCGGGGACGAACGGGATCTCGCCGCCGAGGACCTTCGTCATACGGACCTTGTCGAACACGCCCTCCCACTTCGACACCACGAAGACGGCGACGCAGTTGCCGAGCAGGTTCGTGGCGACGCGCATGGAGTCCATGATGCGGTCGACGCCCAGGAGCAGGGCCACGGCTCCGGCCGGGATGACCCCGAGCGCGGCGGCGGTCGCCGACAGGGCGAGGAAGGCCGAGCCGGGGACGCCGGCCATGCCCTTGCTCGTGAGCATCAACACCAGGACCACCGTGACCTGTTGACCGAGCGTCAGGTCGACGCCGACGGCCTGGGCGATGAACAGGGTGCCGACGGAGAGGTAGATGGAGGCGCCGTCGAGGTTGAAGGAGTAGCCGGTCGGCAGGACGAGTCCCACCGCGTCCTCGCGGCAGCCGGCCTGGCGCAGCTTCTGCATCATGCGCGGCATGACGGACTCGCTGGAGGCGGTGCCGAGCGCGAGCAGCATCTCCTCGCGGGTGTAGCGGACGAACTTCCAGAGACTGACGCCGGTGAGGGCCTTCAGCGCGACGCCGAGGAGGATCAGGAAGGCGAGGGCGACGCCGTAGCAGACGGCGATGAGCTTCCCGTAGGTCGTCATCGCGCTGATGCCGTACTCGCCGACCAGGTGGGCGGTCGCGCCGAACACGGCGAGCGGGGCGAGCTTCATGATGAAGCCGACGATGGCGAAGACGACGTCCTGGGCCTGTTCGATGGCCGGGAGGATCGCGGGGACGCGGGTGCTGCCCAGGTGGAGCAGCGCAGCGCCGACCAGGCAGGCGAGGACCAGCACCTGCAGCAGCGAGTTCTCGGCGAAGGCGCCGATGGCGCTGTCGGGCAGCGAGTGCAGGATGAACTCGCTGGTGGACGGCAGGGATCCGCCGCCCGTCTTGTCGTCGACGGCGGAGGCGTCGAGCGTGGACGGGTCGACGTTCATGCCCGCGCCGGGGCGGACGACGTTGCCGGCGACGAGGCCCACGACGAGGGCGATCGTGGTGGCCGCCTCGAACCAGAGGAGGGCCTTGAGGCCGATGCGGCCGAAGGCCTTCAGGTCGCCCGCCTTGGTGATGCCTGCGACGACCACACAGAAGACGAGCGGCGAGATCATCGCCTTGATCAGACGGACGAAGCCGTCGCCGAGGGGTTGGACAGCGGTGCCCGCGTGCGGCCACAGACGCCCGACCAGGACGCCGAGCACGAGGGCTCCGGCGACCTGGGCGAACAGTGACTTCCGCAGGAAACGCGCGATACGTCGGGCCGGGGACGGACCGGTGTTCGACATGTGCGACTCTCCAGATGCGCAAGAACTTCCGAAGTACGGAATATGACTTCCGTTCGGCCGCAACTATGTCGTTGTACCCATCACACAGGGAAGGGGTCACCGGACGCTGAGTGAATTTCGTCCCTTGCTCCAGTCCTCGGGTCATCTGAGGCCTCAGGGACTCACTCCATGGGCCTCGGGGGTCTCACTCCATGGGGTAGATGTCCCCGCTGCGCATGGCGCTCTCCTGCTCGGTGCGGGAGCGGAGCTTGCGGGACTTCTCCTCCAGGCGCTCGCGCTCCTTCGGGTCACTGGCCCGTTCCGCCGATTCGTGGAGCTTCTCGGCCTTCTCGCGCATGTGCTGGAGGCGCTCGTGGATTTCCTCAGAACTCATGTCGACCTCGCATCGTCGGTAGAGACCCGCCTGCCCCGCCGGCGCGCGGATACGCGTGCCGCGGACCGCCGCGCCCTGCCTCCAGCGTGCGCCGCAGACGCGGGACGCGCAGCCCGGGAGCCCCTCGGACCGGGCCCCATCGGCATCGCGGAGGCGCAAGTCCGGTCCGTGGTCGCGGTATTGCCCGGCCCTGGGCGCCGTGTTAGAAAATCCCGGTGACCAAGCGACGGAGCCGCGACATGACGCCCGCACCGGGATCGGTGATGGTGCGGCTGTACGCGGTCCTGTGCCCCGTCATTCCTGAGCCGCACTGGCAGACCGGGCTGTAGATCCGCTCGCTCTCCGGCGGCCGTTTCCCCTTTTCCCCTGCGATTCCAGGGTGCGTCAGGCCTGCTTCCCTTTCCGCAGGCCGGGGAACCGTGTCCCGGGGAGCGAGTGTGCGCGCGTCCCCCTGCCACTCCGCCTCACCCTCTGGAGCCCTTGTGCACTCCGCCGCTTCCGCTTCCGCCTCCCCCGCCCCCTCCCGTCCGGCCCGGTCCTCGTACGACGTCGTGATCGTCGGCGGTGGGCACAACGGCCTGGTGGCCGCCGCCTACCTCGCCCGCGCCGGGCGCAGCGTCCTCGTGCTCGAACGCCAGGACCACGTCGGCGGGGCCGCCGTGTCGGCCCAGGCGTTCAAGGGCCTGGACGCGCGGCTCTCCCGGTACTCGTACCTGGTCAGCCTGCTGCCCCACCGGATCGTCGAGGATCTCGGACTGCGCTTTCGGACGCGGCAGCGCCGGATCTCCTCGTACACCCCTGCCGTCGTGGACGGGCGCCCGACCGGGCTGCTCGTGCAGAACGACGAGGCCCGGACCCGTGAGTCCTTCCGCCGGCTCACCGGCTCCGACCGGGACTTCGAGGCCTGGCAGCGGTTCTACGCGATGACCGGGCGGGTCGCGCGGCGGGTCTTCCCGACGCTGACCGGGCCGCTGCCCAGCCGCGCCGAGCTGGAGCGGATCGTCGACGACAAGGAGGCCTGGGAGGCGCTGTTCGAGCGTCCGCTGGGCGAGGCGATCGAGGCGCGGTTCGAGAACGACCTGGTGCGGGGCGTCGTGCTCACCAACGCACTGATCGGCACGTTCACGCACGCCCACGACGAGTCCCTGGTGCAGAACCGCTGCTTCCTCTACCACGTGATCGGGAACGGCACCGGGGACTGGGACGTCCCCGTCGGCGGCATGGGCGCGCTCACCGGCGCGCTCGCGGACGCCGCCCGCGCGGCCGGGGCCGAGATCGTCGTCGGCCACGACGCCCTGGGTATCGACTCGGACAACACCGGCGCGGAGGTCCGCTACCGGTCTCCGGAGACGGAGGGGCGCGTCGCCGCCGGTTCGGTCCTGGCCAACGTCGCCCCCTCCACCCTCGCCCGCCTCCTCGGTGACGCACCCGATGCGAACCAACCCGCCCCCGAGGGCGCGCAGTTGAAGGTGAACATGCTGCTGCGCCGCCTCCCGCGCCTGCGCGACCGCGCCGTGGACCCCCGGGACGCCTTCGCCGGTACGTTCCACATCGCCGAGTCGTACAGCGAGCTGGAGGCCGCCTACCGCGATGCCGCGGCGGGGCGCATCCCGGGGACGGCCCCGTCCGAGATCTACTGCCACTCCCTCACCGACCCGTCGATCCTCGGCGCCGACCTCGTGGACCGCGGGTTCCACACCCTGACCCTGTTCGGCCTGCACATGCCGGCCCGGCTCTTCGCCGGCGACCAGGACGCGGCGCGCGAGGCGGCCCTGCGCGCCACGGTGGCCTCGCTGGACGCCGTGCTGGACGAGCCGATCGCGGACTGCCTGGCGGTCGACGCCGACGGCCGCCCGTGCATCGAGGCCAAGACCCCGCTGGACCTCGAAGCGGACCTGGGGCTGCCGTCCGGCCACATCTTCCACCGCGACCTGTCCTTCCCCTACGGCACCGAGGGCACCGGCCGCTGGGGCGTGGAGACCGCGCACCCGAACGTCCTGCTGTGCGGAGCGGGCGCCGTCCGCGGTGGCGGCGTCAGCGGCATCCCGGGCCACAACGCGGCCATGTCACTTCTGGAGAGCTGAGCCTCCGGCCCCGGTCAGGGAGCCTGAGACGCCGCCCGGAGCAACTCGGCCGTGACGGGGTGCGGGCCGTGGTTCGCCCAGTCCAACGGGGCCAGGCCCGTGCCCCGGTCCTCGCGGAGGTCGGGGTCGGCGCCGTGCGCCAGCAGTACGCGGACGGTGTCGCTGTGTCCCCAGCACGCGGCCGCGCACAGCGGGGTGCCCTCGGAGCCGAGTCCGGCGCTCTCCGTGTCGGGGAGAGCGCCGGCCCGCAGCAGCAACCGGGCCACCTCGGCCTCGCCCTGCACGGCCGCCAGATACAGCGGGGTCGTCCCGTCGCTGTCCCGCCGCTCGGGGTGCGCTCCCCCGCGCAACAGGGCCCGTACGCTCGGGGCGTCCCCGGACAGGATCGCCTCGAACAGGCGACGGGACAGCTTCTTCTGACGGCGCTCCTTCATAGCCGGTGAGGCTAGCGCCCCGCCCCCGTAAACTCGGCCGGATATTCAGCGAGTTGATCGAGGAGCAGGGGCCGATGGGGAGAGCGCCCGAGCCGGAACCGGCCACCACCACAGCTTCGGCTACGGCTACGGAGAAAGATCCGAGTCTGCTGCCGGTCGTCGGCCTGTTCATCGTGCTGGCCGCGGTCCTGGAACGCTGCCTGTCACTCTTCAACGGGCCGGAGACGTACATCCTGTGCCCGGACGTCCACCTCCTGTCCGAGCGGCTCGCCCACGAAGCCGCCACGAACCGATGGCTCCTGCTGACCGGCCTCGTCCTGGCCGTGGCAGCCCTGGTGCTGTCCCGCGTGCGCCGCCAACGCGTCGTACCCGTACTCCTGTTGCCGGTGATCCTGCTCTCGGTGGTGCTGGCGGACGGCTGTGCGGCGCGCGCGGACGCCGTCGCCCACGAGATCTGGACGACCCAGGGGTGCGACGAGCCCACGGCCCTCTACGAGACCTCCCGAGGCTGGTTCGACTGGAGCCCGCTCGGCTGACCGGGCACCGGCCGCCTCCGTTGCAGCCACAGGCCCGCGAGCGCGATGGCCACGGTGAACCCCAGGGCCAGTACAGCGTCCTCGCGCGCCTCCGGCAGGGAGATCATCACCGCGTACAGCGCGACGAGAGCGAGCAGGGTCGCCCAGGTGAGCCACGGGAAGAGCCAGACCCCGGTGCCGGCCGCGGGTCGGCGCCCGCCGGTCCGGTCGTGGCGGCCGAGCACCAAGTGCGAGGCCGCGATGCCGATCCAGGTGATGTAGACGGTGTCTCCGGTGATGTTCACCAGCCGGGTGAAGGCCGTCGTCGGATGGAACACCTGGAGCAGCAGACAGAGCACCGCGACCGCGACGGTGAGCAGGATCGCCGTGTACGGCACCCCGCGCCGCGAGACGCGCGCGAGGCAGGCCGGGGCGTCATGGTCCCGGGCCAGCGCGAAGAGCATCCTGGAGCTGGCGTAGAGCTGGGAGTTCATCGTGGACAGCAGGGCCGCGAACAGCACGATGTTCAGGAGGGTCGACGCGCCGTCCAGGCCGAGGTGGCTGAGGGTGGCGGCGAACGGGCTCTCCCCGACGGCCGCGCTGTTCCACGGCAGGAGCAGGACGACCACGGACAGCGAGCCGAGGTAGAACACGGTGACGCGGACCAGGATGGTGCGGGTGCTCTTGCGGATGGCGTCCGCCGCGTCCTGCGCCTCGCCCGCGGCGATGGTCACGATCTCGGTGCCGGAGAAGGAGAACATGGCGCCCGAGGTGGCGATGACGACACCGCTGAGCCCCATGGGCAGGAAGCCGCCGTGGTCCACCAGGTTCCCGGCTCCGGGTGCGGGCGTTCCCGGCAGCAGGCCGGCGACCGCGACGATGCCGACCGCGATGAACAGGGCGATCACCGCGACCTTGATCCAGACGACCCAGAACTCCATCTCGCCGTAGGCGCGTACGGAGGTCAGGTTGACCGCGCTCACGACGGCGACCATGGCCAGGGCCGTGAGCCAGACCGGCAGGGCCGGCAGCCAGCCGTGGACGATCTGGGCGAGCGCGATCGACTCGACGCACAACCCCAGGGGCCAGCCGACCCAGTACAGCCAGCCGCTCGCGAACCCGGCCCAACGGCCGAAGGCCAGCCGGCCGTACACGGCGAAGGCGCCGGTGTCCGGTCGCGGCATCGACATCTCGGCCAGCATGCGCATGATCAGGATGACCACGGCGGCCGTGACGGCGTACGCGATCAGGATGCCCGGGCCCGCCTGCTGGATGCTCACACCCGAGCCGACGAAGAGTCCCGCGCCGACCGCACCGCCGATGCTGATCATGGTGATGTGCCGGCTGCGCAGGCTCCGGGCCAGCACCGCCGGGCCACCCCCTGTGGCGGTGCCGGCCGGCGGCGCGACCCGGTCCGCCTCGCCGGTCGCGTCCGTGCGCTGCGCCACCGTCCCGTTCTCGTCCTTCATGACCGGACCTCCGTACGCGGCTCGGCCCGCACCTGCTCCACCAGCGCGCGGAACAACGGCAGTCGCAGCTCGTCGCTGGGGACGAACGCCTCGGGGTGCCACTGGACACCGACGGTCCATGCGGCGTCGTCCCCGGACTCGACGGCCTCGACGGCTTCCACACAGCCGTCGTCGGCGCGGGCCGACACCCGCAGTCCGTCGCCTATCCGGTCGACGGCCTGGTGGTGACCGGACGACACGGGCATCCGCTCGCGCCCGAACACCTCGGCCACCGCGCTCCCGGCGGACAGCGCGACGTCGTGCACGGCCCAGTCGAGGCCGGGTTCCGGCTCGTGTGCGACGGAGGTCTTCTCCAGGTCGAGATGGAGGGTGCCGCCGCGCATCACGTTGAGCAGTTGCATGCCGCGGCAGATGCCGAGGAGCGGGAGCCGGCCGTCCAGGGCGTACCGGATCACGGCCGTGTCGAGCCGGTCCTGCGCGGGATTGACGTCGTACAGCGCGGGATGGTCCGGGTCGGCTCCGAACAGGGCCGGATCGACGTCGCCGCCACCCGGCACCACGAAGCCGCGGCAGGCCGAGAGCCGGTCGTCGAGCGGGCTCCCGTCCTCGGACGGCCGCAGGAGAACGGGCTCGGCGCCCGCGGCGCGGATCAGGTCGACGATGTCCTCGAAGATGCGGTTGGCCTCGAGAACGCGCTGGTCGGCGCCGGGCGCCGCGGCGTCGCTCAGGCGTACGGGTATCCCGACGCGGGGTGCCGGTGCCGGGGGCTCGGTCGTGCTCATAGGCTCTCCTGCTGATCGCGACTTGCGGTGGAGATGCGAAATCTAGAGGATAGGTTTCATGGACGACAAGGGCTGGACAGAACACATCGCGCCGGTGCGTTCGGCGGGAGCGGCGGAGGCCGTCGCGCGGCGGCTCAACGAGCTGATCGGCGCGCGGATCCTCGTCGGCGGTGACCGTTTCCCGCCGGAGAAGGCCCTGGCCGAGATGTTCGGGGTGGCCGTGATGACGGTGCGGCACGCGATGGCGGTGCTGCGGGAGGACGGCCTGATCGAGACCCGGCGCGGACACCGCGCGGGCACGTACGTGGTCCCCGAAGTCCTGACCCGCATCCGGGAGTTGACCGCCCTGCACCCGTACACGCAGGCCGACATCGAGGAGCTCACGGTGTGGCGGATCGCGGTGTCCGGGGAGGCCTCCGCCCGGGCGGCGCGGCATGCCTCCGAGGCGGGTCTCGCGCGGCTGCGCGAACTCGAGGCCGCGACGGACTCGGCGGTCGCCGACCCGGAGGCCTATCGCACCCTGGACGCCGGGCTCCACCTCCACATCGCCGAACTCTCCGGCTCCCGGCGGCTGATGGAGGCCGAGCAGGGCATCCAGGACGAGCTCACGCGGCTCCTGGCGGAGGATCCGGGCGGGGTGGAGGCCCGCAGCACGCCCGACCAGCTGCATCGGGCGCTGGTCGGGGCCATCGAGGGCGGCGATCCGGTGCGGGCGCGAAATCAGTTCACGGTCCACGCGGAGGCGACGGCGGATCTGTTCTTGCCGTTCGTCCAGTAGGCGGCTGCGCAACCAGCCCCCACCGGCCCGCGGACGAAGAACGAAAAAAGGGGGCGTCCGGGATGTGACCCCGGGCGCCCCCTCTTTGCGTTCGGCCGGAGACTAGAGGACCTTCGAGAGGAAGGACTTGGTGCGGTCGTGTTGGGGGTTGGTCAGGACGTCGCGGGGGTGGCCGGATTCGACGACGACGCCGCCGTCCATGAAGACGAGGCTGTCACCGACCTCGCGGGCGAAACCCATCTCGTGGGTGACGACGATCATCGTCATGCCGGACTCGGCGAGGTCGCGCATGACGTCGAGGACGTCACCGACCAGCTCCGGGTCGAGGGCCGAGGTCGGCTCGTCGAACAGCATCAGCTTGGGGTCCATCGCCAGCGCCCGGGCGATCGCGACGCGCTGCTGCTGACCGCCGGACAGCTGGGAGGGGTAGTTCTTCGCCTTGTCCGCGAGACCGACCCGCTCCAGGAGCTCGCCCGCCCGGGTCCGCGCCGCGGCCCTGGACTGCTTCTTGACCTGGACCGGGGCCTCC